>JAMPBB010000002.1:110958-161953 GCA_023666885.1 Muribaculaceae bacterium | reverse complement strand
ACCCGGGTAAGGGCATTATACGGTTATTTAATTTCTAAATGAAAGAGCCGTGGGCTATATTTGCATTGAAAAATATATCATTATACATGAATAAATCCATACTTTTGGCCGCAGCCTCTGCGGCTTTGCTCACCGGATGTACGGGTGCAGCCGATACATCGGAGAAAACGGTGGGCAATACTGAAGCCGTAATAGAGAATATAATGACGCGCACCAGCATACGCAAGTTTACTGACCGCAAAGTGAGCCGTGACACGCTTGACGCCCTTTTGAAGGCCGGTATGGCGGCTCCTACGGCCATGAACAAGCAGCCGTGGGCTTTTGTGGCTGTTACGGAGCGTGAGGTGCTTGACTCGCTCATGGCTGTGCATCCTCACTCTAATTTGGCTACGGCCACTGCCGCCATAATAGTGTGTGGCGATATGCAGCGCGCCATTGAAGGACCCGGTCAGGAATATTGGGTACAGGACTGCTCGGCAGCTACTGAAAATATCCTGCTTGCCGCTCACGCCTATGGCCTCGGCGCCGTATGGTGCGGTGTATATCCTATGCCTGACCGTATACCGGACGTGTCGCGAGTGCTGGAGCTGCCCTCGTATGTCAAGCCTCTGTGCATAGTGGCTTTGGGCTATCCTGCCGAAAGCCCCACACCAAAGGACAAATGGAACACCGACAACGTCCACTACCAGCGCTGGTAATTATAGCGGCATATTTCAAATAAAAGGAGCGGGACGTTCAGAGAACCCCGCTCCTTTTATAATGTATGTATGGGAGTTTGTCAGCGGGTGAATGCCTTGTGGAAGAATTCAAGCTGTGGGCCAATGGAACGCTTCCAGTAGGCGCCGTTGTGTATGCCGGGCGATGTGAGGTACACGTGTTCAATACCGTTGGCCGTTAGCGTGCTGTCAAGGGCGTTGTTAACCTTGAAGAAGAAGTCCTCTGTGCCACAGTCAAATATTATGTTCTGTTCGCCGTTTTTCACGTTGGGAGCTATGGTCATTACGGTATACTCATCCCAGCGCGTGGGATTTTCTTCTTTGGCTCCAAGCCGGTCAGCCATGTTCCAGCGCTTGGGGAACGGACGGATGTCTACGCCGCCGCTTGTGGCGCCACAGCTGCCGAACAGATCCGTGTGTCGGAATCCAAGCCACAGACCGCCGTGACCTCCCATGCTGAATCCGGTTATGGCCCGGCCGGAGCGGTCAGCGCGAGTGTTGAACACGGAGTCAACGTATGGTATCAGCTCCTTTATGATATAGCTTTCCATCTGCATGTTCGGGTCGATGGGCGAATCCCAGTACCAGCTGTTGCGGCCGTCCGGGCAAACTATTATCATGCTGTATTTAGATGCAAGGCTGTCAATGGCCGTTACGGTGCTCCAGGAGCGGTTGTTGCCTCCGTGGCCATTGAGCAGGTATACCACGGGATAGCGGTAAGCAGTGTCGGCCGGATTATATCCTTCGGGAAGTGCCACGGTGATTTTGGCTGGCGATGCTATGTAGCGCGAGGGTACGCTCAGTTCGCCTATGGTGCCGTAACGTGATGATGCATAGACGGTGTCAAAATTTATTTTACATCCGTTGCTTGCACAGCATGTGTGCTGCTGAGTCTGTGCGGGGGCGTATGCCCGGAGTGACGTGCCTGAAGCTATAGCTGCGGCAGCCACGATGAAGGTGATTATGGTTTTTCTCATTGCTGTTTTGATTTTGTGCAAATATACAGGTTTTTTATTACTTTTGTATGTACTGAAAGTGAAACTATGGCTGAAAATATGCTTGAAAACCCTTTTTCAAGGGTGATGTATGTCATGGCTAAGCCCGTAGGCTCGGCCTGTAATCTGGCATGTGAATATTGTTACTATCTGGAAAAAGGCAAGGTGCTTGGCTCGCAGACACCCAAGCAGTTTATGAGCGAGGCCACCCTTGAAGAATATATAAAGCAGTATATGGCTGCGCAGACCACGCCCGAAGTGTGCTTCACATGGCATGGCGGCGAGGCCACTATAAGACCCCTGGCATTTTACCGTAAAGTGGTGGAGCTTCAGAAACGCTATGCTCGCGGGCGCACAGTAGTGAACAGCCTACAGACCAATGCCACGCTGCTTACTGATGAGTGGTGCCTTTTCCTTAAGGAGAATGACTGGCTGGTAGGGGTGTCCATTGATGGCCCGCAGGAGTTTCACGATGAGTACCGACGCACGAGCGGTGACAAGCCCACGTTCCGTAATGTGATGCGCGGCATAAGGCTGCTTCAGCGTCATGGTGTGGAGTGGAACGCTCTGGCTGTGGTCAACGATTACAATGCTGACTATCCGGTGGAGTTCTATAGGTTTTTCAAGGAAATAGGATGTAGATTTATACAGTTTACCCCCATAGTGGAGCGGCGTAAGCCTGACGGCACGCTTGCCTCGGTAGAGGAGGAGGGAGAGCTGACGCATCATTCCATCACTCCCGGCCAATGGGGCGCATTTCTGTGCGGTGTGTTTGATGAATGGGTGAAGGAAGATGTGGGCCGGGTGTTTGTGCAGATATTTGATGCCACTCTTGCCGGATGGGTAGGGGTGCAGCCCGGGCTGTGCACTATGGCTGAAACATGCGGCCATGCCGGCATGATGGAGCATAATGGCGATGTGTATCAGTGTGACCACTTCGCGTTTCCGCACCACAAGCTTGGCAATATCCATACCTCCTCTTTGCTTGAAATGATGGGGTCGGAGCGTCAGCTTCTGTTTGGCGAGGCTAAGCGCGATGCTCTCACTGCAAGTTGCCGCCAATGTAGCTACCTGAAAGCGTGCCACGGGGAGTGTCCTAAAAACCGTTTCGCCGTGGATCCTCTTGATGGTAAGCGCGGCCTCAATTACCTGTGCGGCGGCTACCGTGCATATTTCCGCCATGTGGCCCCATATATGGGCTTTATGGCAGCAGAATACCGTGCCGGAAGGGCTCCGGCACGGGTTATGACGCATTTCCGCCCTGACGGAGCGGTTACTGAATAAACGAGTCCTTGAATCCTATGAAATAAAGTATGCCGTCAAGGCCTATGGTGGAGAGCGACTGCTCAGCCGTGGCCTTGACCTTGGGCTTGGCGTGGAATGCTATCCCTAAGCCGGCGGTGGCAAGCATGGGCAGGTCATTGGCACCGTCACCTACGGCTATGGTCTGCTTGATATTCAGATTCTCTACCTGGGCTATGAGTTTGAGCAGCTCGGCTTTACGGCGCCCGTCCACTATTTCGCCTACATAGCGTCCGGTGAGCTTGCCGTCCTCTATCTCAAGTTCGTTGGCATAAACGTAGTCGAATCCATAACGCTGTTTCAGATAGTTGCCGAAATAAGTGAATCCGCCTGACAGTATGGCTGTCTTGTAGCCGGTGCGTTTCAGCACGGTCATCATGCGCTCTACGCCTTCGGTTATGGGCAGATTCTCGGCTATTTCACGCATCACGCTTTCATCTAATCCCTTCAGCAGGGCTACGCGGCGCTTGAAACTTTCATTGAAGTCTATCTCGCCACGCATGGCGCTTTCGGTTATGGCACGTACCTGTGGGCCTACTCCGGCACGGTCAGCCAGTTCGTCTATGACCTCGGTCTGTATGAGTGTGGAGTCCATATCGAAACATACTAATCGGCGGCTGCGGCGGTACATGGTGTCTTCCTGAAGTGATATGTCCACCTCTTCTTTCTTGGTCAGCTGCATGAATGCCTGCTGCATGGCGGTATAGTCGGCCGGATTGCCTCTTACCGAGAACTCTACGCACGATTTGCTCAGTGCCTCTTCCTGTTCATGCAGCGGCATGCGCCCTGTAAGGCGGTTTGTGCTGTCAATGTTCATGCCCTGGTCAGATATTATGCGGCTCACACCTGCTATGTGGCTGGCGGTGAGCTTGCGTCCGAGCATGGTTATAATCCAGCGGTTTTTGCCCTGCTGGCCCACCCAGCGTTCGTAGTCGGCTACCTCTATGGGGTTGAAGCGTACGCGCACATTCAGTTCGTAAGCTTTGAACAGCAGATCCTTCATTATCTCGCCTGAGCGTGAGCTGTCAGTCTTTATGAGTATGCCCAATGTCAGATTATGATGGATGTCCGTTTGGCCTATATCCAGGATCTGGGCATCGTTGTTGGCAAGGATTTCGGATATGGCCGCAGTTACCCCGGGATGGTCCTCACCGGATATTGTGACCATTATAAGCTCTAATGTGGGTGGATTGGTGGCTTTCATTTGGCAGGATTATTTGTTTTATTTTTGTGATATTCAATGAGTCCGGGCATAGGGTCAGCGGCTATTTTGCCTAAGGCCAAGCCTTCGGTACAGTCTATGGCCTCGCGCAGTATGGAAGCGAATACGGCCGCCACAGATCCCGTAAAGTGTATGGGTACGTTATGCGCATGGGGGTATAGCTGCACATTGCGCCGCAAAAATGCGGTGAATGCGTCAAGCAGCATAGCGTGCATTGCCGGATGAGCCATATGCTCTGCAATAAAGGGCGTGAACGAAGCCAGAAACCGGTTGGGAGCCGGACGCCTGTACACGTTCTCAATCAGTGATGCCACAGTCAGTTCCGGATATGCCCTATGAAACGCGGCTATTATATCGTCAGGCAGCTGACGCTTGAATACGTTGCCCAAAAGGGTTCGTCCTAACACGGCTCCGGAGCCTTCATCGCCTAATATGTAGCCTAACGGTGATACGTTGTCAGTCACAGTAGTACCGTCATAGTAGCAGCTGTTGGATCCAGTGCCGAGTATGCACACTATTCCCGCTTCATCGGCGCACAGCGCCCGGGCGGCGCCTGTCATGTCCGAGTACACATTTATATTACATAGGTCAGTGCCGCTTGCTTCGGACAGGAGCCTTGCCATAACCGTACACAGCTCCGGCGTGGCACATCCGGCACCATAATAATATATGTGTTCGGGCACTTCCTGTATGTTGGATGATAGTGCGGAGCTGAGTGCGGCCTGAATATCGGCCGTTGTCATTATTGCCGGATTGATTCCGGCTGATGTAAACGTAATGGGTGTAAGGGCTTCATGGCTTATAGCTGCCCATCTTATCTTTGTGCTCCCACTGTCTGCTATCAGAATCATTGTGCGGGCATTACAGGTTCGTAGTCCGATTCGGATTCTTCCTCGTGTTCCATCCACGAAGGGTAGTCCTCATCCGGGCGTGAGGTGTTGAACTCAGGATGATCTTCGGCGCGGTCTGAAAGAATGATGTCGGAAAGCGATAGACGTAACGACGCTTCGGCATATTCTACATCAGGGATGCGGTTAAAATCTTTGTCAAACAAGTGTACTGTACTCCCGGCGGTATTCGTGGCTATATATACCTGCTGTGACGGTATGTAGGCTATAGTGCTATAGCCGTCAAGAGCCTTGGGCTCTATGCCGTCAGTGTACATTACGGTTATTCCGCCGGGGCGTTCGCACCATATACGGGGATTGCAGTCAAGCGGATGAATGCCGAAATATTCGGCTTTTACCATCACACCCCCGTCCGTGTTCATTATACCCCACCTGTGTGATGAGCCCATGAATGAAACTCCGTCAGTTACAGAGGCTCCAAGGCGAACGGCTTCAGGAGGCAACTCCGTGATGCGCCCGCGAGTGTCGGCCACAGCGCATCTGCGAGTGTCCTTGTGGCGCAGCGCTATAAGCCCATGGCTGAACATGGAGCCTGTCACGGTATAATCCTGCGGTATTCTGGCTCGTTCGGTGCCGTCAGCGGCTATGATTACCGTTACCGGAATGCCGTCATGCTCATGACGGGTACCTATGGCATATCCTGAACTGAACTGTGTGAGCGTTTCATAACGAGGCTGCACTGCTAACTGTCCTGAGGTATTTATGGCGCCCCAAAGCTCAGTGCCTATTTCACGTACGGGGAGTACACCGCAGGAATAGAAGGCCAAACATGCGGTGAAGTTATGCCCGTCTATGTCCGAAAGTGTGAATACCGTGTCCCCATTGGTGTCAATTACTTCAATGGGGCCGTCGGCCGGCGCTATCGGGGCAACCCCCTCGGCAAAAGCTCCGGCATAGCGCACTCCGCTGCGTATTGCCTTGTAGCTCCCGGGGCCGGAAATAGCGTATATGCTGATACCTGTATCGGTGTACACGGCAAATATTCCATCGGTAGCCGCCGTGGGCATTGACTCGAAAGCATCGGCTATCAGAAATTTCCCGGAGCCGTCGGCCATGCCCCATAGTTTGTGCCCCGGAAGGCGGGCCGGATATGATGTCACTGAGGTCATTATCTGCTCGGCGTCGTCGGGCGTATGGCTGCATGCCACGAGAAGCATTACGGAAGCTATGGTTAAGAATAATCTCATAGGGCAAAAATAGCAATTAGTTTTCAGTCCGGCAAAAAAAGAGTCCGGCGGGATGCCTTGAAGCATCCATGCCGGACCGGAGAAAAAGTATTTAGTCCACTCAAGCCGGTGACGGAGTACCGGCCGAGGGGTTGGAGGAGGCTTGTACCGCAACGGGGGCAGATGCTGATGCTGTTTCGGCCACTTTGTCAAGACCGTCCTTGAGGTCAAGCCCTGAAGGAGCATTGAATATGCGTATGCCGAATTTCGGAGCCACTGAGGCAAGATGCTCGAATATCTCACTCTGTACGGCTTCATATGCAGTCCATGCCGTGGTGGTGTAGCAATAAATCTGAAGCGGCATTCCGCTTGGCTCCGGCGTCATGATCCGTACTAATATCTGCTGGTCTTTCCCTATCAGAGGATGAGCTAAAAGATAGGCGCACATGTATGCACGCAGTAGTCCGAGGTTGGTAGCGGTGGAGCCGTTTACGCAGGCCAACGCCGGGTCGTAGAACGGGCCGTCCTTCTTCACCTTATCAATGAACTGTTCCATGCCCGGGAGCGAGCTAATGCTCTGTATGAGCTCAGGGGTGGCAGGCTGAACCGAATCAGTGTCTACGTACACTGACCGGCTTATTAGTCGGTATCCGCTGTCCGACATCCCGCGCCAGTTCTGGAACGATGATGATATTAGTGAATAAGGTGGAAGAGTCACTATGGTGTTGTCCCAGTTCTGTACTTTGACTGTGGTCAGTGTCACATCTATGCATATGCCGTTGGCTATGGTGGACGGTACCACTATCCAGTCGCCCACTCGCAGCATGTCGTTCTGCGAAAGCTGTATGCCTGCCACGAATCCAAGTATGCTGTCCTTGAACACGAGCATCAGTGCCGTGGCAAATACGCCGAGTCCGGCCAGTAGATTTGCGGGCGACTTGCCCAGCAATACCGATCCGCCTATTATAGCTACTATAATCCACACTACGCCTATGGCCACGTCAAGTATTCCCTTCAGAGGCAGGTTCTGCTTGTTGGCTTTGGAATCGAACCGCATCCATATGAATTTCAGCACGGCGTTTATGGCCATTCCCGTCACTATAAGGAAGTAGATTATTACGGCGTTGGTAAACAGGTGCAGAAGCTTTGAGTCCGATGTGAATGCAAACGGTAATAGCCCCAATATGACAAGCGGCGGTATTATGTGCGAGCACCGTGTCAGGATATGGTGGTCTAATAGCTGACGGCCTAACTCAGTGTCCTTTATAGCCAGAAATTTGCGTGATGCAAACAGGATTATGCATCGCAGAAGCCAGCCCACGAACAATGCCGCAGCCACAATTATGGCCACGTACAAAATCTCTTCAATTTCTTTCTCGTGAGACAGCCCTACAAAGTCCAGAAGCCTGTCAATGTTATGTAGCAGCCATGAGGCTACAAGATGTGAGGGTATTACTTCTGTAAACATGGTGCAATAGTTGATACGGTTACATTCCTAACGCCATGTGCATGTAAAAAGTTCGGGGCGCCGGACTGTAAAGCCACGGTGCCCCGAAGGTATTGTTGATGTGATGGAGGTTTGGTTTACTTCGCAGCCATGGTCAGCTCGAGTTCTCCGCCTTTCATTATGTCCTCGTAAGTGATGTAAAGTTTGTCATATGGCTTGCCGTTGAGCTTTACGCCACGGATGTACTTGTTGTCCTTTGAATTGTTTACCGTGGTCACGGTAAATGTACCGCCCGGCACGCGTATTGATGCCTTGTCAAATATCGGGGAGCCAAACCAGAAGCGTCCGGATGCAGGCTCTACCTGATAGAAGCCGAGCGATGACAGGATGTACCATGCCGACATCTGTCCGGCATCCTCGTTGCCTGACAGTCCGTCGGGAGCATCATGATAAAGAGTGCCGAGCACCTGACGGACGAGGTCGGCGGCCTTGTCAGGCTGACCCATCATTGTGTAGAAGTATATCACGTGGTGGCTCGGCTCGTTTCCGTGAGCGTACTGACCTATCAGGCCGGTTATGTCATTTGATACGAGTTCGCCGGTGAGCTCTGAGCTGGTGGTGAACAGTGAGTCAAGGCGAGCCAGAGCGGCTTCTCTTGAACCGAAACAATTTTGGAGTCCCTCTATGTCGTGAGGTACGAGCCATGTATACTGCCATGCGTTGCCCTCGCAGTAGTCATCGGCACGATGATTTGATGAGGTGGGATCAAAAGGCGTGCGCCATGATTTGTCGGCCAAGCGTCCGCGTATGAATCCGGTAGTGGGGTCAAAGTAGTTGCGGTAAGAGTGGCTGCGTTCGGTAAATACACGCACATTGGCCGTATCGCCCATTGCTTCTGCGGCACGGGCCACTGCGGCATCAGCTATGGCATACTCCATGTCGTAGGCTATTGACTCGGTCATCTTGTCCGAGGGGATAAATCCGTACTCACGGCGCAGGTTGAGGCCGCGTATGGTGTCATTGGCAGTGCGCAGCAGGGCGGCATACGCGCGGTCACGATCCACTCCGGGCTGAGCGTGCACTATGGCTTCGGCCACCGGTATTATACCGGGGTTGCCTACCATACAGTTGGTTTCATTGCCCCACAGGTGCCATACGGGCAGGCGTCCCTGCTGCTCTGAAATCAGGAGCATGGTGTTTATCATGTCAGTGTAGCGTTCCGGATTTATTATGGCCATAAGGGGCATTGCTGCGCGATATGTATCCCACAGGGAGAATATGGTGTAGTTGGTCAGTGACTGGTCCTTGCGTACTTCGCCGTCGGCTCCGCGATAAGATCCGTCCACGTCACTGAACGTAGCCGGTACTATCATGGTGTGGAACAGGCCGGTGTAGAATTTCTTCAGTTCTGTGGTGTCGGAAGTGCTCACATCTATGCGGGCAAGTTCCGTATTCCATGCCTTGCGGGCATCCTGTGCAGTGGCGTCGAAGTCCCAGCCCGGGAGCTCTGCCTCAAGGTTGGCCATGGCACCTTCTACCGACACGGGCGATATGGCCACTTTCATCAGCACCTGCTCGGCCGAGTCAGTGGCAAATGAAGCGCGTGCGTACATGCTGTCACGTCCGGCAGGGGTGAGCGAGGTAAACGGCTTACTCAGCCGGGCTGCAAAGTACACTTTCTGATCGGGAGCCCATCCGCGTGAAAAACGGTGGCCTACTATAGTGGAGTCATTCAGCGCTTCTATGCGTGTGTCCATGGCGCGGTCCCAGCAGCCGCCGTTCTGGAGGTCGAATACTATGGCCGCAGAATCCGATTTGGGGAATGTATAGCGGTGCATACCCACGCGGTTAGTGGCGGTAAGCTCGGCGTTGATGCCATAGCGTGTGAGCGGGATGGAGTAGTAACCCGGACGTGCCACTTCCTTTGACCGGTCACCGTAGCTCCACAGTCCGCTGCCGGGTTTGTCCTCAGAGCCGCGTGCATAAGTCACATCACCTGTCACGGGCATTACCGTTATGTCAAACAGATCCCCTATGCCTGTGCCTGACAGGTGTGTATGTGAGAATCCTATTATGGTGGAGTCAGAGTCATGGTAGCCGCTTACCCAGTCCCATTCCTGTGGGATGCTGGTGGGGCCGAGCTGTACCATACCGAAGGGCACACTGGCGCCCATGAACACATGGCCGTGTCCGCCGGTACCTATTTTCATGTCCACAAAGTCAGTGTAGTCACACTCTGACACTGTATTGGCTGTATGTGTACATGCCGCTACCAGCAGAGGTGTGATTGCAAGAAGTTTGATTGGTTTCATTTCCGGGGTTTGTTGGTGAGTTTGAATTTGAGGTCGCCGCCCTTCATAAGGCGGTCATGGGTTATTCTATAGTCTTTGAGCGGTTTGCCGCCAAGGGTCATTTCTGATATGTATATGGCATCAGGGCTTTCGCGTTCCACTTCTATGTTGAGCCGGCCACCGGCTCCGTTGTCTATGCTTATAGAGTCAAATGCAGGTGCTGTGAGAGTATAGAGTGGCTCGCCGGGGCAGTCCGGGTACAGTCCCATCATTGAGAATACGGCCCAGGTTGACATGGTGCCGGTATCATCGTTGCCCGGTATGCCGTCAGGTTCCGTGGTGAAGTGCTTGTTAAGTAATCGGTTCACTTCCTTCTGAGTACGCCATTCCTCTCCGGGTATGCGGCTGAACAGGTATGGATAGGCTATGTCCGGTTCGTTTGCGGGGTCATACAGCCCTTCATCAAATACCTTCTGGAGCTTGTCAACGAATTTCTTTTTGCCGCCCATAAGTTTGATGAGACCGTCTACGTCATGTGGTACGAAGAAGGTATAGTTCCATGCGCTGCCCTCATGGAATCCGGGTACATTTTCAAAGTTTTCGCCCTGACGCGGGTCAAAGGGAGTAAGGAATGTTCCGTCAGGGTTAAGGGGGCGCAGAGTGCCGCTTTCCTTTGAATAATAGTTTTTGTAGCCGGCAGCACGGTTACGCAGCTCCTTGGCAAATTCTTTGTCGCCACGCTCTTCGGCAAGCCATGCCAGAGCGGCATCGGCCACATAGTACTCAAGTGCGTGCGATACGGAATTGTCGCCTGAGTTATCGCCTGCATACATGCCTAAAGGTATATATCCTTTTTCTATGTACGGGTCTATGTCGGGACGCATGGGGTTGAGTGCGCCGGGAGTGGTGGCGGAGCGCTTCATGGCTTCGTAGGCGGCGTCCATGTCAAAGTCGGTTATGCCCTTGCGGTACGAATCTACTATCACAGGTATGGCGGGGTCGCCTTCCATGGTGAATGTTTCGCGTGAATACAGCTCCCATTTCGGAAGCCAGCCCCATTCCTTGCTCATGTCCACCATGGAGCGCACCATATCAGTCTGGCGCTCGGGGTACACCATAGTCATGAGCTGGTGCAGGTTTCGGTAGGTGTCCCACAGTGAGAATACGGTGTAGCGGTTGTGCCCGTCGCTGACGGTGGCGTCCTCAAATCCCTCCATTACGGGGTACTGTCCGTTGACATCGCTGAGCAGGTTCGGGTGGATGAGTGCGTGGTAGAGTCCGGTGTAGAACACCTCTTTGTCACGGTCCGATCCGCCGCTTACGCTTATGCGGCTCAAGTCAGCGTTCCAGCGGTCGTGTGCACGTGTGCGTATCTGGTCAAATGTCAGATCCTGCTGCTCGGTGTCAAGGTTCAGTCGGGCGTTGGCCACGGATACAAACGAAACGCCCATGCGTATCTCCACTTGCTCGCCGGGAGCCAGATTGTCATACGTAAACCAGTAGCCTATGTCATCGCCGCTCAGGTCACGGCCATACTGTGTGTACAGCTTGTAAGTGCCATTGTCGGGAGTCCACTGGGCCTCTACGCCGGTCATTTCGGGCTGCATTTTCCAGTACCCTGATGAGGATGGTTTTTTGCTTACACGCATCACGAAATATATGGGGAATACTTTCTGCGGATTATAGCAGAATGTGCCTAACAGTTTTGAACCTTCTATTTCGGTGTCGCTTACACGGCGTACCGTGGCTCCGCTCTCGTTGGTAAGTCCCTGTCCGAGATTTATGAGGATGTTGCCTTTGCCGCCGGGAAATGTATAGCGCTCGGCCGATGTGCGGTCCGTGGCAGTCACCTCGGTAAGTATATCGTACTTGGTGAGGTGGTTTGTGTAGTAGCCTGGTACGGCGCTCTCTTTTGTGCACGATGATCCGTATTTGCGGTAATCCGGTTCAAGGTCGCCGGTGGTGGCTATGGTGAGGAGCGAGCCTAAATCGGGGCATCCCACTCCGCTCAGGTTCACATGTGCGTATCCTGTGAAGTAGGTGTTAGTGTGATCATACGGCGTGGACCACCAGCGTGCGTCCTTGTCAAAGCGATTTTCCTTGGAGCCAGTCACGTTAAACGGCACTACTGACATCATGCCGTTAGGCACTATGGCGCCGGGATTGGTGGTGCCGTAGTTGGTAGTGCCTACAAAGGGGTTTACCCATTGGGTTAGGTCCTCCGCAGCCGACGCAGATATAGCTGTGGATACAAGCATAAACGCGCCGAAAATATAACGGTTTTTCAGCATAAAGGGTATTAGTTATGGGTTATAGTAATGATTTTATACTTGAAAGTACAAAGATAAGTATTATTTCTTTCATATACTTAGCTAAAGTAATGGCCTGAGCCATAATATATGTTAACATCTAAAATATCGGCAAAATATCGACAGGATACCGGGATATAATCGCATGTTGAGTCGAAATGACTAATATTATTTGGATTTTGTGTCAAATTTCTTGTTTTGTAAGAAATTTGTTGTACTTTTGCACTGTGATTTCTATGGTATGATTTCAAAAGGTAATAAAAAGATTATGAAAGCAACTGATTTTATGGCGGAGCTTAGCCGCCGGTTCCCCAATGAGCCTGAATACCTCCAGGCGGTAGAAGAAGTGGTTACATCCATTGAGGATGTGTATAATGCCCATCCGGAATTTGAGCGGTACAATCTCATAGAGCGCCTGTGCATACCTGACCGCATATTCTCGTTCAGAGTGTCGTGGGTGGACGATGAGGGTCGTGTGCGCAACAATATGGGCTACCGCATACAGCACTCCAATGCCATAGGCCCGTACAAAGGAGGCATACGTTTCCACTCATCGGTCAATCAGTCCATACTCAAATTCCTCGCGTTTGAACAGACGTTCAAGAATTCACTCACCACATTGGCTATGGGCGGTGCCAAGGGAGGCAGCGACTTTTCGCCACGCGGCAAGAGCGACATGGAAGTGATGCGCTTCTGTCAGGCCTTCATAGCCGAGCTTTGGCGGCAGATAGGGCCGGATACCGATGTGCCCGCCGGCGACATAGGCGTAGGTGGCCGTGAGGTGGGATACATGTTCGGCATGTACAAGAAGATGGCTCGTGAGTTCAGCGGCACGTTCACCGGTAAGGGCAGGGAGTTTGGAGGCTCGCTTATACGCCCTGAAGCTACCGGTTACGGCAACGTGTATTTCCTGCAGGAGATGCTCGCCACACGAGGTATAAGCCTTGAAGGCAAGCGTGTGGCCATATCCGGCTCCGGCAATGTGGCTACATATACAGCCGAAAAACTCCTACAGCTGGGTGCAAAGGTAGTGTCGATGTCCGATAGCGACGGTACGATATTGATTCCTGACGGGCTTACACAGGAGCAGCTTGACTACATATTCCGCCTGAAAAACATATATCGAGGCCGTATTCGTGAGGCCGCTGAGGAGTTTGGATTCAAGTACTTGGAGGGCGAGCGTCCGTGGATGCATGTAAAGTGTGATATAGCCATGCCCTCGGCCACTCAGAATGAGATAGACGGCGATGACGCCCGGGCGCTTTTGGCCGCCGGATGCATAGCTGTGAGCGAGGGCGCCAACATGCCGTCCACCCCGGAGGCTATCAAGGAATTCCTGGCCGCGCGTATATTGTACGCTCCCGGCAAGGCTGCCAATGCCGGAGGGGTATCCGTATCCGGCCTTGAAATGGCTCAGAATTCGCAGAAACTCAGCTGGACGGCTGAAGAGGTGGATGAACGCCTTCACTCCATAATGAAGGATATACACCATCAGTGCGAACTGTTCGGACGGGAATCTGACGGCTATATCAATTATGTAAAAGGCGCAAATGTGGCGGGATTCATGAAAGTGGCCCGTGCCATGATGGCGCAGGGCGTACTTTAGTCTAACATCAGACTCATATGGGGGCGAGCGGAGGGAAATTCCACTATGTTCCCCACCCATGGGTCGCTGAATAGCAGACGGTTCAATACCTCTACCGGAATGTCCAGATCGGGCTTCTTGGTGGAGGTGTCTGTTATTTCGGCTTTACCGTCGCGTATGGTGTATGTATGGCTGTTATCCGGAATAAGTCGGTCCTTTACTCTGATTACCGAGTGCCATTCGGGATGCCCCTCGGCCACGGCCTGGAGGCAGCGCTCCACATTTACTATACGTCCCATACCGCGTGCATACAGGTGCCTGCCGCTGTTGTCTTTGGCCGGGGCCAGTACGGTGAAAGGTATGTCAGGGTAATACTCTCTGAGCTGACGCAGGGCGGCTGTCCGGGCATCGGCATCAGCCCCTAAGAGCTCGCGTACCGTCACCATATGTGGTGTGGCTGTGGCCCATGCCATGGATGCTATCTTGCCGGAGTCAGCATGGGTCATCACCACGAAGCGTGCATCCGGGTCCATGCGCATGTCATCCAGTATGTTGAGAAAGTCGCGGTGTGAATGCAGCACCATGCCGCCTCGTGCGCGTTCAAAGGCAGCGTATGCATCATACACTTCCGGGCTGAATTGGTTACGCGCCTCTACATATCCTTCCGGACCTGCAAAGACATGGCGCGAGGTAAAGCGCTGCCGATCCACATAGAATACCGTGCTGAAGTCAAACCTGTCATAGAAGAAATAAAGCCAGTCATGGGCAGGTATGAGAGCACAGAGCATGTCGCCCCGGCGCCGTGACTCTTCAAGCGCCTCTTTCATTAGCGTGCTCATGTAGCCGTTGCCGCGTGCGTTGCGGCGCGTTGCGGCTCCGGCTATATACCCCATGGGGGTCACTACCGGGCCTATCATGAGGCTGTACCGCTGAAGCAGCAGGCTGCTCACGGTGCGCCCTCCGCGCTGTAGTACCATGCCGTCGGCATCGTTATATACGCGGTCAAAGTACATGTCTACGTACTCGGGCGAGTCGTTGAAGCTCTCGCTCCATATGCGTTTTATTTCTTCTTTACGGGTCATAACAACTATCAAACACGCACCATGCGCATGATGTTTTCAAAAAAATCGGCCCGGCGTGGCCGGACCGATATGGTATTGCTGTAACTCAGCGCATTATCCCTGATGGGCAGGGCGTAATAGATCGTTTACTGTCTTCACGGGATTGAAGGTGGCTATGGGCACTTCCACAAAGGCCGTGTTCCAGTCGCTCATGGCGCCGTTCCACAGGCCGGGGAGCTCGAGAGCGCGTAGCGGACGGCCGTGGCTTGACTTGTCCGATATGAATCCGGTGGCCGGATCCACATGCTCGAGCAGATTGAACGGAGTGCCGTCATGCCGCTTGGTGTAGCATACCAAGTCTACCGGGTTGAAGTGTGTGGCAGTGGCCAGCATGCGGGCATAATCCTCGCGGGTCTTGTCTATCTGATGGCTTTCAAGTATCTGAAGTGAGGCTGAGCCGTCAGGGTTATAGGCTATGAACGGGCCGCCGCCGGGTTCGCCCTCGTTGCGCACCATACCGCATACGCGCAGCGGGCGTGAGAGCTTGCCGTGCAGGTATATGGCCACTTCAGTGTCATTCATGCCGTCAATGGAGCGGTCAGTCATAGAGAATGTGAAGTGCAGGAACTTGAGCATCTCCTGAAGTGTGCCTCGGGTATATTGGCCGGTGGCAAGGAGGGTAAGATAGTGTTCTATGGTGTCATGAAGCTGCATGAGGTAACCGCCAAGTACTTGCTTGTAGCGCACGGTGGCTTCACGTTTGGAGTCGGGCACTACATTGTCTATGTTCTTTATGAATACTACAGCCGAGTCGATGTCGTTCAGATTCTCTATGAGGGCTCCGTGTCCGCCCGGGCGGAATAGCATGTGTCCGTCCTCAATGAACAGAGTGTTGTCAGGATTTACTGCCACGGTGTCAGTAGAGGGTTTCTGCTCGCTCAGTGAAATGTCGAATTTCACCCCGGTGCGAGCCTCGGTCTGAGGTACGGCTTCGGCCAGCTTTTCCTCAAAAAGCTTGCGATGGTTAGCGCTCACTGTGAAATGCAGGCGTACTACACCGTGTGAGTTTGCCGCAGTCTGGGCACCTTCGGTAAGCTGCTCTTCAAGCGGGGTGCGGCTTCCTTCAGGATATGTGTGAAATTTCAGCAACCCTTTAGGCAGGCCGCCGTAATTCATGCCTTCAGGCTTGATTATGGCGGCTATGAGTTCCTTGTATCGGCCGGCTGCTTTCAGCTCCTCCACCGATGCTCCGTACAGGCGTGAGGTGGTATCTTCCAGCTCTTTTATGAACGGAAGCCTGGCAGTGCCTTCTATAAGGCGGGCTACGTCCGAGCCTTCAGCAGGAACGGTGGCATCGCCGTCAACGAATTCAAACAGAGCCTTGAACATACGTGAGGCGGCTCCTGAAGCCGGAACGAATTTGGTCACCTCGCCACCGTCAGCCAGATACTTGTTCCATCGCTGGCGAGCGCTTTCCTCCTCCTCGGGAGTGAGCACGGTTATTCCTTGGCCGGGGCGGGCGGCGTCAAGAATTTTCAGATAGGGGAATCCTGTACGGAAGCGCTCAAGCTGAGCCTCAATCTGTTCGGGAGCGATACCTTTGGCTTCAAGCTCCTTCAGGTCTTCGGGACGTAGCATATAGTCTTTATTTTATGTTATGATAATTTCAGTGCTCAAAACTAACCATTTTTTGTCTGATTGCACTTCTTTATGCCATACTTTTTTTCACCTCGGTGCAAAAAAACGTTATCTTTGTGCCATGACTTTGACTGAGGACATAGCAGCAGCCGTGGAATGCATGCGCCGTGGGGGTGTAATTCTCTATCCTACCGATACGGTGTGGGGGCTTGGCTGTGACGCCACGCGCCCGGATGCCGTGAAGCGTATATTCGAAATCAAGCAGCGGGCCTGCGGCAAGGCGCTTATAGCGCTTGTGAGCAGCCGTGGCATGCTGGAGCGCTGTGTCGATGAGCTGCCGGAGGTGGCATGGGACATGATGAGTCTCTCCGAGAGGCCGCTGACTGTGGTGCTTGATGGTGCGCGCGGTCTTGCCGCCGATATGATAGCCCCCGATGGATCCGTAGGTATGAGGCTTACCCGTGAAGCTTATTCTTCAGGGCTGTGCCGTGCGCTCAGGCGTCCGGTAGTGTCCACGTCGGCCAATGTCAGTACACATCCGGCTCCGGCTGTGTTCAGTGATATAGACCCTGCTATCCTCTCCGCTGTGGATTACGTGGCTACGTACCGCAGGGATGATTATACGCGCAGCCTTCCTTCGGCCGTGGTGAAGATAGGCAGTGACCTTACCGTAAAAGTGCTACGCAAGTGATAAGTCAGAAACGTCAGCGTAACATATATTTCATAAGTGACCTCGCCGCATCGGCGGTGGCCATATTCCTGTTCAATGTGTTCAGGGCTCGCTTCATGATGGGGAGCAGCATGAACGTGGCCGAGTTTTATAGGTTGCCCATGGTGGCCGAAGGGCAGGTGATTATGCCGCTGATGTGTATGCTGCTCTTCTATATGTCAGGCTACTATACCGATGTGCTTCGCAAGTCGCGCCTTCAGGATGTGCTCGTTACGTTGGGCAGCTGCACTATAGCCACGGTGCTCATAACGTTTACGGCTCTTATCAATGACCTTTCATCGGATCGCCGGCAGGACTATGCCATTTTCTTGGCGCTCCTGCTCATACTCTTCGTATGCGTCATGATTCCTCGGGCTGTGCATACGGCTGTGATAGCGCGGGCTTTGCGCCGGGGGCGCATCCGTTTCAATACGGTTATCATAGGCCAGGCTTCCAACAGAGCTGCCATAACTGACTATATTAAGTCCATACGGCCATGGACCGGCTTTCATACGGTGGCCATATTCGATGCCGATACCCCCTCAGGCTCTACAGGTGCGGAAGCGGACGGTATGCTCATGTATCCTATGGACAGGATAGGGGAGGTGTGCCGTAGTGAAAAAGTAAGTCAGATAGTGCTGATGCCTCGGTCCGACTCTGACTGGACTGCTTTTCTGCATACGCTTCATGACCTTATGCCTATGAATATACCGGTGATGATGCCCCGTTGGAAAGGCGTGGATATGCCGGGATGGCGCTCCCGGCATCTTGATGTGGCCTCTGATCCGGTGATTAATCTTACCGGCGGACATGTCACTCATTCTATGGCCGCAGCTAAGCGGGCCTCGGATGTGGCCGTGTCAGTGGTGACTCTCTCGGTATTGGCCGTGCCTTTGGCCGTGCTTTGTTTGGCCATATATGCCACTACCGGACATTCACCCCTCTACCGACAGAAGCGTCTGGGGCTGCACCGGCGCCCGTTTCATATAATAAAATTACGCACCATGCGTCCTGACGCCGAGGCTTCCGGACAGCCCATGCTTACATCGGAGGATGACCCCAGAGTCACGCCCATAGGGCGCTTCCTGCGCAAATACCGCCTCGATGAGCTGCCGCAGTTCTGGAATGTGCTCTGCGGACACATGTCAGTGGTGGGACCTCGTCCGGAGCGCGAATACTTCGCACGCCGGATTATAAATCGTGAGCCCGCATACACGCTCCTGTATCAGGTGCGTCCGGGCATAACATCGTGGGGTATGGTCAAGTACGGGTATGCATCTACGGTAGATCAGATGATAGAGCGCATGCGCTATGACCTGCTCTATGTCGAGAATGTGTCCATGCTGCTCGACCTGAAAATATTGTTTTACACCTTTCACACTGTAATCACAGGCAAAGGCCTGTAGATATTATTATATATGATAAAGGATGATACTGCACAGCATACCGCTCACAGCCCGTTTATGAAACTGGTGCTGTGGCGTGAAAAACATATAGGCGAGAAGCCCTTCGTAGTGTTTCTGGCTCTGCTCGTGGGAATGCTTGGCGGCTTGGCGGCTCTTGTGCTCAAATGGCTCATACACTCCATTTCCACCCTGCTTACATCGCACATCACTGCCACGCATGGCAACTGGCTTTTCTTCCTTTGGCCGGCCATAGGCGTGCTTATCACCCTGCTTTTTGTGCGCTTGGTGGTGCGCGACAATATTTCACACGGTGTTACGCGTGTGCTTTACGCCATATCGCAGAATAAAAGCCGGCTGAAGCGGCACAACACATATACATCGCTCATAGCCAGCTCTATCACCATAGGTTTCGGTGGGTCCGTCGGCGCCGAGGGTCCCATAGTGTACACCGGGGCTGCCATCGGTTCGCAGATAGGACAGGCGTTCCGCATGTCGCCGCGTGTGCTTATGATTATGGTGGGATGCGGTGCGGCGGCCGGTATAGCCGGTATATTCAAGGCGCCTATAGCAGGTATGCTGTTCACACTTGAGGTGCTCATGATTGACCTTACCACCGTTTCGGTTATGCCGCTGCTTGTGTCATCTATCACCGGCGCCACGGTGGCATACATATTCACCGGTTACGATGTAGAGTTTTTCTTCGTTCAGAGTGAGCCGTTTGTCACCTCGCGCATCCCATTCGTGGTGCTCTTGGGTGTATTCTGCGGCTTAGTGTCGCTATATTTTACCAAGGTGATGAACATGATGGAAAACATGTTCAAGTCACTCCGCCGCCCGGCCTTGAAATACGTGGTGGGAGCTCTTATACTCAGTACGCTTATATTCCTCTTTCCACCGCTTTATGGCGAAGGGTATACGGCCATAATTGACTTGCTCGGCGGCGATACTTCGGCCATACTTGACGGCTCTATTTTCTACTCTGACCGTACCTCCGTATGCTTCATAGCCCTGTTTATAGCCATGATTATCCTTACCAAGGTTTTTGCCACATCGGCCACCAACGGTGCCGGAGGTGTGGGCGGCACGTTTGCCCCGTCGCTCTATGTGGGTTGTATGGCCGGATTCTTTTTTGCTTATCTTACCAATAATCTTTTCGGTCTGGATCTGTCGGTGAAGAACTTTGCCCTCATGGGCATGGCCGGGGTTATGAGCGGCGTAATGCACGCTCCGCTCATGGGCATCTTCCTTACCGCTGAGCTTACGGGAGGCTACGAGCTGTTCCTGCCGCTGCTCATAGTGTCGGCTCTGTCCTACTGCACCATCAAGGTATTCGAGCCTTATAGCATCTATGCCATGCGTTTGGCACAGCGTGGCGAACTGCTCACCCACCACAAGGACAAGGCCGTGCTCACGCTGCTGAAAGTATCCAACGTCATAGAAACCGACTTCAAGACCGTGCGCCCTGAAATGGATCTGCGCCAGATGGTGGCCGTAATTTCCCAGTCGAACCGTAATCTGTTTCCGGTCACTGATGCCCAAGGCCACCTACTCGGTATAGTGCTCCTTGATGACATACGTAACATAATGTTCCGCCCTGATCTGTACCGGCGTATGCATGTGGAAAAATTCATGAGCATGCCTCCTGCCAAAATCAAGGTGGATGAGAGCATGGAGCAGGTGATGAAGCGGTTTGATGATACGGGCGCATGGAATTTGCCCGTGGTCGATGCCGAGGGCCGTTACATGGGATTCGTGTCCAAGTCCAAGATATTCAATTCCTACCGACGCGTGCTCCGGCATTACTCCGAGGACTGATGATATAAATCTGAAGCCACGATATACGCACATGCGTATATCGTGGCTTCAGAAGCTATTAGTATGCTGTTATGTGTGCTTATCGGCGGGCCTGATCCTGGCTGCGCTGTCCCTGAGGCTTGTCAGCTTTACGTCCGTCCTTGCTGGGCTTCATACCCTTTTGGCCGGGACGCTGTGGGCCGCCCTGTATGTTGTTCATGTATGAGTTTTCAAGAAACTGTAGATACTGCTGGGGAGTGAGCACACCCTTTACGCTGTTCAGATAGTCGGCGCGTACGGTGCGGGCCAGAGTCCGGATGTCAGTCTTTTTCTGAGTGTCGTTTTTTACGGCTTCTTTCATTACCTCACGAGGGTTAGGTATGGCCTTTATGGCGATGGCCTGCTGCTCGGTAAGGTTCAGACCTTCAAACGGATTCATTGCCTGACGGGCACCCTTGTTGTTGCCATCCTTACGGCTCTTTCCGCCTTTGCGATCCTTCCTGTCCTTGCTGTTCTTCTTGTTCTTGTCACACTTCTGTGCATCGCACTTTTCGGTGCCGGTGCAGTTCTTGTTGTCACTGTTCTTATTGTCATTTGCGGCAAATACGCTTGAAGCGCAGAATACCAATGCGGCCGAAGCCAGAGCTATAATTTTCTTGTTCATGATGTTTCTGTATTTAGTTTGTTTCTGTGTTTTTTATTCCGTATCAGTACTGAAGTTTGTATGAATAAGACAATCCTTTTGGGCAAACGTTTAATCCATCGTCCCCGTATTATTGTTTTTTAGAAATTTGAGTCCTCAAATGTTAAAATCTTATCTTTTCGGCAAAATAAAGTAAACATTATCAGAAAAAATGTCTATATTGCATCCGATTGAAAAAACGTATCTTTTACGATGTGATTTAGCCGGCACAGAGGTGCTGCCGCTGTGATTGATATAATAATAAACCAGATAAAAATGCATTACCTATGATTGAAAAAAGGACATATCTGCTTCTTGCCCCATGGCTGCTGATAGCGGCCATGCTAACCTCGTGCTCTGAAGGAAGTAATGAGCCGGCTTATGTTGATCAAGCTAAGGTTATCAGCGAGTACAATGATTGGAGCGTGGCAGCGTTCAAGTCCCTTTGCGCGGATGCAAAAGGTGAAAATGTGCTGTTTTCACCATGTTCGGCCATATCAAACTTGATGATGATAGCTGACGGTACTGATGCCGCAACAAAGCAGGGTATAATTAAACGATTGTTTCCCCTTACCGGGCAGTCAGGTATGGATTATATAAGCACTTGTTATAGGAATAATGATTCAAACATTGAAAGCTCTATATGGATTGATAGCCGTTCCTCAAATTTTGATAAAGGATTATTCAAGCGATGTACGGAACTGCTTAACACCGATGTCTTTTCCGAGGATTTGGCTTCGCGTTCAGGCAAGTGGAATGTTGACCGATGGATTAAAGATGCCCTTGGTGACATGGCAGTAGAGTCAGTCCTTGACTCATATAGTGCGCCCGATCTTATCTATGCATCGACTTTCCTGAATAACACATATATGGATGTAGCATTGCGTGTAAGAGGTGCGTATAATAGGTCTTCGGGGGAGAGTGTTAGCATGGATATGAGCGTATTTCCTCATGAGGCTGATATATTTACCGGTTCAGGGATGGATTATAAGATAATTCAGCACTATTCCATATTGAGTAGTAATATTTCTAATCGTACCTTGAATTATATACATATTTATCTTCCTGTGGAGTCATCGGACTTAGAGCATGTAATTGATAATTTCGTATATATTCCCATTGTTTCTGATACAAAAATTCTGTCGGAGCTTAAGGATAGTAAAGGGACAGGGCTTGGGACATATAGAGTTGAGCACAGTCCTGTGGCAATACCTGCGGTCAGGGTTGAGAATCAAATAGATCTTGGGGTGATATATAAATCTTTAGGACTCGATAATCTCCATTTGGCAGCACTTGGTTCAGGTGTGTCATTGGATGGGAACAAGCAGTCTAATATATTTGCGCCATCTGACCGCAATGGATGGATTGCCTCTTCGCAGATGCTGTCGGGCATAGGTATGGAGGGCGAGGCGTGTGCTCCTCGTGTATCGGTGTCCGCCAAGGCCACTGAGCCGCTGCCTGAGGGAGTGATTGCCATTGACCGCCCGTTCATATTCGTAGTGCGTCAGGAATGCACCGGAGCCATCCTGTTCATGGGCAAGATTGAACACCTTGACTAATAAAATTATACCAACCATATCATGAAAAAAGTAATCTTTTTGTTAGCTCCCTGGCTGCTATTGGCGTCAGGTTGTAGCAATGATGATGTGACTGAACCTGTTATGCCTGATGGTGCTGACATTGTACCGGCGCAGTTTATAAATGAAGTTACGGCACTAAACATAGCCAAAGGTGCGGTGCGTGAATTGGCTGGGTCTGAATCGCGTGCATCGTTAATGCTTACCCCTATTGAGGTCCGTACATATCCATCTGCATCACGTGCATCTATGGGTGATGACGCATGTTACATCATTAATTTTGCCGAAGGCGGCTATGCAGTTGTTTCGGCTGATGCCCGCATGCCCGAAGTCCTTGCCATGGATACCGAAGGTCGCTTCTCACCTGAAGATAATGCTGGTCAGGAATTCTTTATGGAACTTGCCTTCGAATATCTCCCTTCGCGTTCATTGTCACAGAATGGAGGACTGCCCGGCCTGATTCCTTTTGACTCAATATCAGTAATTGAACCAGCTTACGTGTGGCATAATGGGCATCGTTGTGGAGTTGGATTAAGAGAGTCTGGTATATCCCTGAATATACAGCCCTTTATTACAACGCGTTGGCACCAGAATGCGCCGTTTAATACCTTTACACCTATGTTTGGGACAAAAAACGCTCCTGCGGGATGTGCTGTAATAGCGGTAGCTCAAATCATGAATTATTATAAGAAACCTGAATATCGTGAATCCGGCGAGCCGTATAATTGGAGTCAGTTTCACGATTATATGGATGTTTTTGACTATGGCACAACATATGGTGATGCTATAGGCAGAATATGTAAAGAATTTGGGATCAGTATGAATACGGAATATTCTCTTGAGGGTTCATCTACAGTATTGGGTAATGTCGTGACTTTTTTAAAAGAAAAAGGCTATAGCGACGTCGTACGATATAATGGTTATGATGCCGTTGTGATTAGAGAGAATGTTGAGTTGGGGTATCCTGTAGCTGTGACTGCTAATGGTGTAAAAACAGTGACAGATAGTACCGGTATGAAGACTACAGAATCAACATGTCATATGTGGCTCATTGATGGCGCATTCAGCAACTGGAGCTCAATCGCCTACAAGAATTTAGATACAGGAATGCATTGCTATACTGACTATGATAGCAAATTGTACTTCCATTGTAATTGGGGCGATGGATTTAGTGATAAGTTAACCTCTATCGGGACAAATGAAATATCTGATGCCGGAGGCTACTATTTGTCCGGAGTCTTTGAATCAAACAGGACATATAATCCTGGTAAAAAAACGAATTATAGGTATAATGCTGACTTTGTATTATTATATAATATATATTAAAAAAAATGATATGAAACATATTAAATCATTTATAATCTTGACATTATCCCTATTTATATATTCGTGCTCTGATCGGGAGCCGGAGAAACATCAAACTGTTTTTGATACTGAATATGAAATAAACCCGATTATCAATGAGTATAACGACTGGTGTATATCAGCATTCAAGGCTCTTTGTGCAGATGCGAAAGGAGAAAATGTTATGTTCTCTCCGTATACATTTTTCTCAAATTTGAAGGTGTTGAGTGAAATCTCCGATGAGAAAACTCGTCGCAGCATTATGCAATCATTTGGATCGGATTTTGATGATGATAAATGGGATAATTTATGTCGAATTCAAAGATGCTCTGAAACGAATGATGCTGCTTCCGTGTGGCTTGATGAAGATTTTGCTAACGCAAATACGGGTAATGACTATTTAGGTTCAGCTAGCGTAGAAATTTTCAATGTAGATATGTCACGGGACACAGATCGCAGTCGGGTACGTTGGTGGATATCAAAAATTGTTGACCTTGAGGTCATTCCATCGGTGAAGGCCGTGCCGGAAACGGATATCCTCTTCCTGTCCGTTTATAGAGATGTTATGGATGCTTACAATGGTGTACAGTCTGTGGGCTCAACTTCATTCACATCCGCAACGGGTAATGGCAAAATGGTAGACATGAACGTGACAGAATGGACGATAAATCTGTATCAGGCGGGTCAGTCTTATTATATACTTTGTTGTGGCGGACGGAATCCTAATTATGGCAGTCATCTAAGAAGCGATATATTCTATTATATGCCTAAAGGGAATGGGTCGGTAGATGATATTATTAATGATTTCCGTATACCGTCGTCAATGTATGTCAGATATGATGAAAAGGGTACACCTATGAGAGGCTCCTTCTATTTTGACCTTGTCACTATGGCATTCCCTGATTTTAGTTTTGTTGCTGAGCAGAACTTGTCTGAAGTTATGTCTAAAATAGGATTGGACAATCTTAACGTTGCATCATCCCGTACAGATGCAGCAGTCACAATTAACACTCAACTAAACAGTATCTCCCTTGCTTCAGGTAAAATGGATGTAAGCTCGCAGATGCTGTCGGGCATTGGCATGGAGGGGGAGGCGTGCGCTCCTCGTGTATCGGTGTCCGCCAAGGCCACCGAGCCGCTGCCGGAGGGAGTGATTGCCATTGACCGCCCGTTCATATTCGTAGTGCGTCAGGAATGCACCGGAGCCATCCTGTTCATGGGCAAGATTGAACACCTTGACTAATAAAATTATACCAACCATATCATGAAGAAAGTAATCTTTTTGTTAGCTCCCTGGCTGCTATTGGCGTCGGGTTGTAGCAATGATGATGACCCCGTTCAAGAAGAATATAGCGAGCCGATAGTGATGACTCTTTCATCGGATGAGAGCAGGGCCATGAATGGAGCTAATGATTTCGGCTTGGAGGTATTCAAGGAATTATGTGCAGCCCATGATAAAGAAAACATAGTTTTGTCACCGCTTAGTGTGTCGCTATGTGTCTCATTGGCGGTCAACGGAGCATCGGAATCAGTGATGGATGAAATCCTTACGGCTATGGGACTTGAGGGTAATGCCACCTCTCTTGATGCGCTCAATACCCTTAATGCCCAGCTTATGGATGTTCTGCCTAAGACGGATTATCGCTCAAAGGTGGTGCTGGCCAACAGCGTATGGTTGGCCAACGGATACACGGCCAATTCAGAATATGCCGAACTCGTAGGACGGATATATGAAGCGCCAATAATCAATATTGATTTCGGGAGCGATGCCGGAATAAAGCGTATCAATGACTGGGTAAGTGAAAAGACAGCCGGCTTGATTCCAAAGTTTTATGATTCTCCCGATCCAGGTATTAAGGGAGCGCTTCTTAACGCCACATATTTTAAAGGTGAGTGGACGGTTCCATTCAAAGAATATAACACAAAAAAGATGAAGTTTTACAGCGCGGACTATAACCTTAACAGGGTGGATATGATGGAAGAAACCGGAGCATTCGCTTACTTTGAATGTGCAGATTATTCATTGGTGAAAAAGAGCTTTGGCAATAAGGCTTACAGTATGGTGTTTATCTGTCCGGACAAATCCGTGAATGACGCTCTTGAGGCGTTAACACCTACAGCTATTGATTATGCCATGAAGCATCTTATGCCGGAGGTGGGATATATTCGTGTGCCTAAGTTCAAGATAACACAGCGTAATGATCTGGGCTACGCATTACGGAGTCTGGGTATAAACGATATGTTCAAATCCGGTGCTTTGTCCCGGCTTGCAACACCTGTGCCCTATGTACGTAGCGTTGAACAGGAAGTGTCGTTTGAAATAAATGAATCCGGTGCTGAGGCAGCTGCCGTAACCGGCGAGCCTATGGATGGTGCTTTGCTTGACGGGAAACTGGCGTTTGTGTTGGATCATCCATTTCTGTTCATGATACGCGAGGAGAGCACCGGAGCCATCCTGTTCATGGGCAAGATTGAGAACCTTTGACATTTTGCCGCTTCTGATAGGCGGCGATAGCTTAAATTTGTTGAATCGGGGCAAAAAAAACGAGTTTTTTTTGCCCCGGTTCCTTTTATTATGCTATCTTTGCCCCTATACAAACCTAACCAAATTCATAGTCAGTATGAAAAAACATAATTTTTACGCAGGTCCCTCTATTCTGAGTGAGTATACCATCAAAAACACGGCTGATGCCATACTTAATTTTGCCGGAACCGGTCTGTCGGTGCTCGAAGTGTCACACCGCAGCAAGGAATTCCAGGCTGTAATAGATGAGGCCATGGCTCTTGTCAAGGAGCTCCTTGAAGTGCCCGAGGGCTACTCGGTGCTGTTCTTGGGCGGAGGTGCCAGCCTTCAGTTCTGCATGGTGCCCTTCAATCTGCTTGCCTCCAAGGCCGCATATCTCGAGACCGGTACATGGGCAGTGAATGCCATTAAGGAAGCGCGCCTCTTTGGCGAGGTCGACGTAGTGGGCTCTTCCAAGGATGCCAACTTCACATACATACCCAAAGGCTACACCGTACCGGCCGATGCTGATTACTTCCACTTTACATCCAACAACACTATCTACGGCACCGAGATGCGCTACGACCCTGACTGCCCTGTACGCTTGGTGGCTGACATGTCGAGCGACATTTTCTCACGTCCGATAGATGTAAGCAAGTATGACCTCATATATGCCGGTGCTCAGAAGAATCTGGCTCCCGCCGGTGTAACCATAGTGATAGTGCGTGATGATGCTCTGGGACATGTGGACCGCCCCATACCCACCATGCTTGACTATCGCACACATATAAAGAAAGGCTCCATGTTCAACACCCCTCCGGTGCTCCCCATTTTCTCGGCGCTCCAGACTCTGCGTTATTACAAGCAGCTCGGCGGTGTGCGTGAGCTTGAAAAACTGGATCTTGCCAAGGCCGGCAAGCTGTATGAGGCCATTGACTCCAGCCGCATGTTTACCGGCACCGTCACCGACCCCGCTGACCGCTCCATAATGAATGTATGCTTCGTTATGAAGCCCGAGTATAAAGAGCTTGAAAAGGACTTTATCGACTTTGCCGGAGAGCGTGGCATAGTAGGCATAAAGGGTCACCGCTCAGTGGGCGGCTTCCGTGCATCGCTTTACAATGCCCTGCCCATGGAGAGCGTGAATGTGCTCATTGAGGCTATGAACGATTTTGAACGCAAACATTGATCCCCGTTTCCCATGAAAGTACTTGTAGCTACCGAGAAACCGTTTGCGGCAGTGGCCGTCGACGGTATTCGTGAGGTGATAGAAGAGGCCGGTTATGAGCTTGAGCTTCTGGAAAAGTACACATCGCGTGCCGAACTGCTACAGGCGGTGGCCACGGCCGATGCCTTGATAGTGCGCAGTGACAAGGTCGATGCCGAAGTGTTCAGTGCCGCTCCTAATCTGAAGGTGGTTATACGCGCCGGTGCCGGATATGACAATATCGATCTGGCCGCTGCCACTGAACATGGCGTATGCGTGGAAAATACCCCTGGTCAGAACTCCAATGCCGTTGCCGAGCTGGTGTTCGGCATGGCAGTCATGGCAGCTCGCAATATGTATGACGGCACTTCCGGCTCTGAGCTGAAAGGCAATAAGTTGGGTATACACGCCTTCGGTCAGGTGGGCCGCAACGTGGCTCGTATAGCCCGTGGTTTCGGCATGGAAGTTTCGGCTCTTGACCCATATTGTCCTGATGCCGTGATGGAGGAGTCGAATGTGCGCCCCGTCCATTCGGTATGGGATCTGTATAAGGATCATAAGTTTGTGTCGCTCCACATTCCGGCCACCGATGAAACCCGTCGCTCTGTGGGTTATGACCTCATAACCCTCATGCCTAAGGGAGGCGTGCTTATCAACACCGCCCGCAAGGAGGTGATAGATGAGGAGGGGCTCAAGAAAGCTCTTGAGGCCCGTCCTGACCTTAAATATGTGGCCGACATACGCCCTGACAACGCCGATGAGCTGATAAGCCTGTTCGGTAAGCGCGTATTCTTCACGCCTAAGAAGATGGGCGCTCAGACAGCCGAGGCTAATATCAATGCCGGTATAGCTGCCGCACGTCAGGCCGTAGCGTTCCTCAGGGACGGTGTTGACCGTTTCCGTGTCAACAAATGAACTCCGAGGCTGAATATCAATTCACCCTCCCTATAAGGGTGCGTGACTACGAGGTAGACTCGCAGGGCATAGTGAACAATGCCGTGTACCTGCACTACCTCGAGCACACGCGCCATGAGTTTTGCCGCCATGTGGGCACTTCGTTCCGTGCCATGCAGGACTCTGGCATTGACCCTGTGGTGCGTAAGGTGGAGATAGAGTACCTCACGCCGCTCGGCCTCGGGCAGGATATGCTCAGCTGTCTGAGCCTGTACCGTAAAGGTGCGCGTTTCATATTCCGGCAGGACATATTCCGGCAGCCTGACGGTGCGCCGGTGGTGCGTGCCCTTGTTACGGTGGTATGCCTTAAGGCCGGCCGCCTCACTAAGGGCGATGAACTGGCCGGACCATTCAGCGCATATCTCTGATGGGTGCCTGTGATACTCCGCTTGTCTACCGCATGGCTTTCGCCTTGCTGCGTGGCATGACTCCGCTCATGGCGCGTGAGCTGTTGGCGCGTGTAGGCTCCGAGGAGGCTTTTTTCTGCGCCACGGAGCAAGCGCTTGGAGCCATGACGGGGTTGCGTAACCGTATGTTTGATAAGGCATGCAGGGAGGCGGCGCTTGAACGTGCCCGTAGCGAGAGCGCCTTTGTTGCGCGCTCCGGCATCCGTCCGCTCTATTTCACCGATGAAGCCTATCCGGCATCGCTGCTTGAGTGTGACGATGCTCCTCTGCTGCTGTACACCCTTGGAAGTGCCCCGCTCAGTACCGGCCCCATGCTGTCAGTGGTGGGTACGCGCCATGCCACGCCTTACGGCCTTGACTTTGTGGAGCGCCTTGTGTCCGCTATAGCCGAGAAAGTGGCCGTGCCCGTCACCATAGTGAGCGGGCTCGCCTTCGGCATTGACATAGCCGGTCACCGTGCGGCTATGCGCCACGGACTGCCCACCGTAGCCGTGTTGGCTCACGGGCTTGACATGATTTACCCGGCGGCTCACAGGCAGGCGGCTGCCGATATGGTGCGCGGAGGCGGTGCGCTTGTCACCGAATATCCTTCATCGGCTCCTGTGCATAAAGGCAATTTCGTGGCTCGTAACCGCATAGTGGCGGGCATGTGTCACGCGTTGGTAGTAGTGGAGTCGGCCGTAAAGGGCGGAGCGCTCATTACCGCACATCTTGCAGCTGACTATCATCGTGATGTGTTTGCGCTGCCAGGACGTACTTCTGACCGTTACAGTGCCGGGTGCAATCAGCTCATAGCCCGTAACGTGGCTGCCCTTGTGCAGACTCCCGAGGAGCTTATCGAGGCTATGGATTGGCCCGTTAAAGCTGCGGAGTCGCGTCAGGAACAGCTGTTGGTGGAGCTTTCGCCTGAACAGCAGTCAGTGGTTGACTTCATTGAGCGTCACGGTGAAGGCTCGGTCAACGGTATGTCCGTGCGGCTTAACATTCCGGTCGGCCGGCTTATGTCAGTGCTTATCGACATGGAGCTGCACGGTATGCTGCTCAGCTATCCGGGCGGAAAATACAGGCTTGCAGTGCCCGGCACATCCGAACATACTCCGGGCGGCAAACGTTAACAAAAATAAAATCAGATTTACATATGGCAAAAATCATAGCACCCTCCGAGCTGATTATCAATTCTGACGGCTCTGTGTTTCATCTGCATCTGCTCCCCGAGCAGCTTACTGACCGTATAATACTTGTAGGCGATCCCGGCCGAGTGGATATGGTGGCATCTTTTTTCGATAGCCGTACATTTGAGGTGTCAAGCCGCGAGTTCCACACCATAGGCGGCACATATCGCGGCAAGCCTATAATGTGTCTGAGCCATGGCATAGGCCCTGACAACATTGACATAGTCATTAACGAACTTGACGCGCTGGCCAACATTGACTTCGCCACACGCGAGGTGCGTCCAGAGCACCGCACGCTTCACATGGTGCGCATAGGCACATCCGGCGCTTTGCAGCCCGAGCTCAAACTTGGCACTCCGGTGATAGCCGAAAAGGCCATAGGATTCGACGGCGTGCTCAACTACTATGCCGGGCGCAATGACGTGGCCGACCTTGAATTCGAACATGCCCTGTGTCGCCACACCGATTGGAACCCTCTATGGGCCAAACCGTATGTGGTCAATGCCGATGAGCATCTCGTTGACGTGATAGGGCGCGATGACATGGTGCGCGGCAATACCATATCGGCAGTGGGCTTTTATGGCCCGCAGGGGCGTGAGCTGCGTCTGCCGCTTGCCAATCCTGACCTCAATCGCCGCATAGAGGAGTTCCGTCATGCCGGACGGCGTATCACCAATTATGAAATGGAGAGCGCCCCGCTGCAGGGACTTGCCCGCCTCATGGGGCATAAAGCCATGACCGTATGCTCCATAATAGCTAACCGCATGTGCCATGACGTGACGCCTAACTACAAGACGGCCATACATGACCTCATAGGCACCGTTCTGGATCGTATCTGACCTCTGCGGCTCCCTGACCTCAAAAAATAGCTGTGTTTTTTAGTCAATTATTTGACACACAAAAAACACAGCTATTGCTTTATCCAATAAAAATCACTACCTTTGCAGTCCGATTATATCCAAATCAGTGACCGATGACACCCGTGCGGCCACGCCTTTGGCCGGGCGCACCGCATACAGTGTCATATTAATTAACTTTATTTCAAACACTTAAAAGTGGATACTTTAAGCTACAAAACCTTATCCCCCAACGCTCAGAGCGTTGACCGCGAATGGGTGGTAATCGATGCTACCGATCAGGTGCTCGGTCGCCTCTGCGCCACAGTTGCCATGATTCTTCGCGGTAAGAACAAGCCCAGCTATTCTCCCAACGTAGAATGCGGCGACAATGTGATTATCATCAATGCCGACAAGGTGATCCTCACCGGCAAGAAGATGACCGATCGTGAATATCTCTCATACACCGGCTATCCCGGCGGACAGCGCGTAAGCACTCCTGAGATTCTCATGAAGAAGTCATTCAACAAGCATCTCAAGCCCGGCTATCATCCCCTCTACATCAAGGTGATGAAAGGCATGCTCCCCAAGAACCGTCTTGGCCGCAAGCTCATAGGCAATATGCATGTTTACAACGGACCTAACCATCCTCACGAAGGTCAGAATCCGAAAGTATTGGATCTCAACAAAATCAAATAATCACACTGAAGTATGGAAACAGTTAATGCAGTTGGCCGCCGTAAGGCCGCCGTGGCACGCGTGATAGTACGGGAAGGCGCCGGTAACATCACCATCAACAAACGCCCTATCGAAGTATACTTCCCCTCATCGATACTTCAGTATATAGTTAAGCAGCCTCTTCTTACCCTTGACTGCGCTGAAAAGTATGACATCAAGGTTAACCTCGACGGCGGCGGCTACAAGGGACAGGCCGAGGCTCTGCGTCTGGCTATTGCTCGCGCCCTTGTTAAAATCAATCCTGAGGACAAGCCCGCTCTCCGTGCTGAAGGCTTCATGACCCGCGATCCCCGCTCTGTCGAGCGTAAGAAACCCGGTCAGCCCAAGGCCCGCAAGCGCTTCCAGTTCTCGAAACGTTAATGTCAGCGCCTGCTGCCCTGAGGGCATAGCGGCTTGACAAGTGTTTAGTATCTAAATTACGCAGATGGACACGTTCCCTACCGCGTAGTTGAAAAAATCAGAAGAACGTAAACAAACTTTTTTACAAAAATGTCAACTCCCACATTTGACCAACTTTTAGAAGCAGGTTGCCATTTCGGTCACCTTAAAAGAAAATGGAATCCTGCCATGGCTCCATACATTTTTATGGAGCGCAACGGTATCCACATCATAGACCTCTACAAGACCGCCGCTAAGGTCGAAGAGGCCGCCAACGCCCTGAAGAGCATTGCCAAGTCAGGCAAGAAAATCCTCTTCGTGGCTACAAAAAAACAGGCCAAACAAGTTGTTGCCGACAAGGCTCAGTCGGTCAACATGCCTTTCGTGATTGAACGTTGGCCGGGCGGTATGCTCACCAACTTCCCCACCATCCGTAAGGCCGTTAAGAAAATGACCGCCATTGACAAAATGACCAAGGACGGCACTTTCGACAACCTTTCAAAGCGTGAAAAGCTCCAGATCACACGTCAGCGTGCCAAGCTGGAAAAGACCCTCGGTTCTATAGCTGACCTTAACCGTCTGCCCTCAGCCCTGTTCGTAGTTGACGTGCTGAAGGAACGCATCGCCGTAGCTGAGGCTAACCGTCTTGGTATACCCGTATTCGCTATGGTCGACACCAACTCTGACCCCAACCCCGTTGACTTCGTTATCCCCGCTAACGATGACGCCTCAAAGTCAATAGAACTTATCCTTGACACCGTTTGCAGCGCTATAGCTGAAGGCCTTGAGGAGCGTAAGGTAGAGAAGGTAGATACCAAGGAAGCCGGTGAAGGCGAAGGCGCTCCCCGTCGCGAGCGTCGCCGCGTAAGCCGCTCACGCGCTGAGGAAGCTCCCGCAGCCGAAGCTGAAGTTGAAGTTACCGTAACTGAAACACCCGAGGAAGCTCCCGCAGCTGAATAATCACCATATTTAGTAACCCGAAATTAACCATCATACTCCTATGGCAGTAACAATGGCAGAAATCACCAAGCTGCGTAATCTTACCAGCGCCGGCTTGATGGACTGCAAGAAAGCTCTCGCCGAAACTAACGGCGACATAGAGGCCGCTGTAGAAATCCTCCGCAAGAAAGGTCAGGCAGTAGCCGCCAAGCGCGAGGACCGTCAGGCAGCTGAAGGATGCGTAGTGGCTCGCAGCGAAGGTAACTTCGCCGCTGTCATCGCCCTCAACTGCGAAACTGACTTCGTGGCTAAGAACGCCGGATTCGTGGCCCTCACCAATAAGCTCATGGACATAGCCATGGCTAACCGTATCAAGACTGTTGATGAACTCAAGGCATTCGTCGTCGTTGACGGACAGACCGTGGCTGACCTCATCACAGAAGAGAGCGGTAAGACTGGTGAGAAGAATGAAATCGGTGCTTATGAAGTAGTCGAGGCTCCTACCACAGCTGCTTACAATCACTTCAACAACAAGCTCGGCGCTATCGTAGGCTTCAACCTTGAAAACGTTGACCCGCAGGTAGGCCGTGAAATCTGCATGCAGATAGCTTCTATGAACCCCGTAGCCGTATCACGCGAGGATGTTCCTCAGGCCACTATCGATGCAGAAATCAGCGTGGCTGTTGAAAAGACCAAGCAGGAAATGGTGCGCAAGGCTGTTGACGCCGCTCTTTCTAAGGCCGGCCTCAATCCTCACCACTTCGACTCCGAGGATCACATTGAATCTAACATCACCAAGGGCTGGATCACCCCCGAAGAAGCTGAAAAGGGTCGTGCCATCATAGCTGAAACCTCAGCTGCTAAGGCCGCTAACCTCCCCGAGCAGATGATCAACAACATAGCTCAGGGTCGCCTCAACAAGTTCTTCAAGGAATCATGCCTCATGGAGCAGGAATATGTTCAGGACGGCAAGATCTCCGTCGGACAGTTCCTTGACAAGACTCAGAAAGGCCTCGTAGCCGTAGCCTTCAAGCGCGTAAACCTCAACCAGGACTAACCCTCCCGGCTGATTGATAGAATAGTGGGCTCGTTTCAAAATTTGGAACGAGCCCATTCATATTGTATAATATTATTATTCATCAGCGATTACGAAGTAATCTTTGATTTATAGCCGTGGGCCGGAGCGTTAGCTCCGGCCCACGGTTTTGTCATTACGACAGGATGATTCTGAAAGGAATCATTGTACATTGCTACCTTATTTGTGGATTTCTTTATCTGTGGATGATTGTTGCTATATCGATAATTTCATTGAATAGATTTAAACCACCCTTTTAAGAAGCGTACATCTCCTCTATTTCGTGGGCGTAGCGCCTGTTCAGCACCGGGCGCTTTATCTTCAGGGTGTTGGTCAGCTCCCCGGCCTCCATGCTGAACTCACGTGGCAGCAGCACAAACTTCTTTATCCGTTCAAACGATGCGAAATTACGTTGCAGCTTCTCTATACGCTCGGATATCATGCGGCGTATCTCGCTGTTCTTCACTAACTCATCAATGTTTTTGTACTGTATATGCTTTTCACGGGCATATTTCTTCAGTGCCTCATAAGCCGGCACTATCAGCGCCGTTACGTATTTGCGCTGGTCGCCTATCACGGCCACCTGTTCTATGTATGGATCCTCACCAAGGCGGCTTTCCAATGCTTGGGGTGCAATGTATTTGCCGTTCGACGTTTTGAACAGATCCTTTATCCGTTCGGTAAGAATCAATGCGCCTGAATGATTGAAAAATCCGGCATCTCCCGTGCGGAACCATCCGTCGGCAGTAAAGGCCTCGGCCGTAGCCTCCGGTTTGTTATAGTATTCGCGCATCACCGTAGGTCCCTTCACTAAGATTTCATTGTCATCGCCTATGCGTACGTCTATTCCCGGCAGAGTAGTGCCCACAGTCCCTATCTCATATCCTATGGCGGGGAAGCAGGTCACTGTTGCAGTGGTTTCGCTAAGCCCGTAGCCTATCACTATATTTATACCGCATGAATGGAAAAACTCTACAATACCGGCCGATAGCGGAGCCCCGGCTGTAGGGAAAATGTTGCCGTTTTCCACTCCTATCACCTTCTGCATAGGCAGGAACACATGCTTGAAGAAGAATCTGTAGCGCATCTCAAGCCACCAAGGCGCTTTCTCACCGAGCCGGGCGTAATTCAGATTGCGTCTGCGCCCCACTTTCAGAGCCTCCTTGGCCAGCAGTCGGCTTACGGGGTTCATACGGCTTATCTTATCCTGTACGGCGGTATATACTTTCTCCCAGAAGCGCGGCACGGAGCACATGCATGTAGGGCGGCACATGGTTATGGACTGCTGTATGGCGCGTGGGTCATAGTTTATGAACACCTTTATGCCTATATACAGGCAGAAGTAAGTCCATGCTTTTTCGAATATATGGCTCAGCGGCAGGAAGCAGAGCGATGTGTCGTTTTCCGACAGCATGTCAAGGCGCCCTTTGTGTATGGTCAGCTGCTCATTGAAGCAGGAGTGGGGCAGTACCGCGCCCTTAGGCTCACCCGTGGTACCCGAGGTGTATATTATGGTGGCTATGTCATCGGCGGTAGCGGCAATGCGTCGGCTCTCCACTGCCTCGGCTGTTTCCTTTGAGGCTGATAGGCCACGCTCTATAAATTCCCTGAACGTCATTGACCGGCTGTGACCCTCTTCCGCCACATCATCCATAGTCACTATATACCTCAGTGACGGGCATTGAGTCATGGCCTTGCGTGCTATCTCGTACTGCGAAGCATCCCCGGCAAAGAGTATTGACGCTCCTGAATCATTCACTATGTACACCACCTGCTCAAGTGAGCTGGTGGAATATATGGATATCGGTATGGAGCGATTGGTATATGCGGCAAAGTCCGTTATAAGTATCTCCGGCCTGTTGCTTGAAAATATGGCTATGGCGTTCTGTTCCTTTAGCCCGAGCTCGGCAAGTGCACACGCTCCGGCATCAACTGAGGTCTTAAAAGCAGTCCAGGATGTGGGCTTCCACTCTGTCCCGTCGGCATTGGGAGCGCTGAAAGCTTCGCGTGTGCCGTATGCGGCGGCTTGGACTCTTACAAGGTCAGTCAGTATATTTGGCATAATTTTGACAATCTCGGTTTGTCACGTATACTGCTCAGGAGCTTACGTGTATGGTTATAAGTGAGGCAAAGGTAGCCACTTTCTCTGCATATTTTAACGCTCACTGATATAAAAAGGATGCCCGATTAACAAATGTTTGTTATCGGGCATCCGGTTTTAACCGAGCTTAACAAGGCTCATATATTTTCATCCGGCCATGGACAGGGCTGTCCCGTGGCCTTGAACGTGGGGCGCTGTGCATCCATTTCACGGAGTGCCTTGCCTAAACGGCGCGAAAGATCGGCAGTGATTTTCGGCTTCTTTGCGGCCAGATTGGTGGTTTCGCCTATATCATCTTTTATGTTGAACAGTTCACGCTTGCCGGTGGTGTAATAGTACACGAGCTTCCAGTCGCCACGGCGTATGGCACAGTTCAGGTTTATACCCGGGCCGTTGTTGCCCCATATGTTGGGGAAGTTCCATATATATTCACGGTTCTTGTCCGAGTGCCCCTTCCCTTCTATAACCTTCACGAAGCTGCGGCCGTCTATATCGTCGGGTATGGAATCCTTCATTCCGGCCATTTCAAGTATGGTAGGATAGAAATCCTCTATTATCACCATATCATCCGTGCGTGATCCGGGCTGTGCCACTCCGGGCCAGCGCACTATCAGAGGCTCGCGTATACCGCCTTCATGCATCGACCCCTTTCCTGACGACAGTGGCGCATTCTGAGTGTACAGCTCACCTTCGCGCCATCCGCTGTCAGTGGCAAATCCACCGTTGTCGCTCATGAATATCACTATGGTATTGTCAGCCTGTCCGGTGCTGTCCACGTATTCAAGCAGCCTCCCGAGGCTGGCGTCCATACCCTCTACGAGCGATGCATATGCGGCATCCTTCGGAGCCAATCCTTCGGCTATATACTTGTCATAATAGCGCGGGTCACGGTCTATGGGTATATGCACGGCGTAGTGCGACATGTACAGGTACCATGGCTTGCCCGTGGTGCGGGCCGAATCTAATGCGGCTATCGCTTCCGTGGTAAGTGCATCGGTTATGAACGTACCCGTGCCCCAGTATTTCTCAAGTCCGGGCGTTGACATGGGCGATATGGGGCGCCCGTTGGCATCGTGGCCGTAGTTGTGCTCACTCAGATATGTGGCCAGTCCTCCGGCGGCATGGCCGGCTATATTCACGTCAAATCCCCATGCCTGCGGATATTCACCGGGTGTGTCCTTGGCTCCGAAATGCGCCTTACCTACATGTATGGTATGATAGCCACCGTCATGCAGCTTCTGTACGAATGAGGGCGCTACATATGTGTTGTTTGTGCCCGGTATGGGCGATATCCCGTTGTAGTTCCAGTCCGGCAATGACACTGTGTCGTTGGTCAGGTCCGTGGTACGGTCACGGTGCAGTGTCCAGTTGGTCACGCGGTGACGCGCATTGCTGGCTCCGGTCATGAGGCTGCATCTTGAGGGCGAGCTTATAGGTGTGGCATATGCTTGTGTAAACAGGCGCCCCTCCCGTGCCAGACGCTCCATATTGGGCGTGTGGTACATGCGGTTATAGTCTGTAGGCTTGTCCCAGAATGGCACTGAAGTGTCCTGCCATCCCATGTCGTCCACCAGAAACAGCAGTATGTTAGGCTGCTTGTCCGAATCCGTCTGTCCGGCTGCTACCGCCCCGCACATTATGGCGGGAAGTCCGGCTGTGAGAATATATTTTTTCATGATAACGCAAATTTAGTGAATATAATTGAGTATATTTGCAATATACTAATCAAAAAATAAATCTATCATGAAGAAGAACCGGCTCTTACTGGGCGGAACACTCTCGGCGGCTGCCCTTACGGCATTCGGTGCCACGGCTGACCGCCCTAACATTCTTTACATTATGTGTGATGACATGGGGTATGGCGACCTCGGCTGTTACGGGCAGAAGTATATCTCCACTCCGCGTATCGACTCTATGGCGCGTGAAGGCATGAGGTTTACTCAGGCTTATGCCGGAAGCCCTGTGAGCGCTCCCTCACGTGCATCACTCATGACCGGACAGCATTCAGGCCACTGTGAGGTGCGCGGCAACAAGGAGTATTGGGGCAACTCTCCACGTGTCATGTACGGCCGGAATGAGGACTTCGGTGTAGTAGGGCAGCATCCCTATGATCCCGGACATATTATCCTCCCTGAAATAATGAAGGACAACGGCTACACTACCGGCATGTTCGGCAAATGGGCCGGGGGTTATGAGAATTCGGTTTCTACCCCTGACAAGCGCGGTATCGATGAGTTCTACGGTTACATATGTCAGTTCCAGGCCCATCTGTATTACCCCAACTTCCTTAACCGTTACAGCAAGCAGCTGGGCGATACCGGAGTGGTGCGCGTGGTTATGGAGGAAAATATCAAGTACCCCATGTACGGACCTGACTATAGGAAGCGTACCCAGTATTCAGCCGATATGATTCATCAGGAAGCTATGAAGTGGCTTGACAGTCAGGACGGCAAGACTCCGTTCTTCGGCGTGCTCACTTACACCCTGCCTCATGCCGAGCTCGTTCAGCCGGAGGACTCCATTATGGACTATTACTACAAGCAGTTCCCCGTTGACACTCTGATATACCGTGGCAGCGAAGGCTCACGCTATAATCCCGTAACACATACCCATGCTAACTTCGCAGGCATGATTACACGTCTGGACACATACGTGGGCGAGGTTCTTGACAAGCTCAAGGAAAAAGGCCTTGATGAAAACACCATAGTGATCTTCACCTCCGACAATGGCCCTCACGAAGAAGGCGGAGCTGACCCCACATTCTTTGGCCGTGACGGTAAGCTGAAAGGACTCAAGCGCTCATGTCATGAAGGCGGCATCCGAGTGCCCTTCATAGTACGCTGGCCCGGTAAGGTGGAAGCCGGCTCTGTCAATGACCATCAGCTGGCATTTTACGATGTCATGCCCACATTCTGTGACATCGTTGGCGTAGAGGACTTCCGTACACGCTACACTAATCCTGAAAAGGAGATAGATTATTTTGACGGCATATCATTTGCGCCCACTCTTCTTGGCAAGGACGGACAGAAGCAGCATGACTACCTGTACTGGGAGTTCAATGAAACTGATCAGATAGGTCTGCGTATGGGCAACTGGAAGTTGGTGGTCAAGCGCGGAAAGCCTGAACTGTATAATCTGGCTACTGACATACATGAAGATAACAATGTGGCCGCTAACTATCCTGAGATGGTTAACATGATGGTGGACATAGTACGCCGTGAGCATACCCCCAACCCTCACTTTGCTGTAACTATTCCCTGACCCGTGGCTCGCTGAAGAGCATCGTTGACAGCGCGGAGCCTCCGTGGCCCATCAGTCGCTGTACTGCATATACGGCGTGGAGCTTTAACTGGTTCCGCGCTGTATGTTTTTTTAGCGTCAAGTCAAGCAGGTTGTGAGCCGGCCCGATGCTTCCCTCACGCCGGTATCCGGCCGCCAATATTACACGGCGGCATTCTATCCACAAGGACGGTATTGTTTTTCCCGCAGCAGTCAGGGCCTGCTCCATGGCGTCAAGAGCCATTTCCCCCTGTCCGGCATTTTCCGTAAGGCTTGTTCCGGTTATGGAATCATCTTGTGGATGTACCATTACACGCGGCTCGCCGTGTAGTTTGCGTATGTTTCCGGCATTAAGTATCAGTCGTGTGCCCATCTCCAAGTCATCCCATAGTCGGCACCGTTCATTCCATCCACCGGCTTGTCTGGTGGTCGTGGTTCGCACGGTATACCTTTGAGTTGCTATCGTTGAGTGGAATATGTGTGCTCGGAGCAGATTCTTGTCGTTTGTGCCCTTTGTTTCTGTCCAGCCGTCAGGATCCATGTATGCTACATCAAAGTACAGCATATCCGTATCAGGATGCATTGCCAGCTCATCATGGATGCGGCTCATATGGTCAGGGCGCATCTCATCATCGGAGTCGAAAAACATCACATACTCCGTCCCCACGTCCCTTAGCCCCCTGTTGCGGGCTGCCGCAGCTCCCGGAGTTGATTCGGAGAGTATGGTTATATTTAATTCGGGGTCAGTATGTACTTTAGCCCATTCGGTGACTGTGCGTAGGGTTGAGTCGGTGGAATCGTTGTCCACTATTATCAGGTTGAACGGACGCAGTGTTTGTGAAAATATGGAGTCAAGTGTGCGTGTAACTAATCCGGCACGGTTCCTTACCGGGACTACCACTGTTATTAGGGGCTTTGCATTCATGTTTTTTTAACGTATGTAAAATATCGGATATTGTATCAGCGTTATACATATATGGCTCACGACATGTCTACACCGCCCCCCCATGTGGAGCTTCAGGTGCTCATATGCACTCTGGGGCAGGACGGTATTGAGCGTGTTGCTCATGGAGCACATCCCCGGGTGCCGGGAGTGGCTTATCTTGTAAGTTGGCAGATCCCTGACGGGGAAGGCCGGATTCCACCGGAACTTATTCGCGATGATGTTAAGGTGGTAAGAGCTCCGTCTGTGGGGCTTTCAAAGAATCGAAACAATGCTTTAGCTAACAGCTCGGCACCGTACCTGCTCATGGGCGATGATGATGTCAGCTATTACCGCACCGGACTTGAAAGCGTGATAAGGGCTTTCCGTGAACATCCTGATTGCGGATTGCTCACTTTCCGTCATGATGGCAGCGCCGGTAAAAAATATCCTACGCATAAAATGCCCCTTACGTATAAGTTTAAGGGCTATTATATCAGTGCGGTAGAGATTGCTGTAAGAGCTGATTACGTACGTGGTCGCATATCTTTTGATGAACGCTTTGGTCTTGGTGCCGAATTCCCTGCCGGGGAGGATGATGTGTTTTTCTCTGATTGTCTTCGGAGTGGGATCCGCGGAATGTTTATCCCTGTCACTATACTTTCGCACCCGGAGCTGTCTACCGGCGAACGCCTTGCCGGCACCACCCGGCTTACCCGAGTCAAGGGAGCCGTATTCCTGCGCACCGGGCAGTCATTTTGGCCGCTCAGGATGCTTACTCATGCGTTCAGGCATATGCGTGCGCATGGTGGCATCCGTTCCGGCTTTGACTATATCCGTTGGTGGCTCCAAGGAGTCCGTGACTTTAAGAAAATGTAATTATGACGGATAATATCGTTATTCTGAACCGCCCTCTTTCGTTGGCCTCTGCCCTATCCGCTAAGGAAATAGGGGAGTATGCCAAGCATTACAAGCGTGTGGTTGTCTTACCGGCCTCTGACTGGCCTGTTTCTGACAAGGGATTTATGATCCCCCCGTTACAGGTGCTGAAGTATTACCATTACGGTATTACCGGGAGGGAACGCACTGTGCTGAACCGTGCATGGATTCTTAAAGACCGGCTTGAACATCTGCTTGACCGTGAGGGCTTGACGGCTGAGAATACGCTTCTGTTTTCCGATGGCTCCGATGAAGCCGCCGGGGCTTTGGCCATGCTTGATTGTTCATCCGCGTGGAAGTGTGCAGTCCGTCTTACTCATGATTCGGTCATGGGCTTGTGGTCCGTGCCTCTCGGTGTAGCGGTAGGGTGGAGGGCTGCTCGGATTTTTACGGAGAGTGACTTTCTGGCATCCTGCCTTGCCCGGATTTACCCTCATGCCGCTCGGCGTATAGCATATGCGGAGCGCGGTTGCATCAAGCTATATGATGATGTTATTACCGCCTGTCATACCCGCTCGCAGCGGCAATTCACTTTTTTGGCTGAGAACCCCTCTGACCTGCCTATGGCTCGGTCGCTGCTCAAAGCATTGGCCATAGCCCGGACTGATACGGAGATACATTTGATTCATGCCGGTTCCGTGTCCGCCTCGGAGTTCCCGGCTAATTTCACTTTCAAGAGCATTGACATGTCAGATCCGTCGGTACTTCATGCCTTGTACCGTGACCGTGTCATAGACTGGACTATCGCCACAGCCACTGCCGGAACCGCTGATGTGGGGGCGCATCCGCAGGCCATATGCCGCTCGTTTGCTTATGGTGTGCCTGTCATAGCCGCTGATATCGACGGTATAAATGACATGGTGAATGATAATAACGGCCTGCTGCTTCCGCCCGATACCACTGTCGAGGAATTTGTGCGCGGGACAGCTCCGTATCTTGACAGCGATTTCCGTATGGAGCGGTTGAAGCAGGGTGCTCTTAAAGCATGGCGCACCAAATATGACGCCTCCATTCTGATTAGTGCTCTTATTGAAGAACTGACCCGCATATGATTACTCCCGATCCTGTAGTATCCATAATAATCCTCACCTATAATCAGGAGAATACCGTGGGGCGTACCATTGACAGCATTCTGCGTCAGCATATACCCGTACCGTATGAGATAGTGATAGGGGAGGATGCGTCCACTGATTCTACCCGGACTGTATGTATGGATTATGCGCAGCGTTATCCTGCCATAGTGCGCCTTATGCCCGAGGCTCCTAACAAGGGGCTCGTAAGAAACTATTTTGACTGCGTTACCGCATGTAAGGGCCGGTTCATAACGGATTGTGCCGGCGATGATGAGTATATGGGCACTGACTCCATACACCGTATGCTGGAATTGCTTCGTGCCAATCCCGGGGCGGCCGCCGTGGCAGCTGACTGGGTTAAATACTATCCTCATACAGGTATGCAGGAGCTCATAAAGGTGCATCCGCCCCGTACTGTCGGTGAGGCTCTGCTTAGCTGTAAATATTTGGGCATCATGCTGTCGGCTATGCTTTATCGTGCAGCTCCTATAAAGGACATGATGGCGTCACATCCTCATCTGCTTCAGGGTGGTGGATTCCGCTGCGAGGATTTGCCAATGTTTGTAGCCCTGACCCGATTAGGCGGATTCGTGCATTTGCCTTATCCCGTTTACCGGTATTCTATTTATGAAGGCTCGGTATCCAATCCCTCCTCGGTATCTGACACATTCCATTTCATGGTACATAATGCCGAGTGTACGTGGCAGATGGCTTTGGGCTATAATATTTCGCCTGTGGATTATGAGCGGCCCATGCGTCCTATGCTTGAATATATGACGCTCTTAGCCTTCCGCTCAGGTAGCGCTGAATATGCCCGCATAGCCCGTGAGGCATCAGAGCGTTATGGCATAAAACTGCGTGGCATCCCTCGGATGAAGGCTTTTGCCATGCGCCACATCCTTTTATGGCATATCCTGAAAAAAATTACTCCCCGAAGAGAAACTCTCTTGGGGAGCAATATCGGTAGAAAAATCTGTAATCTGTTATTTGGTAAGGGGTGAGTAGTCACGTGAGTAGCGGAGCATCTGCGGGATATAATCCTCAGTGTAGCTTACGGTCACGTCAGTAATCTTTCCTGACTCCGGGTCAAGTACGGGGGTATACACCGGATTAACAAATCCCTTGTAGGGAGCTATGTTGAGGTGGGCATAACGGTCCAGAACTTCCTTGTGCAGATTCTGATCCACCTTTACGGCATAGTTCTCCACCAGATCACGTCCGGCCTCATAGTCGCCTTCGCTCTTTATGCGCTGAATCTCGCCGAGTAGTTCACCGAACAGTTCGCGCACACGCGGATAGTCGTTTATACGCAGGTAGGTCTTGCCTCCTTCCTTATACAGCTCTATCACCTTATCTTCACGTCCTTTCTCCAACACCCATTCCGATATCAGCTTGCGGTTACGCATGTGGGCTTCTTCCACATCCTTGCCCGGCTCTATGCGCATAAGCTGAGTCATGAGGCCATTGAGTATGTACTTATAGTACTGAGGCTTGTAGGCATCCGGGTTATCTAACAGTCCAAGCTCTATCAGCTTCGGGTCAGCCAGATAGTAGAGTGCAAACAGGTCGGCACGGGCTTCTTCAAGTGTCGAGCCGTGGGCACGCAGTGCATCCGGATCCACTCCTGGAAGCAGACGTCCTGAAGCATGTCCCAGACATTCATGGAGGTCAGTGTGCAAATTGTCCGTCACAAAAAGGTACTTGTCCATCATCAGGCGCATGTCGGCATCAGGTACAAACTCTTCATTGAACCCATTGCCGTGCGATGCCTCGTCATAAGCCTGTGTAATGTTTTCTATGGTCACTGATTTTGAACCGTGGGCGGCGCGTATCCAGTTGGAGTTGGGCAGGTTTATGCCTATAGGAGTGGCCGGATATGAATCGCCTGCCAGTATGGCAGCGGTGATCACCTTGGCGGTTACGCCTTTCACCTCATCCTTGCGAAAGCGTGGATCAACGGGCGAGTGGCTTTCGAACCACTGTGCATTGTCGCTTATCACCTCTGTGCGGTGTGATGCAGGTATGTTCTTGAAGTTCACTATCGACTCCCATGAGCCGGTCATCCCTAACGGGTCACCGTAGCTTTCTATGAAGCCGTTTATGAAGTCCACCTGCGAGTCAGTGTCCTCTACCCAAAGTATGGAATATTCATCAAATGCTTTAAGCGAACCGGTGTTGTAGAATTCTATCAGCTTGTCTATGGTAGCAGCCTGAGCCTGGTTTTCGGCGCAGTCACGAGCTTTGGTCAGCAGTTCTACAATCCGGGTTATTGCAGGGCCGTAGAGGCCGTCGGCTTTATACACCTGTTCGGTTATCTTGCCGTCCTTCTTCACCACACGGCTGTTGAGCCCGTACGATATGGGTGTGGTGTCCGTAGAGTCCTTCAGTGCATTGTAGTAGGCTTCTACTTCCGGCTGTGTCACCCCTTCATACAGATTGTTGGCCGATGTAAGTATCAGATCCTCACCTTCGGCCTGATTAACTCGCTTGGCCATGAATTTGGGGTCGAATATCACCTTCAGGAGGGTAGCCTCATCCTTCGGACGCTCGGCTGCCGGGAGCTTGGCTATCTGTGCACTTAGGAAGTCCTCAGAGAATCCGGGTACAAATTTGTCCATCGAATAGTGATGGTGTATACCGTTGCCAAACCATATCTGCTTCAGATACAGTTCCAGAGCCTTGAACTCCTTGTCGTTGCGGTCACCCTTGTAAGCGGTGTACACATCCTCTATGAGCTGACGTATGGCCAGATTATACTTGCCGTTCTGATCCCATAGGATGTCGCGGCCGGTTATTGCAGCCTCGGTCAGGTAGTATATGAGTTTTTTCTGTTGCAGCGATAGCTGCTCGAATCCGGGTACTTTGTAACGGAGCACCTCGATGTCGGCAAAACGGTCGTTCACGTAATTGAAATCTGATTTATCGTTTGACATGGCGGTCTGTGCCGCGATTGATGCTGTGAGCGTCAGCCCTATGGCCGCGCAGAGTGTTTTGTTCATATTATATGAGCTCTTATTCTATATACAGTACAAGCCCCTTGAGGTATTCGCCTTCGGGGTGATATATGTTTACCGGATGATCGGCCGGCTGTGTGAGCTGATGCAGTATGCGTACTCGGCGCTCTGTCTGTGCTGCCGCTGAGAATACTGCCAACCGGAACTGTTCGCGGCTTATGGCCTGTGAGCAGGAAAATGTGAAGAGTATGCTGCCCTGCGGCATCTTTTCCATGGCTCGGGCATTGAGCCGCTGATAGCCGCGCAGTGCGTTCTTTATGGCGCTGCGGTGCTTGGCAAATGCCGGCGGGTCCAGAATTACCAGATCATAACGGTTCTGCTCCATGTCCGCCAGATACTTGAATGCATCTATGGCTATGGCTTTGTGGCGCGTATCGTTGGGAAAATTGAGCGCCACGTTTTCCTCCGTAAGCTTTACGGCCTTGGCCGATGAATCTACTGAGTGTACTTCATCGGCTCCCCCGTCAAGGGCATACACCGAGAAGCCGCCCGTGTAGCAGAACATGTTGAGTACGCGCCTTCCGGCGGCATAGCGGCGCAGCAGCGCACGGTTGTCGCGCTGATCCACGAAAAATCCCGTTTTCTGACCCTTGAGCCAGTCCACATGGAATTTCAGCCCGTTTTCTACGGCTATATCAGTAGAGTAGGAGCCTATTATATAATCGTTCTGCGGGTCAAGGCTGGCTTTGTACGGCAGTGTGGTTTCTGATTTGTAGTATACCGCATCTATCCCGGCATCAGGCAGATCTACAAGCGCCCGAGCCACTATGTCACGCGCATAGTGCATACCCGGTGAGTGAGCCTGCATAACTGCGGTATGGCCGTACACGTCCACTATCAGTCCGGGCAGGAAGTCGCCCTCGCCGTGTACTAAACGGTAGGCATTGTTGTCACCGCGGGCCAGCCCCAACGTACGTCTGAGCTTATAAGCCTGTTCGAGCCGCGCGGCATAGAATTCGGCATTGATGTCCGTATCCGTAGCCGATAGCATTCTTACCGCTATGCTTCCTATCTGATAATGGCCCACTCCGAGCGGAGTGCCGTCAGCGGCAAGCACACGCACTACATCGCCTTCCTCTATACCATCGGCCATGCTGCGTATGGCTCCCGAAAAAATCCATGGATGGAACCGCTTGAGCGATTCCTCCTTGCCTCGGTGCAGTATTATCTCCTTATATCCCATATTTTCTATTTCAGTATAGCGCGTATTATGTCATTGCCGTTGGCGTACAGCAGCAGTGTCAGCAGCAGTACCATTCCGGCTATCTGTGCATATTCCAGTACCTTCTCGCTCGGTTTGCGGCGTGTCACTATCTCCCATATCAGGAACATCACGTGTCCGCCGTCCAATGCCGGTATGGGCAGTATGTTCATGAACGCCAAGGCCACTGACAGGAATGCCGTGATTTCCCAGAATGACAGCCAGCTCCATTGCTCCGGAAACATATTGCCTATGGCCCCGAATCCGCCCAAGCTCTTGGCGCCCTCCTTGGTAAACACATACTTCATGGAGCCCACATAGTTTGTAAGCGTAGAAGTGCCAAGCTCCCAGCCCTTGGGTATGGACTGCAGCAGCCCGTATTTTTCGGTCACTGTCGGGTATATGTCCGTTATGCGCCGTAGCTGAAACCCGAGCTTGCCGCTCTCCGGCAGTTCGGCTGTGAGGTTTATAGTCTTGCCGTCACGGATTACGGTCAGATTCACCTTCTTTCCGGCCCGGGCCATGAGTGCGGGTGTCAGTTCGGTAAACGATGGCGTCAGCGTGGTGTCCACAGCCGTTATGCGGTCACCTTCTTTCAGTCCGGCGGCCGATGCTGCCGAAGCGCCCTGTATCTTGTCTATCACCACAGGCACGCGGTATGCCATGAAGCGCTCATCCTTGAGCTTGAGTATGAAGTTCTCAGGTATGGATATTTCTACCGTGTCCTTCTTGTTGCGCAGCACCTTTACGGTCCGGGCCTCCACCATGCGCAGCATGTAGTCATCCTGTGAGGCGTCTATCGGCTTGTCGTCGGCGCTCAGCGGTATGTCGCCGTTGCGGAATCCTGCCTCTATGGCAGTAGGGGTGAAGTCCATGCCCTCGGTGGCCTTCTCGAATTCTATATATTTGGCGCCCCAGTAGAATGCTATTCCGGCATATATTATCAGCGCGAGCACAAAGTTGAATATCACGCCTCCGAGCATTACGAGCAGTCGCTGATATGCCGGCTTGGTGCGGAATTCCCACGGCTGTGGGGGCTTGGCCATCTGCTCCTTGTCCATTGACTCGTCTATCATGCCGGCTATCTTCACGTAGCCTCCCAATGGCAGCCATCCTATGCCGTACTCCGTATCGCGCCATGTGGCTTTCTCGTTGCCGTCCTTGTCCAGTACGGTATTTTTCTTTTTCGGCTTCCACTTGGCCAATGAAAACCACGGATTGAAGAACAGGTAGAACTTCTCTACCTTTATGCCGAATGCTCGGGCTATTATATAATGGCCGAACTCGTGTATCATCACCAGCAGAGCCAGGGCGGCCACAAGCTGGGCGGCCTTCATAAGAAATGGTTCCATAATCAGAATACGGGTGTAACTGTTCGTTTTGATGCGGCCACACGCTCCCGTGCGTATCGGCGCGCCTCGTTGTTTATCGCCACATAGTCCTCGTACTGTGGGCGCCCTATGTATTCGGTGCGCTCTATCGTGTGTTCTATTGTGGAGTATATGTCAAGGAAGCTTATCCTTCCCTTCAGGAACGCGTCCACAGCCACTTCGTTGGCCGCATTTATGGCGCAGGCCGTGGTGCCGCCCTCGCTCAGGGCGCGGTAGGCCAGATTCAGGCAAGGGAAGCGGTCGGTGTCCGGACGCTCGAATGTAAGGGTGGTGTAGTCCGAAATGCGCATAGGCGGTTCAGTAGCCTTGAGGCGCGTGGCATCGCCCAGCGCGTACCGTATGGGCAGATGCATATCCGGAAGCCCGAGCTGAGCTTTTACGGCTCCGTCGGTAAACTGCACCATGGAGTGTACTATCGACTGCGGGTGCACTACCGCCTCTATCCTGTCAGCCGATATGCCAAACAGCCAGTGGGCTTCTATTATCTCGAATGCCTTGTTGAGCATAGTGGCCGAGTCTATGGTTATCTTGGCGCCCATTCTCCAGTTAGGGTGGCGCAAGGCATCCTCTACCGTCACGGCTTTCAGGCTCTCCTTGGTCATGGTGCGGAACGGGCCGCCTGAGGCTGTGATTATAAGCCGGGCCACGGTGCTCATGTCCTCGCCCACCAAGCACTGGTATATGGCCGAATGTTCGGAATCCACCGGCAGTATATGCGAAGCCGAGTCCCGGAGCATGCCCGTTATCAGCTCACCGGCCACTACCAGCGTTTCCTTGTTGGCCAAGGCTATCTCCTTGCCGCTCTTTATGGCGTGTATTGTGGGAGCCAGTCCGCTGTAGCCCACGGTGGCCGTCAGCACGGTGTCCACCTCCGGCAGCTCTGTGGCTGAGCATATGGCCTCAGGGCCGGCTGCGGTGGCTATCCCGGCCGGAGCCAGCGCCTCGCGCAGCTGCGGATACAGCGCCTCATCGGCTATCACGGCCAGTGCCGGACGGTGTATCAGGCTTTGGGCTATCAGCCTGTCCACATTGTGCCCGGCCACAAGTACGTGAGCCTTGAACCGGTCCGGATATTCTGCTATGATGTCAAGCGTCTGGGTGCCTATCGACCCCGTGCTGCCCAGCACAGCTATATTTTTTGGTTTATTATTGTCAGTATTCAGCATGAATTGTCAGTTCGATACTCTAAACCGCAAAGGTAGCTTTTTTCCGCCACTTGGCAAAGCCGCCTACCGCCCTCCGCGCCGCTATGCATAAAAAATATCAGGATTTTACTGCTTTTACCGAACTAACTTTTGCTTGCCGATGTTTAAAATTCGTAAAATCACAAGTACCCTACGCCGTTTCGGCCTTGTGAATGCTAATAAGATACTATTATCTAAAATGTTTCATAAATAACTACGAGAGATGAAAACTAATTTGATTTTTGCGATTTTAGGCTGCGGGAGCATCCTTTTTCCGGCCGTGAATGCCAATGCACAGGACGCTGTGGTGGTGGAAGAAGCCACGGTAGTCACCACTGACGTGGTGGAGTGCAAGACCCATTATTCCTCCTCATGGCGTGACAACTGGTTCATCCAGCTCGGCGCAGGTGTATCAGTGCCCATCGTTGATTATGACAATGGCATGAAGGACTCCAAACGCCACATGACGGCAGTTTATAACCTGGGCGTGGGCCACTGGTTCAGCCCGTACCTCGGATTCCGTTTCAGCGGATACTACGGCAAGATTCATTATGATTATGTCACCATGAACTCAGCCCAGATGGCAAATCTCAACTTCGATATCATGTGGGATATGACATCATCAGTTTGCGGCGTCAATCCTGACCGTGTGTTCAGCTTCATCCCGTTCTTCGGCGTGGGCGGCACATATACATGGGACTTCAAGGGCGTACAGCCTCGCATCCCTGCTCATCATAACTATCTGAAGACTCGCGAATGGACTCTCCCCGTATCAGCCGGCTTCCAGTTCCGTTTCCGTCTTTGCAAGTATGTTGACTTCTTTGCTGAAGCACGCGCATCGTTCTACGGTGACAACTTCAACAATATCGTAGGCGGCGACCCCATCGAATGTAACATCACCGCTATAGGCGGACTCTCATTTACCATTGGAGGCCGCAAGTACCAGGGCTACAATCCTTGCGATTACCTCGGCTATGTTAACCAGCTGAACAATCAGGTCAACGGACTCCGTGGCGAACTCGCTGCCACAGCCGCCGCTCTTGCTGCTGCACAGGCTCAGCTCCCGTGCCCCGAAGTATCCGAAACCACCGTTGTGGAGGCTCCGCTCCTCTCTACCGTACGCTTCAGCATCAACTCTGCTGAGATCACTGACCGCGAGCAGGTCAATGTCTACAACCTCGCACAGTGGCTCAAAGCCAACCCGCAGGCCAGCGTAGTGGTAGCTGGTTATGCTGACAAGGACACCGGTACCGCCGAATACAATATGGAACTCTCCAAGCGTCGTGCTCAGGCCGTGGCCGACATGCTCGTCAATCAGTACGGCATCAGCGCATCACGCCTCACCATCGATGCCAACGGTAGCCAGACTCAGCCTTATCCTGAAAATGACTGGAACCGCATAGTAATATTTGCACAGCCAAACTGAAAACAGCGATAATTCTCACCTCGGCGCGTCCTCCACTTCGGAGGGCGCGCCACGGCTCTTTCATTTAGAAATTAAATAACCGTATAATGCCCTTACCCGGGTCA
>JAMPBB010000002.1:58143-110858 GCA_023666885.1 Muribaculaceae bacterium | reverse complement strand
CAAAGCGTTCCGCAGCCAGTTCAGGGGCGTAACCGACATACCTTTCTTCCTTTACCGGCTCTCAAAGCTATGCGCCTAATAATTTTATCACTCAGGTAGTTTTTTAACATTTCAACCTACTTTCTACATTGACCCTTAAAAAGTTTTGACGTTATTAAAAATTAAGATGCGTCAGCCCTGTTTAAAACATGAAGCGCCATCAATATTGACAGCGCTTCATATTATATTTATGGGAGGGATTTATCGGATAACGATTTTCTTTGACCACTTTTCGCACTTTATTATATAGCAGCCGCGAGGCAGTTCTACCGTAACGGATCCGTCGGCAAGCTTGAATGTCTTTACGAGCTGTCCGGTTATGGAGTAAACGTTGAATGTATACTCGGTGTCATCAGGCACTGTTATTTCAGCGCCGCCGGTTACAATCTTTACTGTGGGTACTGCTTCAGCTGTAGCCGTAATGTGCTGCGATTCAGTGCGCGAAGTGGTGGCCGAAGCCATTGGGGCAACGGTCAGAGCCAAGGCGGCTATAAATGATATTACGCTGAATCTTCTCATATTTCGGTTACTTGATGCAAAAATAGCACTTTTTATGCAATATACCAAATATTCTCTCGTTAAAAATCATTTCTTGGCCACGACTCTTTCATTTCTTACTCATACACACAGCTGACGGTGGCCAAGTGTACTAATGAAAAACGGCCAAGTGTACTAATGAAAAACGGCCAAGTGTACTAATGAAAAACGGCCAAGTGTACTAATGAAAATAATCATAATTTTGTTATTCAGTATTTTATGATTACATTTGTGCTCTCAAAAAATATCAAGAAGTATGGCCGATTACAAACCTCGTATAGCAGATAGTATTTTAGATGATAAACTTGCCGCCGTAGGTGCCGTTCTTGTTGAGGGCGCCAAGTATTGTGGAAAGACCACACTCGCATGCCAACATGCAAAAAGTGTCTTGTTCATGGCCGATCCGGATACACGCGAGCAAAATATTATATTGGCTCAAACCAATATCGGTAGATTGTTGAAGGGCGCCACTCCGCGATTAATAGATGAATGGCAGATTGCTCCTCAGTTTTGGGATGCCGTCAGAAATGAAGTTGATAAGAGAGGCGAGGACGGACAATTTATATTAACAGGTTCAGCCGTACCTGCAGATCCTGCTGAAATTTTTCATTCAGGAACTGGCAGAATGTCATGGCTTAAGCTTCGCACTATGAGCCTTTGGGAGTCTGGTGATTCTACCGGTGAAGTAAGTATGAGATCTCTTTTCAAGAATGTTGATAATATTGATGGAAGCAGTCACATTGATATAGAACGATTGGCGTTCATTACTTGTAGGGGAGGTTGGCCAAAAGCATCTTTGAAATCGAATTCCAAGGCTGCACTTATGCAGGCGGAAGAATATTTTGAAGCCGTCGTTAGAAGCGACATCTCAAGAGCCGATGGGGTTCAACGCGATCAGGAATTGGCAAGAAGGTTGATGAGAAGTTATGCGAGGAATCAAGGTGCGCAGGCCACCATCTCAACTTTTGTTTCCGATCTGACGGTAAATGGAATAGCGCCGTCCGAAAGCACGGTCTATTCTTATATAAATGCCTTAAAAAGCATATTCGTTATAGAAGACTCTATAGCGTGGAATCCTAATCTAAGGAGCAGGACTACGGTGAGAACATCTGATACAAGGTATTTTTCAGACCCATCCATAGCTACTGCTGCATTGGGGCTCGGTCCTGATGATTTAATGAATGATCTTAATACTTTTGGGCTTATGTTTGAAACATTGTGCATAAGGGACTTAAGAGTTTATGCTGACGCGATAGGTGGTACTGTTTATCACTATAGAGATAAAAATGGACTTGAATGTGATGCTGTAGTGCATTTGAAAAATGGGCGATATGGCTTAATTGAGGTGAAACTTGGAGGGGAAAAACTTATAAATGAAGGTGCGTCAAATCTTGTAAAACTGGCTGAAAAAATTGATACTGATAAAATGAATCCCCCATCATTTTTGATGGTTCTTACGGGAGTGGGTCAATATGCATATAAAAGGCCTTCAGATGGAGTCTATGTAGTACCAATCGGAAGTTTGAAGGATTGAATTGAAAGATCTCCATTGCTCCCAAATCATAAGACTGACTAATATTATACCAAGAAGGGTTTTGACTTTTCTTTGATATTCAACCTGCCCTACATTTTAATGTCGAAAAATATAGAGCAAGGTTGAATCAGGGAAAGGAAGAACCATCAATAATTGATTTCTCTGTTGTCAGCCAACCAAATTAAGGCATTGACAACAGCATCTAACAGATTTACTTCGGTGCATTCAAAAAGATTCTCAACTTCTGAATTCTAATATACTACCCTGTAAGATAGCATCATAAGGCAATATTCAATGCCTTTGAAGCTTACAAATTCAGGCAACTAGATTAATCAGTGCTGATAATGACCACGCAGGTATGGAATTGAGTAACCCTTTGGGTGGTTCATTGACAAGCAATGCAAGTCGTGGCTCACAATTCCTTCGGATGACATAGTATAAGTCGGCTGTATCTGCTGTCAACCCATTGTTTATGAGTGCATGTGATTGTTCCACGCTTGTGCAGATTGGATTATTGCCCATTTTCTTCCTCCTCCCGTAGTTTCTTTTCAAGATACTGACGCATCAAATCATTTATGTCATCTTTTTCTTTCATCTTCTGATTTCGTTTTCCACACCATGCGATGAAACCCATAAACAGACCAAATAGGGCACACATCCATGCTATATCAAACAAGACTAATGCACCATCAGTGGTAAATAAGTGGTTTACTTTTCCCGATTGAGCTCCCATAAATAACAGGGCAATTACGCTAATTGCAAATGCTACACCCGTACAGATAGCAAAGGTTTTCGTAGGGTTAATCTCTTTATTTGCCATTTTTTATCCTATTCCTCCACAGGCATCCGATAGGAGGAGTTAACATTGTTGCTGATTGATAAAAGTGGGCTGCCATCCCTGCAATTCGCTGGGCATCGCCAAACACCCTTATACACGCACGGATAGGCAGCCCACGTAATATGAGCTGTCACCGTACCTCGTGTATAATTAGTTCAAATTGGCGATTTCAACGAATTTGAGGCACTTTTCTCTATTTCAAACGTTGCCTTACGAAAAGGCAATGCAAATTTACAGAACATTCCGCAAATTTGCATCAACAATATCAGAATATTACAAACTTTTAGTCACGGTGTATTATTCCATTTTATACAATACGTATATATTCCGGCTCATTTCTTTTGATTCATCTGCACAAAGATTATTTTAAGGGGATTATGCGAGGTTAGCGCTTGATGAGTTTGCGGGTGAGGTAGGAGCGGAGTGGCTGGTCATAGTATCGCAGCAGGAGCCAGGCCAGCACTATTGCGCCTAAGAATATCATCACCGGTACGTACCAAACTTCACCGAAAGTGTAGCCGTTTTTCCATATCCAGGAATAGAACAGGTACATCATGGGGTACTGTATGATGTACACCGGATAGGATATGGCGCCGAAAAATTCGCATATGCCGGTGGAGAGTCGGTCTGTAGTACAGCCCGATGCGCCCAAGTAAACTATAGCCGGGAATATCAATATGGTGCATACACTGTCATATATACCGTTAAATACGGATATGTCACTTCCTATATACGGCACGGAAAATATGCATATCATGGCAATGGAGCATATCCAGAAGGCGCCTCTGATGCGCACGGGCTTGAACTCGCGCGACAATAGTAGCCCGACGCTGAACGAGAACGACAGCCGGAACAGTCCGCCGAAAAATCCGTAGTCGGCCAGTGTCCACCCCATTCCTATGTGATATGCGCCTGACATATTGAGTACGGCAGCCAGTATAAGAGCTATAGCTGATATGGCCACATATATGCGAAGTGCTTTCCTTGACAGGCGGTGCAGGAACAACGCATAGGCTATGCTGCCTATGTATTCAAAAAAGAGCGACCAGCTCGGGCCGTTGAGCGGAAACATCTCGCCGTTGCCCCTCACCTCCGGCAATGTGCCGGGCAGGGAGGGAAGCATGAACAGGCCCAAAAGCAAAGAGAGTGCCACAGCGGTGCCTGATACGGCGGTGCCGTCCCACTTCTCGCAGCCTTGGATTATGAAGGCCGCTACCCCCATCAGCACACCGGCCACTACCATGGGGTGCAGCCGTATGATACGCCGCAGCATGAAGCCGCCGCGTGTCAGTCCTTTTTGCCAGCGGTCATCGTAGGCATAACCAAGTACGAATCCTGACAATACAAAGAAAAAGTCAACGGCCAGATAGCCGTGATTGAAATTCTGGTCCACCGGGCTTGTGGCAAATGCCTCAAACACGTGGTACCATATCACCATAAGTGCGGCCACACCGCGCAGCCCGTCAAGCAGCGCATATCGGGGCTTGGAGCCTGAAGTCATCATCAGTCAAAGCATTTGTCCCAGTCCTTCCATACGGCTTCGTAGCCTGAATTACGTATCTCGGCGGCCACTTCAAGCGGCTTGCGTGAATCGGACACCTCAAACTGCTCAAGGGCATCGGGGGTGGATACATATCCTCCCGGTTCGGTCTGGCTGCCGGCACTCATGGATGTTACTCCGAGTTTCATCATGCCGTGACGGAATTCAGGCTTCTCGCGGGTGGAGTAGGATATGTCCACATCATGGTCAAATATGCGGAATGCAAACGTAAGCTGAGCCAGTTCGCGGTCAGACATAACTACAGACGGTTGGTACCCTCCTTCGGCAGGGCACATGCGCGGGAAGTTCACACTGTAACGGGTGCGCCAGTAAGTGCGGCGAAGGTATTTAAGGTGGCGGGCCATCATGGTGACGTCAGTGCGCCAGTCCTCAAGTCCTATGAGCACACCCATGCCTATCTTATGGACACCGGCCATGCCCATGCGGTCAAAACCGTTGACACGCCATTCGAATATCGATTTCATACCACGCGGATGATACTTCTTGTAGTTCTCCTCATGATACGTCTCCTGGAAACACACCACTCCATTGAGGCCGCTCTTGGTAAGGCGATAATAGTCACGCTCCCTCATGGGCATTACCTCGATGGTAAGATTATTGAAGTATGGGCGGGCCACTTTCAGTACCTGTTCAAGGTAGTCCACGCCGTTAAGGCGCGGAAATTCGCCTGATACTATGAGCAGATTTTCAAACGGCCCCAGCTTGCGTATGGCTTCACATTCAGCCTTTACTTGGTCAAGCGTCAAGGTTACGCGAGTGAAGGGGTTGTTATGATTGAAGCCGCAGTACACGCACTGGTTGGTGCAGGCATTGGACACGTACAGGGGTATGTACATGCTTATGGTTTTCCCGAACCGTTCCAGAGTGTACTTATGTGACAGGGCGGCCATCTGCTCAAGGTACGGAGCTGCTGCGGGCGAGATGAGTGCCATGAAGTCATCAATGTCAATGCGCTCTTTCTTCAGGGCTGCCTCCACATCACGTGCCGTTTTTTGCTGTATGGCACGTGTGGTGGAGTCCCAGTCATATTTTTTCAGTTCTTCGTAAAACATACGCACAGCTATTTGGCACAGTCATCAACCAGTGCCTGTGATATGCGCATGGCACAGAAATTTGGTCCGCACATGGTGCAGAAATGGTCATCGCCTTTATGGCTCTCCACGTAATACTGACGTGCGCGGGCCGGATCAAGCGACAGGTTGAACTGATCTTTCCAGCGGAATTCAAATCGGGCACGGCTCATGGCATCGTCACGCACCTGTGCTCCGGGATGCCCCTTGGCCAGATCGGCGGCATGGGCAGCTATCTTGTATGTGATTACGCCGTTACGTACATCTTCAAGATTGGGCAGCGCTAAATGCTCCTTGGGTGTTACGTAGCATATCATGGCTGTTCCCATCCATGCTATCTGTGCGGCGCCTATGGCTGAGGTTATGTGGTCATAACCGGGAGCTATGTCGGTAGTGAGCGGTCCGAGCGTGTAGAACGGAGCTTCGTGGCACTTGTCAAGCTGCCGGTCCATGTTTTCACGAATCTTATGCATAGGTACATGCCCCGGGCCTTCTATCAGTACCTGCACGCCATGGCGCCATGCTATTTCTGTAAGTTCGCCCAGTACGTCAAGTTCCAGGAACTGAGAGCGGTCATTGGCATCGTGTATGGAACCGGGACGGAGGCCGTCGCCAAGCGATACAGCTACGTCATATCGAGCCAGAATCTCACATATCTCATCGAAGTGGGTGTAGAGGAAGTTTTCCGAGTCATGGATCACGGCCCAGCGGGTCATAATGGAACCGCCGCGTGACACTATGCCGGTAAGGCGTTCCTGCACCATATCGGCATGAGCACGCAGGGCACCGGCATGAATGGTGAAATAGTCCACACCTTGTTCGGCCTGCTCAATGAGAGTGTCGCGATATATTTCCCATGTCAGATCCTCCACGCGGCCGTTTACCTTCTCAAGGGCCTGATATACGGGAACAGTGCCTACCGGTACGGGACAGTTACGGATAATCCATTCGCGGGTTTCATGTATGTTGTCGCCCGTAGACAGATCCATAAGCGTATCTCCGCCCCAGTAGCAGCTCCATACGGCCTTACTTACTTCCTCCTCTATTCCGGATGATAGAGCCGAATTGCCTATGTTGGTGTTGAGCTTTACAAGGAAATTGCGGCCTATGATCATAGGCTCTGATTCAGGGTGATTTATGTTGGCAGGCAGTACGGCACGCCCGGCGGCCAGTTCTTCTCTGACAAATTCCGGTGTAATATGGCTCTTGATGCCCAGACGATCAGCTTCCATATTCTCTCGTATGGCTACATACTCCATCTCCGGAGTGATAATGCCTTGACGGGCAAGTGACATTTGCGTTATGGCTTTACCCTCTTTAGCCCGGCGCGGGGCATGACGGTGACTGAACCTGATGGCATCAAGTGAGGCATCGGCCTCGCGCATACGTCCGTACTCGGAAGTTATAGAAGGGAGCTGCTCAAGGTCATCGCGGCGGCTTATCCACTCTTCACGCACGCGCGGAATGCCGAGATTTATGTCGGTGGGTACATCCGGGTCGGTGTACACACCGCTGGTGTCATACACTGTTACGGGATCGTTCCGGCGCACTATTCGTTCATTGCCCACTACCTTAACCGTAGGTGTGAGGTTGATACGGCGCATGGGCACCTTAATGAAGGGGAACATTTTTCCGGGGACATAAATTTTTTCAGAACCCGGATATGAGTTGACATCAATATTTTCTATTTCCATGATTGGTTTTTCAGTTTTTTACAGGTCAAGAAATGCGGTTAACGGGCTGGTGGCTTGCGGAGCTGACTGCACTGAGCCAAGTCCGGCAAGATAGGCTTTACGACCGGCCTCAACAGCCATACGGAAAGCACGAGCCATCTCTACGGGATTGCCTGCTACGGCTATGGCGGTATTTACAAGTACGGCATCAGCTCCCATTTCAAGGGCTTCGGCGGCGTGTGAGGGGGCGCCCAGTCCGGCATCTATTACCACCGGTACGCGGCTTTCCTCTATTATTATTTCCAGCAGGTCACGTGTCTTCAGTCCTTTATTGGTGCCTATGGGGGCGCCCAACGGCATTACGGCGGCAGTGCCCACCTCTTCAAGGCGCTTGCACAGCACAGGGTCGGCCTGAATGTAGGGGAGTACCTTGAAGCCTTCGCGAGCCAGAATCTCAGTGGCGCGTAGTGTTTCTATAGGATCCGGAAGCAGATATTTGGGATCCGGATGTATTTCAAGTTTTATGAAGTCAGTGCCGAAACAGTCACGAGCCAGCTTGGCAGCAAGCACGGCTTCCTCGGCATTACGCACTCCGGAGGTGTTGGGCAGGAACTGTACATGTTCGCGATTGATATGGCGGAGCATGTCATCCTCTTCTTCATGGTCCATGTCTATGCGTTTCATGGCCACGGTTATCATTTCAGAGCCGGAGGCCAGTATGGATTCAAGCATGAGAGAGTTGGAAGCGAATTTCCCGGTGCCTACAAACAGGCGTGAGTGGAAATCCCGGCCTCCCAAGGTAAGTATGTCGGTCATCTTTGTAATAATGATTGTGATTTATCTAATGTCATTTTGAAGGTATGTCCAGCAGTTTCTCCATTATGGATGAGGTGTACAGCATAGGATCCGGAGCATTGATTATGGCTCCTGACACGGCTATACCGTTTACGCCCGTAGCCATGAGCGGGAGTACGTCATCCTCGGTGATGCCGCCTATGGCCACTACGGGAATATCCATGCCGGCCGAGCGTATTTCCTTGATTATCTCACGGTAGCCATCAAGTCCAAGCTCGGGAGCCAATTTCTTTTTGGTGGTGGTGAAGCGGAATGGGCCTACTCCTGCATAGTCCACATCTTTACCTTTGTATTTCAGTATATCGGCAGCAGTGTTGGCGGTAATGCCTATTATGGCGTGCGGGCCGAGCAGCTCGCGTGCTTCAAGCGGGTCCATGTCATCTTTGCCAAGGTGTACACCTGACACCTTGAGCTCGTTCACCAGATTTACACGGTCATCTATTATAAGAAAGGTGTCCGTCTCCCGGCACATGGGTATAATCTCCATGGCGGTATTGCGTACTTCTTCATCGGATGCATCTTTCATGCGGAGCTGAATCCATCGGCAGCCGCCTTCTATGGCCATCTGTACTTCTTCAGCTATGGAGTACTTGTCAGAGGGATGTGTAATAAATTGTAACATATGGTATGTCTGTTTATATTTTCAAGTCAAATTCCGCCAGTCGGCGCTCAAGCTCCGGAATATTGCCGTAGGCATCGGACATATATCCGAGAACGGCATATCCGGCGAAACCGTATTGCGCTACGAGCTCGGCTTTCTCCGGAGTGATACCTCCTAAGGCTATAACACGCGGCGAGGAAATTTGTCGTATGCCATCAAGCTCATTCGGCGTGAAAGCAGCGTTGTAGCCGCTCTTGCTTATACTGTCAAATATAGGACTTAAGGTTGCGTATTCAGCCTCGGTATGGTGGGATATATCGCTGATATTATGGCAAGAACAGCTCCAAGCACCGTTATACCCGGCAGGCATGTCCGGATTCCGTGCGTTCAGATGAATACCGCCGAGGCCATATTCACACGCAAGATGAAAGTGGCTGTGAAGTTTTATGCGCGGATGGAACGATCCGGGAATCCGTTCTATTATATTGCGAATGCTATTCTCATCAGCGTCAGGGTGGCGTAAGTGTATCCTATCCCATCCGTGATCAAGGATGGCGATTATGGCATCCACTTCATTTTCATGTGGATAATAAGGAGTGAAGGCTATACGTATCACCCGCCGTAGAATGCTTTTATTATAACTATCTTGTCAGCCTCATGCAGAATATGAGAGACGCGTGATGAGGCCGGTACTACAGACCCGTTTATGGCTGTGGCAATACCTGATTCCTGTATGCCGGCCATGTCAAGAGCCTCTTTGAGGGTGGCGTTTTCAGTCACGGTGAGTTCTTTATTGTTGATGGTTATTTTCATAAGTGGTTATGTATTTCATGTGACGTGGGCCGAACAGATGATTCACCGGGCCGTGACCGTGACCTATCCGGATAGATGCCCCTGACTTAAGAGCGCGTGTCAGATACAGTTTGGCGCGTGAACATGCCTCTTCCATGCCAAATCCCATAGCCAGATAGGAGGCTATGGCAGATGACAGCGTACATCCGGTGCCGTGTGTGTTACGTGACTCTACGGCATCAGCCCGAAGCTCTATAAGGTCCGAACTGCCCTCAGTGAGCAGGTAATCTATTTTAAGGTCGGTACGCTCCGAATGTCCGCCTTTAAGGAGTATATTTCGGCAGCCCATATCACGCAGGCACAGAGCTTGCCGGTGCAAATCATCGCATCCGGTCAGATGCCGGGCTTCCATGGCATTAGGAGTAACCAATGTGGCTAATGGAAACAGACTACGCTTCATTACTTCTATGGCGTCCTCAGCTATTAGCAGTGAACCGGAAGTAGAAACCATCACGGGGTCTATCACCAGATTTGTTGCCTTGTGATCATTAAGCTTCTGCGATACCACTTCCACTATCTCGGCGTTGTAAAGCATACCGGTTTTGACGGCGAGCGGTGGGATGTCAGAGTATACGGCATCTATCTGCTTACCTACTATGTCAGGGGCTATGCCTTGTATGGCGGTAACGCCAAGAGTGTTTTGTGCTGTGATGGCTGTGATGGCCGTCATTCCGTAGCAGCCGAGTGCCGATATGGTCTTGATATCAGCCTGAATTCCGGCCCCGCCTGAGGAGTCGGAACCTGCAATGGAAAGTACTGGAATGTATGATTTCATGTCCGGATACGTTTTTTATGTTTTAAAACACGCGGCCGGTTAAAATGGCAGCGTCACGACTCCGGATGTTTAAGACATGTTTCCAACAAATCCCTGCGCCGGTGCTAACCGTATCAGGTTCGAAGGGTATATCTCAGCCCGCAATGTTTAGTAAGCGCGGCACCCCTTTGTCGTGTCAGCGGCAAAGGTAATGATTAACATTATAAAATACAAAATTAATTTCCCGCGATTCTCCATTACAGCCCACCCATCATATAGGTAAGCCCGGAGTATGACCTTATGGGCCACCTCCGGGCTTACATGATGAAGTATGATCTGATGGCTTCAGATTACAATTTTGAATGCCTTGGTATTTACCATAATCACATATACTCCATGATTTAGGACGTAATCAAATGAAGTGGTTGTGGCAGTGGTTGTCAAGAGCTCATAACCTAAAGTGTTGTATATCCTTATAGTATCGCCCTCACTGAGCCCCGTCAGTGAGATTTGTGACCCGGAAACATGGAGCGCTACGGCGTTGATTTCCGCAGTGGTGACGGCCGCCGTTGCGGAAACTTCCACAGGTATGTTCTTCTCTGTTACCACACCGCGTGATTCGGCACGAAGCTTAAGTACTGCGCTGCCACTTTTTATTCCTTTTACAGTGAGATTCTGACCATTCAGGCTGGTTTCAACTATATCAGGGTTTGTATTGCTTACCAGTGAAAGGTTTATAAGCCTGTCGTAATCGTTTTCATCGGGATCAGTGGCCAAGTCCGGCAATGAGAACGTGTGCGAGTCATTTTCCTTGATTGAAATATTTTGAAGTTTGATTACAGGGGCATATTTATCAGGAAGAATTACCATTGACGGAAACCAGAAATAGCGCTGCATAGGTATGACTTTATTGATATTACCCGACATCGGATCCAAGAATATGACATAGTTTTCCATGGCTGCATAAGCGGCGCCCCCACTTGTTGTCATTATAATTTCATTAGTTCGGGCATCGTAAACAGGCGTTCCATAGAAGCCCAGATACTCCGGATGGCTATTGGAATTGTATATTACTTCAGCTGATGATATATCAGAATCGGTATCCCAACGATACAGATAGTAGCTGCCTCCCTTAAAGAAAATAGTATTCTCCTCGGGGTGGGAGAAGAATGTCTGTGAGCGCCACATACCCCAGCTACTTTCTATATACATGTTTTCCGGCAAGACCACCGTACGCTCTATTTCAAGCGTTTCTGGATTCATGCAATATAGTGTATTATAGGATGATAGCCATACCTTGTTATCCGGAGTTACGCATACTCCGCCCAGCTGATGGATATCTACGGTTTTTACCACTTCATCCTCATCGGAATCTATGATAAACAGTTTGTTGTCACTACGTGTGGCAAAAACATATTTTCCGGATTTTACCATATCGCCATGCTCATATGTGTATGCTCCCGAGCCTTCAATTTCAGTTTCAGTTAAATCATCAAGATTCAATACGTTGATATCATTATCCTTCGTTGTCACGTAGACCTTTGACGGATTGATACCGATAACGGAGCGCCCCTCGCCTCCGGGATTTATATCCGCTATATTTTTCAGTGTCTTGGCATCAACTATGGATGTACATCCGTGACCGGGATTGGGGTCGCCACCATCAGAACTCTGCTTGGACATGACAAAGAGTTTGCCGTTCCAAATGGTTCCGAACTGTGAAGTACACCCAAAGCAGCGATATCCATTTATGGCTTCGTATGGTCTGTAGATTATAGTACCGTCAGGCTTAAGATAATTGAATGATCCGTTAGTGTGGCCGTACCACTCTTCGTTCAATAGGATAGTGCCGTCAGTAAAATCGCTTATGCCGCCGCTGTGAGGCTCATTTACGGTAATGTCAAAGGTCTTTGAAAATGCTCCGTCATCCTTGGCGGTAAGAATGAGCTTGGTTTTACCCGGTTTGTGTGACACAATAACCGAATACGGATACCTGTTGCCACCAAATTCCGTAGCTATATCCTCGTTAACAATCTCTACCGTGAATTCTTTCAATGAAGCGTCAGCAGGAGTAATTTCAGGTATTACCTCGAACAGACCCTTGTAGGGAATGGATATATCGTTTCCTGTTGGGAAATTAAAATCGGTAATGAATTTGGGCGCTTCAGTATTGACTGTATAGCTGCAATTCACGGCGTCATCAATAGCGTAGGTAGCGGTGATTACAGCCGAGCCTTCCTTCATTGTGGTCTGTACAGCCCCGTCTGTCCCTACCGTAGCTATTTCAGTATTATCAGATGAATAATTGACTTTCACATAGGTAGTACCCACCGGATCGAACACTATGGGATTTGTATAGCTGCTGTTCATGGGCACACTCTTTTCCTTATCTATGAAACGCATTGCTGTAGCCGTTACCCAAGGAAGACATATATCTATGTCCATGGGTTCTGACGGTGTTTCGTATTTTGATTTATCAGCGTGCGTTATAGTCATGCTGAGTGTGGCTTTGGCTTTACCGGTAGCTAATGGTGAAGAAAAAACGGGAGTCCGCTTTGCTGCATTTATTGACTTTATGACCCCGTCATTTTCTGTAAGAGTCCATTTGAATAAAAGACTCAACTTGTCAGTAGGATCCTGCCGGATGATAAAGTAGGGCAATGCTTCCTCTTCGCCGGTATGACAGTAGACATATTTTTCAGGAACATATATTCCCTCAGGAGCATCTGCCGCAGGGCGATAAAAACAGTATGGTACATAGGGGTGTGCAAACCGGTTTGGAATATAAGTATAGTAGACCACAGATTTATCGGTAATAATGTCGGTAGCCGTTGCCTCTCGGTACGGTTCATTACCTGTTTTGGTGAAGAAACGCCAGCGGGTTTCCTCATCACTTATAATCTGCAAATGATCATATAGTGCTGATATTTTATGGTCACCGTTAAGATCTAAAGCTATACCATCGCTCCATGCCTTGGAATCAATGACTCGAGGATCATCCGTAACAAGCTGATCCATCATATCGCCTATCATCTTGGTGTCAGAATTAAAACGATATCCGAACACAACGTTACCTGCGCCCCACTTATCATTCCATTGCACCACGAGCGCAGCCGTTTTGTCACCTTCCCCCACAAAAAACTTTATTTTATCAAAGTCAATCTGTGCTTCGGTGGGTGTTTGTGCTGACATTTCTGTAGGGTACGCCACGTCGAGCATAAGCCCTATCAATGTCAGACGTAATAGTAAAAAGTAAGATTTCTTTTTCATGTCTATTATGGATTGGTTAAGTCTGTCTTAAACCTGCAAATCCATATGACGTGTTTACAACACAGCCAGGAAGAAATGACATGGTATGTCGTGTATTTTCCCGTCTGTATGTAACTGTTTTCGGCACTTGTCCTCGCAGGCTGAAACGTATCCATAAGGCAGGTATTCCGACTTATTCAACGATTTTCAAGCTTGCCTTCCCGGAATATACCAGTGACTGAGCGCCTGAAAATCGGGCATGAAATTACGGCAGCGGGACTGTTCGGGGTTCGCACCCGATTCCCTTTTAATCCACTGAGGGACACCTTAGGATTTTCAGCGCAAAAATAAAGAAAAATTCCGTAATATCAAGCTACGATAATGTGCTTAATCTTCGGTTAATTTTCGGCGTCTTTTTTCGGGCGGCGGCGGTGCTGCCGGTTGTTGCTCTTGCTGCGGGAAGTGTGTCTGATGTCCTTAGGCTGCTCCTGAATGCCCGGCTTCTGTGAATGCTTCCGGTTATTGGAGCTGCGTCCGTCAGTCCGGTTTCTGTTAGCGCGGCCTCTCTGATTGTTTCTGCGCTGACCGTGATTTTTCCTGTCGGGGCGGTACTGCGGAGCCTCGCCTATGCCTTCGGGTATGGGATTCTTTCTGACTTCTTTTTCAAGGAACCGCTCGATCTGTCCGAACTTCAGCTGGTCACGTTCGCTTATCAGCGTTACGGCTGTGCCGTCAGCCTGAGCACGGGCCGTACGGCCTATACGGTGCACATAGTCCTCGGCATCATGCGGTACATCATAGTTTACCACCATGGATATATCCTCTATGTCAATACCGCGTGCCACAATGTCAGTGGCCACAAGCACGTCTATGCGGCCTGCCTTGAAAGCAAGCATTACTTCATCGCGCTTAGCCTGCTCGAGGTCAGAGTGCATTTCGCCTATCTTATATTTGCTTCGGCGCAGTTCACGTGACAGTTCCTTGACTTTCAGCTTTGATGATGCAAACACTATGACCCGGTTTGAGTGCATGGTGGCAAACAGGTGCTTAAGTATGGGCAGTTTCTGAGGCTCGTAGCACACGTAGGCTGACTGATCTATTTTGTCGGCCGGTTTTGACACGGCTATCTTTATCTCGGCAGGGTCATTGAGTATGGTATTGGCCAACTGCTGAATTTTAGGCGGCATGGTAGCCGAGAACATGAGAGTCTGACGCTCCTTGGGCAGATGCTTCACTATCTGCATTATGTCATCATAGAATCCCATATCGAGCATGCGGTCAGCTTCATCAAGTATAAAGAATGATACTTTTGACAGATCCACATAGCCCATCTGCAAATGTGCGAGCAAGCGTCCGGGGGTGGCTATAACCACATCGGCACCGAGTTTCAGACCTTTCTGCTGCTGTGCGAATGTGGCGCCGTCAGTGCCTCCATATATAGGAAGTGAGCTAACGGACAGGAAGTAGGAAAAGCCTTCAAGCTGACGGTCAATCTGCATGGCAAGCTCGCGTGTGGGAGCCATTACTATGCAGTTTACGGCATCAGTGGGGAAATCGCCGTCAGATAGTTCGCTTATTACCGGCAGCAGATATGCGGCGGTCTTGCCTGTGCCGGTCTGGGCTACGGCTATAAGGTCACGTCCGTCAAGTACGGCCGGAATGGCCTGTTCCTGTATAGGGGTGCATTCTTCAAAATGCATTGCATCCAGTGCGTCCAGCACATCATAGTTAAGGTCAAACTCATCAAACCTCATCACGTATCAGTATATCATTATGAATTCGGCGCAAAGGTACAAAATATTGTTGAAATAGAGAGGCCCGTGACTTTATGGCCACGGACCTCAAAGGTTATAGGGTAGATATACTACAGATTATTTTTTCGCCACCTTGTTCATAAGGTGCTTTACAGCTCCTTCGAGCTGTGCATCACGGCCGGCTACCACATCGCCGGGCTGATTTATGATGAGCACATCGGGGTTGAGCTGATGATTTTCAAGGACATTTCCCTGCATATCCACGCTTGTTACCTGCGGAATGCCGAATACTATGTCGGAATCTATCTGATTCTCCCACCATACGGCTGTCATGGTGCCGGGTATGGGAGCGCCTACCACATCGCCTATGCCAAGTGTCTGGTAAACGAACGGCGTGCCATGGGCATCGGAGTAGTTACTTTCGTTGACAAGCATGGCCGATGGCTTGGTCCACTGTGAGAATGGCTCGCTGCCTATATACTGACCGCGCGGCATGAAGCGTACATATTCCTTGCCGTTAAGCAGCAGGGCGATGTCGTTGTGCAGCCAGCCGCCGCCATTATAGCGGGTGTCCACCACCACGGCATCACAGTTGCGGTACTTGCCGAGCAGGCGGTCATATACAGTCTGGAAGCTGGGGGTGTTCATGCCCTGTACATGTACGTATCCTATGCGGCCACCTGATATGCTGTCGACTATGGCTTCATTGCGTTCTACCCAGCGCTGGTAAAGCAGCGAACTTTGTGTTCCGGCGCTTATTGGCTTCACGGTTACTTCCTTAGTGGTGCCGTCAGCTTTCTGTACGTTGAGGCGTACTCTGCGGCCGGCTTTGCCTTCAAGGAGTGAGTTGTAGTCAGCTTCAGGAGCAATGGTCACGCCGTCTATGGCCATGATAATGTCGCCGGGTTTCACATCGGCCTTCTTGGTGGCAAGAGGTCCACGAGCCAGAACTTCCGTTACTTTCAGGCCTTCACCTTTGTATTCAGGATCATAGTATGCGCCTAATGAAGCCACTGACATGAACTGGCCGGAGTAGTCATTATAGAATGAGCCGGCACGTCCACCGGTATGTGAGGCGTTGAGCTCACCCAGAATCTCGCTTAGGAGGTTGGCAAAGTCGCGGTTATTGTTGATATGGGGAAGGAATTTGCGGTAATGCTCGCCATAGCCGTCCCAGTCTACACCGTGGAGGTTGGCATCGTAGAACTTGTCCTTTACCTGACTCAACATGTGGTTATACATGTACTCGCGTTCAAGTGACGGATGGCGGTCATAAGGTGCCTCGAATTCTATGTTCTCGGTTGAACCATTGGCTAGATTTATCTTTTTCATCCCGTTCCAGCTTATAAGGAACAGGTTTTCACCTTTCTTGTCAGGAACAAGTCCGCCGGATATGCCTTTGGCCAGAACTTTGGTGTCGCCTTTCTTCAGGTCGCGGCACATAAGGTTGGCTCCGCCTTCAGTAGCTGAGGCTACGTAGTAGAACTTGTCGCCCTTGGGCGAGAGATAAAAGTCGCCCATAGATGATGAGGAGGGTGTGAGGCGAGCCATACGGTAGCGGCGGTTGGCCAGGTCAAATTCAAGCGGCTTTACAGCGGGTTCCTTGTCCTTGTCGGAAGCCTTGTCGTTCTTTTTGCCCTTTTTATCCTTCTTCTTATCATCAGCCTTCTTGTCCTCGGCCTTATCGGAGCTATCCTTTGATTCTTTTTCCTTCAGAGCGGCTTCTTCCTCGGTCATGTTAAAGTCATCCCAAGCCTCTGAGTCAAGTACCATCAGAACGGCATCAAGCTGATTGCCCCAGCTGCCGTGGGCTTTCATGCCGTACTTGCCGGTGGAGTATACAAGGCCCTTACCTCCGAGCACCCATTTGGGATTGCTGTCGCTGTAACCGCTTTCAGTGAGGTCTATCACTTCGGTGCCGTCAGCTTTGGCAAGCGCAATGTCGGTATTGTTCCAGCCGCCTGTGCCTATGTAGTCAACAAGGAACCATTTGCTGTCAGGGCTCCAAGTGTAGCTTACATCGCCATCGGTGTATGAGTAGTTGTATTTACCGTCAAGAGCAGTATTTACTTCCTTTGATTTTAAATCTATCACACGAAGCTCGGTACGGTTCTCCAGGAAAGCAACCTTCTTGCCGTCAGGGCTGAATTCCGGCTGCTGTGCTGTGGTGGCGCAGCTGTACAGCGGCTCTTCTACAAGCTCGGTAGCGTATGTGAAATTCTTTTCTGCCGGATTCTTGATGGTGGTGGTAAACAGCTGCCACTTTCCGTTGCGGTCACTGTCGTATACCAATGTGCGGCCATCAGGCGAGAAGCTCAGGCAGCGTTCCTGATCGGGAGTGTCGGTAATGCGCTTGGTGGTTTTGTATTTTACTGAAGTGACGTAGATTTCACCACGTATCACGAATGCCACTTCCTCGCCGCTGGGGCTTACGGCCATGTCGGTGGCGCCATAGTTGCGCAGAGCCTTTATCAGATCAGAATCATAGTCATCAGTTACTACTGACACATTTAGTTTTGTGGGTTCTGCGGCACCGGGAGCCAGTGTGTATATTTCGCCGTCCCAGCTGAATGCAAGTGTGCCTTTGCGTGAGGCCGATAGCGAGCGAACCGGATGCTTCGTGAATTTGGTAAGCTGACGCTTGCTCTTGCCGTCAATGGAGCGTGCATACACGTTTAGGGTGCCGTCCTCTTCACTTACAAAATAGAATTCATCCGCGTTAGGTGACCATACGGGATTTATGTCATGGCCATTGAAGGTGGTAAGCTGTGTAAACTTGCCGTTGTCATAGAGCCATATGTCGCTCGTAGCGCTGGAGCGTTCATGCTTGCGCAGAGGATCCTCGAATCCTTTGCGGTCATGATACAGCATGCGGCCGTCGGCATTTACATCGGCGGCTCCTATGGGCAGGGATATATACAGTGACGGACGTGTGCCCGGGCGGGTTACATCAATGGTATATGTCTGGCCGAGGAATGGAGCCTGAGCAGTAGTACGTCCGGGCATACCTGATTCGGAAAACAGGAGCTGTTTTTCGTTGAGGAATGCTATGGGTGTCTCCACGCCCGATGATGTGGTGAGGCGTGTAGCCGTTCCGCCTGTGGCATTGACAATGTATATGTCATCAGTGCCTTCACGGTTACTGCGGAATGCTATGCGGCTTCCGTCGGGAGTCCATACAGGCTTGCTGTCATAGGCTTTGTGGCTTGTGATCTGCTTGGCTTGGCCACCTGAAACGGGCACTGTGAAAATGTCGCCTCTATAGGTGAAGGCAACGGTGGCACCGTCCGGCGATATGGCCACATCGCGGAGCCACAACGGCGCTTCGGAGGCAGAAGCTGAGGCCGCTGCGCAGGCTATAAGCGCCGGAATGATTGTTCTTTTCATGTTTTTGTATGATTGGGTTGTTTTGGTGCAAAAATAAGCATTTTCTTTGAATCAGTTGCACTGTGGGTTGCGTGGATGATATAGCCAACCTCTGAAAGCCTTGCCCATAGCACGCACATGTCTATGCCAATACGCATCATCACTTTCCGTAAGGGCTATGCCCGGGGGCGACATGAGTTCGGTGACGGCCCATGTGTTTTGTTGTATTTCGGCATCAAGCTGTTCGGAGCTCCAGCCGCTGTAGCCTACGAAAAAGCGCACGCGGCCGTCTATGGGCAGTCCGTCATTTACGTAAGATATCATGGCCTCGAAGTCGCCTCCTATGTATAATCCCGGTGCTATCTGGCGGGCTCCGGGTATGAGCCGAGAGCCGAGGGTGTGGACGTAATACAGACGGTCACATGACAGCGGGCCGCCACAGTACACTGTCACAGGCTCCTCACGTGTAACTTCGCTTACCAGACCCTGAAGGGTGTAGCCGGTGGAGTGATTGAGCACTATGCCCATGGATGTGACGTCCTCACCGTACTCCACTATGCACACCACGGAGTGGCGGAAGTAGGCATCGACCATGAATGGCTCGGCCACGAGGAGCGCGCCCGGATGTGGCCGCGGCGATTCAATGTCAATGTTGAATATCAGATTATCGTAGTCAAGCATAATATCAGGTAAATTTTCAAGTAAAGATATGTGCTTGATGCCGTAATTGCAAATAATTGATGTTAAAAAGATGCTTTTGTACCCAAATGATAGTCATATTTGGCAATTTTGATTTAAAATATTTATTTTTGTACTGGAAAAGTAATTTAGACTATGAAAAGAAAAAATAGGTTGAGGACATTGCGAATAGTGTTTGCGCTGCTGTGTTTCTTAGCCATATCGTTGTTGTTCCTTGATTTTACGGGGACGGCTGCATCTATGTGGGGGTGGATAGCCAAGCTGCAGGTGGTACCTGCGGTACTTTCGCTAAACATCATGGCTATAGTCATTTTGATAATGATGACACTTCTGTTTGGTAGGGCGTACTGCTCCGTGCTGTGCCCGCTTGGCGTATTGCAGGACATTATTAACCATATAAGGGGCCGTGTAGGGAAGCGTAAAAACAGGATTAACCGATTCGGCTACAGGCCGCCGCTTACCCTGATCAGAATATGCTTTCTGGTGGGTTTCATCGCAGTCATAGCGCTCGGCCTTACCTCGCTTGCCGCATTAGTGGAGCCTTATAGCGAATTCGGGCGTATAATGTCAGCTTTTATGTCGCCGCTGTATGATATGTGCAATAATCTGCTGGCCGATGCCGCTGAGGATGCTGACAGCTATATGTTCTATCGCACTCCTGTCCGCTTGCTCCCTGCCGCGCTTATGATAGTGGCCGGCGTTACGCTGGCCGTGGTAGCATGTATGGCTTGGTTCGGAGGGCGCATTTACTGCAACAGTATATGCCCCGTAGGAACCGTTTTGGGTTATCTTGGCCGTTATTCATGGCTAAAGCCTGTAATAGATGTGGATAAGTGCAACGGCTGCAAGAAATGTGCCCGTAACTGTAAATCATCATGTATTGATGCGGTAAATCACAAGATAGACTATACGCGCTGCGTGGCTTGCATGGATTGTATAGGGGAGTGCAGCACGGGCGCTATACGATATATACATCCGGAAAGTGAAGATGATAAGCGTGATGACACCGCTGTAAACGGTGGACGCAGGGCTATGCTCTCGGTGGGCGCTCTAATGGTGGGCGGCGCAGTAGGCCGCGTCATGGCTAAATCTACTGACGGCGGCCTTGCAGAGATTATTGACAAGCAGCCTCGCACGGATAGGCCACGGATTGTGCCACCGGGGGCGTTGAGCATCAAGAATCTTGAGCGTAACTGTGTGGCCTGTCAGTTATGTATTCAGGCGTGTCCTAACGGTGTGCTGCGTCCGTCCATGGAGGCCGCAACGTTTATGCAGCCTGTGGTGGAATATGACCGGGGGTATTGCCGACCGGAGTGTAACAGCTGTGCTACGGTGTGCCCTGCGGGGGCTATAAAGCCTATTGACCTCTCGGAAAAATGCGCTACGCAGGTAGGACATGCAGTGGTGACTATTCAGGACTGCCTTTCAGCATCGGAAGGAGTGAGGTGTGGCAACTGCGAGCGGCATTGTCCCGTCGGTGCCATTTCAATGATAACATTGAAGGCTGACAATCCTGACAGCCCGCTCGTGCCTGTGGTGGATGAGGAGCGGTGCATAGGATGCGGTGCATGTGAAAACTTATGTCCTGTGCGCCCGTTAAGCGCTATCCATGTAGTGGGCCATGAAAAACATCGTATTATTTAAATGTGAATCTTTATTATGAAACATCATATGCATAGGCGTGACTTTCTTAAGGTCATGGCTGCCGGAAGCGCTGCGTTGGCGGCTTCATGTGCCGGTAAATGCACTAAATCCGCCAGTGACGCAGGTGGAACCTCTGTGGCAGGAAGCGGTGAGATGACTATGCGTGTATGCCCCACTTCGGGCGACACGGTGTCGATACTCGGATATGGATGTATGCGCCTGCCCACCGTGGATGGCGGTAGCGCCCGCAGTGGAGACAGTGAGATAGATCAGGAGGAGGTGAACCGTCAGGTGGACTATGCCATAGAACACGGTATCAATTATTTCGATACGTCACCGGCCTACTGCAAGGGGCAGAGCGAGCATGCTATGGGCATAGCTTTAAGCCGACATCCGCGCGACAAGTATTTCATAGCTACAAAGCTGTCCAATTTTTCGCCTGAGACATGGAGCCGTGAGGCCTCTGAGGCTATGTACCGGAATTCATTGCGTGAACTACAGACTGATCATATAGACTATATGCTGCTTCACGGCATAGGTATGGGCGGTATGGAAAGTTTCAATGGCCGGTATATAGATAACGGTATGCTTGACTTTCTTGATGCTGAGCGCAAGGCCGGCCAGATACGGAATCTCGGGTTCTCATATCATGGTGATGTGGAGGTGTTTGACTATCTGCTGTCAGTGCATGATAAGTACAAGTGGGACTTCGTGCAGATTCAGCTTAACTACGTGGACTGGAAGCATGCCAAGGAAATTAATGAGCGCAACACCAATGCGGAATACCTGTACAATGAGCTTCAGAAGCGTGGCATACCGGCTGTGATAATGGAGCCTCTGTTGGGTGGCCGTCTTGCAAAACTGAACGACCATCTTATAGGTCAGATGAAGCAGCGCCGTCCTGATGACAGCGTGGCATCATGGGCGTTCCGCTTTGCCGGCCATTATCCCGGAGTGCTTACTGTACTTAGCGGAATGACATACATGGAGCACTTGAAGGATAATCTGCGTACGTACAGTCCGCTTGAGCCTCTGTCGGATGATGAGCTTGCATTTTTAGAAGGCGCTGCAAATATTGTGGCAAAATATCCTACAGTGCCGTGTACCGATTGTAAATATTGCATGCCGTGCCCATATGGCCTTGACATACCGGCTATATTTTCACACTATAATAAATGTGTCAACGAGGGCAATGTTCCTGAAAGCGCCAAGGATCCCAAGTATGCTGAGGCGAGGCGTGCTTTCCTTATAGGATATGACAGGAAAGTTCCCCGTCTGCGTCAGGCTGCCCACTGTATTGGGTGCGGGGTATGCAAGGGACACTGTCCTCAAGGGATAGACATACCGGCTAAAATAGCTCATATTGATGGTATCGTGGAGTCACTCAAAAATGGGTCGTTTGCATAACCAAATTATACGTGAAGTGTTATATATTCATGGAACTGAATGATATAAAGTCGGCCGCTGACCTTAAAGGGCTGACAATAGATGAACTACAGACTCTTAATGACAAGCTGCGTGCCACGCTGCTTGAGAAGTTGAGCCGCCATGGCGGACATATAGGCCCGAACCTCGGAGTGGTTGAAGCCACCTTGGCGTTACATTATGTATTTGATCTGCCGGATGACAAGATAATATATGATGTGTCACATCAGAGCTACGTGCATAAGATGCTTACAGGACGTATGTCGGCCTTCACGGATCCGGCTAAGTATGATACCGTTTCAGGTTATACAAATCCGAAAGAAAGCCCCACTGATATATTTACTGTTGGGCACACGTCTACCAGTATAAGCTTGGCAGGCGGCCTTGCCAAAGCTCGTGATATGCGGGGCGGCAAGGAGAATATCATAGCCTTTATAGGCGACGGATCACTGAGCGGTGGTGAAGCATATGAGGGTCTGGACTATGCGGCCACGTTGAAGTCCAATTTCATTATTGTGGTCAACGACAATGAAATGTCCATAGCTGAAAATCATGGAGGTATATATTCAAACCTGCGTGAGCTGCGTGAAAGCAACGGTACATGCCCGTGCAATATATTCAAGGCTATGGGCTTTGAGTATAAATATGTGGCGTACGGAAATGACTTGCGCCGCCTTATAGATGCGTTCCGGGAGGTGAAGGACACCGATACTCCTGTAGTGGTGCACATCCATACTCAGAAGGGCGAGGGCTTTGCTCCGGCCGAGGCGAATCGCGAGGCGTTTCATTTCGGAGCGCCGTTCGATATTCATACAGGCAATCCTCTTAGGGATGATGACACTCCTGACTATGGCGATGTCACGGCTACACACTTGCTTGAAATGATGAAGAAGGATCCGAGTGTGGTAGCCATTACGGCCGGCACTCCCGGTGTGATTGGATTTACGCCTGACAGGCGAGAGGCCGCCGGCAAGAATTTCGTGGACGTGGGCATAGCCGAACAGGAAGGTGTGGCTCTTGCATCAGGTATAGCTAAGGGCGGAGGAAAGCCTTTCTTCGGTGTGGTAAGCTCGTTCCTTCAGCGGGCATACGATCAGCTTTCGCAGGACTTGTCCATAAACGGATCCCCGGCTGTAATAGGCATTTTCTATGGCACGGCGCTCGGCATGAATGATGTGACGCATCTGGGCTGGTTTGACATAGCTCTTGTGAGCAATATCCCCGGCATAGTGTATTTGGCACCGACGTGTAAAGAAGAGTATCTGGCCATGCTTGACTGGGCTATGGATCAGACTCAATATCCCGTAGCGGTCAGAGTACCGGGTTCCACTGTGGTGGAAAGCGGACGTACGTTCCCCACTGATTATTCGGATCTGAACAAATATGAAGTGGTGCGTTCGGGTAAGGACGTAGCCATTATAGCTGCCGGGTCTTTCTTCGGCCGTGGGGAGGCTGCTGCCGATCTGCTTAAGGAAAAAGGTGTGGACGTAACGCTCATAAACCCGCGATACCTGAGCGGAGTGGATACGGAAATGCTTGAAGGGCTCAAGGAGAATCACCGGCTGATAGTGACGCTTGAGGACGGTGTGCTTGATGGCGGATTCGGTGAGAAGATAGCCCGTTTCTACGGAGTGGATAATGATATGATGGTAAGCTGTTACGGGCTCAAAAAGGAGTTTGCTGACAGGTACGATTATTCAACTATTCTTAAGGAAAATCATCTTGAACCGGAGCAGATAGCATCCGATATTGTAGGGTTGCTGTGCCAGTGATTAATCATTGTCGGCCATCAGCTTATCCTGATCAATTATGCGCTGAACGTGTAGGAAGTGCTGGCTGTAATACTTACCGTCGGGAAAGTTCTGTATGGTCACTCCTTTCTTGGTGGAGGCATGTATGAACTTCAGAGAACCGGTTTCCTCATTGACTTCCACCACCATACCTACATGACCTACTGATTTGCCACCGGCGCGTCCGCTGAAGAACATCAGGTCGCCTACCTGAGCGTCTTTGAGGCTGACGCGCTGTCCTTGTGCTCCCTGTGCCTTTGATGCGGGGCTTATCGAATAACCGAAGTTGCGGTACACATAGCTTGTAAAACCGCTGCAATCAAATACCTTGGGTCCCTTTCCGCCATGTACGTATCGGCATCCAAGGTAATTCTTTGCATATTCTACCATCTTCTCCTGCAAGTCGGCGAGCGGATCATATTCCGGAGCCTCACCAAGCAGCTCGGAGAGGGTAGGCATCAGCACATCCCCGTTGCCGTTGTCAAACGGTGTGTCAATATCAGGGTTTATCTTCTTGATACCGTTGGATTCGGTACCGGTAGAGTTAGCCGTGACATTTGACATCAGTGCTATGACGGTAAGTATGGGGAGGATTATGGAGCGTTTCATGAGCTTGGTAATCTGCTGTTTTGTACTGCAAAGTTAGGGCTACGGCCATGGCTGCGCAATAGCGTTAAAATTTTTAACTTGCTGTCCTCGGCCTCATTATATAGATATTCACAGCCATAAATGTGAAATTTTCTTAATGTGATGTCGTGTGCGGGTTTTGAAGCGAATAGATGTATCGGATAGATGTGAACAGATGTTATTGTTTGTATTTAAATACGTGGGAAATTAACACTTCGTGCGATGTTTTGTGTATTGTGTGTCATAATGCGCTGTGGTATAAGGGCGTATTGTGATGCGTTGCACAAATTTATGCGGGATGTGAAGTGTGATTATTAACATACGTTATGACACGGTTTTGTAACATTGGCATCTGCTCCGGTTTATGCGCTATCACATTTGTTGTGAAATAGTTGGTGGAGTGTCCAAAGTTTTCTAATTTTGCATACGTTATACCTTATTGTATCATGAATCTGAACAGAAATATTTTATAATATCAAACATGGCAGAAAATAAAGAACGATTGTTTGACCAGTTTCCTCCTGTTTCAACGGAGGAATGGAGAGCAAAAGTGGAAGCTGACCTGAAGGGCGCTCCTTTTGACAAGAAACTGGTCTGGCGTACTAATGAGGGATTCAACGTGCAGCCTATGTACAGAGCTGAGGATATCGTTGACCTTAAGACTACAGATTCACTCCCCGGAGAATATCCCTATGTCCGCGGTACTCGCACTGACAATGACTGGCTTGCACGTCAGGAGATCCTTGCCGATACCGCTGCTGAGGCCAATGCCAAGGCTCTTGAAGTGCTTACCAAGGGCATTACCTCGCTTGGATTCAAGGTGAAGGAAGCCGATGACGTGGCAGTGCTTCTGAAAGGCGTTGACCTTAAGACGGTAGAAGTCAATCTGACATGCTGCCCGCGCAAGGCTCAGGCCGTGACTGAGGCTCTTGTAAAATGTGTGAAGGACGCAGGCGCAGAGCGGGAATTCCGTGGATCAGTAGATTTCAATCCCTTTAAGAAGCCTCTTAAGCACGGTGTAGCTTTCCCCGGTGACATTGCTGACATGGCTGTGGCTCTTATCGGTGCTGCAAAGGACGTGAAGGGTCTTAAGCTGCTTTCCGTAAATTCGGATATGCTCAGTAATGCCGGTGCTTATATATATCAGGAACTCGGATACGCTCTGACATGGGGTGCCGAATGGCTTACCATGCTTACGGATAAGGGTCTTGATGCTGCCACCGTGGCTGAACGTGTGAAGTTCAATATGGGCATATCATCAAATTACTTCATGGAGCTGGCCAAATTTCGTGCCGCACGTATGCTGTGGGCGCAGATAGTTAAGCAGTATGGAGTAGCCGATGAGGATTGCAAGATGGCTGTGCACGCATCTACTTCGCGTTTCAACCAGACTATATATGACGCATATGTTAACTTGCTCCGCAGCCAGACTGAGTGTATGTCAGCTGCACTTGCGGGCGTTGACTCTATAACTGTAACGCCGTTTGATACTCCCTACAAGTGCCCGGATGACTTCTCCGAGCGCATAGCACGTAACCAGCAGTTCCTCCTTAAGGAAGAAAGCCATCTTGACAAGGTGGTGGATCCGGCCGGAGGCAGCTATTATGTGGAAACGCTTACCGTATCTATAGCCGCACAGGCTTGGAAGCTGTTCCTTGACGTTGAGGAAAAGGGCGGATTCCTTGCATGTGTGAATAATGGCGATGTTCAGCGTGCCATTACAGAGGCATCTGAAAAGCGCCATACTGATGTGGCTCGCCGCAAGGAGATACTGCTTGGCACCAACCAGTATCCTAATGTCAATGAAATGGCTGCTGACAAGATTGAGGCTACCGGATGTTCATGCGGATGCTCGCATGGTGATGAGGCACCGGAAGCAGGAGCTTCGCTGCCTACATCGCGTGCCGCGAGCGACTTTGAGGCTCTTCGCCTTGCTACGGAGGCTGCCGCTAACCGTCCGAAGGTGTTTATGCTTACCATCGGTAATTTGGCTATGCGTCTTGCCCGTGCTCAGTTCAGCACCAACTTCTTCGGATGCGCAGGTTACGAAATAATAGATAACCTTGGCTTTGATACCGTACAGCAGGGTGTAGATGCAGCTCTTGAAAAGGGTGCTGATATAGTGGTGCTCTGCTCGAGCGATGATGAATATGCCACCCTTGCACCTGAAGCCTTCAAGTATCTTGACGGGCGTGCTGAGTTTGTAGTGGCAGGTGCTCCTGCTTGTATGGACGACCTCAAGGCTGCCGGTATAGAACACTTCGTACATGTTCGCTGCAATGTGCTTGACACGCTGCGCGGATTCAACGACCGTCTGCTTAAATAACCGTATTCACCCTTATATACTTTAATTTGGATTTTATATGCGACCAGATTTTAAGACCATAGATATTACAAAAGATGCTTTTGGAGTGGAACATGCTCCGATAGCCAAGGGTGAAGAATGGCTCACCCCCGAACTCATACCGGTAAAGCCTATATATACCAAGGCTGACCTTGAAGGTATGGAGCACTTGAACTACGTGTCAGGTCTGCCTCCCTTCCTGCGTGGCCCGTACAGCGCCATGTACCCCCTGCGTCCCTGGACCATACGTCAGTATGCCGGATTCTCAACGGCTGCCGAATCAAACGCCTTCTATCGCCGTAACCTTGCTTCCGGACAGAAAGGTCTGTCAGTGGCCTTTGACCTTGCCACACACCGTGGATACGATGCCGATCATGAACGTGTGGTGGGCGACGTAGGTAAGGCCGGTGTGTCGATATGCTCTCTCGAGGACATGAAGGTACTGTTTGATGGTATACCGCTCAATAAGATGTCAGTATCCATGACCATGAACGGTGCCGTGCTGCCCGTGCTTGCATTCTATATCAATGCCGGGCTTGAGCAGGGTGCCAAGCTTGAAGAAATGGCCGGTACCATACAGAATGATATCCTTAAGGAATTCATGGTGCGTAACACCTATATATATCCGCCGGAATTCTCTATGCGTATCATTGCTGATATTTTCGAGTATACCTCGCAGAACATGCCCAAGTTCAACAGTATATCCATATCCGGCTACCACATGCAGGAGGCCGGTGCCACATGCGATATAGAACTTGCCTATACTCTGGCCGACGGTCTTGAATACCTTCGTGCCGGTGTGAACGCAGGTATGGATATAGATGCCTTTGCACCGCGCCTGTCTTTCTTCTGGGCCATAGGTATGAACTTCTTCATGGAGGTGGCCAAGATGCGTGCAGCCCGTATGCTTTGGGCCAAGATAGTGAAGCAGTTCAATCCCAAGAACCCGAAATCATTGGCTCTGCGCACACATTCACAGACATCAGGCTGGTCCCTTACGGAGCAGGACCCGTTCAACAATGTGGGCCGTACCTGTATCGAGGCTATGGGCGCAGCTTTGGGTCATACACAGTCATTGCACACCAATGCACTTGACGAGGCCATAGCGCTGCCTACCGACTTCTCAGCCCGTATAGCACGTAACACTCAGATATATATTCAGGAGGAAACCATGATAACCAAGCAGGTAGATCCATGGGCAGGTTCCTATTATGTTGAGTCGCTTACCAATGAGATAGCTCACCGTGCTTGGGAGCATATTCAGGAGATAGAAAAGCTGGGCGGTATGGCCAAGGCTATAGAAACCGGACTGCCCAAGCTCCGCATCGAGGAGGCTTCGGCACGTACTCAGGCGCGTATTGACTCCGGACGTCAGACCATTGTGGGTATCAACAAGTACCGTCTTGACCATGAGGATCCCATTGATATCCTTGAAATTGACAATACCGAGGTTCGTAAGGAGCAGATAGAACGCCTCAATGACGTGAAAGCTCACCGTGATGATGCAAAGGTTAAGGAAGCTCTTGAGGCTATAACCGAATGTGTGCGTACCGGCGAGGGTAATCTGCTTGACCTTGCAGTTAAGGCCGCAGGCTTGCGTGCCACATTGGGTGAAATATCCGATGCATGTGAGGCCGTGGTAGGACGTTATAAAGCAGTAATCAGAACTATATCAGGCGTGTATTCAAACGAAACCAAGAATGATCCTGACTTTGTCAAGGCTCAGAAGATGTGTGAAGAATTTGCTAAGCGTGAGGGTCGTCAGCCCCGTATCATGATAGCCAAGATGGGACAGGACGGACATGACCGTGGAGCAAAAGTTGTAGCTACAGGCTATGCTGACTGCGGATTTGACGTAGACATGGGCCCGCTCTTCCAGACACCTGCTGAAGCTGCCCGTCAGGCTGTAGAGAATGACGTACACATCCTTGGCGTAAGTTCGCTTGCTGCCGGACATAAGACCCTCATACCTCAGGTTATTGAGGAGCTTAAGAAACTTGGCCGCGAGGACATCATGGTAACTGCCGGTGGTGTGATACCTGCCCAGGATTATGACTTTCTTTACAAGGCCGGTGTGGCGGCAATATTTGGCCCCGGTACACGTATTCCGGTATCCGCTATCAAGATGCTTGAAATACTTTCAGAAGAGTAACTGATAGTCGTTACATAAATAAATAGCCCGTCCTGAGTAATCCTCCGGACGGGCTATTTATTTATGGTTACTGATTTCGTTATTTCAGTGTTCCTGCTTCAGCTTGCTGAATCATCTGCTGATTGGCTGATATGTAGATTTCTACACGGCGGTTCTGGGCACGGCCTTCGGGCGTATCATTGGAAGCCACATAGTCAGCCATAGGTATGCCCTTTGCGCTTAGGCGGCTTGCAGCCACACCGCTGTTTTCCAAGTATGTTTCTACGGCATCAGCTCTACCGGTGGAAACTCGCTCGTTTACTGCCATGGTGCCCGTATTGTCAGTAAATCCGAAAATCTGGACATTCGTTTCGGGGTTGTTTATCAGTGATGAGGCAAACTGAGTAAGATCCTTCTTGGCACTCGCACTGAGTGATGTGCCATTGGTGGGGAACAGAATGCCACCGTCGAAAGTCACCTTGATGGCCTGCAGACCGTTCTGGTCAGTTACAGATTCTACTTTAGCCTTGTCGGCAAGTTCTTTTTCAAGCTCTTTCTTCTGGTCATCCATCTTCTTGCCTATAAGCATACCGGCACCAGAACCTACTGCTGCCCCTATTGCAGCGCCAATTCCGGCACCTTTGCCGCCGCCTATCAATGCTCCGAGGCCGGCACCTACGGCTGCACCGCCGCCACCGCCTATGGCTGCACCCTTACCAAGATTAGTCATGCTGTTACATCCTGATGAGGCTAATAAACATAAAGCCAAAGCTCCGGCTCCTAATAATTTCAACGTTTTCATATCACTTTATTTTAAGTTAATTTTGTTAATGCGCAAATATAGTAATATCTATATATATTACAAAATTGGTGTCCATATTGTTTGACCGTCTAAAATTGTGTACATTTGTCAGATAGATAACGTTTTTACGTATTGCTTGCGCATAATTATGCAGTTGAGTGACATTTTATGGATGATAATTGGCTTGTAGATGAAAAAATCATTAAATTTGCGTCAATAATATCGCTCTTTTTGTATGAGGATGCTTAGTTATAATCCGACACACAAGGTATCAGACGGTGCCGGACTTAAATACCATATAGGAGCCTTGCTGGCTGTCACGGCATGGGGAGATTCGTTTATTTGCACAAAGGTCCTGTTGCAAAACGGATTGAGCCCGGTTGAAGCATATATATACCGATTCATTATTGCATATTTATTCGTATTGATTCTGTGCCCTAAGCCTATTTTAAGCAATTCATTCAAGGATGAAATCAAATTTATCCTTGTGGGGATATGTGGCGGATCGGTTTATTTCATAGCAGAGAATACGGCTGTAAACTATACTCTTGTCACCAATGTATCACTCATTGTGACTACGGCGCCACTACTGGCTTCGCTTATCTTAGGTGCCATGTATAAGAATGAGCGTCCATCGGGCGGATTTCTGTTCGGGTCCGTACTCGCATTTTTGGGCGTGGCGCTTGTCATATTCAATAGCAGCTTTGTGGTCAAGATTATGCCGCTGGGCGACATGCTTTCACTGCTTGCCGCACTGTGCTGGGCATTTTACAGTATACTTCTTAAACCACTCAATGCTGTCTATAGCGCATGGTTCATTACCCGTAAGACGTTCTTTTACGGAGTGCTTACGGCATTGCCGTTCTTGGCTATAGAGCCTGAGCTAGTACCATTAGAGGTGTTATGCCGTCCGGCTGTGATAGGTAATCTGCTGTTCCTTAGTGTATTCGCATCGCTTATAGCATATTTCCTATGGGCTCAGACGGTTAAGCATCTGGGTGTTATAAAGGCCAGCAATTATCTGTATATAAGCCCTATAGTGACATTGGTGCTGTCAGCGGTAATGCTTGACGAGCGTGTAACGTGGGTAGGCTACACCGGTTGTGCCATTATAATGTGCGGTGTTATTTTAAGTGAGAAGCTTAACAACCGTTCAAGTATAAGCGCTAAGAACAGGCGTCCCCGCTGAGGAGGTAGTCTATTTCATCAAGGAGCTGTAGTGCCGGTGTCCGAGTCATAGCGCAGTTCCGTTTTAGTTCGTTGTCCGCTATTGTCTTGGCTTCGCCTGTGTGCGAGCTTAAAAAGCGCCATAATAATCGGAGTGCTATGTATCTCTTAAGATCGCAGGGGTCATCGGCGTATTCAAGAATAAGAGTGTGGGCGTATGGCTGGTAGCGAAGCAGGCGGTGGCATAGCACATCGGACGCCTCAGTGCTGACAGCTCTGTCAATCCATGAGCGGGCGGTGTCAATGGTGAACTTGTCCAATGGGTATAGCATAGGAGCCAGCATCATGCTCTCGCGGGTGCTGTTGTTGGCCCACAGATATTCAGCCATATCTGCGTCCGTGCCTAATGATGCAGCTATTTCGGAAAGTTGCGGCAAGTTCAGTCCGAATATGATTTTATAAGGTGAGCCGGCCTTGCGGAGCGTATCGGCGATAATACCGTTGCGCATGGCAAAAAAACGGCGTTTAAGCTCTTGAATCTTATTAAATTCTGTCATAGTGATGCAAAGTTAACATTTTCTCCATTGGCTTTAACCATAATTTTGCATATTTGAGCTAAAGAAAGTATCTTTGTCGGATAAATTAAAGAATATGACAAGGAAAACACTCGTTTCGATTATTTTGTTTTTTTGTTGGATTAGTGGCAAGGCATCGGTCTTTGACCTTCCGGTGCAGTCAATAGGCGGACGTGAATATTACGTTTATCGTGTACAGGCTAAGGATGGAGAGCTCGCTGTGTGTCATAAGCTTGAAATTACGCGTGATCAGCTCCTGAAGTACAATCCCGAAGTGGCAAATGGGCTGAAGGTGGATCAGCTGCTTTATTTCCCTGTTGAGGAATTAAAGCTACAGCGCGAAGTAGTGGACTATAAGGCCCGGCAGGGTGACACTCTGTATGGGCTGAGCAAGAAGTTTAAGATGTCGCAGGATGAGTTTCTGGCGCTAAATCCGGATGCTGCATCCGGAGTGAAAGGCGGCAGCGTATACAAGGTGATGTCAGATAAGATGGTCAAGCCGGCCGAGAAAGCAAATACGGCTTCTGCTGTAGAACCTAAGGATGAGAATGTCAGCACACCTGTTCAGCCTGCCGGAGTCAAGACATATGTTATAGCTGACCATGAAAGCTTGTACCAGATAGCTCACAGCCATGGGCTGACGCTTGAAAACCTGCTGGCCCTGAACCCCGGCCTTGATGCCACGCATTATGAAGCCGGACAGACCATCAATGTGCCTGACGCAGCCGCTCCGGCATCAGCATCTGACAGATTATCTGACGCTTTTATAAAAAAAGGTGATAAATATACTGTTCAGCCGGGCGACACTTTCTATGGCATAAGTAGAAAGTTTGGCCTGACAATAGAGCAGATCCAGAATGCCAATCCCGGGCTGAATATTCTGCAAGAAGGAATGGAGATAGTAATTCCGCAGCAGTGCGATGAGCGCTCGGATTCATTGTCGGTGTTCAAGCTTGGCAACGGGGAGATTCCCCGGGTGATAGAGAATGCCGGAGATGCCTCTTCAAAGTCAAGGCTTACGGTAGCTGTGGCTCTTCCGTTTATGACTACGCAGAAGGAACCGTCAAAGCAGGCACGCCAGTACGCGGAGTTCTACCGTGGCTTTATGATGGGTATAGACAGTATGAGCCGTGTGGGCAATCCTGTCACTGTAGTAGCATTTGATACCAAGGCCTCGACTGAGGAGATAAATTCCATACTTGAGAACCCGGCTCTTGGCGAAGCTCAAATCATTATTGCTCCCGAAGAGCCCGATCATCTGGCCATGTTTTATGACTACGGTCAGAAACGTGGCATAAACATCCTGAATCTGTTTTCCGTCAAGGATACCGCCTATGTGTATAATGCGCAGGTTATGCAGGCAAACATACCGCATGACAACATGTTCAGCCGGGCAGTGGAGTATGAACTGGGAATGTTCCCGGAATTTACGCCTGTATTTTTGCTAAAGAAGGATTCAAAGGAGAAAAAAGAATATGTAGATATGCTCCGCGCCGGAATAAAGGCTAAAGGGGTTGATGCTATAGATGTCACGTATGCTGATGAGCTTACTGCTGATGACTTGCTTGGCCTTAATGCCGGCGGGAAATATGCATTCATACCTATGGTGTCACGTCAATCGGAGCTAAACAAGGTGCTCCCGGCGTTGGTGGAGCTAAAGGAGCGCATGACGTCATCGGAGCCGGTGCGTCTGCTCGGTTATCCTGAATGGATTACGTACCGGGGCAAGACTCTTGACAATATGCAGGCTCTTGACACGTATGTATATTCACGTTTCTATTTCACGACATCGGATCCTGAAGCCGATGCGCTCGATGAGCGGTATGAGTTCTGGTATGGTAGCCCTATGCTTGCCGGACTGCCGAGGCAGGGCTTGCTGGGATTTGATGTGGCCATGTTCCTGATGCGGAATCTTGCCATGAACGAAGGCGATTTTGATAAGTACTCAGGCATGTATGACGGTGTCCAGAACCCGTTCCATTTCCGTAGATACAATGGCGATGAGTCCGGCTGGATAAACGATGAACTTTATATGATTAATTTCCGCCCGAGTGGAGTGGTTGACAAACTTATACTTTGATGAGATATACTGTAAATTTGATATTGTCCCTTCTGCTTTCCGTCATAGCCGTACAGTCAGTTATGGCTCAACGTTATTATAGACCTACATGGGATATAGGTGCCAAAGGTGGCATGACAATGTCAAATATACAGTTTTCACCGGGCGTGGAGCAGAGCATGCTTCAAGGCGTGGAGTTTGGTGTAATGGCCCGCTACAGCGAGGAGAAGCTGTTTGGGCTTATGGCTGAACTGAAGGTGACACAGAGGGGATGGAAAGAATTGTTCCGTGATACGGATTTCAAGTATCAGCGGCGCCTTACCTATGTGGAGCTGCCGGTTATGACACATATCAATTTTGGCTCTCGTGTATTCAGGGGCTTTGTCAACCTCGGCCCATCGGTAAGCTACATGTTGTCAAGTGGCATTACGTCTAATTTCGATTATCATGATCCGGCATCAGTTCAGGGCTTTCTGGCATCAAACCGGCACTTGAACCAGATGACGTATGAAGTCAAGAATAAGATTGACTATGGTATAGTGGGAGGTGCCGGAATTGAGTTGCGTATTGGAAAGCGTAATTCTGTTATGCTTGAGGGGCGGTATTACTTCGGGCTCGGCAATATTTTCCCGGCAGCCAAAAAGGATGAGTTCTCGGCTTCTCGTGTAACCTCGGTGGAAATATCGCTTGGTTACATGTTCCGTCTCAAGAATTGATTACGCCGCGAGCCGAATATACCTTGATAAGCAGCTCTAAGAGCAGGTCATACTCATTCATTCGGCTTCCTATGCCCTTTGATTTCACATCGAAGCTCCTTATGGCTGAAAGTATCTCAATGGTCTGACGCGCATTGAAGCTGCGCATGGCAGCAGAGATGTTTTTCAGCTGACTCTCCCATCGGAATCCTAATGCATCCATGAGCGAGCGGGGCGATTTGTCGCGGGTAAAATGCGCTATCATGAGGTTCGAGAAGAATGTGTAAAGCGCCGTGCCGGTAACTATGGCCGGATTACGTTTCGGATCGCGGCGGAAATACTCCACAATCTCGAAACTCTTATGCATGTTTCTTACGGCAATAGAGTCTACTAATTCAAAGTTATTGTAGTCCTTGCTTATCCCTACATTCAGCTCTATGCTTTCAGGAGTTATAGTGGCATCTTTGCCCAGAATCATGGTGAGCTTGTTTAGCTCATTGTATATGCGGGCCACATCATTGCCTATAAAGTCACGAAGCATGGCCGCACTCTTGCTCTCTATATTGAGCCCGCGCTCTTTGACTATGGAGGCTATGAGCGCATCTATCCCGCTCTCTCTTAGCTTGACCGATTCAAAAACTACACCGGCTTTTTTCACTGCGGTGACAAGTGTGGCCGATTTTGACTTTTCGCCACGGCTTATTATCACAAATATAGTGGACGGAATGGCGTGCTGTATGTAGGGGATGAGTTTGTTGAGTTCCCTGGCTGATACTGCCTGCGCCTCTTTCAGGATTACCATTTGGTACTGGGACATGACCGGGTAACGCTGGCATGTGGATGCCACCGTGTCCATGGATATCTGTGGAGCGTAAAACTGGTACATGTTGAAGTCACGCTCCGATTCCGGTATTACTGACTCAAAATCCTTGGCCAGTTCATCAATGAAATAACACTCCTCACCGTGAAGCAGATACACAGGTGCCAACCGGCGTGCAGCTATGTCGCGGCGTATATCGGCAAAAGTCTTATTTTGTTGGGCAGCCATCGGGGGTATAAACGGTTTGATGAAATTTTCGTAAATTTACGCATAATTTCATAAATGCCCGCATAGAGTATGGATATTTCATCACTGCCTCGGCTTAATTTGCCTGACATATCCCGTGAAAGAGTTGATGTTGATTCGGTGGGCGTGCTCCGGATTTACGATGTGTTGCGGCGCCGATGGGTTGTGCTGACTCCCGAGGAATGGGTGCGCCAGCACTATGTGGATCTGCTTATGAACCGGTATGGTTATTCACCTTATCTTATGGCCAATGAGGTAGGGATAGTGCTCAATGGCATGCGGCGCCGATGTGACACGGTGGTCTATGACCGTAACAGGGCGCCGTGGATGATAGTGGAGTACAAGGCCTCAGACGTAAAGATAACTCAGCGTACATTTGATCAGATAGTGCGCTACAATATGGTGCTCCGGGTTCCATATCTGGCCGTGAGCAATGGTGTGCAGCACTATTGCTGCCGGATCGATTATGGCAGGCACAGTTATAAGTTCATAAATGATATTCCGCTAAGGTATGGTGAACAGTCTGATTGATGAATATATACACTCGCAGCATATCATGGCATGGCTGTGTAGCAGGCCGAAGTGTGACTTTGCCTCGCTAATGCTTGCTGCCGGAAGTGATGAGCTGAAGCGGTTTGCTGCCGTGCAGGTGGAGTGTAAGCGTAAGGGTGCAAGAAAAATACCTCTTATGGCAGATAACTCGCACGTAGTGTTCCCTACGCTGCTTTCAGTAGAGCAGTGCACATCAGAACTGTTGGCTGAATATCATGCCTCGCTGGTTCCGGCTTATAGCCGTATAGCAGACCTGACCTCCGGACTTGGTGTGGATGTCATGGCCATGTCAAGACGTGTAAGCTCGGTTACAGCAGTTGAGCGGGAGCCAATAGTGGCCGATGCACTCAGGCATAACACAGCGGCAATGGGATGCGAAAATGTCAGGGTGGTGTGTGCCGACTGCCGGGATTGGCTTAAGACGTGTGAAGAAACGTACGATGTAATCTTTATAGATCCGGCACGCCGTGACAGCACCGGGGGGCGAGTATACAATATGGCTGACTGTGAGCCTGACATTGTATCAATGATGCCTGATATGTTGGCGCATGCTCATAAGGTGATAATAAAAGCGTCCCCAATGTACGATGCCGTTAAGGCTACACATGAACTGGATGGTTATGTCAGTCATATACGTCTTGTAGGGACAAAAACGGAGTGTAAAGAACTGCTTATAACATGCTGTAATAGTCCGGAGCCCGGACCGGTGTTTGAGGCGGTGACTATTGCTGACGGCAAATATCACACATTTTCCTGGCATGCCGATGATGCGGCCTCGGCCTCGGCTACCTATGGCAAGCCTGCAGTGGGGATGTCGCTTTATGAACCTTGGCCAAGCGTAATGAACGGTGGAGCATTTACATTGCTGTCTGAGCGGTTCGGCATTGCAAAGATAGCTCCTAACACACACCTTTATATCTCTACTGAGTTTGTGCCCGAGTTTCCGGGGCATGCCTATGTGATAGAGCGCGTAGAGGATTTCAGCAAGAAGGCTATCAAGGAGGTGGCCAAGGAGCATGACCGTATAAATGTAGCCACTCGTAATTTCATTATGAGTGCACCCGAGCTTGAAAAACGGTTGAAGATTAAAAGTGGGGGAGATCACAAACTTTACGGCGTCCGTGACAGCGACGGGCACCCCATACTACTGACGGTACGCTGATTATTTTTCAAACATGCGGGCTATGGCGCGCTTGTCGTCACGCTCTTTTATGCTTTGGCGCTTGTCATACTCCTTTTTGCCGCGACCTATGCCTATTACCATTTTGGCCAGTCCGCGGTCATTTATAAACACCTTCAGCGGCACAATGGTAAAGCCTGTTTCCTTGCCATACTTGGACAGCTTGGCTATCTCTTTCTTATTAAGGAGCAGCTTGCGGTCACGCCGGGTGGCGTGGTTATTATATGTGCCGTAGAAGTACTCGGCTATATACATATTCTTGATCCATACCTCCCCGTTGGTAACGAAACAGAATGTATCCACAAGGCTTGCCTTCCCGAGCCTTATGGACTTTATCTCCGTGCCTGTAAGCACTATCCCGGCCGTAAATGTCTCGGTGATAGCGTAGTCAAAGTTGGCGCGCTTGTTTCGTATGTTTACTTCTGAAAACTTCATATGGGAGATATCAGGTTAAATAAAAGCTGAATCAGTATGGGAGGTATGATTATGGTGAAGATGGTCAGTCCTACGAATGGTATCACCGCCATGGAGGCCACTCTCATATAGCGCACACCGCGCCACATGATAAGAATGACATACAGCGGGAAAAAGTTCAGTATGGCCATATCTATGGGCAGACAGTGCTTGACTGTGCTCCACAGTACCATAAGCCCAAGGCTGTATATTATAAAGGTGTGATTATGCTTCTCGGCCGACTTGGATCCGGCGCTGAACCGGGGCATGAATATGGCAAACGCGAATCCGGCTATATAATATGTAACAAAATACTTCAGAAAAGTCACCGTGGCCTCTAATATCACACTGAGCACTTCAGCGCCGTTACCGTATATCAGCTGTATGGCCGAGGAAGCTGCCGCTATGAGCAGCCACGGTATAAAGCCCTGCATCATAAGTTTCCGTGGCTCGGCGCTGTCATATGATATGTCCTCCCACCCGTGTGTGGGCGACAGAATGAGCTGAAGCATGTCCTTTAAATATAGCGGAAACATTGGGGTAGTGTTTTATGTTTGCAAAGATACACAATATTGGTAAATTTTTGAAAACAGAAAAATAACAATTATTTTTGCAGAACAAACATAATAAAATTCATAATATAATGATTAAGAAAATTCTTTCTATAGCCGGTCGCCCCGGACTGTTCCGTCTTGTAAACCAAGGTAAGAACATGCTCATAGTGGAATCACTTGCCACAGGAAAACGCACACCGGCCTATTCGCATGACAAGGTTGTGTCACTTGGCGATATATCAATATATACTAACGAGGGCGATGTGCCTTTGACTGACATTTTTGAAACCATAAAGGAGCAGAATGGCGCTCAGCCTGTAAATGTGAAGGCAATGAGCGATGCCGAGGTGCGTGAGGCGTTCCGCAAGGTACTGCCTGACTTTGATGATGACCGCGTGTACACCAATGACATACGTAAGGTGTACTCCTGGTACAATATGCTCATAGCCGCCGGCGTGGAGAAATTCAAGGATGATGAAATAGCCGAGGATGAAGCTGCAGAGGCAGCTGAGAAGGCTGATGAAGCCTCTGCTTAATGAACCACAGAACCATACGCAGATTTACGGAATCGGACTCCATGACTGAGCTCGTGGAGGCCGATTTCAATATACTTCCCATACTGAGCCGCTTCTCCATACCCTTGGGCTTTTATGGCAAGACCATAAAAGAGGTATGTGAGGCTGCCGGTATTGATACGGGAGTTTTCCTACTTATAGTCAATCTTATCCTTACCGGCCAGCTTTCCGATGGTGAGCTTTCCGGCAAGGCGGTAATGGGGGTGGTAGACTTCCTTCAGAGGTCACACACCTATTTCCTCGGATACAAGTTCCCGCATATACGGGCCAACCTTATAAGCGCCCTTGATGCCATACACTCTGACATAAATCCGGCCATCATACGGTTTTTTGATGACTATGTGGATGAAGTGCGCAAGCATTTCGCCTACGAGGAATCCACTGTATTTCCTTATATCCGGCAGCTTGCCGATGGCTGTGTGTCTTCATCTGACTTCAGAATTGAAGTGTTCAGTAAGCATCATGATGAGATGGGTGAGAAGTTGGCTGACCTTAAGAGCCTGATCCTGCGGTTCTATACTACGTCGGTGCCGGACCGTATGTACGATGCACTTGTGGACATATTTAACTGCGAGGAGGACCTTGACACGCACCGTGACATTGAAAACCATATCCTGATTCCGGGAGCATTGAAACTTGAAAAGATAACAGACTTATAATATGCGACATGTTACGGTGGTGATAGCCATGCGTTCACGCATCCTTTCGCTTGGCCTTAAAGCGGCCATGGATGAAAGTGCCATTACGAACGTGAGCATCCATATAGTGGATCCCGGGCTTCTGCTGGAAACTCTTGATAAGATGCATCCGTCTATTCTGGTGACAGATGCGCTTACTATGCTTGCTTATTCTGATCGTGAATTGCGTATCCGCATGTCAGATTCGGGTGCTGTACTCGGTATGCTTGACAGTGCGTTGCCGCAGGACATTATAAAGAGTTTTGACGGATGCTTCAGCGTGTACGACTCACTTTCTATGGTAGAGAAGTTCGTTATGAAAACTTCCATGGAGCCTGCTGCTGACGACCGTCAGAGTGAACTTACGCCGCGTGAGCGCGAAGTGCTCATAGGCATAGTGAAGGGACAGTCCAATAAAGAGATAGCCTCGGCAATGAATGTGTCCGTTAACACCATAATGACACACCGGCGCAATATAGCCAACAAATTACAGATTCACTCAGCCGCCGGTCTTACGATATATGCTATAGTAAGCAAACTTGTAACCATTGATGAAATCCGGACGGCAATAGACTGATGCCTGCCCTCCGGTTATCTTATCGGATAGCTTCAAAAAATTCGTTGCGCAGAGCAGTATCGGAAGTCATGATGCCTTCCGATGCCATAGTCACGGTAGTGGTGTCCTGCTTCTCTACTCCACGCATTTGCATGCATAAGTGATGCGCCTCACATCGTACTATCACTCCTTTGCATCCTAAGGTGCGATACAGCTCCATGCACACTTCCTGAGCCAGACGTTCCTGTACTTGAAGGCGGCGGGCATACATGTCCACTAACCGTGCCAGCTTGCTGAGCCCAATAATCTTTCCGTTAGGTACGTATCCTATGGTAATGTGTCCGAAGAAGGGCAGTATGTGATGCTCGCAGAGAGAATAGAATTCAATATCCTTGACGGTGATAAGTCCGCTGCCGGGCGATGTGAACACCGCTCCGTTAACCACTTCGGCGCTGCTGCGGTTATATCCTGATGTGACGTAGAGCAGCGCGCGTGCTGCACGCTCAGGAGTCTTTACAAGGCCTTCGCGTTCGGGGTCTTCGCCTATCAGTTCAAGTATGGCTTTGTAATGTGAGGCGAGCTTTTCAATTTTTTCTTCAGCAGTCATGTCTGTCACAGATGTTTTGTGAGCCGTAGGAGGCTTATTGCTGGGTCTTGGGTAGATTTATACGGTCACGTACCACTCGTATTTCCGTATATCCCGGGAATGCCCTTTTTATTGCGGCGGCAGCGGTATTGGCTTCTTCTTGTGTGCGGAAATCACCCACCTTAAGCCTCCAATATGGTGCCGTGTATGTTACATATGTGCGGTAATTAGGGAAACGTGATCCTATGCTGCGCTGCTTTGAACGAGCCTCATTTCTGGCAGTACGGGCATTGTTGTCGGAAAACACCTGCACCCGGTAGCCTATCTTGTCATTTTTTTTGTTCTCGGCTTTCTGCGGCTCTGAATATTCCAGCAGCTTTGCCACCTCCTCATCCTGTATCACAATGTTTATGCTGTCAGCCGTGATATGTTCTACTATATCAGGATGCTCAGGCTCTTCTTTCTGACCGAAGGCGGGTACGGCTACGCAGAGTAAAAATACGTTGCAAAGAAAAGTGCGGTTAGTCCACATGGATGAACAAGTTACAATTTAGGCTACAAAAATAATAAAATTAATTTTTGTAGCCTAAAATATAATGAAATACTATTTCAGTACACTATTAAAAAGCGGTGACAATACCCATGAATGAGTCAGCGTCAAGGGCTGCGCCGCCAATAAGGCCGCCGTCTACATCGGGCTTGGCAAAGAGAGCCTTGGCATTTGAGGGCTTGCAGCTTCCGCCGTAAAGTATTGAAGTGTTCTCGGCTACATCGTTGCCATATTTTTCAGCTATGACACCGCGAATGAATGCGTGCATTTCCTGGGCCTGGTCATCGGTGGCAGTCTTGCCGGTACCTATGGCCCAAACAGGTTCGTAAGCGAGTATTATCTTGGAGAAGTCCTCGGCTGACAGGTGGAACAGAGCGTCCACGATCTGTGATTTTACTACGTCAAAAGCTGTGCCGTTTTCACGTTCCTCAAGCACTTCGCCTATGCAGAATATGGGGGTAAGGCCGTTTTCAAAGGCAAGTGCCACTTTCTCTTTCAGTGTAGCGGCTGTTTCGCCGTAGTACTGGCGGCGTTCTGAGTGGCCGAGTATTACATATGTAGCGCCGGTAGAGGCTACCATAGCGGCTGATACTTCACCGGTGTATGCGCCTTTGGCATGGTCGGCACAGTTCTCGGCACCTAATCCGAGCTTCTCAGCGTTGATCACGCTGTTTACAGAGCATAGATGAGTAAAGGGGACGCATATAATGACGTCACATTTTGTGGTTACGTCAGCAAGCTTCTCGTTGACGGCCTTGGCAAGAGCTACACCTTCAGGTACGGTGGTGTTCATCTTCCAGTTACCTGCTACAATATTCTTTCTCATTTTCAGATGTATATAAAAGTTATGATTAATGATGCAAAGTTACTCTTTTTTTTCGGTTTGACCCATTTTGGCGGCTGCTTTTCTTGCTCGGCGTTCACGCCATTTCAGTAATAGGGCACTGCGGTCAATGATGAACACGAATATGTACAGCCCTGCCAGACATACTGTCAGATTTCTGAGCCATGTTTTAAGCGGCGGATTTACCGGTGCTGACATTAATATATCCGCATTTTCCCCGTCAAGCATATCTATGTCAATGGAGCCGAGTGTGCGTTTCCACGCTATCCTTCCATCCTTCACCAGAACTGCCGACATGGCACCGCGTGAAAGCTCTTTGAGCACGGTAGATTCTGCGCTGTATATAGGGAATGATGCCATGGACAGATCCTTCCAGTATTCAAGCCCTTCACTGTCAGGGAATGATGCCAGCTCTATGAGGGAGCCTCCACGGGCTTCTATAAACCGCTGCAGCTCATTTATCATGTATGTAAATGACACATCGGCTCTATCGCCCTGTGGCACCACTATCAATATCTGCTCGCCTTCCGCTGCTATGGCCTCCGGGGTTACGTCCTGGCCGGATTCATCGTAAACTATGAGATCAGTACGGTCAGTAGGCGATGTGCCGGATATCAGTTTGCGGTCAACAAACGTCCAGGTGCTGTCAGGCAGGCAGTCCTCAGTAAAGGTTTCCGTGTGGCCGTCCTTTTCGTAAATGAATTCAAATACTTCATCGGGTTCACTTTCATCTTCCGCGTCATCAACCGATAGTTGCCGGCCTATGGGGAATGACCGGAAGTCAATCATGGGCTGTACGGTATATCCTATCAGTGACAGTATTACTGCATATATGGAGGCTGATACGGCCAGAATCCATTGGGAATAGGCATGGAACAGTCCGGCAACCTTCTCATTGGTAAGTGCCAGATAGCACAGGCCTATGGTGATGACTATATTCTTCCAGAATGTGGCACTGTTGGATATAACCAGCATATCACCGAAGCATCCGCAGTCACTTACCGGATTCATAATCCATATGTAAGCCGATAGCGGCAGCAGCCCGGCCATCATGGCCAGCAGAAGCCATACGGCAGCGCGCCTGTAGCAGCCTATCATCAGCATAAGTCCCAGCACCATTTCCGCACTTGACATCAGCGTGGCTGCTGTCAGTACCAGTGAACGGGGTTGTTGAAATCCCCACACATTGAGGTACTCTTCTATCTTATAGATGAATCCCCATATGTCAATGGTTTTGGCGAATCCTGATGTTACGAACAGTGCTCCTATGAGTATGCGGAGTGTCCATACGGCAGCGATGCGTAATTTCGGATGTCGGCCGGTACCGAAAAGTCCGGTCTTGATTCTTGGAATCATTCGGATAGTTTTATCATGCCAAACATGGCATAGTTTATGATATCCATATAGTTTGAGCCTATGCCTTCCGACACTTTTGTCACGCCGCTGTTGTTTTCTATTTCTTTTATACGGTCTATCTTGGTAAGGATGAAATCCGTGTACGACGTAAGCCGCATATCGCGCCAGGCCTCCCCGTAGTCATGGTTTTTTGCTTCAAGAAGCTTGCGTGTCATGGATGCATAGCGGTCATATAGCGCAAGAGCTTCATCGGAGGTGATGTCAGCAGTGTCGGCAAACGGCATTTCCAGCTGTATAAGCCCCATTATGCCGTAATTGACTATGCCGAGATACTCTGATGCAATGCCTTCATCTACCATAGCCTCACCTGTGGTCTCAAGGGTACGTATGCGTTTAGCCTTTATAAATATTTGGTCTGTGAGCGAACTTGGGCGCAGTATTCGCCATGACGGTCCGTAATCAGCAAGCTTGTCGGCAAATACTTTGCGGCAGCGCGCCAATTCTGTATCAAACTGCTGCATGGTGCGTGCAGCCCCTTTGGTAGGTTCCATATGGTTCATAATGGCGCAAAATTAATCAATATCCCCAAGAGTGCCAAAATCTTGGTGAGGCAAAAGTGTATGTCAACGTCCTGAGCACCATATGTGATTTTTCGGGATAGGAAAAAATGACTAAATTTGCACTCCGAAAAAAATAGAGATTACAGACAATGATAGCAGTCAACAATTTGACAATGCAGTTTGGCAAGAGGATACTCTTCCAGGATGTAAATATGAAGTTCACCCCGGGTAACTGCTACGGGATTATAGGTGCCAATGGTGCCGGAAAGTCTACGCTTATGCGAATACTCAGCGGGCAGTTGTCGCCTACTCATGGCAGTGTGACACAAGGCCCCGGTGAGCGTATGAGTGTGCTTGAACAGGATCACTTTAAGTTTGATGACTGCACGGTTATGGATACGGTGCTTCAGGGACATACCGTGCTGTGGGACATAATGAAGGAGAAGGATGCCATATATGCCAAAGAGGATTTTACCGATGCCGACGGCATACGTGCGTCCGAACTCGAGGAGAAGTTTGCCGAAATGGAAGGCTGGAATGCCGAGAGCGATGCCGCTGCTCTGCTGAGCGGCCTCGGAGTGAAGGAGGATCGCCATTATATGCTTATGAAGGAGCTTACCGGTAGTGAAAAGGTACGTGTGCTGCTTGCAAAGGCGTTGTTTGGCAATCCTGACAATCTGCTTCTTGACGAGCCCACTAACGACCTTGACCTTGAAACGGTGTCATGGCTTGAAAACTATCTGTCAAATTTTGAAAATACGGTATTGGTGGTGTCACATGACCGTCACTTCCTTGATGCCGTAAGCACGCACACACTTGATATTGACTATAATAAGGTTTCGCTTTTTGCCGGCAATTACAGCTATTGGTATCAGTCGAGCCAGTTGGCACTGCGCCAGCAGCAACAGCAGAACAAGAAGGCTGAGGAGAAACGCAAGGAGCTTATGGAATTCATACAGCGTTTCAGCGCTAACGTGGCCAAGTCAAAGCAGACCACGAGCCGCAAGAAGATGCTTGAAAAGCTCCGTGTGGAGGAAATCCAGCCATCATCACGCCGCTATCCCGGTATAATATTTACGCCCCAGCGTGAACCGGGCAACAAGATTCTGGAGGTGCACGGACTTACTGCCACAGCTCCGGGCGATGGTGAGCTTCTGTTCCGTGATGTGAATTTCCAGATAGAGAAGGGTGATAAAGTGGCGTTCCTTAGCCGGGATCCGCGCGCCATGACAGCGCTGTTTGAAATTATAAACGGCAATAGGAAGGCTGATGAAGGTACCTATGACTGGGGTCAGACTATCACCACGGCTTATCTGCCGTTTGACAATGCGGCATTTTTCCGAACGGATATGAACTTGGTTGACTGGCTCTGTCAGTTCAGCGATGACTCAAGTGAAATATACCTCAAGGGATTCCTTGGAAAGATGCTCTTTTCAGGCGAGGATGTGCTTAAAAAGGCATCGGTACTTAGCGGTGGCGAAAAGATGCGCTGTATGATATCGCGCATGATGCTGCCGGGTGCCAACACATTGATACTTGACTCGCCTACCAATCATCTTGACTTGGAGTCAATACAGGCGTTCAATAATACCTTGCAGTCATTCAAAGGCTGTATACTCTTGGCATCGCATGACCATGAATTCATACAGACCGTATGTAACCGCATCATTGAGCTTACGCCTAACGGTACCATTGACAAGATGATGGATTATGATGACTATATTACTGACGCGCGCGTGGCCGAGGCTCGTGAGCGTCTTTACCGATAAGACTTAATTATGATACATCACGTAGTAATGTTCCGTTTTGATGGCGATGTAGCCGCCCGGGAAGCTGCCGCCCGGGAATTTGCCGATGCCCTGAAGAAACTTCCCGGCATAATACCTCAGCTTCATAGCCTTGAAGTGGGAATGAACATAAACCCTGTAGAGGAGTATGATATGGTACTCACTGCATGTGCTGACACTATGACGGATGTGGCCGAATATTCGGCTCATCCTGCGCATTTGGCAGCTGTAGCATTGGTGAAGAATAGGATAAAGGCTCGCGCATGCGTTGATTTTGAGGTGTAGAGTGATTTTATGGCATGATATTTGTTATTATCTTTGTATCATGACATAAATGAATCTATGACCCCTCAACAATTAAAATCAATACATAACAGGATATTATCAGCTCTGTCAGAACGGCGTTATACGGTCGCTCTGATGGAGCTTTACTCTATGGCCGAGGCCTCGGGAGCTCCATATGAGCTGCGTATGGAGGTGGAGCGGCTCACCTCTACGTACCGTATGCTGGTAGAGTATGCTCTTAACGGTACGCCTGATCCCACCCGTGATGAGATGCTCGAACGCATTGATGCCGATGTGAGGCGCATATGCGGATATATTATCCGGGAGAAGGAGGCGGAGCTTTCTCCGGATTTGTATTTCAGTACACTGCGCTATGTAAGGAACCGGCATGATGAGTCCATTCCCACTCTTGTGGCTGAATATATGAAGCGTAATGCTGAAAATGCGCTTAAGATTTTCTCGCCCTCAGGCATAGATGCCAAGTCAAGGAGGGAACTTGAGGCAATATCTACCGACCTGTTTAACCGTATATGGGTTACTTCCCCTCTGTCAAAGCCTGACGCTGAAAGCATACTCGCTTTCTTGCGTGATGAAACCGTTCCGGTATATGCCAAGGCGCAGTGTGTTTCAGCTGTCACCATGAACTTGATGCAGTGCTTTGATGAGCGTGGCGTACGTCTGATAGCCGATGCTTATACTGACGGCGGCGCCGTGGTCGATGTCCGGGCACTGTGTGGCCTACTGCTCGTACTGTGGCGTTGGCGTGACATACCATTGTCATCATCACTTCAAGCCCGGCTTGACGCTCTTGCCGAACTTGACAGCTGGAGGCGCGATGTACGCACGGCGTTCATGCAGTTTATAAAGGCACGTGACACGGAGCGTGTAACACGTACTATGAACGAAGAGGTTATACCCCGCATGATGAAGCTGCGTACGGATCTGGGTAAGCTTGGCGATATTGAGAATCCGGAGGACTTTGCCATGCTTGAGGAGAATCCTGAATGGGAAGAACTGATGCGGAAGTCGGGCGTGGAAAATGAGTTGAAAAAACTCACGGAAATGCAAAGCGAAGGCGCCGATGTACTTATGAGCACTTTCTCGCATTTGAAAACATTCCCGTTCTTCAATGATATGGCCAACTGGTTCCTGCCATTTTATACTGATGTTACCGCCCTTGATGGTATATCAGGCCATGGTGCCTTGGATTATCTTTCGCTTGTTTCATCATCGCCACTTCTCTGTGATGGCGACAAATATTCTATGGCCCTTTCCCTCAATCGAGTGCCGGAGTCGCAGCGTAATATGCTTCTTGGCCAGCTCGCAGGGCATGCAAAGGACTTTGAAAGTATGGCCGAAGATCAGACTGCCGATAAGCGGCGTGAGCGGGGCATAGACTGCTATGTAAAGGACCTGTACCGGTTCTTTAATCTGTTCCGTAGGAAAGGGGAGTTCTATAATCCGTTTACGGCTCCTATTAACCTTGTGGAGCTTGATATATGCTCTGAGGCTCTATCCGGGTTCGATATGCTCAGTACGGTGGCCGAATTTTATTTCCGCCATGAGTATTATCAGGAGGCTCTCAACATATATCGTAGACTTATAGATGAGAACCCGCTTGATGAAAGCATCTATCAGAAGGCCGGATATTGCCTTCAAAAATTGGGCGACATAGCCGGAGCGCTTGACATGTACAGGAGAGCCGAGCTGATAAATCCTTCAAGCACATGGCTCCTACGGCGTCTGGCCGCATGCTGTAAGATGACCGGTAACACGGAGGAGGCTCTACGCTATTACCTCCAGCTGGCTGATAAATTTCCTGATGATATGAAAGTGACGCTAAGTATAGGGCATTGCCTTATGGAATTGGGCCGGTATGCCGAGGCGCTTAATCAGTATTACAAAGTGGAGTATACTGACGGAATCTCGCCGCGTACAGTACGTCCTATAGCATGGTGCTTGTTCCTTTCAGGAGATTTGAATAAAGCTGCGGCGTATTATTCGAAACTCGCACCGGAGGTGTTCACCACCGCCGATTACGTTAATCAGGGACACCTTTATATGGCCATGTCACGTTATCGTGACGCCGTAACGTCGTATACCCGGGCTCTTGAAGGAATGAAGCGTGATATGGACAGACTTACACGCACTATTGATGCCGACAAGCCGTACCTTGAAGCTGCCGGCGTGGACATGACTATGAAAGATATTGTATTAGATACCGTAAACCGTACACTTTGGCCATAATATGAACACCGCACATAAGAACCTGCTTTTAGCAGAATATGACACCCCTTTAGGGACAATACCGTTTAATGAAATACCCACGGCCGATATATTGCCGGCCATTGAGGAAGGTATCCGCAAGGGTAAGCAAGAGATAGAGGCTATATGCAGCTCCGATGAGGTGCCTGATTTCAGAAACACAATAGTGGCATATGCACGCTCCGGACGTGACCTTGACAGGGCGTTGAATCTGTTTTTCCCCATGCTGTCAGCTATGTCCGATACTGAAATGATGTCATTGTCAGATACGGTGATGCCTCTGCTGAGCGAATATTCCACATCAATAACACTCAATGAGCGCCTGTGGCATAGGATTAAGGCTGTGTATGATGAGCGTGACTCTTTTGATTTGGACGTTGAGGACGCCACGCTGCTTCAGCGTACATATGATGCGTTTGCCCGTAACGGAGCTCTCCTTGAAGGTGATGACAGAATACGCTATAAGGAACTGTCGGCACGATTGTCGGAGCTTACTAATAAGTTCGGTCAGAATGTAATAAACGAGCTTAATACGTATGAGATCTGGCTCCGGCATGAGGATCTTGACGGGCTTCCGGAAACGGCGGTTGAGGCTGCGGCCTATGCAGCAGCGGAAAAGGGTCGTGAAGGTGAGTATCTGTTTACCTTGGCTCAGCCTACCTATATATCATTCATGAAGTACAGTGCCCGGCGTGATTTGCGTGAGCATATGTACCGCTTATACACGGGTAGGAATATCAAAGGGCAGTATTCCAATGTCGAGATCATAAAGGAGATTGCTTCCAAGAGGGCTGAAGTGGCGCATCTGCTCGGATATAAGGATTATGCCTCATATGTGCTTGGCCGTACCATGGCCGGCACGGTGCAGAACGTATATAACCTGTTGGATCGCTTGCGTGAGGCGTATAGGCCTGCGCAGATGCGTGAGTTTAAGGAGCTTGAGGGGTATGCCCGAAGTAAGGAGGGTGATGATTTCCGCATAATGCCGTGGGACTACAGTTTCTACTCCAATAAGCTTAAGCAGGAGCTTTATGACTTTGATGAGGAGGCGTTACGTCCGTATTTTGAGCTTGGACGGACTGTGGAGGGTGTATTCGGTTTGGCCACCAAGCTATATGGTATAAAATTCATACGCCGTACGGATATATCCGTATACCATGAGGATGTTCAGGCATACGAGGTAAGTGACCATGACGGCACGTATCTGGGGGTGATATATACTGACTTCTTCCCTCGTTCAAACAAGCGTCCGGGAGCATGGATGACCGAGTTCAAGGAACAGTGGACTGAGGATGACGGTACTGATAGTCGTCCGCATGTTTCCATAGTTATGAATTTCACCAAGCCTACGTCTGACCGTCCGTCGCTCCTTACTCCCTATGAGGTGCAGACATTCCTTCATGAATTCGGACACGCTCTTCACGGACTTTTCTCGGCTACAAAGTATGCCGGACTATCCGGTACGAATGTATACCGTGACTTTGTGGAACTGCCGTCACAGTTCAATGAGAACTTCTTTACGAGGCGTGAATTTCTTGACAGTTTCGCACGTCATTACCTTACTGGCGAACCGTTGCCACAGGAGGATGTGGATCGGATCATTGCGACCAAACGTTTCGGAGTGGCGTACGCATGCCTTCGCCAGTTGGCATTCGGGTATCTTGACATGGCATGGCATACTTTGGGCGAGGAGCCGATCAGTGATGTTGCTGTTTTTGAAAATGATGCCATATCCGGTGTGTCAATGTTCCCACAGGTGGAAGGCTCGCTTATATCACCGCAATTCGGGCATATATTCAGTGGCGGCTATGCAGCCGGATATTATAGCTATAAGTGGGCTGAGGTGCTTGATGCCGATGCCTTTGAAATGTTTATGGAGCACGGTGTGTTCAGTAAGGAGTGTGCTGATTCATTCAGGCGCAACATACTAATGAAGGGCGGCTCGGAGAATCCGGATGTGCTATACAGGCGCTTCCGTGGCCGGGATGCCGACATCAAGGCTATGATGCATCGTGACGGTATTGATGAGGTGGAATGATATGCTGGAATTAAGACATCAGAGTGTTGACCGATATATCGAGCCGCTCCGTGAGGGCGGTTCTCTTCCGGCTCTTGCCGAGGCCGATGACGGATTCAAGTATGTGGTCAAGTTCCGTGGCGCGGGTCATGGGGCTAAAGCTCTAATAGCAGAACTGATAGGTGGGGAGATAGCCCGTGCGGTCGGACTTAATGTGCCGGAGATAGTTTTTCTTGACGTGCCTGAACAGTTTGGCATCACTGAGGCTGATGAGGAAATTCAGGATCTGCTTAAAGCAAGCCGAGGACTGAATCTGGGGCTTCATTTTCTTTCCGGGGCTGTAACGATGGATGCCTATGTCAATCCGGTGGATGCCGATATGGCATCGCGTATAGTATGGATTGACGCATTCCTTACCAATGTGGATCGCACGGCACGTAACACCAATATGCTCCAATGGCATGGAAGTGAGGTGTGGCTGATAGATCATGGTGCATCATTGTTCTTTCATCACTCATGGAGTGATCCTGAAAAGGCTGCCTTATCGCCATTCAGTTTCATAAAAGATCATGCGCTTTTGCATAAGGCATCGCGTATAGAGGCGGTAGACAAGGCTATGCATGAGGTGATAACACCGGATTTGATACATGATATAGTGAACGCTATACCTGATGAGTGGTTGGTGCGTGATGATGTGTCATTATCAGCCCAAGAGATGCGTACTGTGTATGAGCAGTTTTTGACAACCCGACTCGCTAATTCAAATATATTTGTGGATGAGGCCGTTAGAGCAAGAAAAACTATTATATGAATATGCCGTGCTCCGTTATGTACCCTATGTAGAGCGGGAGGAGTTTATAAATGTGGGCATAGTCATGATGTGTAAACGCAGGCGTTGGATTAGGACCGCCATATCCGTGGCGCCTGAAAAGCTTGCGCTCTTCAAGGCTCCTCATTCACATGATGAAGTGGTGGCGTACTTTGAGCGGATGCTGCGCGTGGCCGATGCCGGGACATCGCAAGGTGTGTTCTGTAATATGGAGGTAGAGGAGCGGTTCCGTTGGATAGCGGCGGTGAAAAGTTCCTGTGTACAGTGCTCGCGTCCGCATCCCGGCCTGACGTATGATTTGGATAACGCATTTGACTCCCTTATGTCCGAACTTGTATTATGACATCTTCCTGTAGGCTGAAGGTGTCAGTCCGGTATGTCTTTTGAAGTATTTGCCAAAAAAAGATTGGGAGGGGAAATTCAATTCTACGGCCACTTCTTTTACTGACATGGTGCCCTCGGAGAGCATACGTCGGGCTTCCGATACCACTGCATGGTCAATGATGGTGGCCGGTGTCATGCCGCTTGAAGTCTTTATCAGTTTTGAGAAGTGCTTGGAGCTTAAATTGAACATCCGGGCATAGTGATTCACACTGCGGAATTGGTGGCACCGGCTGTACAGAGCCTGCATAAATTCCTGATATATTTTGTCGCCCCGCATTCGGGTGGAGGCTTCAACTGGGTGTTTTGTGAAATATATTTTCAGCAGTAGGAATATCAGGTTTTCTGATTCGGCACAGAATATACGCCGGTCTATTCTGTGTATATAGTTATCGGCATCGGATGCATCCAGCTCTATTCCGTGCTTGTGCAGAGTACGGATGCGCCTCATAAGATCCGTAAATATATCAGGCTCGGGAGTAACTAAGGGATGACGCCGGATATGTAACATGGCCGGAGCATCAAGTATGGAACCTATGGCATTAAGCAGTTCATGGGTAGGGACGTCTATCATCACGCCTTTGACATTGGTCATGTCTATGATCTCCACTATGCTGGCCACAGTATAGATGAATAGTGAACCGGGGGTGAGTTCAACAGATGTTTCGCCGGTACTGAGGCGTGCCGCCCCTTCGGTGCATAGAAACACACCGCATTTTGTAGATGAGAATATCCTTGACCCTACACCGAAACGGTCAGAGTCATCATCCAAATACAGGAAGCTTACATGCCGGAACATACTGTGATGATAAGCGGCATCCCGGACTTCGTCAACGAGGTCCGGGATGCCTATTATGTAGCGGTTAGCTTTACTTACTTTCTCGCTTACTTTTTCTTGCGGTTGCCATAACGGCTCATGAACTTGTCCACACGTCCTGCTGTATCGACGAGCTTCTGCTTGCCGGTGAAGAAGGGGTGTGATGAGCTGGTGATTTCAAGCT
>JAMPBB010000002.1:46150-58043 GCA_023666885.1 Muribaculaceae bacterium | reverse complement strand
AATATATCTTTGGGGAGATGTAATCAAGGTATTTTAAATGAAAGAGCCGTGCCCTCAACTGACAAAAATTGTGAGCCGAAAGCAAATTTGCATTTCCGATTAAAATTTCGTACCTTTGTTTGCTATTTCGGGGAAGCCTTACGCGCATCTCCCGGTTATGAACAATGTATAGAAACCATCTGACAATGGCAGAAACAGAAGAAGAATATAGTGCGAGTAACATTCAGGTACTCGAAGGCCTCGAGGCGGTTCGCAAGCGCCCGGCCATGTATATAGGCGACATTTCCGTCAAAGGTCTGCACCATTTGGTCTATGAAGTTGTGGACAATTCCATAGACGAGGCTTTAGCAGGATATGCAAGCCATATTGATGTGACTATCAATGAGGACAATTCAATCACCGTTATAGACAATGGCCGAGGCATACCGGTGGACATGCATGAAAAAGAGCAGAAAAGCGCTCTCGAGGTAGTACTCACCGTACTGCATGCCGGAGGTAAGTTCGACAAGGGCTCATATAAGGTGTCAGGCGGTCTGCACGGTGTAGGTGTGTCATGCGTCAACGCACTGTCAACATATCTGCGCGCCGAAGTGCATCGTGGAGGCAAAGCTTACGTACAGGAATACTCCTGCGGCAAGCCTACCACCGAGCTGCGTGTGGTAGGCGAAAGCTCCCACTCCGGCACAAGCATCACATTCAAGCCTGATGCAAGCATATTTACCGTAACCGTATATGACTATAACACGCTGGCCAACCGTCTTCGTGACCTGGCATTCCTCAATGCCGGAATAACGCTCACGCTTACGGACCGCCGCGAAGTAAACGAAGAGGGTACTGCCCGAAGCGAAACCTTCTATTCACGTGACGGCCTGCGCGAGTTTGTTCAGTATATAGACTCCAACAAGGAAAGCCTTATTGACGATGTCATACACCTGAACACCGAACGTCAGGGCATACCCGTGGAAGTGGCGCTGACTTACAACACCACTTACAATGAAAACGTCTACTCCTTCGTAAACAACATAAACACCATAGAAGGCGGCACACACCTCACCGGATTCCGCCGTGGCCTGACCTCGACCCTGAAGAAGTACGCCGAGGACAACAAGATGCTTGAAAAAGTGAAAATCGACGTTGCTTCCGACGACTTCCGCGAAGGGCTTACCGCCGTGGTATCAGTCAAAGTGATGGAACCACAGTTTGAGGGTCAGACCAAAACCAAGCTCGGCAACAATGAGGTAATAGGTGCCGTACAGACGGCCGTGAGCGAGGCGCTTCGCTACTATCTTGAGGAGCATCCCCGCCAGGCCAAGACCATAGTAGAAAAAGTAATACTCGCTGCGCAGGCCCGACATGCCGCCTACAATGCCCGAGTAAAGATACAGCGCAAGTCGCCGCTGAGCGGAGGCGGACTCCCCGGCAAACTGGCCGACTGTTCAAGCCGCACAGCCGAGGACTGCGAGCTTTTCCTCGTCGAGGGTGACTCTGCAGGCGGCACCGCCAAACAGGGGCGCGACCGTACGTTCCAGGCCATACTCCCGCTCCGAGGCAAGATCCTCAACGTGGAGAAGGCCATGGACCACAAAATATTTGACAATCAGGAAATCACCAGTCTGTTCCGCGCCATGCGCGTAACCATAGGCACCGATGATGACCCGAAAGCAGTCAACATATCACGTCTGGCATACCACAAGATCATAATCATGACCGATGCCGACGTGGACGGCAGCCACATAGCCACACTGCTCATGACTTTCTTCTTCCGCCGCATGCGCCCCGTTATAGAAAACGGCTATCTGTATCTGGCCACGCCCCCGCTCTACAAGTGCACCCGTGGCAAGGTAGAGGAATACTGCTGGACCGATCAGCAGGTACAGCAATTCATAGCCCGCAACGGCGACAAGACCAAGGTACAGCGATACAAAGGTCTTGGTGAGATGAGCGCCGAAGAGCTCCGTGACACCACAATGTCGCCTGAACGCCGCCTGCTCAAGCAGGTCAACATCAGCGATGCCGCCGAAGCTGACCGCATATTCTCCATGCTCATGGGCGAAGACGTGGCTCCACGCCGCGACTTCATTGAAGCCAACGCCAATTACGCCAACATCGATGCCTGATGACTGACTGCCCGGAACCGTTCCGGTAGTCAATACTGCTAAAGGGCGAGCGTGACTAACGGGCACTATTCACCCGAATGTCACGCTTGCTTTTTAACATTTTAATCCATACAGGCGTTAAAATATAAACTCATAACCACTATGGCCCAAAACAGAACTACTCCTTCAGCAAAAGCGCCTAAGGACATACACGCCGAGGTGCTGAAATACATATCCCAACAGAAAAACAATACATTCAATTACAAGCAGGTGGCATATGCCATAGGCGCTGACTCAGCCGCCGCACACCGGGCCATAGCGCTACTGCTGGCCGAACTGGCATTTGACGGTGACCTCATAGAGGTAACGCCCGGCAAATACAAGGCTCCTCAGCGCAGCAATGTCACCACCGGCACATTCGTACGCCGTTCCAACGGCAAGAACAGCGTAGTCACCGATGAGGACGGCGAGTCAATATTCGTGGCCGAACGTAATTCCATGCACGCACTTAACGGTGACAAGGTCAAGATAATAGTGGCTGCACGCCGCCGGGGTGTGGAACCGGAGGCCGAAGTGATAGAAATAATAGAGGAAAAGGAGCAGACATTTATAGGCACGCTCAATGTGGAGCGCTCGCTCGCCTACCTTCAGACTGACTCCAAATTCCTTGCCACCGACATTATCATACCGCGCAACAAACTGCGTGGAGGAAAGACCGGACAGAAAGCCATAGTACGCATCACATCGTGGCCTGACGATGCCAAGAACCCGATAGGTGAAGTCCTTGACATCCTTGGTCAGACCGGAGAGAACACAGCTGAGATGCATGCCATACTCGCCGAGTTCGGGCTCCCCTACCGTTACCCCGAAGCTGTGGAAAAAGCCGCATCAAAAATTGACGCGGGAATTACGGACAGCGTTGTGGCCTCACGAATAGACATGCGCGGAATCACCACATTTACCATTGATCCCAAGGACGCCAAGGACTTTGATGACGCTCTGTCCATACGCACTCTGCCCAACGGCAATTATGAAGTAGGCGTACATATAGCCGACGTAACCCACTACGTACACCCTGACACTATAATCGACAAGGAAGCACAGAAACGCGCCACATCAGTGTACCTCGTGGACCGCGTAGTCCCCATGCTCCCCGAGCACCTCAGCAATGGCATTTGCTCGCTCCGCCCTGATGAGGACAAGCTTACATTCTCATGCATATTCGAAATGACGCCTCAGGCTAAAGTGGTAAGGCATAAGATAGCCCGCACCGTTACACGCAGCGTGCGCCGCTTCACCTACGATGAAGCCCAGGCTGTGATAGAATCCGGCCGAGGTGACTATGCCGAGGAGATACTTGCGCTTGACGCTATGGCCAAGATTCTGCGCAGCGAGCGATATGAGAACGGCTCTGTAGAGTTTGACCGCGCCGAGGTACGATTTGATATTGATGCCACCGGACATCCCACGGGAGTGTACTTCAAGGAATCAAAGGACGCCAACAAGCTTATTGAAGAATTCATGCTGCTGGCCAACCGCACTGTAGCTGCCGCCATTGGTATGCCGCAAGGCCACCGCAAGCCCAAGGCATTCGTATATCGCGTCCATGACCAGCCGGATCCCGGCAAGTTGATAGAACTGGCCCGCATAGCCCGCACTTTCGGCTATAAGATACGCGAAACGGGCAAGCCGCGAGATATCAACCGCTCCATCAACCGTATGCTGGCCGATGTAAAGGGGCGTGCCGAGGAGAATTTCCTCTCCACTCTGGCCATACGCTCCATGGCCAAAGCCATATACACCACCACCAACGTGGGTCACTACGGATTGGGATTCGACTATTACACCCACTTCACATCACCCATACGCCGCTTCCCTGACATGATGGTACACCGCCTGCTGGAAAAGTACCTCAACGGCGGACGCAGCGTAAACCAGCCCAAGCTCGAGGAGCAATGCAAGCATTCAAGCGACATGGAGCAGCTTGCCGCCAATGCCGAGCGTGCCTCCATCAAGTATAAGCAGGTGGAATATATGGCTGACCATATGGGCGAAACTTTTGAGGGCGTAATATCCGGCGTAACCGAATGGGGCCTTTACGTAGAGCTCAATGAAAATCTGTGCGAAGGTCTGGTCCCCGTCCGTGACCTTGCCGATGACTACTATGATTTCGATGAGAAAAACTTCTGTCTGGTAGGTCGGCGGCGTGGCGTACGCTATCGGCTGGGCGATGACGTGAAGGTGCGTGTGGCACGAGCCAGTCTTGAGAAGAAGCAGCTCGACTTCATCCTGGTTGAAGACCGCGGCCCGGCTCGAGGCGAGGATGATTTAGGACGCACCGTAACCGTTCGCGAAGCTCTGACCGAAAAGCCCTCTCACCGCCGTGACAAGGTGAAGACACGTACCCGTTCACGCCGCAGATAGCTATGGAGCTAATCACCATTGACATAGACAGGCTGCTGATCCACGCCTATCACGGCGTGCTGCGTCAGGAACGCGAGGTAGGTAACATGTTCGAGGTATCGGTATCTCTCCGATATCCGGCCATGGAAGCCGTAGAAACTGACCGACTGGACGCCACACTTAACTACGCCGAGGCCGTAGAGGTGATACGCGAGGTCATGGCCGTACCGTCACAACTTCTTGAGCATGTGGCCGGGCGCATACGGCAGGCTCTATGCATGCGTTTTCCGCTCATTAAAGGTGGTTCCGTAAAGGTAGCCAAGCTAAATCCACCCATTTCAGCTCAGCTCGGTTCCGTATCGGTAACAATATTTTGGTAACACATCTCTGTACACACGCGAAAGGCGCGCCACCCGAGTCAGGGTGGCGCGCCTTTCGCGTTATCATAATCTGTCAGTGGATAATCCTATCCGCCGAAGTTATCGTAATGTATGTTCTCAGGATCCACCCCAAGGCTGTCAAGCATGCCCTCAACAGCCTTACTCATCGGGCCAGGGCCGCACATGTAGTACTCGATATCCTCAGGATTCTCATGATTCTTCAAATATGTATCATAGATCACCTGATGTACAAATCCGGGCGTGTACTTCACTCCCGCAGCATCGGCTGCCGGATCCGGGCGGTCAAGCGCCAGATGGAAGTGGAAATTCGGGAATTCCTTTTCCAGATTCAGGAAGTCATCCAAATAGAACACCTCGTTAAGCGCACGCGCTCCATAGAAATAATGCATCTCGCGGTCACGCGTATTCAAAGTCTTGGTCATGTGCATTATCTGTGCACGCAGCGGAGCCATACCGGCACCTCCGCCTATCCACATCATTTCCTTCTTGGAGTCAAATATAGGATGGAAGTCACCGTAAGGGCCACTCATCATCACCTTGTCACCCGGCTTTAGGGTGAAAATATAACTTGAAGCTATGCCAGGCATCACGTCCTGGAATCCTACCTCAGGTTTGGGCTTGAACGGCGGGGTGGCTATACGCACCGTGAGCATAAAGCGATCGCCCTCGGCCGGATAGTTGGCCATAGAATATGCGCGCACAGTGGTTTCCTCATTGCGGCACTTTAGTGAGAACAGGCCGAATTTCTCCCATGACGGCAGATATTCGGGGCCTATGAGCGCCTTGTCTATATCCTTGTCATAGTCCATGGTGTAGGGCGGTATCTTTATCTGGGCATACGATCCCGGGATAAAGTCCATATGAGCCCCTTCGGGCAGAGCCACTATAAACTCCTTAATGAAGGTAGCCACATTCTTGTTTGACACCACAGTACACTCATACTCCTTGATATCAAGTACCGATGCGGGTACCTCTATCTTCATATCCTCCTTCACCTTCACCTGGCATGCTAATCGCCAGTGGTCCTTTATCTGCTTACGCGAGAAGTGCACAGCCTCGGTAGGCAGAATATCGCCTCCGCCTTCAGGCACCTGCACCTTACACTGTCCGCAGCTGCCCTTTCCGCCGCATGCCGAGGGCAGGAACACATTGCAGTCAGCCAACGTGGATAGCAACGGCTTGCCGGAATCTGCGCTTATGTTGGTATCACCGTTGATATTGATATTCACCTTGCCGGTATGCACTAAATAGCGCTTGGCTATGAGCAGGAGCACCACAAGCAGCAGGGTTATTACCAGAAACATGCCTACCGCCGTGACCACAGTCAGTGTGGCAGCCGACATTTGAGCTAATATAGCGTTTGTTATCATGACCGTTAGATTTTAATACCGAGGAAACTCATGAAGGCTATGCCCATAAGAGCGGTAAGGATAAATGTTATGCCTGTGCCGCGAAGCGGAGCCGGTATGTTGGAGTACGAAGCCAGACGTTCACGTATGGCGGCCACAGCCGTTATGGCCAACAGCCAACCAAGTCCCCAGCCGCCGCCGGCACAAAGCGCCGTAACCACACTGCCGAATCCGCGCTGCTGCATGAAGAGCGAGCCGCCGAGTATGGCACAGTTCACGGCTATGAGCGGCAGGAATATGCCGAGCGATGAGTACAGCGCCGGGGCATACTTCTCTACGGCCATTTCCACAAGCTGTGTCATGGACGCTATCACGGCTATGAACATTATAAGTGACAGGAAGCTGAGATCCACATCGGCATATTCCGGACCGAGCCATGTGAGCGCTCCGCGCGTAAGCACATAAGTGTTGAGCAGATAGTTGATAGGCAGAGTTATGACAAGCATGAATGTCACAGCTATACCGAGCCCGAACGCCGTCTTGACATTCTTGGACACTGCCAGAAATGAGCACATGCCCAAGAAGTAGGCAAATATCATGTTGTCGATAAATATCGACCGTATGAACAGATTTAGATTTTCCATCGTCAGAATCTTATTTCATATTTTACAGTCCGGGATCAGTCCTCCTGCAGATCCTTGTTTAGCGATCTCTGAACCCATATGATACATGCCACTATCACAAGAGCCATAGGCGGAAGTATCATCAGGCCGTTATTTACATAACCCATGTCATAGAAGCTCTGGGGCACCACCTGATAGCCAAGCAGAGTGCCGCTTCCCAACAGTTCGCGGAAGAAAGCCACTATTATGAGTATGATGGTATAGCCTATACCGTTGCCCACTCCGTCAAGAAACGACGGCCACGGCTTGTTGGCCATAGCAAACGCCTCAAGGCGTCCCATGAGTATACAGTTGGTTATAATCAGGCCTATGAACACTGACAGCTGCTTGCTCACATCGTAAGTGTACGCCTTCAGAAGCTGATCCACTATTATCACCAGTCCGGCCACGACTACTAACTGCACTATTATTCGTATATTGGTAGGTATAGTGTTTCGGATAAGCGAAATTATCACATTTGAAAATGCAAGTACGGCTATCACGGATATGCCCATCACTATGGCCGGCTCAAGCTTGGCCGTAACGGCCAGTACCGAGCAGATACCGAGCACCTGCACTACTACAGGATTGTTCTTCGAGAACGGATTGAAAAATACCGATCTGTTATTTATTTTTTCTGCCATGATTCAGTTTTGTTACTTGCCAAGATTTGTAAGAAATGCGCTGTAAGGGGTCAGACAGTTCGACAGCATCTCGCTCACTCCCTTACTGGTGATGGTTCCGCCGGACACACCGTCCACATAGTCTTCATCGCCTATAGGTTTCTGTCCGGCTTTTACCACGGCTATCGGGGCAAAATGTCCGTCCTTGATCACGTGCTTGCCGTCAAACTGGTCACAGAACGCCGGCTTCTCTATTTCAGCACCAAGACCGGGCGTTTCGCCCTGATGTGCGAAATAAGCTCCGTACACGGTAGACCCGTCGGCATCGAATGCCACATATCCCCATATCGGGCCCCACAGTCCGGCGCCGTACACGGGTATTATGTACTTGATGGCACCGTCAGCCATACGGCACGTATACACGGGCAGCTTGCGCTCAGCATCAGGAAGCTTGCTCTGAGCCTCCACGTCTATATCAAATGCCTCGCCGTCCGTTTCCGCACCCTCGCTGTCATATACCTTCTGCGCTACGATGCAGCTGTCAAATGTGGCTATCACCGCATCTGACTCCGGCACTATATGTACGGCTGCAAGGATTTGTTTCATCTTGTCAGCTGCGGCATTGTCATCCTGACGGCTGCGCAGCGACATGGCAGTGGCGGCCAGTGCCACACCCACTACCAGCACCATCACTACTATATATATTATGGTGTATAGGTTACTTTGCTTATTGAGTGCCATGATCAAGACTGTGATTTAAGGCGACGCATACGCCGGTTGATATTGGCCTGCACCACACAGTAGTCAATGAGCGGAGCAAGAGCATTCATTAGAAGTACGGCAAGCATGGCTCCTTCAGGATAGCCATTGTTGTACACGCGTATCAGTACGGCTATCACACCTACAAGGAATCCGTATATGTACTTACCCGTGCCGGTACGTGCGGCCGTCACAGGGTCAGTGGCCATGAACACTGCGGCAAAGGCAAAGCCTCCGTACACGAGCTGATCTACCGGCGACAGGAACGATCCCGGATAGAGCGGTGTCTGAAACACATTGGCTATCCAGCCCATGAACAAGCCTCCGGCTATAACTGACAGCATTATGCGCCAGCTGGCTATTCCGGTAAACAGCAGTATCAGTGCGCCTATGAGCACGCACAGAGTGGACGTTTCGCCAAACGATCCGGGTATCAGACCTATAAAGGCGTCAAGTGTGCTTATCTTGTCGCCCACTATATTGGTCAGTTCAAGTGCGCCGCCGGTATGGCTTGCTATCTGACCTAAGGGAGTGGCACCCGATATGCCGTCGGCAAAGTTGACCGTGCCGCCTATGCCGCATATCGGCTCGGAGGATATGAACACACGGTCGCCCGACATATGGCTCGGATAGCCGAAGAACAGCACCGCACGGGCCACCAAAGCCACGTTGAATACATTGTAGCCTGTGCCGCCGAACACTTCCTTTACAAATATCACCGAGAACGCAGTGGCCACGGCCAGCATCCACAGTGGCGTTTCTATAGGGCATATGAGCGGAATAAGGATACCCGTAACGAGAAATCCTTCCTGAATCTCCTCATGCCTCCACTGAGCCACTATGAATTCTATGCCAAGCCCCACCACATAAGTCACTATTATGCGGGGCAGTATGGCTAAGAATCCGTAAGCCATCAGGCTCCAGAACGGGAACGTGGTGGCTCCGGAACCGAGGAAGTTCTGGTAGCCGGTATTATACATGCCGAAAAGCAGACACGGCATCAGCGCCATGACCACTATTATCATCACTCGCTTCGAGTCAAGGCTGTCATGCACATGCGTGCCGCCCGGACGTGAGGTGAAGTTAGGCGTGTACAGAAACGTTTCAAACCCGTCAAACACTGACTGGAAGGCATGAAGCTTCCCGCCGGGCTCGAAGTTGGGTTTAATGCGGTTCAGATATTTTCTAAGCATCGCTTCTATCTATTAATGTATTTTATCAATCAAGCTCTTTACGCAGGTAGTCAAGACCCTCGCGCACTTCACGCTGCACCTCTATCTTGGAGGGGTCAGCGTACTCGCACAGGGCAAAGTCCTCAGGAGCCACCTCATATATACCCAGAGCCTCCATCTTGTCTATGTCACGTGACATTATGGCCTTCAGCAGATACTCGGGCAGTATGTCCATAGGCAGCATGCTGTCATATACCCCGGACATTATCATGGCACGGCGTCCGCCGAGCAGACGGGCATCAGGCGCGAAACGCCGTCCGGGCAGAAAATGCGAGGGAAATGAACGGTTGACGCTCATCTTGCCCGGGCGCATCGACGCCCATCCCATAAACTCATCGGCATCATCCCCTTCGGGTATCACAGTCACCTGACGGTACGGATAGTGCAGGTATCCGTCTCCACCGGCAGTTACGCCGGTAAGCACATTGCCTGATATTATACGGTGATGTCGGCCGTCAGCTTTCACATTACCGTCTATCAGTTCCGACAGCTTCACTCCGGCAGTGGTACGCACCATACACGGATGCTCTATCTCTGAGCCTGTCACAGCCACGCATACGGCCCAGTCAGGTTCGCCGGTACGCATCAGCCGGCCTATACGTGCCAGCGTCACTACGTCAAGGGTCCATATCACCTCGCCCTTGTTCACCGGAGCTATGTTGGCAGCCTGCACTCCGGCGTTTCCTGCCGGATGCGGGCCGTTTATTATATAATGTACGGCCTCGGCCGGAACGTCTATTGCCGAATCCGGACGTGTGGATATGTATATGTTGCCGTCGGTAAGAAGCTTCAAAGCCTTTACTCCGGCAGCGAGGTCATCGCCACGTCCGGCCACAGCCTTTTCAAGCTCCGGAGCTAACGGAGCCGAATCGAAAGCGGTGACAAATATATCACGCGGACGCACACCCGCACGCGGTACTATGTCATAAGGACGCTGCCGCATCATAGCCCACAGACCCGATGCTGCCAATGCGCTGCTCACGGCATCGGCATTACCCGAATCGCATGTCAGCTTCACCGGCGCAGCGGCATCAGCCGAGCGGCGCACCTCCACACGCAGTATCTTGCGGCGCTCTCCGCGCACCACTTTTTCTACAACACCGGTCACGGGCGACACGAGCTTGACCCCCTCCTGCACCTTGTCATGCATAAGCGGAGCGCCACAGCCCACAGCGTCACCCTCCTTCACCTCAAGCTTGGGTATGAACCCCGGAAAATCATCGGGCGTCACAGCCACCACGCTGGCTGCGACAGTCCGCTCCGGAGCACCCTCAGGCAGGCCGCCCTGAAGCTTCAGGTCAAGTCCACGTTTTAGGGTTATCACATTTTCCATTTAAGTCAAGTAGAGTTTGGATACAATATGCGGCAAAGTTACCCATAATTTTCAATTTGTTAAGAAAATATAAAGAAAAAATATCGCCACATATGTTAATGATTCATACAAAAGTCAGCCCGAATGCTTCCAAATGAAAAAATAAAGTACAAAAATTTTGAAAGTTGGAAAAGTATCGATACTTTTGCGATAGTGTTTAAAGCCCGCAGAGGACAAACCTGAATCTATACCATCCGGCCCGGCCAACGGGGGCCTTTTTACACTGACGTGAAACAAAACTATAAATCAATAACCATTTTTAAATCTTAAATTTAGTAATTTTTCAATTATGGAAGCTCAAAAGCCCAATCCCGTTCAGCCCCAGGCCAAGAAACCCGCTCAGCCTCAGGCAAAGAAAGAAGGTAGCAACGTAGGCGGTATCAAGAATGCATTCTTGGTTATCATAGCCTGCTTCGTAGTTGCTGTTTGCCTCTTCATCTTCTGGTTCGGTCACGAATCACACTTTGAGGAAGGTCACCCCATTGACCTGTGGGGCACTATCTATAAAGGTGGTGTAATCGTGCCTATCCTTCAGACACTCTTCCTCACCGTTATCGTACTCTCTGTTGAGCGCTGGATTGCTCTTTCAAGCGCCAAGGGTAAAGGTAACATCACCAAGTTCGTTGCCGGCGTTAAGGCTTGCCTCGCCAAGAACGATATCGCAGGTGCCCAGAAGCTCTGCAAGAACCAGAAGGGTTCTGTAGCCGCTGTTGTTGCCGCCGCTCTCGTTCGCTACGAAGAAATGGATAAGAACACCGTCCTCACCAAGGAACAGAAGATAGCTACCCTCCAGAAGGAAGTTGAAGAAGCTACCGCTCTCGAGATGCCCGCTCTTCAGCAGAACCTCCCCATCGTGGCTACCATGACCACTCTTGGTACTCTCGTTGGTCTTCTCGGTACCGTTATCGGTATGATCAAATCATTCCAGGCTCTGGCCGCTTCAGGTGCTCCTGACTCAACCGAGCTCTCTACCGGTATCTCTGAGGCTCTTATCAA
>JAMPBB010000002.1:32214-46050 GCA_023666885.1 Muribaculaceae bacterium | reverse complement strand
TGTATGCCAGCGAGTTTGAAAAATCCAACAATTTTTAAATGAAAGAGCCGTGCTTTTAACACTCAATTATGCACTGCGCTATTGCACCGTTAGGATATTTTTTGCAAATTTGCCGAGCAGACCGCATCGTAGAGCCCCGGTCACGGGATAATGCGGGTGGGTCAGCAGACATAATTTTGATAGCGTTTATCCGCGCTGATTCTTGACCACTTGGAATTCTCGCAAAGTTTCATATTGGTGTCAAGGATTGAGCAACGGTAGATGCCCGTGGATATGTAAACCATGCATTCTGCTGCATACCTTGAGAAAGGTGTGGCCGAACGCTAAAGTTACATACACAAGCGTGGGCTTCTGCGTTGCCGTCCGACATCAATAGGGCAATGCGAGAAGCCTCAAGTGGTAGGACGGTAACAGATACAGATTCCTACGCTATTTTATAAATCAATCAAATAGCCGACGAGGGGAAGACCGAGGCACACAAATTATTATGAGATGCAGTTCCGCATTTTTGTCTGATTGTTATTCCACAGGACAATCGTTACTGTGCAAAAGTCATTACTTGAGAAGACTCATATTATTGCTGTCTATTTCATTTTTCATACTGCCACTGAGTGACGGTATTCATGCTCAGGATGACGGATTCCAGTCTATGAAAATTATATTTACGGATAATACCGAGAGAGCCCTTCCATTGCTCGAGTCTACTAAAATTTTAGTTGATGGCGACAGCTTTGTCTTTCAAATATCTGATAAGGAGGCTTGGCGCTATAAATTCTCTGAGATAAAAGGATTCTCGTATGTAGTCGATTCCGTAGATGCCTTGGAAGAAATTGGCAACCATAGCGCTAATTACATTTTAGAAGGTGGGCTTCTGACAATCATTGCGCCGGCCAAGATGGCGCTTTTGCGTATAGATGGTATCGCCGTAATCCCTCTCACTTATATAAAGAACGATGAAACGTTTGACATAAGTGCGTATGCGCCGGGGCTGTACTTGCTGTTTATAGATGGTAAAACTTTTAAAATCCTTAAGAAATGAAACGGAATATTCGGATATGTATCGCCGCCTTGTCGGCTGTCATCTGCATGGTGATGTATGCAGGCAATACCATACAGATAAAATTTAAAGACGGTTCATCGCGCCAAATAAATGTGGGTATTTTGTCTTTTTCAAAGGTTGACACAGACGGTATTGTGCATGACAACTTTGTCTCGCAGCTGATTGTGGATGGGAACGATACCACAATCATACCGTTAAATTCCATTGATGCAATTTGTCCCGAACCTACCCTTGTCAATGTTGAATATATCACCGGTGGTGAATGGATAGATCCCCATGACAATTTAGGCCTCAATTACTATCCTTATGTAATACGCCGCAGAATATACTCCGACGGCACAGTGCAAGAAGATGAGTTCTATGACTATGGACATCCGGCACGCCCTTATCCGGGAGCTGATTATACTCCATGTAAGGATGAATTTGCCGGAGGCAGATGGGCCGAATATCAACCGTACAAAGATGAAAACACGGGAGATAGTGTGGTCATAAGAACCAGTGCAACACAAGTATCGGAACTCGTTTCAGTCAGTAGCGGCGAAAAAATTGTAGATGGATATACTACTGATGTGCGGCTTAAAGATTGGGACAACTATCGCTTGAGCAAAAGATATGACGAAAGCCTGAGTGTATGCAAAGATACTCCATGTGCTCAGGATTATCCGGCAGCTTCCCGCCCATCCGGTTGGTACTATCAACAGTTTAGATACACGTGTGAATATAACAATCTATGGGTGTCATCTGATAATTTTGAAATCCCTATGGGTTGTGGGCTGATTGTGTTTGATTTTTACGACCAGTTTCTTGTTATTGATGGGCGGCGTATTGACTTTGCTGAACATCATAATTTGAAGATGAACTACTCTTTTAGTGAGAGTTCCTTTTCAAATTCACAAAAGGATGGGAAAATATCTAAGTTGGAGTTCAATGCTTCTTATTTGGGTAAGAATTTCTATTCTGCTCATATCGATTCTATATATGTTGCCAAGTAGCGGCCCTGATTCCGAGGATGATTTTATAGCGGGATCTCCTTCTCTGCCGGAGCCGATTACAATGCTGTCAGTTTAGCATTTCAGGTCTCAAGAGAATACTTTTACAAAGTAGGCGATACGGTTTGATGCCTCATTGATAGACACTTACAGTATAGGACTATGCATATACGTCCATACCTAAATATATTTTTGGCGCGACTTTGTCTTGTGGGGGGATAAAATGAAAGTGCACTTTCTCACGAAAGCGCACCTCCCTCATAACCAAAATTCAAGTATATATGTTGTTGTCTAACAAAAAACGCTTGTCAGTACGTTTTGCCTTTATTCCTTACGATGCTGTGATGCGGCGGGGGCTTCTCCGCTTAGGCAAGCCGATGCTGACGGGGTGGGATACGGCTGTAGGATCCGTCCGGTCAGTTTAGGTGGAAAAGGTGGTCATTATCACATCGTGCGGAGGGGTGTGTGAGCCGCGCTCCGAACCTGCATCGTTTTGGTAGTGCAAAGATACGCATAAATGGGCTATTCACAATAGGTTAAATGCAAAGAAATTCTAAAATTCCTCAACGCTGATTTTAACATTCGGGATTTTTACCATACATTTGCATCCTCTCACCAAAGATTAGACAATAGATGTATGAAAGATAAAAATGCGCTTCGCCCCCTGATAGGGCTTACGCTTTCAGGCCTCCGCAGGGTAGCTGCCGAGTGTGGTCTGCCTTCATTTTCCGCCGGACAGATGGCGCGCTGGCTTTATGTGCGGCGTGTAATCTCTATCGATGACATGACGGACATATCTCTGGCCGGGCGGCAGCGCCTCAAGGAGGCGTACACTGTAGGACGCCGGGCTCCGAAGGCTGAAAGCGTGTCAGTGGATGGCACCGCCAAATACTTGTTTGACGGAGTGGGCGGACGCGATGTGGAGAGTGTGTACATACCGGATCGTGACCGCGCCACGCTGTGCGTCAGCTCTCAGGCCGGATGCCGGATGAACTGCTCGTTCTGCATGACCGGACGCCAAGGCTTTCACGGTAATCTTTCTACAGCCGACATAATCAACCAGATCCTTTCAGTTCCAGGCAGCGAGCGCCTGACAAACATAGTGTTCATGGGCATGGGTGAACCTATGGACAATCTGCCCGCCGTACTTGAAGCTATAGAGATACTTACAGCCCCGTGGGGATTAGCTTGGAGCCCGAAGCGCATCACCGTGTCATCCATAGGCAAGCTCAAAGAACTGAAGCGACTGATAGAAGAAACGTCAGTACACGTGGCCATCAGCGCACACTCTCCGTTCAGTGAGGAGCGCGCCTCGCTGATGCCCGTAGAGAAGGCGTACCCCATAAAGGATGTCATGGCACTTATGCGCGAGTATGACTGGGCGCATCAGCGCCGACTGTCAGTGGAGTATATAATGTGGCGCGGCGTGAACGATGATATGCGCCATGCCGATGCATTGGCCCGGCTGCTGCGCGGCACGCACTGCCGCGTAAACCTTATACGCTTCCATGCCATACCTGACTCCACGCTGCGGAGCGCCGTGCCTCAGGCCATGACCGCATTCCGCGACCGCCTCAACAGCCTCGGCATAACAGCTACCATACGCGCCTCCAGAGGCGAGGACATAATGGCCGCCTGCGGCATGCTTGCAGGAAAAGGCCGCGACGAATCCGCCGCGGCCCGATAAATAGCGTTGTTCTTATTCGTGCTTACTTTGCCGAGCGGCTTATCTTGTCAAGCTTCTCGGCGAGTGAATTAACCACCTTTGATGTGGGATAGTACCGAGTCATAGCACCGGTACGGACAGGCGTAAGTGCATCCTCAAGTTCACGAAGTGCCTCCACACGGCCGGCAGCGGTCAGTTCATCGCGCAGCAGGCGTATCTTCTCGCTCATCTGCACTCCTTCCACCAACCGCTCGTAGCGGCTCGAGCTGCGTCCGCCGGGATACACGAAGTATGTATCGCCGGGGGCAAACATATGGAAGCGGGTATCGGTCATAGGATCATCGGTCCAGTTGGTGTATGACCAGTGCAGGAATCCGTCAAACCCGGTGGCTGTAGAGTAAACAGGCAGGTATGCCCCATCGGCCGGTTCGCTGTTGGAGAAAATGTTGGGCGCTGACTGCGCGCAGCAAACATATAGCAGCGACGTCCAGCCGTTGGCCTTGCGCTGAGCCAAAACATCGTCAGGAAAGAAGTCGCCCTTGGCCACGGTGTAGCTCTCAAGCTTGTCCACGAGTTCGGGGTGATAATTTCCGGCGAGCGACATCTTAATGCCCGGAACGGCTTTCTGTGCTATGTTGTAGGCATTGAGCATGTCGCCGAGTCCGCGTTCATCCATTACTATCATAGACTTTTCATACCATCCTTTTTCTTTCAGATGCTTAACAAGATTCTGAAGGAAGTCAGTCCACAGTGCTTCATATTCGGGCGATGTAGTAGTAGTCTTCAGATAGCTGTAGTCGCCTTTCGCCTCATCAAAATAGCGGAAGTTCATATCCCAAGGTATCATGGTGAAGCATGATATATTGGCATCCACCCCATGCTGAGCCATAAACTCTATATAGCTGTCCATTATGGAGTAGTCATATGCCCACGAGCCGTCAGCTTTCTTTGTGGTGAGCACCATGGGTTCGAATTTGTCATTGCTCTGCTCGCCCCACGGCTCGTAGAACAGGATTACCGATACGGTCTTCTGTCCGGCACGCGCCAGCATGTCAGCATACGGTTTCAGCAGATTGAAATGCTCCTCGCTCCACGGCTTCACACCGGCATAGCGCGATATGGCATAAGGCTGTTGCCACATATCAAGGTAGAAAGCGTAGTCATGAGACACTGGCAGCGTATGGCCGTCAACATCAATATTTATGTCAAGTGCGCTGACTGTACGTCCCTTGGCATCGGTCAGGCTCAGAGTGGAGGTGTAAACACCCGGCTCTATGTCACGCGGTATCTCAAATGTGCACCATACGGGACGTACCGAGCGGGCCTCAAGGCTGACTGATGCATCCGGCAGATCTATCATATCAGGATTGGTAAACGCTGGCAGGTCAGGCTTCGGATAGCCGCAGGTATTGTAGTGGGTGGTCAGCACATAGCGCATGAATCCGGCGGTACATATGGCGTCCTTTACCTTATGCGTCCCCTTGCGCAGCTCTGACAGCTTCACCTTCAGTGGATCGGTCTGCTGAGTGGCTATCAGCAGAGCCTCAACGCCTATACGCTCGCCGCGCCATGCCGTGACGGTGGTATCCTTTACGGCACCTCCTATGGCCGGAGCTGCAAACTGGCTGTAATGAACATCCTTTGATGCCCAAGTGAATTCAAGCGGTGCGGTGAAGCGCTCCCATGCTTCGGTATCGACCGGAGTAGTGTCACGTGGTTCCTCATAAGCCACAGCCATGGCCGGAACGGGACACAGCCCTATGGCACACGCTATGAGCGGCAGAAATATGTTCTTCATAAATTGTACGTCAGGGGGGGTTACTTTATATAATTGTACACCTTGAAATCAGTGATACGGCTCTTGAAGTCACCGGCCTGTTCAAGCGGGAACACGAGTGTCTGCAGATAGTACATCTTGTTCTTACCCTCGTTGTGCCACTGTGTGAGCTTGTCAAGGCTTTCGTACTTTTCGCCGTTGACCCACAGAGTGGTGCCGGCATTGTTGCCGCTTATGCGCAGATGAGCCTTTTCGCCGGGATAGGGCTTGAAATTGAATGTGTAAAGATAGCCGTCACGTGCAAACCCAAGCAGACCTTTAACGGGATCGCTCAGATATACCACTGCGTCAGGCGAACTGAGCAGCTGTGTACCCTTGGCTTCAGGCACGGCATCAATGTCAAACTCCACGGTATAGTCATACCCTATCTCCTTGATGGGCTGACGTGAGCCGGCTTTGAGCTCAGGAGTGCTGTAAACCATTTCGTTGGGCTTGCCTACGCGGCCCAATCGGTTGAGTCCGGGAGCCTCTGACAGTATCAGGCGAGCCTTATTGAAATCGGCGTAAGGTATAGTGGCGTTCACACCGTCCCACAGCTTAACCGACATGGTCTGTAGTGCGGGCATTATACGATGGTGTACGTCCTGTACTGATACGCCGTTGCCTACATGGTCATTCCACACGGCAAAGTAACCGCCTACTATATTTGGATCCTTCTCCTCAAACTGTACATTGCCCACACGAGCCGGGGTCCAGTTGTTATAAAGCCATTCAGTGTTAAGGTAGTCCTGATAATAACCGGCAGCCGGCACTATGTATACCATACCGTCAGGAATGCTATTAAGCTTGAAGCCTAACTTAATCATTTCTTTCGGGTCAGCGTAGCCGTTGTACCAGGCATCAAGCATCACACCCTCCGTCTTGATAGGCGTTTCACCGGGCGCGGTGGACAGTGAGCCCCATACCCATGGCTTCTTGCCGTAGCTCTCTACAAGGCGGATATAATGGTCCATGAATGCGCGGAACTTCTCAGCCGTCTCCTTCTTCTTGTCAAATCCCTTATAGTCCTTACCGAATTCATCGGTGCCTATATGCACGTATTCATTGATAAACACCGGATCATCACCTCCGAGATATTCCTCAAATACGGCATCCATAAACGGCATGGTTTCAGGATGGAAAAGATCCAAGTGATCCTTGCCGAACTCCTTGCTGCCTATACCCTTCTTGTACTTGCTGAAAGCCAAGGCATGAGCCGGGATATCTATCTCAGGCACTATATCTACAAACCGGAGTGCCGAACTGCGCTGAAAGTCACGAAACTCCTTCTTGGTGTAATATCCGTCACGTGCCGTCAAGCCGGGAAACGAATCGCTCTCCATACGGAATGCAGCGTAGGTCTTGTCCCAGTCATTGCCGAAATAGTAAGGGAATCCATTGTCATTAAGGTGTATGCGCAGCGAGTTCATCTTGTAGTAAGAAAGAGCCTTGACAAGATCCTTCAGATAATCCATGGGGAAGAACTTGCGGCCTACGTCCATGGATAGTCCGCGCAGAGCATAGTCAGGATAGTCAGTTATCTTGCCGCAAGGCATGGAGCGCTCGGCAGCCTGTTCGGCTATCTGGAGCAGGGTCCGGGTGGCCCAATATGCGCCTACGGCCTCAGGAGCGGCAACCGTCACCTTGTCAGTAATGTCTATGGTATAGCCCTCCTTGCCGAGCTTCTTGTCCATCTTGAGCGAAAGGTATATGTCGCCTTTCGCGGCCTTGCCTACGGTCACCTCCGGACGTGCGCCGAACATCGTAGCCCAGTCGGCGGCAAATTCTTCAGCTACCGGACGTAACGCTTCGGAAGCACAAACTATTTTAGTGGCAGCTGTGGGTGTGAACGAGCCTTCCTTGCCATCCCACTGACGCAGTTCGGGGATTACGAACGGTTTAGGATTGACTGCGGCAGCCACTGCCGATACTAACAGTGATGCCACGATGAGAGTAGTTCTGAATATTTTCATGGTTGAAATTGTTAGGTTTTAAAATTCCAGGGTAAAAGTAATCATTTTTACCGATATAATTTGTATTTTTGCCTAACTACAATCAGTCAAAAGATGCGAATAGTCATTCAGCGGGTATCAGAGGCATCCGTCAGCATAGACGGCGCTGTGGTGTCGGCCATAGACGCCGGACTCATGGTGCTGGTAGGTGTGGAGCATGGCGATACTCCGGCCGATGCATCATGGCTTGCGTCAAAGACGGCTTCACTGCGCGTATTTGATGATGCTGACGGCATCATGAACCTGTCGGTCAAGGACGTGGCCGGACGGGTACTCGCCGTGAGCCAGTTCACCCTTACGGCATCGACCCGGAAGGGTAACCGCCCGAGTTACATAAGGGCGGCCGGACACGCTGAGGCTATACCTCTTTACGAGGCATACTGCCGGGAGCTGTCAGGGCTGATAGGTAGCGAAGTGCTTACCGGACGCTTCGGGGCCGACATGCAGGTTGCATTGGTGAACGACGGTCCGGTGACAATAATAATAGATTCACGGCTACGCGAATAAACAGCATGAACACACCACAGTACACCTTGACAATAGGCCAAATGCAGCGCACGGTGCATGAATGGATCACCACCGTGGGTGTACGCTATTTCTCGCCGCTCACCAATATGGCCATATTGGCCGAAGAGACGGGTGAGGTGGCCCGCATAATGGCTCGCCGGCATGGCGACCAGTCGTTCAAGCCCGGTGAGAATCCGGACCTGGCCGATGAACTTGCCGACATGCTGTGGGTAATAGCCGCCATAGCCAATCAGGAAGGCATAGACCTTACCGAAGCGTTCATGAACAATTTGACTAAGAAAACCATTAGGGATAAGGAGCGGCACAGGAATAACCCCAAGCTCCAATCCGACAATTCATAACCAACAAAATACCATAGATATGGCTGATAAATATCATGACACTGTGGCCAAGAGCCGCGTTACAACAGACGATGCTTTCGTAGCGGCCGAAGTGGCACGCATTATAGATGAAGGGCGCGAGGCCAACCGCACGCCTGAAGTGTTGAAAAGATTGTTCAACTGCATAGACCTCACCACGCTTAAGACCACCGATTCGCCGCAGTCGGTAGCCCGGTTTACCGAACGGGTAAATGACTTTGAAAACGAACATGGCGACCTTCCCAATGTAGCAGCCATATGCGTATATCCCTGTTTCACACCCGTGGTTCGCACTGTACTCGAGGTCAGCTCCGTGAATATAGCTGCCGTATCCGGCGGATTCCCCGCATCGCAGACATTCCCCGAGGTAAAAGTGGCCGAAACCGCACTTGCCGTGGAAGGTGGGGCCGATGAGATAGATATAGTGATGAACGTAGGCAACTTCCTTGATGATGACTGGGAGGAAGTGTGCGATGAAATATCTGAAATAAAGCATTCATGCCGCGATGCACACCTTAAGGTAATCCTTGAAACCGGAGCGCTCAAGACCGCCGAGAATATACGTGCGGCAGCCATATTGGCCATGTATTCCGGTGCCGACTTCATAAAGACCTCTACCGGCAAGGAATACCCCGGAGCATCCCTTGAGGCTGCCTACGTAATGGCTCAGTGCATAAAGGAATATTATGAGGCCACAGGCCGTATGGTAGGATTCAAGCCGGCCGGCGGAGTGTCTACCACGGATGAGGCCCTGTCATACTACACCATTGTCAAGGAAGTGCTCGGCGAAGAGTGGCTCAACAACCGCCATTTCCGCATAGGCGCCAGCCGCCTTGCCAACAACCTGCTTTCTGACATACTCGGTGAACAGGTGAAATTTTTCTAAACCGTAAACAACCTCTTTCCGCTGCGAAATGAATTATTGGATTATATATAACGGCATCAAGATGGGGCCAATGTCGCTTGAGCAGGTACGGGCCATGGCGTTGCTGCCTGACACACCTGTATGGCATACCGGACTCCCTGCTTGGGTCAGAGCCTCGGATGTGCCTGAGCTTGGCATAGTGGTGAGGCAGACGCCGCCACCGGCCACGGGTTGGATGCCCACCACTGCACCCGGGTATGCCAGCGACAATCGCCGACAGCTCCCAGCCATGCCTCCCACCTACCTTGCGTGGAGCATAGTGTGCATACTCCTATGCTGTATGATACCGGGCATAGTGGCTTTGGTATACTCCACCCGTGTGGAGCCGCGCTATAACAGCGGTGACTATGAAGGAGCACGTAGGGCATCGCAGACCGCTCTGCTATGGATCATAGCCGGAGTGGTGCTCGGGCTTGTAGCCATACCGTTCCAGATTCTTTATTTCATCATGGCAGCGTGAGCGGAAGCGGACACTCGGACAGATTTACCATATGGTGGCGCGTGGCTATAGGGCTATGCGCCGCCGCTGTTTTGGCGCTGTATGCTTTCGTTGACCCGGCGACCCATCTGTTTCCGCGTTGCATATTCAAGAGCCTCACAGGGCTTGACTGCCCCGGATGCGGCTCTCAGAGGGCCGTACATGCGCTCCTGACCGGACATATTGCCGATGCATGGCGGTTCAACGCCATGCTGGTAGCCTCGCTGCCCGTATTGGCTGTGATGCTCGTGGCCGGAGCCATGCGCAGGCGCTGGCCGCGCTTTGATGCTGCACTGAACTCGTGCGTGGCCATCCTGGCGTGGGGTGTGGCCGTGATTCTGTGGTGGATAGGGCGTAACCTTTAGAATTCGCTGAACAGTCGGGGCTTTATCACTATGCCGGCACGTATGGTGGAGTGAAACTGCTTGTATTCAAGAAGCCCTTCGCCGTAGCCGTTGTAATACTGAAGGAAGAGATACTGATTGTCACGCTTAAACAGCCGGTAACACAGCTCCAAGGTAGTGTTATAGTTGAGTTTCCAGCCTTTACGTTTGGTCAGCAGCACTGAAGCCCCGAAGCGGCGGTTGGGGCTGTATATTTGGGTGCCCACCTGATATATGCCGCAATAATCGAGTATGTCCTTATTGTTCATACCGTCCACTATGGGAATCCAGAATTTGCCGTGGACTACGAACGTAGGGTCTATCATTATGTTGGCCGAAACACTCACTTTGTTCCATGAACGCGACTCAAGACCATCGCGGCCATTGCTCTCATGTTCAAGCAGCAACATAAGTTTGCCTATGAAGCGGTCTTTCACAAATAGTGGCTTGGCCAGTCCTATACCCGGATTGAAGTTGAGGTCCGTCATGGGCATAGAGTTCTCAAGTATGTTCCAGAATACTTTCTGAGAGTAGAAAAGAAACAGGTAAGTGTCCCATGGGAGCACGCTTCTTGTAAGTTTCTGAGCTATCGACACCTGGAACTTCACATTTGAATTCTCTCGGGTGGGTTTCTGGCCTACAGTGGTGCCGAATATGAAATAGTTGTCCTTGTATAGTCCGAAATACGGTTGGTTGTCAAAGTCGCGCCTCACACTGTCGGCATTCACCAAGCCTTGCTTATCCTCTACTATCTGGGCGTATGCTGAGTGAGGGTAAAGCATAGCCATGCCCGATATTATCAATATGAAAAGGATTATGCGCTTCATTCCAAAGCGCAAAGTTAAAATTATTTCCACAAAATAATACAAAATCCACTTTTATTCTTGATATGACGGGGGCAATAATTAACTTTGCTGTCTATGAAGAATATGTCATTACTCTTAGCTTTGGTGGCTGCCCTGATTCTGTCGGGATGCGGCAAGTCAGATCATTTTACTGTGGGTGGCACTATTGAAGCCGCCGGGATGCAGACGGTCATAGTTACTTATTATGCTTCCGGAGGCCTGAAACGGGTGTCGCAGCCGGCGGTCGACGGCAAGTTCAACATGAAATGTGAAAGCCCCGTGCCCACACTGTGCCTTGTGGAGCTGAGCGACGGCACACAGTTGGCCTCCGTCATAGCATCAAACGGTGACAATATCCAGATAAAGGCATCGCTTGAAGAGCCGCTACTTACAGAAGTGAAAGGAAACAGCTCATCATCCAAACTTGCACGGTGGACGCGTGACAATGCCGAACTGATAACGTCGGGCAACGCCGAAGCCATAAACCGCTCCATAGCCGAGTTTGTCCGCGACAACAAATCCGATATGGCATCCTCGGCGCTTATGGTAACCCGATTCCAGTCCTTGGGCTATGAAACGCTTGCCGACTCACTGCTTACGCTTATCTCAGTAAGTGCCCGACCGGCACCCGTGGTACAGAATTTCAGCGCCGTACTGTCATCGCAGCTGAGCCGCAAGGGAAGCACAAACATAGTGCCTATGACGGTATATACCCGTAATGATTCCACCTATTTCTACTCCCCCACAGCACATACGATATCGATGCTCGCTTTCGTGGGCGACGACCGTGCCGGACGTGATAGCATCACCTCATCCATGCGGGCACTATGCCGTGAGTTCCCGGCAAAACGCAGGCTTGACATAGTGGAGATATCCACGGCTCGCGATTCGGCGGTATGGAAGTCGGCTACAGCTCGTGATTCGGCTCTGTGGCATCAGGCTTGGGCTCCCGGCACAGTAGCCTCCGCCACTATATCAAAGATGTCCGTACCGCGCTTGCCGTATTTCATAGTGGCCGATTCTACAGGGGCGCAGATTTACCGAGGTCCATCCATAACGGAGGCTGAGCGCATCATCACCTCAAGGCTTCGCTGATTATGTTGGTTAAGGTATACGGGGCGGCAGTCAGGGGTATAGATGCCATAGTTGTAACTATCGAGGCAGTGGCCACACGCGGATTCTCATTCTGCATGGTGGGCCTCCCTGATACGGCTGTAAAGGAGAGCTATCAGCGCGTACTGTCGGCCGTCACGGAGAGCGGCTATGAGTTCCCGCGCCGCCGATTGGTGGTGAATCTCAGCCCGGCCGATGTCAAGAAAGAGGGTGCTGCCTACGATCTGCCCATAGCCGTGGGCGCTCTTGCCGCCGATGAGCGCCTGTCGGCCGACGGTCTGGCTGACATCATGATGATGGGCGAGCTGTCACTTGACGGCACGTTGCTTCCTATACGCGGTGTGCTTCCCATGGCTATTGCAGCCAGGGCCAACGGATTTAAGGCCATGATAGTACCGGAGGCCAATGCTTCGGAGGCCGCCGTGGTCAATAATCTTACCGTCTATGGAGCCCGCACCCTCCGTGATGTAGTGGAATTTCTGGCCGGGCGAGGCTCTCTGGAGCCTACGGTAGTGGATACCCGTGCTGAATTCGCGGCTTGCTCTGAGGCCTTTGATGTAGATTTCAGCGAGGTGCGAGGACAGGAGAGCGTAAAGCGAGCCTTCGAGGTGGCATGTGCCGGAGGCCATAACATCATACTCGTGGGGCCTCCCGGCTCCGGCAAATCTATGATGGCTAAAAGGCTCCCATCCATTATGCCCCCGCTGTCCCTTTCTGAGGCGCTTGAAACCACTAAGATCCATTCCGTGGCCGGCAAGCTCAAGAGCGGATCTCGGCTTATGACGCAGCGTCCGTTCCGGGGTCCGCACCATACCATATCGCCGGTGGCGCTCGTAGGCGGAGGCTCCAATCCCATGCCGGGCGAAATTTCATTGGCGCACAATGGTATTCTCTTCATGGATGAATTCCCTGAATTCCCGCGCTCAGTGCTGGAGGTGCTCCGTCAGCCGCTTGAAGACAGGCATATAACCGTGTCGCGCGCCCGCTATACCATAGACTATCCCGCCGGAGTAATGCTCGTGGCATCCATGAATCCATGCCCATGCGGCTATTACAATCATCCCACCAAGGAATGCACTTGCCAAGCCGGTGCCGTACAGCGCTATCTGAGCCGCATCTCCGGCCCGCTGCTTGACCGCATTGACATACAGGTGGAGATTTTGCCGGTACCATTTGATGAGCTTGCCATGAGTGCCCCCGGCGAGTCAAGCAGCGCCATCCGCGCAAGGGTGGTACGCGCCAGAGCCATTCAGGCCGAACGCTTCAAGGCGGAGCCGGGTGTACACTGCAACGCGCAGATGGGCACAAAGCTGCTCAACAAATACGCCCGACCGGACGCCGAGGGATTTGCCATACTGCGCGATACCATGACACGCCTTGACATGAGCGCCCGCGCCTACGACCGCATCCTCAAAGTGGCCCGTACCATCGCCGACCTTGAAGCCAGCCCCACCATCCTCCCCCACCACCTGAGCGAAGCCATAGGCTACCGCACCCTTGACCGAGGCACCTGGGGCAAAACCTATGGCAGCGGAGGAGTTTTTTAGGAGTATTGTGTCAATTCCGGCACAAAAATATAAATATCCGGCACAGATTTTGAAAAAATCACCACGGCTCTTTCATTTAGAAATTAAATAACCGTATAATGCCCTTACCCGGGTC
>JAMPBB010000002.1:7303-32114 GCA_023666885.1 Muribaculaceae bacterium | reverse complement strand
TCCGGAGCAAAAGTCATGTACAGGTTACGATACTTCAGCTCAAGTTCGCTCACCGCATCCTCCGTAGAGTCAGCATTCTCATCGTTCACCACTATCACCTCCATAGGTGCCGGATAGTCCTGCTCGAGTATCTGTACAAGCAGCGTGCGCAAGTTCCATCCGTCAGCCTGAGAGTACACTATCACTGACACGGCCGGATAGCCATCGGTGGGTATCGGCGCCTCATCATCCTGTACCGCCTTGCGCGATACACGCCTCAGCCGGCTTATCAGCATTATGCACATCACAATACCGCAAAGCACCGACACCCCCAGCAGCACCCACACTGCAGGACTGAACGTCAGAGATATAAGATATATGTATTCCGTCATAGTCTATAATCGTAATAACCGCTTACAAAAGTAAACAAAAACAATGACATAAATCCTCCCCTCCCCGAATCATTTTTCCACACACCCGCCACCTTACGCCAAAAGCAATCATACGATTTAAGTTTTAACACTCTGAATAAGGTGCAGTTTAGTATTTTTCTTAAATTTGCACTCGCATGTCGTTCGCAGAGGCCCGATGTGGGTCGCGGGGCGGGATGCAGTCATCAATTATCGGTGACAGACATATTATTGAAAAAGGCGTTTACTCGACGCGCAATCTTGACTATCTGAAACTTCGCAACTTTCATATCTCGGTCAAGGATGTGGCAACGGTAGATGACTTATGTGGATATGTATATCTGATCCACACCGAATAGCGCGCGAGCGTTTCCGGTGTACCATTATGCATATTTGCGTGAGGCCTCTGCAAGCGTTGCTCGTTCTACCGAGATGGGCAATGCGAAGGCCTCAGATAGTGGGAGCGAGCAACGGATAAGGCTCTCACGCATTTTTTATTTTATATACCATTCATTATCAACTGAGTACTGATGAGCCTACTCTAAAGAAGTTGTGCCCGACACAAATTAGGGAAAAACATCATGAGTACTTTTTATAAACGTGCCTTATGCATTACCGCGATTATCACGTTGTTTTGTACTACTGCTTATGCTCAATACGAGTCCAAGTCTTTTGAATTGGGTATACGTGCAGGAGCATCACTAAACACCTATACAGGCGATGACATGCAGGACGCCGACATGAAAGTCGGATTCAATGTTGGCATTACCGGAAGATACTTTTTCTACAACAATCTATTTGGCGAGCTTTCTTTGGGATTTGCAACCAAAGGTTACAAACAGAACACGAATGCAAGCAGTGGGCAATATTGGGATGATCATGGGGCAAATTATGACTCAGAAGTAAATAAGAATATGACAACCTACAATTTGGATATACCTTTGTACATTGGTTATCGTATCCCATTAAGCGACAATTCTAATTTATGTATTAAAGCAGGCCCATACATCACATATGCGTTATCAGGGAAATTAAAAACCTCAGGTTACATCATAACATATCCTGACATACACTCCAGTGAAAAGGAATCTATTTCCGAAGAGAAAAAATAAGTGACCTAAATGACTTTAATAAGTTTGGTGCTGGTGTCGGATGTGGAATAAGCTACAATTATGGGAACTATGGCCTCACCGCATCCTACCAACGGGGATTGACTAAGATATATAAAGAAAAGGATGTATTTGAACAGAATATATCGATAAGCCTTAGTTATTCTTTTTAAACAAGGAATAATCAATATGGAATTGAGATATTGGCTTTACTGATAGAGCCAAAGCTGATATTTTGATTTATCATTACCTCGTTTACAACCAATAAAAAATTATTAAAATGAACCTTATAAAATATCTAAGTAGATTTCTTTTCTTCATAGTCATAATTATGATGATAGGTGTTCCCTTGACTTCATGTGGAGGAGATGAACCCGACAACCCAGAATATCCTGACAAAAATGACTCCACTGATGAAGATGATGAGTATAAATATCAAATAGTAGGTATTTGGGAAGCCAAATACACGTGGAAATATTCTGGCATAATTGAAACTATCGTGCTTGAATTCTTTAGAAACGAAACATATTCTTTTGTCAGCACCAGCACCAACGACCCTAAGCCATTTCCAGGTACAGGAAAGTGGAGTTATGACAAAAAAACACATAAATGGCATCTTGGAGGCACCTCATCATCAATGATTCCAGGTGATTATGTTTTGGTTAATGGACAGCTAATCCTATCTGTACAGTTTGAAGATGGGTCATCAAGAACTGTCATATACAATCGGAGAAATAGCTCTGGCAACTCGGATGACAATGAAGGAAGTTCACAATCACAAAGCCAAACAATTCTGATCAAACATAAGACATGGTCTTGGTATAAGAATTCCTATGACAACGGATTTTTTACATTCTACGATACCAATAAAATACAATTTGTCAATTCGGGAAAATCAAAAATGGGATCTTATGGAGTCCCAACTCTTGACGCACGAGGAACATTTACTATAAGTGGGAACACTCTATCAGCTACCTATAACAGCGTATCCGCAGATCCATCTTTAACAAGTTCTGAAATGTCCAAGCATTTCCCGGGGTGGAGTATAGGCAAAACAAAGGCCGTAAAGTACACCATAAAATCATTAGATAACAATGGCCTGACGCTAACCGATGGTTCAACCACATGGAGTTTAGAGCCAATACTCTGAGCATTAGATACACTGATGAAATCATTATAGTATTTCCGGAATATTTCAGCCTTGATGCATCTCTAATGTAATTGGTGCGCCACATCCATCACCATTGAACGCCCATACAATTCCTATTCTTGTCCAATCAACTCCACTAGTAAAAGAGAAAGATTAACAAGAATAGGAACACATGGGCTATCTTGGTATCAAGCATAATATTACATTCACATAAAAACAACGATACATCTATTTTCATTTCATCCTATAGAATACTATTATATTTATAGTCCTAAGGCAAATAGAATTTTGTAAATTCGCATTGTATCACAGTTTCACCACCACAATACCTAAACTCAGTTTTTTGTAAAATACGAAGTTATAATCGCAAAAATTTGTACCTTTGCATTCTCTTAATCGTGATTTTTTGTATGGCTCTGACTTCACTGAATTGAGGGATTATCTCGCAGCCTGCAATGCCTGTGAGGATCTTTCGCAGTCCAAATTGCAGATTGTTAATCGTACCATAATTAAACATTAGTACCATTGGCATAAAAAGCATTATCTTTGTGCCCTGAACCGAGTGCTTGCTACCTCGTTAAAAACAAGAACCATGACTGAAAAACCTAACTTTTCACCCCTCTTTCTGCTCTTGGCAGTGCTTTTCTGCGTCTGCCTTATAGTATCTAACCTTATGGAAATAAAGACTGTGGCAGTAGGCCCGCTTGTCATAACGGCCGGTGTCATAGTGTTTCCCGTATCGTATGTGATCAATGACTGCATAGTGGAAATCTACGGATTTGCACGTGCTCGCATGGTGATATGGCTCGGATTTGCCATGAACCTGCTTGTATCGCTGCTGCTGCAGATAGGCATAATGCTCCCCGGAGCCGATTCGTGGCACGGACAGGAAGCCATGGCCATGATATTCGGAGCCGTACCGCGCATATTCGCAGCCAGCTTTGCCGCATTCCTGTGCGGATCCATGGTCAACGCCTATGTAATGAGCCGCATGAAGAGCAGCGCGCCGCAAGGCAAGGGCTTCTCACTTCGCGCCATAGTCAGCACGCTATGGGGCGAGGGCGTAGACTCCCTGGTGTTCTTCCCCATAGCGTTCGGAGGCATCCTATCATGGCGCGAAATAGGCCTGCTCACCATCACCCAAGTCCTTATAAAGACGGCTTACGAGGTAATAGCCCTTCCGCTCACTATGCTTGTGGTCAAGCGCCTGAAGAAGGTGGAAGGCGACGTTACTGACCACAACATATCATATAAATGGTGGCGTATAAATGAAATATGACGGATATGACATAAAGGTGGTATGGATAGACCTCGATGACACCCTCATCGACTTCAAGGCCAACTCACGGCAGGCCCTACGCCGCGTATTTGCCGAGCAGGGGCTGTCAGCCTACTTCGGCACACCTGAACGGTGGATAGACTGCTACGAAGTGTACAATCATGCCCTATGGGCCAAATACAATGTAGGCTACGTGACCCGTGACTACCTTAAGATGGAGCGCTTCCGGATGCCGCTTATGGAATACGGCGTGCCCGAATCACAGGCGCGCGCCATGTCAGCCGCCATGGACACCATGTATCTTGACTATCTGGCGCAGGAAAAACAGCTCGTGCCCGGAGCCATGGATCTGCTCCACGCGCTTCGCGCCACCGGAGTGACCATAGGCGTGCTCAGCAACGGATTCAAGGAAGTGCAGCACCGCAAAATCCGCACCGCCGGCCTTGACCCATATATAGATATAGTGGTGCTGAGCGATGACATAGGCATAAACAAACCCGATACGCGCCTGTACCGCCACGCCATGGCCATCAGCGGCCAACCCACCCCGGAAGCACATATGATGATAGGCGATAACCCTGACACCGACATAGCCGGAGCCATAGCCGCAGGGTGGCACGCCGTGCTCCTGGACCGCACCGGCTCCGTCAGGCAGGGCGCACAGTATCAAACCGTGTCATCCCTCGCCACGATAACAGATAAAATAATGCCATAGTGACATTTATTTCATTTTTTTATAGCCCGATAGCTTCTATTTGAAAAAAAAATACGATATTTGCACTTGCAAAATCGCCAAACGGCGAGAATGCAGCACGCAAATACGTGTCAATCAAAGATTTCAGACAATAAATCATAAACATTTTTAGAGAAATGACCAAAGCTGACATTGTAAACGAAATTGCCAAGACTACAGGCATTGAAAAGGCTAATGTACTGGCCACAATCGAAAAGTTCATGGAAGTGGTAAAGGACTCACTTGCTCATGATGAAAACGTATATCTGCGCGGATTCGGCAGCTTCATTGTTAAAGTGCGTTCCGAAAAGACCGCCCGTAACATCTCCAAGAACACTACCATAATCATACCTGAACACAAAATCCCCGCTTTCAAGCCCGCGAAGGTGTTCATGGAAGAGGTTAAGTAATCCGAATCTCCCATTTCATCCATATTATTCACCAACTTATAATCCAAGCGTAAAATGCCCAGCGGAAAGAAAAGAAAAGGCCACAAGATGGCCACTCACAAGCGCAAAAAACGTCTGAGAAAGAATCGTCATAAGAAGAAGTAAGGCTTCACTCAGGCCGTATCAGCGTATACACCGCACTGATACGTACCCACTGCCTTATGTGCTATGACACCGACAGTCTAAGACACATAAAACGCAATACGGAGAACAAACTTGATGCGCCGGCAACGTAAACCCCGTTTGCAATGCCGCATCAACGTTTGTTCTTTGTGTTTCTATAACCAAACATAACATAACCGACAAGTAAATGCAAAGCGAACTGATAGTCGATGTGCAGTCCAAGGAAGTGTCCATAGCGCTTCTGGAAGACTCCAGACTCGTTAGCCTCCAGAAGGAGGCACGCGAAATGGCTTATGCCGTAGGCGACATTTACCTGGCTAAAGTAAAGAAACTTATGCCCGGGCTCAACGCCGCCTTTGTCAATGTAGGCTTTGAGAAGGACGCTTTCCTCCATTACTTGGATCTTGGCTCACAATTTTCCTCTTATTCAAAATTCCTGTCCGAAGTCCTTGACCCCAAGCAGAAACAGCTCCCGCAGGTATCAAAAATGGAGCTCCTGCCTGACATAGACAAGCATGGCACCATAACCGATGTCATAAAGCAAGGACAGGAACTCATGGTACAGATAGTCAAGGAACCCATATCATCAAAGGGCCCCCGACTTACCACCGAGATTACACTCACAGGCCGATACATGGTGCTCATACCATTCGGCAGCAAAGTGTCCATATCACAAAAAATAAAGACCTCAGAGGAGAAAGTGAGGCTTCGCCAGCTCATAGAGAGCATACGGCCTAAAAATTTCGGCGTAATCATCCGCACCTCGGCCGAAGGAAAGCGGGTGGCCGAACTCAACCACGAGATGAAGACACTCGTGAAATACTGGGATGACACCGTGGCAAAGGCGCGCACCGTCAAAGCCCCGGCACTCATATTCCAGGAAGAGAGCCGCATAGTAAGCGTGCTCCGCGACGTCTTCAGCCCGAGTTTCGAAAGCGTATGGGTCAACGATGAAGAAACCTACAAGCAGATAGCGCAGTATGTGGAGCTCATAGCCCCCGAGCGCAAGGAGATAGTAAAGCTCTACAAAAAGGATGAGCCTATCTTTGACAGCTTCAACATTACAAAACAGATAAAGTCATCATTCGGCAAGACAGTTTCATTCAAGAGCGGCGCCTACATCATAATAGAGCACACCGAGGCTCTGCACGTGGTGGACGTAAACTCAGGCAACCGCTCCAAGGCAGCCAATGACCAGGAAAGCAATGCGCTGGAAGTCAACATGCGCGCTGCCGATGAAATAGCCCGTCAGCTACGCCTCCGTGACATGGGCGGCATAATAGTGATAGACTTCATAGACATGGCCAAGCCCGAACACCGGCAGAAGCTGTACGAGCACATGCGTGACATAATGGCCAATGACCGTGCCCGCCACAACATACTCCCGCTAAGCAAATTCGGATTGATGCAGATTACGCGTCAGCGCGTGCGTCCGGCCCTGGACATAGTCACCGCCGAAACCTGCCCCTCATGCTACGGCCGCGGACAGGTACAGCCATCGCTGCTGTTCACTGACACCTTGCGCGAAAAGCTCGAATATCTTGTCAACGACCTGCATCAGACCGGCTTCATCATGTACGTCCATCCTTTCGTGGACGCATATATAAAGAAAGGGCTCGTATCCACTTACCGAAAATGGCGCATGGAGCTCGGACGCAAATTCAAGGTGCTCCCTGACGAGTCACTTGCATATCTGCAATACAAGGTCATAGACAAGGACAAGAACGAGATAGACCTCAAGGAAGAAAAAGACATCGAATCATCGGCCACAAAAAACAAAAACAAAGCCAAGAACCGAGGTAAAGAGGTAGCACAGGAAGCATCCTGACATATCCGGCCTCTTGACGGTATATAAACCAAAAACAACGCACCCGCCGCTACCGTACTCATTAACGGATTGCGGCGGGTGCCTTTATTCATTCACATTACGCAGCCTACTGCTTCTTGGCCTCGGCCTCATAGCGCTTGTGATAATCCTCAAGTATGCTCCTTATGGCAGTACCTATCTTCAGATAGTCACTCTCATTCAGGTTAGCAAGCGATGCCCTCACGGACCATGCCGGCCCGTCGAAACCGTCACCGTTCAGAAGCACCACAGCCGTTTCATTGGCCAGGCGTATCACAAAGTCAAGCGGCTCATAATTGGTCTTCAGATACTCCGCAAAGTCATCGCCATAGAACTTCTTGGCCCATATCATGATATCTATCTCCGAATAGTATCCGGCACGCAGCGGATCCACAAGGAGAGTGAAGCCCGTGGTGGACCACAGCGCATTCAGCCTGTCATTAATGGTATGGCGCATGGTGTCCTGATAGCTGTTGCCCTGCTCCGCATTGTTACGCAGCGCAAATGCTGCCATAAGCGTCATCTGCATCTGCTGCGGCGTGGACAGTCCGGCGGTATGGTTCAGTGCCACCAATCGGCTGTCGGCCACCATGCGGTCTATAAACTTAATGCCGTCAGGATTCAGCGTGAGCGATCCGTAACGTTTGGCCAGAGCCTTGGTCCTTTCTTCCGGGAGCTCCTTTATCAGATGATCGAACACATTATCCTGCCTTATGGCACAAACCGCCAAGCGCCATCCCGTAGCACCGAAATACTTCGAGAATGAATATACGCACATGGTGTTATAAGGCAGCTTGTACATAAGCGAATGGAAGTCCTTGACAAACGTTCCGTACACGTCATCGGTCACTATCATCAGGTTCGGATTGTCAGTCTTCACTATATCCACTAACTGCTCCAATACCTCAGGCGCCAGCGTATAGCTCGGCGGATTGCTCGGGTTGGTTATGCACAGAAGCTTTATCTTCGGGTCACGCAGCTTGTCTATCTCCTGTGCCGGATACTGCCATGTGTGATAGCCGTCATACTGCACCTTGCTGGCATTGATGTTAACCACGTCAAAGTCAAAACGGTCCAGCTGAGGTATCTCTATATACGGAGTAAACGCAGGCACCATCAGAGCCATCTTATCGCCCTTGTCTATCAGGAAGTTTTCCTGTATGGAGTCAAAGGCATAGCACATGCCGGCCGTACCGCCCTCGGTGGCAAAGAGGTCATACACGGCCTTGTCCTGACCGCCGCCCATCACTAACCGCAGATAGTCCTGCACTACAGTTTCAGTAGTGCGCAGTATGCGGTCAGGCGTAGGATACTGGTCGCCTATCACAGCCTCGGCAAATTCATGAGCCACAGTGTCAGGATCACAGTCATACTTATTCACCAGATAGTCATAAGTCCATCGGAGCAAATCGGCTCCCGATTCCTTCTTATGTGAGTCAAGAAACTTCTCAAACCTCTCGCCGCACCCTTTCACGGCAGGTATGCCGGCTATGCCCACGGCATTGTCAGCCACAAGGCGGCACTCCTCTATACCGAACTTTCCGAGCAGGAAGAAAGCCTCACGCGGATATGTGGCTATCCAGTTAGGGTTGCCGCGCCCGGCATTAAGATATGTGGCAGTCGATTCACGTGCATCGGCCTGAGCCATCTCTATCAGCTTATTCTTGATTTCAAACGGACTCATCTGTGAGAGTTGTTTCTCATAGTCACGGTTCTCAGCGGTTTTGTTTGTCATAATATCAGTATGTTATATTACGTAATGTGTATTGTTCTTATATATGTATTTTACAGGCATCGTGTGCTGCCTAAGCCATCATCAGTACCAAGGCCACACCCATTAGGATCAGCATGGTATTGCCCACGGCATAGGTCACTGTATAGCCCATGGCCGGAAGCGAGCTGCCGAGTGCGTCCTGAATGGCTCCGAGCGATGCCGTGGTGGTACGTCCGCCTGCACAGCATCCGAGATTTATGGCCGGACGGAACTTGAACAGTTTGGCTCCTATCAGCACGCCCAATATCAGAGGCACGGACGTACATATTATACCGCACACGAACATGGATATACCTATCTGCTCTATACCGCTCACAAACGACGGTCCCGAGGTGATACCTATCACTGCTATAAACATGTTCAGGCCCAGATTATTCATAACCCACACAGCCTCCTTAGGAATACGGCCGAACGTAGGATGCTTGGCGCGGAGCCATCCGCATACCAGCCCTGATATGAGCGCGCCGCCACTGGTGCTCAGGCTTACAGGCACGTCACCTATCTTAAGCGTAAGCACGCCTATGATACAGCCCACGAATATGCCCAAGCCCACAAGTATAAGGTCCGACTTTGTGGTGGGACGGTCCACATAACCTATCTTTGGAGCTGCCTCGTTCACATCCGAAGCCAGTCCGAGCAGAGTCAGCGAGTCACCGGCCTGAAGCACCGTCTTGGCAAATACCGGTATCTCCACACCGCTGCGGTCTATACTCTTAATGGATACTCCGTACATATATTTCTGAGCTCTGAGCTGATCCACGGTCATACCGGCCACGGTCTTTTTAGTCACCATGACAGGAAGCTGTTCAACGGGGAAGTTGAGCAGATCAGCATCCACCACCTCATCGCCTATCCAGCTTTCATCGCCCACTATAAACTCTCGGCGCCCGCTGAGCACTATCTCATCGCCCTTGTGCACTACCAGGTCGGGAGTCACTTCATTTATCTTGCCGTCAGTACGCACACGCTCCACGAAGAGTCGGCGCCCGTTTCCCAATAGATAGCTCTCTATATCCTTTACTGCACGCGGAGTATCGAAATATTCAGCCTCAGCCTTATACGCACGGAAGGCTACCGGACGGTTAGCCTCTATATAAGCCGGATCTGATGTTATGGAACTTTCATTCATCTCCTTCTCGAGAGCCGCCGTATCAGCCTTTACTTTCTTGATGCCGCCGAGCATGGCCGGCCCGAGATTAGCTAATATATATGCCGATCCTATGGTACCGAACACGTAGCATACGGCATAGGCCACCGGTATTATATCAAGCCACTCCTTTTTCTGTGCGGCACTCACCCCGAGCGTGTTCATAGTGTCAGAGCCCACTCCTATTACTGCCGATATGGTCTGGGCGCCTGAGAACAGTCCCACAGCCTCGCCTACATTGTAGCCCATAATCTTGGCGGTGATCCACGTTACTATAAGGCACAGCATACATATCACCACTCCGAAGAAAACCTGCTTCAGCCCCTCGCCCTTAAGCGAACGGAAAAATTGTGGACCCACGCTGTAGCCTATGGCAAAAAGAAATATCAGGAAAAACACATTTTTGATAGGCCCCGGTATGGATATATCCATCTGCCCTACCAGCACACCCACGAGAAGCACGGATGTTACAGTGCCGAGCGAGAATCCCTTATACTTCAGCGAACCCACCCAGAACCCTACACCTATGGTAAGGAACAGTGGAATCGACGGATTGTCACGGCACACCTGCACGAACCAGTTGAGAAGTTCCATGAAAATAGTTGATTTGGTGTTAATACTGTTTGATTATTTCACATATGTGCACTCGCGCTTCGCTGAAGTACGGATGCATGAAAAAAACACGTGCGGCTCTGCAAAAGTTCAAGCCGCACGTGCTCCGTGTCATCGCTGTTATCCTTACATCACTTGGCCGGTTTATAGTACCGCACCCAGTCTATTTCCATCTTCACAGGCAGGTCATTATCATCCACAGCACCTACCCACTGACCGCCGAGCTGCATATCCATGAGCAGATACATGGGTATATAGAAGGGATACTGGCCCTCCTTGTCAGTCTTTATCTTAGGGTAAGTAAACGTATGCTTACCGTTTACGCTGAACACTACCTTGTCCGGTAGTACCTCCACGCCGTACACATTGAACTCATCACGGTTTATAGCCGCAGTGCCTCCGTGAGGCGGTTCGTTTATGCCCAGATCCTGAGTATAGTAGGAGTGTACCGTCTGGTACACTATATGATTGTTGTTCAGTCGTTCCATTATGTCTATCTCACCGCCCATGGGCCATCCTATGGTAGTGTCTGCCGGAAGCATCCATATAGCCGGCCATGCACCCTTGGCACCGTACAGGCGTGCACGCACCTCCATACGGCCCGGCTCAAACGATTTCTTTCCCTTGGTCCATACGCCACCGGTCAGATACGGAGCCTTGTCCGCAGCTGTATCCGGATTCTTTATACCCTTAAGTATAAGCACCCCGTCACGTACCTCTACAAGATCCTCACGCGCCGACATGTTCCTGTTCCAGTCATTCTTGCCGCGTGTACACCGGCCCCACACGTCAGTGTTGAGCTTGTCGCCGTCAAAATTGTCCTCCCAGTCAAGCACCCATTTTACATCCTGAGCTGAAAGAGCTGACGGGCTTAGAAGCAGTACGGCCAGCACCGCCAATGCCCACAAATTGAATTTAATTCTCATAATAGTTAAACGTTATATAAAAAACTTAGTATTTTTGTCCATATATGGTCATTCTGTCATCATTCATTCATGGAGTAGAGTTCTATGTCATAGCCTCGTTTCTGGCTGCTGCCGTGATAGGGCTTTGCGCCCGCAGGCCTGGCCGCGGGCCGGCATTGACCATGTTCAGCCAAGGCACCCTCAGCTCCACTCCGGCCACCGAAGCCTCCATTACAGTCTGCGTCAACGATGACTGCTCTCTAACCATAACACGCAGAGGCTACAGTGGTTTACTTTCAGGCGCATCCGTGGCTTTGGCCATAACACGCATAGGCTTTGACCTGTCCATAGAGGAGCGCATAGTCCCCTCCCCTGACGGCTATAGCGTCAACACCGCCACATTCACCATAGCAGAGGCCCTCGGGTCTGAACGGTACCACGTCCGGTACAACAGCGAGCCCACCGGGCTCTTTTCCGCATTCACGCTTCCCGTACGCCCGGGTATCACCATAACTAAGCCAATGATGTAAGCAGCATAGTGCTGATGGACATATATATGACCATACCTATAATGTCATTGGTTATGGATATGAACGGTCCCGTGGCCAAGGCCGGGTCTATCTTAAGCCGCTCAAGCGTCAGTGGCACGAATGTACCGAACACTGACGCGAAAAGCACCACTGCCAGAAGCGAGAGCGACACTGACACCGTGGTGACCTGCGCGCCGCCCAAAGCAAAGAAGTTATATATGAACACCAGCAGCGATATAATGCAGCCGTTTATCAGCCCCACGCCAAGCTCCTTGGCCAACTGCGAGAGTGAATTGCGTATATCCATGGATCCGTTGGCCAACCCCTGCACCACTATAGCGCTCGACTGTGTGCCCACGTTACCGCCCGTACCGCCTATGAGCGGTATGAACAGAGCCAATGTGGGGTCAGCGGCTATACCGGTTTCGAAATTGCCGAGTATCATAGAGTTGCCTATGCCGCCAAGCATACCTATCAGCAGCCACGGCAGGCGCGCTTTGGTCTGGGTGAAGAGCGTATCGTCACTCTCCACATCGCTTGACAGACCTGATGCCAACTGATAGTCACGCTCCGTTGACTCTCGCACCTCATCCATCACGTCGTCCACAGTTATGCGGCCTAACAGGCGCCCTATGGAGTCTATTACCGGCATGGCCACAAGGTCATACTTCTGGAAGTCGAGCGCCACTTCATCTATGGGCGTTTCGGCCCTCACGGCCACAGGGTCGGCCTCCATCACATGCTTTATCTTCGACACCGATGGATGCGTTATCAGCTCCTTGAGCGGAAGCACACCACGCAGGCGATAATCATTGTCCACCACATACACGTAGTATATCTCATCCATGTCCTCAGCCTGCATACGCATCTGCTTGATACACTCCGGCATGCTCCAGTTCTCGTTCACCACTATCATTTCGGTGCCCATAAGGCCGCCGGCAGTGTCCTCATCGTACTTCAGGAGGTCAATGATGTCGCCCGCCTGCTCAACATCATCTATGTGCGACAGGATCTTGTCACGGTCCTCCTCATCAAGTTCCTGTATTATGTCTACGGCATCATCCGTGTCCAAGTGGTCTATGAACTGCTTGGCTATCTTCTCAGCCGGCATGTCATGCAGAAGCTTGCGGCGGTCATCCTCATCAAGCTCCATCAGCACATCAGCAGCCGTGTCATCATCCAGCAGCTGATACAGGTACTCTGCCTCCTCGAGGTCAAGGTCCTTGTAAAGCTCGGCTATATCAGCAGGGTGCAGGTCGGCAAGCTCACGGCGGGCCGCCTCCTCATCATGCCGGGCTATAATAGCCCTTATGTTGTCCAAATATTCAGGAGTGAATTCTTTCATAGTCAAGCCTCCTTACGATGTGATGATATTATATTTGTCAGCTCCACAAACTGCTGCACACTCAGCTGCTCAGGCCGCATAGCCATAAGCGGAGAGTCAGGTATAGGACTGCACGGAGCCAGCATGCCGCGCACAGAATTGCGTATAGTCTTGCGCCGCTGTCCGAAAGTGGTCTTCACCACCGAACGCAGCAGCCGCCAGTCGCACCCCAAGTCAGTCACGTCATTGCGTCGCAAGCGTATCACTCCGCTCTTTACCTTTGGCGGCGGATTGAACACATGCTCATCTACCGTAAAGAGGTACTCCACATCGTACCACGCCTGCAGCAGCACGCTCAGTATGCCTCGCGCCTTCGTGCCCGGCCGGGCCGCTATGCGCTCAGCCACCTCCTTCTGGAGCATCCCCGAGCAGCACGTAACTATCTCCTTGTAGTCGAGCACATGGAAAAATATCTGCGATGATATATTGTAGGGATAGTTACCTATCACACATATCTTCCCGGCATCGGGAAACACATCGTTAAGCTTCATCCTCAGAAAGTCGGCATTCATTATGTCAGCCTCCGGCAGGTCAGTGAAATTGGCCCGGAGCCATTCTATGCTCTCTCCATCTATCTCAGCCACCTTCACCATATGGCCGGCATCAAGCAGGAAACGCGTTAGCACACCCATACCGGGGCCTACCTCAAGCACCGGCACACCCTTATAGTCATCGAGTGTGGACGCTATACGCTCCGCTATGTTCATATCGGTCAGGAAATGCTGACCCAAAGCCTTCTTTGGACGTACCTTTTGCATAATATTCTTTTATGCAAAATTAACTTTTATCCCTGACACTTCAAAATCTATCACACTAATTCCTTTGCCAATTCAGAAAAAGGATGTACATTTGCATCATCAAACGCGCACTCACACAAGCGCACCACATGCGGCAGTAGCTCAGTTGGTAGAGCATCAGCTTCCCAAGCTGAGGGTCGCGAGTTCGAGCCTCGTTTGCCGCTCCACTCCACACAGGCAGCCACCCCACCCACCCGGGGACGGCTGCCTGTTTTTCCCTTTCTACCACTAAATTCAGGCTCATATAATATGCTTAAAATTAGACATATTCAAACGATTTCAACTAAACACGCGTTTATTACTCAAAGTTAATAACTATATTTGCGGATATGAAACTTATTGAACTGAATCTCCAGCGAATTATGGACCTATGCCATAAGCATAAGGTCAAAACCCTTGCAGTCTTTGGATCCATTCTCACAGACAGATTCACTGATGATAGCGATGTGGATATGCTTGTTGATTTTGAGGACTATGATCGCGACAATCCAAATGGATTTGACTATGTAACAAATTTCTTTGACTTTCAGGATTCTTTAGAACTGCTCTTAAAAAGAAAAGTAGATTTAGTGGTGGGCAGCAGTCTGAAAAACAAATACTTCATAAATAACGTAAATCGCACAAAGCAAGCTATATATGGATGAATATATTTTGAAATACCTTGAAGATGTACATATGGCTTGTATGGACGTAGAGCAATTCTTTGTAAACTACCCAAAACGTTTTGATGTTTTTTCAAACGACCGCCTTATGATTAGCGCAATAGAACGGAAAGTTGAAATTATGGGCGAAGCCATAAATCGTATTTTAAAACGTGAACCGGATTTCTCAATTCCCAATGCTCGAGCAATAATTGCCACGCGTAATCGAATAATTCATTCTTACGAGAAAGTTGAGACAGAATTTCTTTGGGGGTTAGTTTTACGCCATATACCCAGATTGAAAATGGACGTAGAAGAGAAAATTGCTGAGTTTGTCAAGCCATCAAATATCTGAATCGGTTAGCCCAAATGAAAACAGGCCGGGAAGCGATGCTTCCCGGCCTGATATGTTACACAATGGGGCTATCAAAGCGCCACTTTGAGGCGGTGCCCGTCGGCACCCACAAAGATATATATGGCTCCTGAGCGCAGACGCCCACAGGCATCAGAGTAGTCCACCGACTGCAGCAACCGCTGCCCCATGATATTGTACACGTCAAACTTACCGTCAGCCGAAGCACCGTCCGTCACTACTGAGTCAATAGCCGAATCCGATACTTTATATACCGGGCGAATGGGAATAAGCCAGAAGCAATATCTGTCCATTGTCCTTATATTTGGCGAAGCAAAATAAATGGCCGGATAGATACCGTTCTCACCCACCGCACTGGAATTTTGCAGAATGACACTTGTACTCATTGAGGGCGATGCTGACGTTTCGCGCACATAGCCGTGACCGGTAAAGTAGATACTGTTGCCGTTAAGCTTGGATTTGATGCAATAATGGACAGTCCCATTGACCCTTTCGGAAGTCATGGTGCAGTTAGCTATCAACTCATCCCATTCGGCACGCGACGGTGTATGCCACCCCTCGCCAAGCACTTCGCGGGCCACATCGTAGGCCTTGGTGGGATCCGACGGGTCACGGAGCACCCCGGTACAATCCTCAGTGAAGTTTTCAGGCAGATAAGCCGATCCTACGGCACCGGTATAATTGTTGGCATTGTCCACCGTTCCCCAGGCATAGTATGTGCCGGCTTCAGTGTAATCACTTGCCCCTATTTCACAGTCGCCCCAAAGCACGCTCAGGCCTAAGTCAACGCTCCTCATGCCGGCTGTCTTTTGAATTACTGTCAGTGTGCATTGAGCCGAGAGGTCCGTCCCATCGGCTGTAGTTGCAGTAATGGTGCATTCTCCGGGGGCTATGCCGCGCACTTCCCCCTCCGCCGACACTGTTGCCACGGATTCATCAGAAGAGCTCCACACCACAGCACCGTTACTTACGTCCGCAGGCTCTACAGTTGCCGTAAGCACCACGGTTTCATCCACTGTAAGTTTCATCTCGGATGCATTGAGTTTTATACCTGAAGCTTTCACCACATCATCAGCGTTAAACACCGGAAGTATCTGATAGGCATAGGATGTAGCGTACTCCGTCTTCAGAATGGAGTTTTCTAATCCCTGATAAAATGCTGCGGTAGAGGAAAAATAGTAACCGGTCACGTCAGTATTTGCTTCGCCTGACGATGTGAAAAGATACAAATCGCCCGAAGAGGTATGGTCGTTCATGAAAGAATTGTATCCGGCACCGTAAATTTCAATTTTATTACCCGTCACTTTTGAAGTCAGGGTTATCACTTTACGGCCCAATGTGTGGTCGAAAGTGCTTGTGTAATCGCACACCTTAAACAGCTCTTCAAATTGGGCTTTTGACGGTGTGCTGTAACCTTTGCCATAAGCAGCTGTGGCAGCATCACATTCCGGATTGCCACCCCATTCATCTACGTCAAAGCGATTGAGAGCATAATAGGACACGCCGGGATATGGCTTGGGTGCTCCAAATGTGTACAGGCTACCATAGGGATTATCAGCGTCAACGCCAAGAGGCTGTGTAGCCCATAAAACTGATGTACCCATATCAACATACTCCGGATCCTCCGCCTTGGCATTACCCATACACAGTAACACCCCCGAAAGCACTAATGTAAAAATTCTCTTCATGTGATTTTAAATTGGTAAATAATTGAGGAATAAAACACTAACTTGATAATAAGCCGTAAATGTAGGCATAATTTACCCCCCCCAATTTATTAACCATATTTAACGCACCAAGAAATCTCCCTCCCTTGCCTGCCACACCGGCCTCCGCATCACGGCCCCGCCCCGGACCACGTAAAAGATGATCTACTGCTGAAACGTAAAAATTCAGTTGACCGGCATAATCCGGAATATTTACGAAGGAATACGACATTGATAAAGATCCGTCAGATGTTTGTTCTCCGAAAAAAGTCAACAGGTTGTTGACTTTTTACAACCCATTGGTAATAAGTCTTGCCAGTCGGAACGTGCTGACGCAAATCAGGCGCCGAGTGCTGTACTTGGCGCCTGATTTGATATCATTCTGAGCGAGGTGGCTTATTTATTGCAGTCGCAACCTTTAAGCTTGTGCTTGAAGTCATTGAGCTGAGTAAGGAAAGCGGCAAAATCAGCATTGTCAGGATATTTCTTCAATGCATGATGCAGCAGTCGCATGCCCAATACCAATTCACGTGCGTGCTTCTCGGTCAGGCCCTGCTTGCTCTCTGCCAAGGCAGCCAGAGCAGCCAGGTCATGATGGCCGCCAAAGTTAAAACTCATTACATCTTGAATCTTGCCGTCTACCACCTCGGTTACGCTGAAGTGATATGAACGTTTTTCTTTATTACAGTCCATAATATTAGTTTTTTGTGTGTTCGGTTATATAACAAGATGCCGCACCGGAAAGTTCACATGTCCATAAATACAAATGCAAATGTGACAAATTAGTCACCACTACGCCCCATTTGCGGCTTATCTTTGCACAAAAATATTTTTAACTCATGAAACACACATCCAACTTTATGAAACACACTCACACTTCACTTCGCAAGAAAAAACGCACTGTCAAATCACTGCACCGTACCAAATCGGCTCCCGTAATGCGCCCCGCTGACACCATTGAAAAAAACGATGGATCCATTAAGCGAAATTCACCAACTTTTTATTATCTTTGTGGGTTATTGAAGCATATTATGAGCGAATTCACCGACGAAAATCTACACGACATCATATCTGACTCGGCTCAATACCTTGAGGATGACATAAAGACCCTTGAATGGAATGAGCACATACGCCGCCGCCCGGGCATGTATATAGGCAAACTTGGCGACGGCTCAAACCCTGATGACGGCATCTACGTGCTGCTCAAGGAGGTGCTGGACAATTCCATTGATGAATACATGATGGGGTTCGGACGCCAGCTCACAGTGGAGGTAACGGAAACCACCGTCACTGTGCGCGACTATGGCCGAGGCATCCCTCTCGGTAAGCTCGTGGAAGCCGCATCACGCATGAACACAGGCGGCAAATATGACAGCAAGGCGTTCAAAAAGTCCGTAGGGCTCAACGGTGTGGGCATAAAGGCGGTCAACGCCCTGTCTACCGACTTCCTCATACGCAGCTTCCGTGACGGACAGATGAAGGAAGCCCGTTTCAGCGCCGGTAATCTTGTCACCGAACTGCCCGTAAGCCCGACGGATGAACCCAACGGCACCTTCGTGCAGTTCACCCCTGACAACGCCCTGTTCCGCGACTATCATTACCGCGATGAATTCATTCTGCCGCTGATCAAGAACTATACCTACCTCAATACCGGCCTGACCATAACGTTCAACGGCAAGCGATACCTGTCACGCGGCGGCCTGCTCGACTTGCTGCGCGACACCATGACCGGCGAACCGCTTTACCCCATAATACACCTGAAAGGGCCGGACATAGAGATAGCCATAACCCACGCCCAACAGTATGGCGAGGAGTACTATTCGTTTGTCAACGGACAGCACACCACACAGGGCGGCACCCACCTCACAGCCTTCAAGGAGGCCATGTCACGCACCATAAAGGACTTCTACGGCAAGGGGGGCTTCGAATACTCTGACATACGTAACGGCGTGGTGGCAGCCATATCCATACGCGTGGAGGAGCCGGTGTTCGAAAGCCAGACCAAGACCAAGCTCGGCTCCCGCGACATTGGCCCCGACGGACCTACCGTAGCCAAATTCGTGGGCGACTTCCTGAAAAAGGAGCTTGATGACTATCTGCACCGTGAGCCGGCCACAGCCGAGGTAATGCTGCGCAAAATCCAGGACAGCGAGCGCGAGCGCAAGGCCATGGCCGGAATTACCAAGAAGGCCCGCGAACAGTCCAAGAAGCTCAACGTCCACAACAAGAAGCTCCTCGACTGCCGCATACATCTCAACGATGTCAAGGGCAATCCCGATAAGAAACTTGAATCATCCATATTCATAACCGAGGGCGATTCCGCCGCCGGATCCATAACCAAGATACGCAATGTCGAGACACAGGCCGTGTTCTCCCTGCGCGGTAAGCCGAAAAACACCTACGGCAAGACCAAGAAAATGGTGTATGAAAACGATGAGTTCAATCTGCTCCAGGCAGCCCTCAATATAGAAGAGAGCATTGACAATCTGCGCTACAACAAGGTAATCATAGCCACCGATGCCGATGTTGACGGTATGCACATACGCATGCTCCTGCTCACGTTCTTCCTCCAGTTCTTCCCTGATCTGGTCAAGAAAGGGCACGTGTACATCCTACAGACACCGCTCTTCCGTGTGCGAAACAAGAAGACGTCCAAGCGCCACGGCAGCCGCCGCACAGCGGAGGATGATGATGACACCTACTACTGCTACTCCGATGAGGAGCGCATATCAGCCATAAACAAGCTTGGCACCAACGCCGAGATAACCCGATTCAAAGGCCTCGGCGAAATCTCGCCCGATGAGTTCCGAGGATTCATAGGCTCTGCCATGAGGGCTGACCGCGTTTCGCTCCACAAGGAGGACGGCGTGTCCGAGCTGCTCCGCTTTTACATGGGCAAGAACTCCACCGAGCGTCAGAATTTTATTATTGAAAACCTTGTGGTAGAAGATGACTCGCAAATATCCTGACCCCGCCGCCCCGGGTGAGCGCGTGGCTCTATTTCCCGGCTCATTCAATCCCTTCACCATAGGGCACCTTGACATACTCCGGCGCGGGCTGCGCCTGTTTGACCGCGTGATAGTGGTTATAGGCATCAACAGTTCCAAGCCTGCGGCACACGCTGAGGAAAGCCTCTGTGCCATACTCCGGGCCATAGAGCATCTGCCTAATGCCGACGCCATGATCTGGGACGGCCTCACCGCCGATGCGGCCAAGCTTACCGGCGCCCGATTCCTGCTGCGCGGAGTGCGCTCCGTGGCCGACTTCGAGTACGAGCGCACCCTTGCCGACACGAATGCCATGATAGCCCCCGGACTTGAAACGGTATTCATACCCGCACGCCCTGAGCTTGCAGCCCTAAGCTCGAGTATGGTCCGAGAGCTGTCCTCGTATGGCTTTGACGTGACCCCATTCATACCTTCAGAAAAAACATCCGAAAAATGAGAAAAATAGCACTTTCCCTTATCATACTGCTTGCTACGGCGGTATTGCACGTATCGGCCCAGCATTTCACTCCGGTACAGAAACTTCAGTTTGCTGAAAAAATCATAGAAAACTTCTACGTGGACTCCGTGAAGCCTGACCACATAGTGGAGGAAGCCATCGTGGCCATGCTCAAGACGCTTGACCCCCATTCGGCTTACTCTAACCCGGAGGAGACACGCGAGCTCAACGAACCGCTCCAAGGCAACTTCAGCGGCATAGGCATACAGTTTAACATGGCCACTGACACCGTATATGTGATACAGACCATAGCCGGCGGTCCCTCCGAACGTGTAGGCATACTGGCCGGCGACCGTATCATAGCCGCCAACGACACTGTGCTCGCCGGACGCAAGATGCGTAACACCGAGGTAATGAAACATCTGCGCGGCCCCAAAGGCTCCAAGGTGAAGCTCAGCGTTATGCGCAAGGGCGTCAAGGAACCGATAGAGTTCATTGTCACACGCGATGACATACCTATCTACAGCGTCGACGCTTCATACATGGCCGCTCCCGGTGTAGGGTACATACGCATATCACGCTTTGCCGAGAGCACTCCTCAGGAAGTGGCCGAAGCTATGGCCGCGCTCCGCAGGGAAGGCATGACCGATCTTATCATAGACCTTGAGGACAATGGCGGGGGCTACATGAGCGCCGCCACTGACCTGGCCGAGATGTTCCTCAACAAGGGCGACCTGCTCGTTTACACCAAAGGGCTCAACAATAATCCGGCATACTTCCGTGCCGAGAAAAACGGCGCCATGGGCAAAGGCCGCGTGGTGGTGATGGTCAACCAGTATTCAGCCTCGGCATCCGAAATCCTGTCAGGAGCGCTCCAGGACCATGACCGAGGCATAGTGGTAGGCCGACGCACCTTCGGCAAGGGGCTGGTACAGCGCCCGTTCCCCATGCCTGACGGTTCTATGATACGCCTTACAGTGTCACGCTACTACACCCCCTCTGGGCGCTGCATACAGAAGTCGTACGGCGAGGGCGAGGAGGAATACCACAAGGACATACTTCACCGCTATGAGAACGGCGAACTGTCGAGCGCTGACAGCATACACAATGACACGCGCGAACTCTTCTACACGCTGCGTAATCATCGCCCCGTATACGGTGGAGGCGGCATCACACCGGACCTCTTCGTGCCGGTTGACACCACCGGCTACAGTGACTATTACCGTGACCTCATAGCCAAAGGCGTGGTGGTGAAATATGTAATGAAATACATTGATGACAACCGTGGGCGCGTACTCTCGAAGTACCCCACCACCGAGTCATTCATAAAGAGCTATGACATAACTCCTGACATGGTCCGGGAGGTGGTGACTATGGCCGAGGCTGACGGAGTGAAGCCAAATGAAGAGCAGCTACGCATAAGCATGAAGCCCCTTACCACAGCCATGAAGGCTCTGATAGGACGCGACCTGTACGATGACGGGATGTACTACCGCGTGTACAACGAAATCAACCCCGTATATCGCGAAGCGCTCCGTGTAATCACCAATCCGGCTGAGTACCGCACACTGCTCGGCGAAAAGAAATGACGTACCCACCACTATGCCGGAGCTTTGCATCATAATAGTGGCCGGGGGCACAGGCAGCCGATTCGGCTCGGAGCTTCCGAAACAGTTCTGTGAACTGGCCGGACGCCCTGTGCTCATGCATACCATAGACAGGCTGCGCAAGGCCGCACCCGAAGCCGGCATGGTCATAGCCATGCACCGTGACTATATGGATATGTGGCATACCATATGCCGCGAGGTCGGCTTCACATCACCGCCCACCGTAATAGGCGGAAGCACGCGCTGGGAGTCGGTGCGCAATGCTCTTGCCGCCGTGCCGCAGTCAGCCGGAATGATAGCCGTGCACGATGCCGCACGCCCCCTTGTGGAGAAGCCGGTAATGGATAGGCTGCTTGGCGCCGTAAGGTCCGGTGCGCACGGAGCCATCCCTGCCGTAGCGGTCACTGACTCGCTGCGCATGGTCACGGCACATGGCTCGGAAAGCGTGGATCGCACCCGGTACCGGGCCGTACAGACCCCACAACTGTTTCAAGCCTCACTGCTGCGACGCGCATATGAACTCCCTTGGCGCCCGGAGTTTACCGATGACGCTTCCGTAATGGAGAGCGCCGGATTCGGCGAGCTGCGCCTTGTGGAAGGGAGCCCCGTGAATATAAAGATAACGCATCCTGCTGACTTAGAAATAGCCGCACTGCTATGCAGCATCTCCGAAAATCGGAAATAACATATCTCAAGGGAGTGGGTCCCACCCGGGCCAAGCTGTTGGAAAAAGAACTCGGCATACGCACGTTTGCCGACCTGCTGCTCCATTACCCTTCGCACTACGTGGACCGCTCCCGCTTCTACGCCATAGCATCGTTCACGTCTGAAATGCCTATGGTACAGGTAAAGGGGCGGTTCGTGAGCTTCAATGTGATGGGCGAGGGTGCCAAGACACGCCTCATAGGGCTTTTCTCCGACGGCACCAGCACCATGGAAGTAGTATGGTTCCGCCGCCTGAAATGGATACGTGAGAATTACCGCACAGGCACAGAGTATGTGATATTCGGCAAGCCCACACAGTTCGGAGGCCGCTGGAGCATGGCGCATCCGGAAATAGACCGTGCATCCGAGGCCGAAACGGTGATAGGACTACGGGGAGTGTACCCGCTTACTGAAACGCTGCGTAACCGGGGCATATCCTCACGCACGCTTTTCGGCCTCATCCACACACTGCTTGATGGCCGGGGAGCGCAGATAGCCGACCCCATACCTGAGCAACTACGGCGCCGCTTGGGGCTGATGAGCAAGGCCGAGGCTATGAAAGCCGTACATATGCCCCCGGACAACGACACGCTGCAACGCGCGCGGTTCCGCCTGAAATTTGAGGAGCTGTTCATGTTACAGCTCAACATACTCCGATATTCGCGCAAACGTGCTGCCAAAGCCGACGGATGGCGCTTCCCGCTCGTTGGTGAGCCGTTCCGCCGGTTCTATGACACATGCCTCCCCTTCCCACTTACAGGCGCCCAGAAGCGCGTAATAAAGGAGATAAGAGCCGACATGAACTCCGGACGCCAGATGAACCGTCTGCTCCAGGGCGATGTGGGCAGCGGCAAGACACTCGTGGCTATCATGACCATGCTCATAGCACTCGGCAACGGCGCACAGGCCTGTATGATGGCTCCCACCGAAATCCTGGCCACCCAGCATTTTGAAACCATCTACAAACTCCTGGCTCCCATAGGGATAAACGTGAAACTCCTTACAGGCTCCACACCGGCCTCAGCTCGACGCACCATACATACGCAGCTCATGGACGGCTCACTCCACATACTCATAGGCACACATGCCGTGATAGAGGACAACGTGCAGTTTCACGACCTTGGTTACGTAGTAATCGATGAGCAGCACCGCTTCGGTGTGGCCCAGCGGGCACGCTTGTGGACCAAGAACATAACACCGCCGCATATCTTGGTCATGACCGCCACTCCCATCCCGCGCACACTCGCCATGACCCTGTACGGCGACCTTGATGTGTCGGTAATAGATGAGCTCCCGCCGGGACGCAAACCTATCACCACCGTGCTACGCACTGACAAGCACCGCCTTGACGTATATCGCGCCATAACACGCCAGCTGAAGCTCGGCCGTCAGATATACATAGTGTATCCGCTCATAAAGGAGAATGAAAAGATGGATCTGCGCAGCCTTGAGGAAGGATACGAACAGATACGCGACACCTTCCGCCAATACAAGGTAGCCTTCGTGCACGGCAAGATGAAGCCGGCCGAAAAGGATGTGCAGATGGAACGGTTTGCCTCACACAAGGCCGACATACTCGTGGCCACCACCGTGATAGAGGTAGGTGTAAATGTGCCCAATGCCTCGGTAATGGTGATAGAGAATGCCGAGCGCTTCGGACTGTCGCAGCTGCATCAGCTCCGAGGCAGAGTGGGCCGCGGCGCTGACCAAAGCTACTGCATACTCATGACGCGCCACAACATAGCCGCGCCCACGCGCAAGCGCCTTGAGATAATGACCTCCACTACTGACGGATTCCTCGTGGCCGAAGCTGACCTTAAGATGCGCGGGCCCGGTGACCTTGAGGGCACGCTGCAGAGCGGCATGGCCGTGGATCTGCGCATAGCCAGTCTGGCCACTGACGGGCAGATACTCATGCTGGCACGCCGCGAGGCCGAAACGGTGCTAAACTCCGATGCCGACCTCCGCTGCCCCGAGCACACCCTGCTCCGCAGCGAAATGGAGCTCCTGTTCAACAAAGCCATAGACTGGAGCCGCATCAGCTAACCCTCCACCACGGCTCTTTCATTTAAAAAACCTTGATTACATCTCCCCAAAGATATATTTTA
>JAMPBB010000002.1:0-7203 GCA_023666885.1 Muribaculaceae bacterium | reverse complement strand
AGGCATAGAAATCAACCGCAAGGTGCTCGCCGACCTGGCCCTCAACAATCCCGCCGCATTCAAGGCCATAGTTGACAAGGTAAAAGGCGCATAAGTCACCTTCCGAAAGAAACTACTCATAGCTATAACACAAGGCGCGCAGCCCCGATGGTCGGATGGCTGCGCGCCATTGTTATATTACTGTCTTAAGCTTATTTCTTGAAGAGGCGTATCAGCTCGCCTATCCACAGCACTATGGATGTGCCGGATATTATGATAACCCAATCACTGATATGCAGAGGCGTGACATTGAAGAACTCTCCGCCCACGCTTACTATAAGCACCTGCCCCACTATTATGGCTGCCGCTATAAACAGGAAGCCGCCGCAGTCCTTGAAGTGCAGCGCAGAGCGTCCGGTGGCAAATGCCCGGGCATTGAACATGTTCCAGAACTGCAGGAACACGAAAACAGTAAAGAATACTGACAGCTCATATGAACTCATTCCCTTGTTGGCCGTCAGCCATGGCACATGTCCTACCTGCCGGAGGTCAGTTATGGATGTATGCTCCAAATAATATAGCAGTGCAAACAGCACCACGAAAAACAGTCCGCCCACCACTATTATAAACCGCCACATGGCTCCGTTTATAATAAAAGCCGTACGCGAGCGCGGCTTTTCACGCATCACCGAGGCAGTGGGAGGCAGCGAGGCCAATGCCATGGCTGCAAACGTGTCCATAATCAGATTCACCCACAGCATCTGCGTGACGGTAAGCGGTGACTGCATTCCCATAAACGACCCTATGAGCACTATCAGGCACGCCACTACATTGACCGTCATCTGAAACAGTATGAAGCGCTGTATGTTGCGGTAAAGCGAGCGTCCCCACATCACGGCACGCCCTATTGAGGCAAACGAATTGTCTATAATAGTAATGTCACTCGCCTCCTTGGCCACGGAGGTACCGTCGCCCATCGACAGCCCTACTTGAGCCGCCTTAAGCGCCGGAGCATCGTTAGTGCCGTCGCCGGTCACAGCCACCACTTCATTACGCGCCTGCAAGGCTCCTACAAGCCGCTTCTTGTCAAGCGGACGCGCTCTGGCTATTATCTTGAAGTCCTCCACCCTATCCCGAAGTTCGGCATCAGTCAGCGCCGCAAATTCCGTGCCGGTTATGATGTTCTTCTCGCCATCAGCCGCATCATGCCACAGCCCTATCTGCCGCCCTATCTCCACAGCAGTAGCCGGAGTGTCGCCGGTAACTATCTTTATCTTTATGCCCGCATCGGTCACTTCCTTCACCGCATCAGGCACATCATCACGCACCGGATCAGATATGGCCACAACGCCCATAAACGTCACGGCGCCATACAGCCTGAGAGCGCCGTCGGCTATAGGGCTATCACCCTTTACAAGCTTCCTATACGCAAATCCAAGCGTGCGCATGGCATGCCTCTGATACCCGAGCAGCATTTCATTGAAAGCCGCATCATCAGAGCCTATCACCGGCGTACACATTGCCTTCACTATTTCCGGCGCACCCTTTATGTACAGATACCTTGTACCGTCAGCATGGCGCACCACGGTAGCCATATACTTGCGTTCGGTACTGAAAGGCAGCTCCGCCTCCACCGTCACATCAGTCCTCAGCTGTTCATAATCCTGTCCTTGCGAGTCAAGCCACAGCAGCAGAGCGCCCTCGGTAGGATTGCCGAGCACTCGCGGCACGCCGGCTTCAGTCCTGTCAAGCCGCGCCGTAGAGTTTACGGCCATACCCTCATATACCAGGGTCATGTCCTGTTCTGGCACATTAAAGTCAGCATCACGCACCTGCATACGGTTCTGCGTAAGCGTACCCGTCTTGTCGGTGCATATCACGGTAACGGCGCCCATGGTTTCACACGCATGCAGCTTGCGCACCAGATTGTTTGTACGCAGCATACGCCTCATGGAGTAGGCTAATGACAGCGTTACAGCCATAGGAAGCCCTTCAGGCACGGACACCACTACCAACGTCACCGCTATCATGAAGCTCTGAAGCATATAGGCCATGAACGACATCCACTCGAACTGCACCTCGGTGAAGTACATAATGATGCGCCCCACTACTATCAATGCCGCTATTATGTACGATGCCCGCGATATGAGAGCGCCCAGACGGTCAAGCTGCTCGCTGAGCGGCGTCTTAACGCTGTCATCTATCTGAGCCGACTCGTACACCTTACCGTTCTCGGTGGCATCGCCCACAGCTGTTACCAGCATCACGCCATGCCCTTCCATTATGCGCGTACCGCGCATGGCATAGTCCGAAGGGAATGTGGCCTCGGGGTCGAAATGTACCGGATCCGTGGTCTTGCGGCATACAGGCTCACCGGTAAGAGTGGACTCGTCTATGCTCAATGCCACAGCCTCAAAGAGCCGTCCGTCAGCAGGCACCTCATCGCCGGTGTTCAGTATCACTACATCGCCCACCACCACATCACGGCGAGGTATGCTGCGAGTGCGTCCTGAGCGCACCACCATCACCGGCTCGTCATCATTCACCTGATTAAGTATGGCAAACTCACGGTCAGCTTTCAGCTCAAAGAAAAATGAAAGTCCCGTGGCCAGAATTATGGCCATGAATATGCCCGCCGGCTCGAAAAACACACCGGCACCATGCCCAAGGTATGCGTATTCGTACACCGATATGCCCACTGACAGCGCGCCGGCCACCAGCAGGATCATTATGAGCGGGTCACGGAACTTGTCAACAAAACGCCGCCAAAGTGATTCTTTGGCGGCGGGAGTGAGTACATTGATACCGTGTTGAAGCCTGCTTGCCTCTACCTCGGCATCAGTAAGTCCTTGTATCGGTTCCATTTAGAAGCTTCCGTCCAATTCAGTCTTCTCTTCATCAGCCGATATGTTCGGCTTCTCAAGTCCGTAATGCTTCTTGGCATCAAGAATCTTGAGCCATATGCCGAATATCAGCGCAAGCACGCCCAATGATGCAAAGAGCAGCATCGGAGCCGTATAGTTATACTTCATAGGGTCAGTAATGCCGGGGTTCGAAGCCGTGAGCACCACACCTATAAGTATGGGGAACAAGGCCAAGCCTATATTCTGCACCCAGAATATCAGCGAGTACGCGCTCCCCAAGAAGCGGGCATCCATAATCTTGGGCACTGAAGGCCAAAGCGCAGCCGGCACAAGCGAGAACGATATGCCAAGGATCACTATGGCGGTAAACGCCAGCCCTGCACTCGGGAACTTCGGCAGCAGCAGAGCGAACGTCAGGTGGCATACTATCATCAGCACGGCACCCACTATAAGCATAGTGGCACCCTTACCCTTATGGTCAAGGAATGCCCCGAGCAGCGGGGTCAGCACCACAGCGCCCATGGGGAACCAGCGGAAAATATCGGCAGCCTGTGTGGCCGAAATCTGAAGATTGCACTGAAGCATATTGGCCGCATAGCGCTGGAACGGGAATATGGCCGAATAGTACAGCACGCACAGCAGAGCTATGATCCAGAACAGCTTGCTTGACAGGATGAAGCCTACATCGGCCAGCTTGAACTCTTCATCATCCGCGCTCCCGGCCGTAGCCTTGCGGGCAGCCACGAGCTCCTTGTCAAGCTTCGTATCCATAAACGTGAATACTATATAGCATATCAGTCCTATAAACAGCAGCACCATGCAGAACGCTACGGGCGTTACTACCGTAGGCTCTCCACCCATGGCATCGGCCAGACGCGGCGACATAGAGAATATGGCAAACACGCCCAGACGCGCTATAGCCATCTCCAATCCCATAGCCAAGGCCATCTCCTTGCCCTCAAACCATTTGGCCAACGTTTTCGATACCGTTATACCGGCCATTTCGCAGCCGCAGCCGAATATCATGAAGCCGAGAGCCGCAAGCTTGGCGCTGCCGGGCATTGCAGTCCACCATGAGCCGAGCCACTGCTCGAACCCTGTGCCCTGAAACGCATCGGACACGGCATAAAGCTTAACGCAGGCGCCTATCACCATCACCGAGGCTGACAGCGTACCGGTAAAGCGCACGCCCATCTTGTCAAGTATTATACCGGCTATTATAAGGAAGCCGAACACATTCAATATATACTCGGCACCCGCATAGTAACCGAACGCATCGGGCGACCATCCCCTCTGCGTCTCTATCAGCGACTGCAAAGGTGACATCACATCAACGAACATATAGGCAAAGAACATCATCGACGCCACCAAGATAAGTGCCGTCCAGCGGGCCCAAGCCTTGTCGTTAAGAAATTGTTGGACTTGTTGTGTCATGATTGATTTTTGTAAGAGTTTTTTAGTTTAGGCTACAAATTTACACATTTTCAGCCACTCTTCGGGATATTTTTGTAATTTCGTAGGCCTTAAGCCGAAATTATTTCACTGACCCCAAAATGCCCAACCGTAACCCATATACATTCGACCGCGTGGTACGCCTCGTGATAGGCACCCTCACCGTATTAGGAATCCTATGGCTCATTGACGTGCTGAAGGATGTACTGCTCCCCTTCTTCGTGGCATGCCTCATAGCCTATATGTTCGAGCCCTTCGTACAGTACAACAGGCGCCTGCTCCACCTCAAAGGGCGCGCCATGGCCATTTTTGTCACTCTTTTCGAAGCGCTTTTCTTCATAGGCCTGCTCGGATATTTCCTCATACCCATGGTACTTGATGAGATACACCAGATGGCCGATATAATGCGCCGATACGCCGTGGCACAGAATCAGATACGCTTCCTTCCGCGTGAAATTCATGACTACCTGCGCCGCACCGTCGACTTCAACAAGCTCTCAGACATGCTCACCACCATTGAGTGGGGCCGCATAGTGGAGAACACGCTTTCCGCCACGTGGGACATAATCACCGGCAGCATATCCGTTATCTTAGGCATATTCAGCTGGTTCATAGTGGTGCTGTACGTAGTGTTCATAATGATTGACTATGACCGTCTGAGCAATCTGTTCCACCACATGATACCCCCCAAATACCGCGCCACAGCCGCCGGTATAGGCCGTGACCTGAAGCGGAGCATGAACCATTACTTCCGAGGCCAGGCCCTTGTGGCCTTCACTGTAGGTATACTGTTCAGCATAGGATTCCTCATAATAGGGCTTCCTATGGCCGTGGTGCTCGGCATGTTCATAGGCCTTCTGAACATGGTGCCGTATCTCCAGCTCATATCCATAGTCCCTACCACACTGCTATGCCTTGTCTATGCCGCCGGTGGGGGAGGCGATTTCTGGACCATATTCTGGGAATGCATAGCCGTATACGCCGTGGTGCAGATAATACAGGACTTTTTCCTCACCCCAAAAATCATGGGCAAGGCCATGGGGCTCAACCCCGCGCTCATACTCCTTTCGCTCTCCATATGGGGCAGCCTGCTGGGACTTATAGGGCTCATAATAGCACTGCCACTCACCACCCTGCTGCTGGCCTACTATAACCGATATATCATAATGAAGGCTGACAATGGCGACATCACACCTCATCAAGCCCAAGAAGAGCTTAAGGCGCTTGATTCGGTTACTGAAAGCCCCCTTGATTGAGCACATCCCGCGCCCGCTCGGCATCACGGCTGAACACCATGAGCCTTACGCCGCCTATGCTGTTGAATCCTATTGGTATGGTAGCCGCCATAATGGCATTGTCTATCACCGAAGGTATTCCGGCCTCTTCAAGCGCCCCTTGGGCCAAATGCGCCTCCCAGTCCTGGTCAAATACGCGTACGGCCTCCAGATCCCCGGATTGTGATTCATTAATGTCTGTCATCAGTGTATTCCTCGTTTATCAAGTTCAGATTGATAACGGGCTGCATTGGCCATATGTTCGGAATAACTCGATGCAAAATTATGGTACCCCGAAAAATCCTCACGGGCACACATATATATGAACTCATGCTCAGGCGCATCAAGCACACGCTCTATAACCTTGCGCGATGGTATGCGTATAGGTCCAGGAGGCAGCCCCTTGTGGATATACGTATTGTACGGCGATGCCACTTTCAGATGCTTGCCCGTTATGCGCCGAAGCGATGCATCACCTACGGCAAACTTCACCGTAGGATCCGCCTGCAGAGGCATGTCGCGCTCTAAACGGTTGAGATACAGCCGTGCCACCACCGGCATCTCATCCCATTTACCGGTTTCTTCCTCCACTATCGATGCCAATGTTGATGCCTCCACCGGAGTCAGCCCAAGCTCTCGGGCCTTGGCCGTGCGCTTATCGTTCCAGAATTTATTACGGTACTCGAGCATGCGCCTTACCGCCACAGCCGCCGAGGTAGTGTGATAAAACTCATACGTGTCAGGCATGAACGCGGCTGCATACTCCTCGCGGGCAAACCCCTCCTTAGGGAGTATTGAATCACAGGCCGCCAAGAAATCCGCCCGGCTGAAATCAAGCTGCCGCGCCATTCGGCCGGCCAATTCTTCTATGTTACGCACGCCCTGCCACGACACCCTTATAGGCGTCTGCGCTCCGCGTCGGAGCCGCCATGCCGTAGTCAGCGACATCTGCCCACGCTTCACACGGTACGAGCCCGCAGCCCTGTCGGCATCGCCACCCATTACGCGCCACATTCCGTACACCCGGGCGCCTTCGCGCTCGCCAAGCGCACTCCTGAGTGAGTCCGCTATAGCCTCATTGCTGCTGCCTGACGGCACAGTCACCCAAGCATCCTCACCCCTGTAGCTCACGCGGAGCATCACTATAGCCACGCCGCACACAGCCACAGCCACCGTGGCCCATATCAGTACACGGAGCTTCCGCTGCCTGAGCCGCGTCCCTACATTCGCCTTCCCGGGCCGCGTCGGCCTATCCGCTTTCTTCTTTTTCACATCTGACATAACACTGCAAAAATAGCTCAAAAATAGCTTATGGGCAATATCTCCCCCCAACTCAAAAATTGAACATCAAATTCTCGCCCCAAAACTTGCACAGTTACAAAAAACTCCCTACATTTGCACCGCAAACCGCTAAGGTACGCATCTCAGGAGAGGTGGGTGAGTGGCTGAAACCACCAGTTTGCTAAACTGACGTAGGAGCAATCCTACCACGAGTTCGAATCTCGTCCTCTCCGCCAAAACCATTGCGAAAACCCTGTAAGTAGTTCACTTACAGGGTTTTCTGTTTTTGGGTGTATGACCTGAAATGCCACGAAAACGCCCCGTTTTGACATAGTTGTGCTACACAGATGCTA
>JAMPBB010000029.1 GCA_023666885.1 Muribaculaceae bacterium | reverse complement strand
TAATACACGCCGGCGGACAGAGCCGCCGCCTGCCCGCCTACGCCGTCACGAGCAAGGCGCTCACACCCGTGCCCATATTCCGCTGGGCGTTGGGGCAGAGCGTGGCGCAGACACTGCTCACGCTCCAGATGCCCCTGTACGAACAGATAATGCACAAAGCCCCCCGGGGGCTCAACACCCTAATAGCCAGCGGCGATGTGTACATACACACTGACCGCCCCGCCCCGGCGCCCCCTCAGGGGGCCGACGTAGTGTGCTACGGGCTGTGGACCGACGCCTCGCAGGCCACCCACCACGGCGTGTTCGCCTTGGACCGCCGCACACCCTTCGAGCTTGACTTCATGCTTCAGAAACCCACCGTGGAGCAGCTCGCCGCCCTGTCCGAGTCACACTACTTCCTCATGGACATAGGCCTGTGGCTTCTGAGCGACCGCGCCATGGACCTGCTCAGCCGCCGCTCCACAGCCCCTGACGGCACCATAGGCTACTATGACCTATACTCGCACTTCGGGTGCGCCTTGGGCTGCCACCCCTCAGCCCCACGTCCCGATGCCGAGATAAGCGCCCTCACAGTAGCCATACTGCCCTTGGAAGGAGGCGAATTCTACCACTTCGGCACCTCAGCGGAGCTCATATCATCCACCTTGGCCCTGCAGAGCAAGGTGGCGGACCAGCGCCAGATACTCCACCACCGCATAAAGCCCCACCCCGCCCTGTTCACCCAGAACAGCTCCATGGGCTACCGCCTCACAGCCGCCAACTCCCACGTATGGGTGGAAAACTCCCACATACCCTCCACATGGTCCCTGAGCTCCCACCACGTAATAACAGGCATACCGCGCAACCGCTGGCACATAACCCTCCCCGCAGGAGTGTGCCTTGACATGGTGCCCATAGGCTCCGGCGGAGCCTACGCCATACGCCCCTACGGCATGACGGACGCCATGCGCGGAGCCCTCGCCCACCCCTCCACCACATGGATGGGGCAGCCCGTGGCCGAGTGGTTCAGCCGCCGGGGCATACCCCTGCCCACCCGTGGAGCCGATGACATACAGCAGGCACCCCTCTACCCCGTCACGGACAGCATGGACACCGCCGAAAAGCTCATACAGTGGATGACAGCCCCTGACCCCTCAGCCGCCGACACCTCCATGGCGCAGACATGGCAGCAGCTGCCCCGCCTGTCGGCCGACGACATCACCGCCCAAGCCTCCCTCACGCGCCTCACCGCACAGCGCCAGGAGTTCATGGCCGAAAACCTCAGACAGATGGCCGCCAACTACGAGAAGAGCGTATTCTACCAGCTGGACCTCGCCGACCTGACCCCACGCATGGCCGCCCTCTCAGTCCCGGCCCCCGAGCCCCTGCCGGAATCAGCCCCCGCCATGACACGCATGCGCTCCCACATGCTCCGCTCACGCCTACTGAACGAAGAAGCCGCCGCACAGCACGAGCAGCAGCAGGCATTCGACATACTGCGAGGCACCATACTCGGCAGCGCCGCCGCACAGCCCGCCACGCCCCGCATGGGCGTGATGCCTGACCAGATAGTGTGGGCACGCTCACCCCTGCGCATAGACATAGCCGGAGGCTGGACCGATACGCCCCCCTACTCCCTCTGCTCAGGCGGCAGCGTAGTGAACATAGCCGTAGAGCTCAACGGCCAGCCCCCCCTGCAGACATTCATCAAGCCCTGCCCCGAGCCCCACATAGTGCTCCGCTCCATTGACATGGGCGCCTCCGAGGTAATCACTGACTACGCCACCCTCACGGCCTACCGCACCGTAGGCTCCCCCTTCTCCATACCCAAGGCAGCCCTTACGCTGGCCGGATTCGCCCCCGGATACTCATCGCGCGCCTACCCCTCCCTGCGCAGCCAGCTCCGGGAGCTCGGATGCGGCATAGAGATCACCCTCCTCTCGGCAGTGCCCGCAGGCTCCGGACTGGGCACAAGCTCCATACTGGCATCCACCGTGCTCGGCGCCCTGAGCGACTTCTGCTCCTTAGGCTGGGACAGCCACGAGATATGCCGCCGTACCCTGGCCCTTGAGCAGCTCCTCACCACAGGCGGCGGCTGGCAGGACCAGTACGGCGGAGTGCTCCCCGGAGTGAAACTCCTTCAGACCGCACCCGGCATAAGCCAGGACCCCATGGTACGCTGGCTGCCGCAGCAGATATTCACCGAGGCCGAACACCGCCCCTGCCACCTGCTCTACTACACAGGCATAACACGCACAGCCAAAGGCATACTCGCCGAGATAGTGCGCAACATGTTCCTCAACTCCGGTCCTCACCTGCGCCTGCTCGCAGCCATGAAAGAACACGCACTGGACATGGCCGACGCCATACAGAGCGGCCAGTTCCACCGCTACGGACGCCTCGTAGGCCTCACATGGGAGCAGAACCGCAGCCTTGACCCCGGCACCGACCCGCAGGCCGTACGCGCCATAATAGACCAAGTGAAGGACTACACCCTCGGCCTCAAGCTCCCCGGAGCCGGAGGAGGCGGATTCCTCTACATGGTGGCCAAGGACCCCGAGGCAGCCCTGCGCATACGCCGCCGCCTCACCGACCACGCACCCAACCCCCGCGCACGCTTCGTGGAGATGACCCTATCCTCCACCGGACTGCAGACATCACGCTCCTAAGCCCCCGCCACCATGCCCCCTGCACGCCGCCTCTGCTACATAAGCCGCCGATACAAGGACCGCACATCGGCAGGCAACAAAGCCAAATCGGACTACGAGGACATACTCGCCTCCATGGGAGCCGTCAACATAGGCCATCCGCGCACCTACGGCGGCGGCAAGCTCCGCACATTCGCAGCCAACCTCACCGGCGTGCTCCGCGCCTGCCTACGCATGCGCCCGTCCGATGTGATAGTGCTCCAATACCCCGTAAAGAAATACTTCACCCTCATATGCCGCATAGCCCGGCTGCGAGGAGCCCGCACCGTAGCCCTCATACACGACCTCGGCTCATGCCGCCGCCGCCGCCTCACCTTAGAGCAGGAGATAAGCCGCCTGGGCCACGCCCACACGGTAATAGCCACAAACCCCACCATGGAAAGCTGGCTTCTGAGCCACGGCCTGGCCACACGCCACACCGCATTAGGCCTGCACGACTACCTGTCGGACGCACAGCCCGCCCCCAGGGGGGAATACACGCCACCCTACTCCGTGGCCTACGCAGGCTCGCTCAACATGCGCAAAAACTCGTTCCTGCTGCACATGCACAAGGAAGGCATAGACACACCCCTGCACCTGTACGGCACATTGGGCCACGGCTACGCCCCGGCTGCACCTCTGATAACCGAACACGGATTCACACCCCCTGACACATTCATAGCCCATGCACAGGGCCACTTCGGATTAGTATGGGACGGCTCCTCGCTTGATGAATGCACCGGGAGCTTCGGCGAATACCTGCGCCTGAACACACCCCACAAAAGCTCATTCTACCTCCGCGCAGGCCTGCCCCTGATAGTATGGAGCCGCTCCGCGCTGGCACCCATAGTAACCGAGCTCGGCATAGGCCTGACCATAGACACTCTGCGCGATCTGCCCGCGCTTCTGAGCAGCGTAAGCCCCGACCGATACGCCGCCATGCGCCGCAGCGTGGAAGCCGCAGCAGCCGCCATAGCCTCAGGGCAGTGGCTCCGCTCAGCCCTTGGCCGCATCCTTGCTCAGATATGATGCCACGGCATCGGCACACCGCTCGCCGTCAATGGCCGCCGACACTATGCCCCCGGCATAGCCCGCGCCCTCGCCGCACGGAAACAGCCCGTGCACCTGCACATGCTCCAGCGTATCCGCATGGCGCAGCACCCTCACAGGCGCCGACGTACGCGTCTCGTCCCCTATCAGCACAGCCTCATTGGTGAGGAATCCACGGCTGCGCCGCCCGAACTCCTCAAGACCCTTGCGGAGGCGCCGCGCTATAGGCTCAGGCAGCAGCCTGTCTATCCGCGCAGGGTGTATGCCCGGAGCATACGACGTTTCGGGCAAGTCACGTGAGGGGCGCCCACCTACAAAGTCGGCCATACGCTGCGCAGGGGCATTCTGCGAGCCCCCGGCCTCATCAAAGAAAGCCCGCTCTATATCCTCCTGGTACTTCATCATGCGCAGAGGTCCGAACGCCTCATAGCAGTCAGGCAAATCCTCGGGGAGCACCTCCACCACCATGCCCGAATTGGCCCAGCGCGTACCTCGGCTGGACGGCGACATACCGTTGACCACCATCTGCCCCGGAGCGCTCGCCGCAGGGATAATCACACCTCCCGGACACATGCAGAACGAGTACACGCCCCTGCCGTCCACGCGCGTAAGCATAGTGTACTCAGCCGGGGGCAGATACTTGCCCCGTCCGCCCGGATTATGGTAGCGTATGGCATCTATGAGCTTCTGCGGATGCTCCAAGCGCACCCCTACGGCTATGCCCTTGGCCTCCATGGCCACGCCATGGGCTTTCAGCATATGGTACACATCGCGCGCCGAATGGCCCGTGGCCAGAATCACCGGTCCCCGGAACACCTCGCCTGCTGCCGTCACTACCCCCACAATCCTCTCGGCGGCGTAGTCCACCATCAGGTCAGTAACCCTGCGGCCGAACAGCACCCTGCCGCCGCACCGCTCTATGGTACGGCGCATGGCCTTTATCACCTCAGGCAGGCGGTCAGTGCCTATGTGCGGATGCGCATCGGCCAGAATGGACTCCTGCGCACCGTGCTGACGGAATATGGCCAGCACCTTGTCCACAGAGCCGCGCTTCTTGCTGCGCGTGTACAGCTTGCCGTCAGAGAACGCTCCCGCGCCCCCCTCGCCGAAACAATAGTTGGAGTCAGGGTCCACGGCGCCCTCACGCGCTATCATGGCCATGTCCTTGCGGCGCGAGTCCACATCCTTGCCCCGCTCCAGCACCACCGGGCGTATGCCCCTCTCTATGAGGCGCAGCGCAGCGAACAGCCCCGCAGGCCCGGCGCCCACTATCACACACTCAGGCGCATCCCCGGGCACCTCACGGTAAGCCACCGGGCTGAACAGCTCCCCCTCACGGGGCGCCTCGCCTATGTAGGCCTCCACGGTAAGATTGACCATGACCCTGCGCTGGCGCGCGTCAATGGAGCGCCGCTTCACATGCACATGCCTGACATCATTGGCGTCCACATCAAGCAGACGGCTCACCTCGGCAGTAAGCAGCATGGGCGTGTAGGCCACCCGGGGCTCCACACGCATGGTAAGCTCATGCACTGCCATCAGCGGTCAAACTTTACGTAGGTCTGCTCAGCGGGCACGTACTCATCGGAGTCCCACAGAGTGCTCGATATCATCAGGTCGGCGCTTATGCGGTTACAGGCTATAGGCACATTGTGCAGACGGCACTGGCGCAGCAGCATCTGTATGTCGGCCTCATGCGGCTGCGGATTCAGGTCGTCAATCAGGAACACGGCCAGATCTATCTCATTGCGCACCACCATGGCCGCAATCTCGGCATCGCCCCCCATAGGACCCGAATTCATACACGTGATGTCGGCACTGATGCCTAATTCATCAAATGCTTTGCGTATCAGTCCGCCAGTAGTGCCGGTACACACCAGATGATGGTGCGAGAGCAGCTCAGCATTATACTTGGCCCACGACACCATGTCGGCCTTGCGCTGGTCATGCGCCACAAGCGCTATGGTAAGTCTTTTCTTCATACATTCTGAGTATTTGAGGTGAGTTTCCTCTGTTCACGCCGCGTGACTATCATGAGCGTCACCACGGCAAACACGAAAGCTATAAAATCCGAAGCCGACATTGATGCCCACACGCCGTCTATACCGTAATGGCGCGGTATGAATATGAGGAACGGTATGAGGAATATCAGCTGGCGGGTAAGCGACAGGAATATGGATATCTTGGGCTTGCCCACGCTCTGGAAAAAGTTCTGTATCACTATCTGGCATCCCACTAACGGGTAGAATATGAAAAATATCCTCGCCCCGCGGTCCGCCATGGCTATCAGCACCCCGTCAGTGGTGAACAGCGAGCTCACCACGCCCGGCAGCAGCTCACATATGAGCCACCCCACGGTGGTGATGCACACGCCCAGACATATGCCTATCATAAGCGTGCGCCGCACACGCAGCCACTGGCCTGCACCGTAGTTGAAGCCCAATATAGGCTGCATGCCTTGCGTAACGCCGAACACTATCATCACGAAGAACATGCTCGTGCGGTTCAGAATGCCATAGGCTCCCACGGCCAGATTGCCAGCCGAGCCCCCGTAGTCAAGCAGAGCCTTGTTGATGAATATCACCACCACGCACGCGCACACATTCATCAGAAACGGTGACAGCCCTATGGAGTAGATGCGCCTCATGATGCTCCCCGTGAGCCACCGCGCCCTCCACTGCAGATGCACGAAGCTCTTGGCCGACAGGAAGTGGCTCACCACCCACGCACACGCCACCGTCTGGCCGCATATCGTGGCCAAAGCCGCTCCGCGTATGCCCCAGCCGAGCACGAATATGAATATGGGAGCCAGCACCACGTTGACCAACACCGACAGCAGCGCCGATATCATGGCCTTCTTCGGGTAGCCCGTGGCACGCATTATATTGTTCAGCCCTATGAATATGTACGATATGGGCGTGCCGTACAGTATTATCTCCATAAACTCGCGCGCATAGGGCAGCGTCTCGGGCGTGGCGCCGAAGAAAGTCAGTATCTCGTCAAGGAACAGCAGCGTGAGCCCCCCGAATATCACCGAGTGGATAAGGCACAGCAGAGCCACATTGTTTACCACGTCAGTGGCCCGCTTTATGTTCTTCTGCCCTAAGAATATCGACGATATGGTGGCGCCCCCCACGGCTATGAGCGTACAGAAAGCCACCACAAGGTTCATCAGCGGAAACGTTATGGCCAGACCCGCTATGGCCATGGCGCCCACGCCTCGGCCTATGAATATGCTGTCCACTATATTGTACAGCGAGGTGGCCACCGATGCTATTATAGCAGGTACGGAATACTGCATCAGCAGCCGCCCTATGGGGCGCGTGCCGAGCGTCATTGGTGAATTGTCAGTAGAAACGGCCATATCGTAGTGCAAAATTAACCATAGTGATAACAATAAATGACACCCAAAGTATTAAATTTGTAAAAAATTTAACCATGATTAAGTACGGAGCCCTATTTGACCTTGACGGAGTGCTCATAGACAGCGAAAGCACCTACACCCTCTTCTGGCAGGAGATAGAACGCATATACCCCACCGGCATCCCTGACTTTGCCGTAGCCATAAAAGGCACCACCCTGCCCACCATACTTGAGCACTACCCTGAGCCGCAGGTGCGTGCCGACATCACAGCGCGCCTCATGGCCTTTCAGGACGCCATGACCTACGCCCTCTACCCCGGAGTGGAGCAGTTCCTGGGCAGCCTCACAGACGCCGGATTCGGCCTGGCCATGGTAACGAGCAGCGACCCCTCCAAGATGGCACGGCTGTGGTCACAGCTGCCACAGCTGCGCCCCTACTTCAGCACCGTGATCGACGGCAAGCAGGTGAGCCGCTCCAAGCCCCACCCCGAAGGCTACCTCAAAGCCGCCGCATCGCTCGGGCTGCCCCCACGGCAGTGCTTCGTGTTCGAGGACTCACTGCAAGGGCTCAAAGCCGGACGCGCCTCGGGCGCCACCGTCATAGGCGTGGCCACCACCTACCCCGCCTCCACCATAGCCCCCTTGGCCGACATCGTAGTGCCCGCCGTAGCCGCCCTCACCCCCGCCCGCCTCATCCAGCTCAAGCAGCAGTCACTTACTTTTTAGATAGCTGATTTTAGAACATACCTGCTGGACATGGTCAAGGCCATATAAGAGAGAATGGCTGTCAATATCCATCCACATAAACAGCTTGTGAAGTGTATGATAGGCATTGAGGATGTAAGATGTCCCAATTTCAGCTCTACGGAGAGCAAAACAAATGGGTTCATGGTGAGCAATTCGGTTACGCAGAACATTTATCCCATCCAGTTCATTGAAAATAAATGTATTGTTGTACTGAATTTCCGCTGATGAGCGAGGCTTGTTAGGAAATATAGCAAGCAAAGAACGCCCTATAGCCCTATATTGAGGATTGGCAAACATATACTTCCACACCCCAAACTCCATTTCTGCAAGAAGCTTAGAATGGGTGTATGTTCCGTCACGCATCAACCGATTATATGCCTTTTTTATAATTCTTGCGCTGTCACGGCATCCCGTCACATCAAATACACCTCCTTCAAGCACGGCATCACGAAGCCAATCATCTCCAAGCCTATCTGTAAGTATACGGTCAATAGCATTTCTGACAGCTACCTCAAAACAGCTCAGAAGAGTGAACACTTCTTGGGATAGATTGAGATTCAACCTATAGAGAGTCATTGTCTTTCGGGTATCGTTGTCACAAGCCGTAAGGTAACGTTGAAGCCGTTCGCCTGACAATATGTGTTGGAATTCAGAATATTTCATCCAATTTTTTCAGGAACTTTTATGGTCAGATTTGTTTATATAATAAAATCTCACTACATTTGCAGTGTTGATTCCCGGTAGCCCCTGACATGTCAAGCTATCGGGTTTAGTTTTTTTACACAGGCAAATATAGTCTGTTTTATTTAATATTTAGAGGTTTAATCAGAGCTAAATTGTGATCCGCAGTTTTTCTCACCGTGTGAGAATCGTGAGAAAGGGCACTTTCTCATGAAAAGAAAATATGCAGAAACGATAATTGCAGTAAAAAATCAGCCTATTCACCGCAAATATGCGGTGAATATTTGGTAATATCGCTGCAACCGACTAACTTTGCGGCATGAAGCGAACAGTAATGCATAGCGCCTATATATGGCAACGTGAGGATTGGCCCGAGTTCCGCTGGGGCTCCGAGGCGCTGCTTGAACCGCTTAGCAGGCTCAGCCAGCTGCATGGGCTCCTGAACGGCAGGATGTCAATGCTTGGATTCAACGATAAGAGTAAGTCGCTGTTGTTGGCCATGACCGAGGAGCTGACGAGTTCTTCGGCTATTGAGGGTGTACGGCTCAATCCTAATTCGGTGCGTAGCAGTATAGCCCGAAGGCTCGGCATAGACGACGGCGGACTCCTGGCTGAGGACCATTATGTAGAGGGGCTGGTAGATGTGATGCTTGACGCCGTGCGTAATTGCCGGGAGCCACTGACTGAGGAACGTCTGTTCGGTTGGCACGCGGCCTTGTTCCCGCTGGGCCGAAGCGGTATGCACAGAATCACCGTAGCCCACTGGCGCAAAGGTGAGGAGCCTATGCAAGTGGTGTCCGGTGCTTTCGGCCATGAGAAGATGCATTATGAGGCTCCGCCATCGGATGCCGTACAGGCTGAAATGAAGCGGCTGATAGAGTGGTGCAACACTGCCAATCAGTCACCATACCTCATGGCTGCTGTGGCACACCTGTGGTTCGTGACCGTACATCCGTTTGACGACGGCAACGGACGCATAAGCCGCACGTTTGCCGATATGCTTCTTGCCCGGCTTGATGAGGATTCGGCGCGGTATTACAGCATGTCGGCTGAAATAAACCGCAACAAGAAGGCGTATTATGAGGTGCTTGAGCGCACGCAGCATGGTGACCTTGACATAACGGAATGGATGCTGTGGTTCTTCGGCTGTCTGGAGAGCGCCATAGTACGCGCCTTCGGCATAATAGAGCGTACGCTTCAGAAAGCGGCGTACTGGGATGCATTCCGCTCTGTTGACATAAACGAGCGTCAGCGCAAGGTAATCAACCGCCTGTGGGATGGCTTTGAGGGAAAACTCACCTCCTCAAAATGGGCTAAGATATGCGGCTGCTCACAGGACACAGCGTTGCGCGACATCAATGGCCTCATAGCCAAAGGTATGCTCCGCCATAGCGGCGAGGGCGGACGCAGTGCCCACTATCTACTGCCGGAGCTATAAGAAGTCACGGCTGCACCCATATCAGGCGCAGGCGTGACCTCTCTCGGGCTGTGTGTTATCCACTTATTATTTGTTTTGGCTGCGCGGCTTCATGTCAAGGCGGTATATGGCCGACAGCATCACGTAGCGCGGCTGCATGTTCTGCCACCGCTCCACTCGCCCCTGCGCATTTACATTTACGGTTATCTCCTTGGCCGAGTCAAGTATGTCAAATGCCGTGAGCTTGAGCACAAGCGGCTTGCCCTTGAAGAACCCGCGCGATATATCGGCATTCCACAGCCACTCGTTAGTGTTCATGGACGCGTCCGCGTATCCGCGCCGCATACGCAGGTTAAGCGAGCTGTTCAGCTCCAGCTGCCACGGCAGCTTCACGGCCGCACGGACATTGCCCTCATAGGTACGCGCATGGATGGCGCTGAAATCCGCGCGCGGCGATGTAGCGTTGTCAAGCTGCACAGCAAGCCGTGCAGCCACGGTGCCTCCGCCATTGAATGCATACCGCAGCCCCACATTGGGCTTAACCTGCAGGTTACGCACACTGCTGCGCTGAGGAATGGCGTCTATGGCCATATAGTCAACGGAATTGACATACGCGCCCTCAAGTCCGGCATGCAGCTCCGTCTGCCGCCGCGAGCCCACACGTATGGAATAATCGGAGCTTATACGCACGTTCCAGTTACCGTTGATATTGTCAGGGCGGAACACGCTCACACCGGTAAGCGGATTGTAAGTGCGGGCCATGGCCACGGCATTGCGTATCACGTTCCACCTCACATTGGCCGTGAAATAGGCCTTATGGGCGGCGCGGGCATAGCGCTGGAATCCGAACACGGTAGAGAAAGTGTGTGAGTTCTTGAGTCCTGACGGACGCCCCATGTATATGTTGAGCGGATCCGAATTGTCCACCGTGCTCAGCAGTCTTATTATATCAGGCGGAGTCATCTCTTCCTGAAGCTGAATGTAGGTGTTTATGTTGCGGATTTTGTTCTCGGAGCCGAGCGCTAAATACAGTCCGGGCATCACGGCGTGTATGTCCTGATTCACGCGTTCCTTTATCACCGTAGGCTTGTCATAGTCCAAACTCTCATGGCCGTATCCGTACTCGAAGTTGAGGCGCGTAATCCATGTGGCATTGAAGGTAGAGTCGCCCGGAGCCAACGGCTGGCTCCGGTACTGGAAGTCAAGTCCGCCGGTGAAAGTATTCTTTATAGTGGAAGAATAATAGGTGTTTTCATAGTCACGTATGGCATTATCAGGCATGGTGAGCGACGGCAGCCTGTCCGCATCCTGCGCCAGTGCCGCCAGAAACATCTCGGTGTCATGATTATCGGCCTGATGCATCTCGGCCACACGGGCGGCCACGTTTATAGTGTGGTTACGCTTCTCATCAAACCGGTTGTAGCGGTACGTGTATCCTCCGCGCAGGTAGAACCGCTTGCCTTTACTGCTATCGGGCCGGTAGCGGTCGGAACTTATGGGCGTGCTCCCCTCCTGAGCCAGCGGACCGAGGGTCTGTAAGTAGTCAGTACGCGAGCGTGAGCGGTCATTGCGCATCGAGGCTCCGCCCATAAAGTTGAAGCTGCCCTTGATTTTCTTGGGCGAATAAGTGGTGCTGACCGACACTGAGCCCTCCAGATCGCTCTCATGCATCACACGCATGTTGAGCAGGCGCGTAAGCAGCTCCTTGGCATATGAGCTTGAAGCGCCGCGCGAGAAGAGGCTGTCAATGGCCTCACCACGGAACCGCTCTGCGGGATTTGCGGCAAAGGTGGCGCTCCGCGTATCGGCCCACAGATTAGTAACCGTCCAGCGCAGGCGGGGCATGACGTTGACATACAGATTGCCCCCACGGTATTCCCAGTCATGCTCGGTAATGAGCGTATTCTGCTTGGTGAGCGAGGATGCCTTGGAGCGGTCATACAGATTGCCTGACGGGAAGAAGCGCGTGGAGCCCTGTATGTTACGGATGTCCACCTTGTTGTGCGACACTATGGCATTGCCGGTCATACTGATGCCCTTTTTCTTGTCAGTGTACGTATAGTCAGCCCCACCCTTCTGCACGGTGGTGATTCCGCCTGAGGTATCACGCCAGCTCCGGGTCCAGTCACCGCGCGACGATGCATTCTGCGTGTCGCCAAGATTGTTGAAATTGCCGAACACGGCCAGACGGAACTTATCGGTATAGCCCATGCCGAATCCGCGCAGCTTGTAGAGCGATGCCGTGCCGCCGCCCGTCTCCACATTGGCCATCCATCCGGTGTCATATTCCTTCTTGAGGTTCACGTCCATAACCAGATTCTGCTCCTCCTCACGCGTGGTCCAGTTGTCGCGTGCGTGGGTCAGATAGTTGTCATCGTCCTCCTTGTCATATACCTTTATATCCTTCACGGTGTACGAGGGCAGATTCTGTAGCGCCACCTGAGGGTCGCCCTTGAAGAAGTCCTTGCCGTTTATGAGCAGCTCGCTGATCTTGCGTCCGTTTACCGTTATCACACCGTCCTCATCAAGCGTGGCACCCGGCAGCTGACGCACCAATGCATCCAGCATGGAGCCTTCCTGAAGGTTGAACGCATCGGCATTGAACACCATAGTGTCGCCCTTCATCACCATCTTCACACGTGTGGTCCTCACCGTCACCTCATCAAGCCTCTTGAACCGCTCGGGCTCAAACCGTGCCGCATCCAAGTCCTTGGTTTCATCATTCATCGAAGCCACCTTGAAGTGCTTTATCACAGGTTCGTAGCCATCCTTCTCAAGGAGCAGCGTATACTCGCCCATCCCGGAATTGACCGCCAGACGCATCTGCCCGTCCTTGGTAAGATCGGTTTCGTTATATCCGCCCAATACCTTGAAAGGCACCGGTATGGTATCGTTCTTCATGAGTTGGGTCACCCTCACGCTGTCCATCCGGTTCCAGTTGCCATCATACAGATAGCAGCGTACCAGAAAGCGGCTCAGATCGGCAGCCGAGGCCGCGTAAGCGCACAGCATTAACACCACGGATACGCATATCCGCGTAAGCAATCCTTTATTCATAACATTTTTCGGTTAAATTCAGTCAGCGCTCACATACTCCACGGCCGTCCCTGACACATTACCCGAAGTACCTATACGCAGATAGCTGCCCTGACAGGCCGAGGCTATATGCCCTACGGATATATCCACGCCCACATCTATGGTGCGCTGCGTAGGCTTGTCCAGGTATACGTACATATCGCCTATAGCCGAGCCGCCACGGTCCGTGGTCATCACATCAAACCACTCTAAATCATAGCGGGCATTCACTACATCGGTATGCTGCAGATACAGTTGCATGGCTTTCCACCCGCCACGGTTAGAGTTGGCGGCCACCTGTGCCTGCGTAGGCTGCACCATGAGGTTCTTTATGCGACAGCCATCCATACTCATATCCGTGGAATAGCTCAGCGTCAGGCTGTCAGCCGTTATGCCGTCCAGTGTGTTAACTGAATTCAGGCGCATGTCCACAAACTCCGGCGCCGCAGGCAGTGTAATGGTCAGCGGCTCACTTGACTTCACTTCCCAGTAGTAGTAATACAGGTCCGGCATGCCCGCATCAGTCCAGTCAAAGGCCACCACAAGAGTGTCGGCGTCACGGCGCATGGTGACATGCCTGAGCATATCATCCGGTCCCGTAAGCGTAGGCAGCATTACGGCATCAGACACCGTCACCACTATGCCGAGTGATTCATATGACGGATGTGAATTCCTATCCTTTATGTCGTCCACTCGCAGACCCCTGCCGAACACGGTGCTGTCCATCCGCGCAACAGAGCCGGTGAAGTTATATAATCGCTGCACCCGCACCTTACCGGTAGAGGCATATATCACTATACCTACAGCCACTGCCATCAGCACTACAGGTATGCTCAGTATGAAATATGATGTACGTTTCATTTTACGGTCTTAATAAATTGGGTATATAATTCTGAAAGTTCTGCCGGGGTAAGCCCTATGGAGTGCATACGGCTGAACACACGCGGCATGTCAGTGCTGAAAAACTCCTCACGCCAGGCTGCCTTGATACGCTCTATGGCATCCGCGCTCACAAAGAAACCTATGCCTCGACGATTGTACAGCGTACCGTTGCGCTCCAGATAGTCATATGCACGCATCACAGTATTGGCATTGACCTCCACGCGTCCGGCATACTCGCGCACTGACGGTATACGTCCGTCAGGCACATACACCCCGGCTATGATTTCATCCATTATACCGTCAGCTATCTGGAGGTATATGGCACGGTCATTATTGCTGGAATCCATAGATCCTTACCAGCGGTTTATTATCTCAGCCTCACGGAAGCGGTAGTAACCCAGCGCATAGTCAAACAATATCAGAGCCACGAATCCTGCCTTATACGCCGTAAACCATGTAGCCACTTCATCCTGACGCGGATAGGTATACTCATAGAAGTCAAACATACAGTTGGTAAGCACTACCATTATCACCGCTATCACAGCTCCTGAGAGGCCTACAGCCGTAGCCGTCTTTATAAACGAGTTCTTGGGCCATATGCAGCTCCCGAGCACAAATAGTGACTGCAACGCCACAAGTCCCAGTCCTGTAAGCACTATAATATTACCGCTGCGCTCCTTTTCAGGCGCGTCCATAAACAAATCTATCATACCTAAAATACTCTTAGGCTCCCTACATACCTTGAGCTCCGACATATGTTCAAGCGCGAAATCAAGCGTATATACCCTCAGAGTGTCGCCGATCAGAAACAGCACGGTGAACAGTATCGCCACCACAGGCACATACAGGATCCAACGCGCCACATATTTTTCAAGCTGTGTAGCAGGCACCATGAGTGTATTCAGCCGCTTGCCGCGCGTATCCATCCAGTTCATCATCATTGATGCCCCTATGCATGTGAACACGCCAAACATTATCATGAATGTGCCTAACAGGTCATCCCACTGAGGGTCAAGCTCCCGATCCGGATTATAGTACTCGTATGTATAACAGTCCATGTCATTAAGCGCCTGAAACAGGATAAAGCCTATCACAACCATAGCCATGACCACCACCTGTATTATAAGCGTACGTCTGTTGGCATTCACCGTCATGCCCATTACGCTGCCCATACGGCGAAGCGAAAATCTATCGTTACTTTTCATAGCACTACTGATTAGTCTTTTACATTAAATATACGGCCTATCTCTTCCGGACGGCTTTGGGCAAACTCAAACAGGCTCTCAAGATTTATCTCCGTATCAGCCCCGTCGGTATTTGCAAGCACCACATTATAGCCGCCAAGCGTAGGCTGTGCATACAGCGCCCCGGACGGAGCCATCGGCGCCACAAGGAACTTCAGGCGGCGCGTAACATCGTACGTGTCACAGTCCAGCACTATACCGTCCTTGCCGGTTATCACCACATGGTCCAGAATCTTGTCTATGTCACGCACCTGATGTGTGGATATTATTATAGTACGATCATCAGTCATACTTGATACCACAAACTTGCGGAAGCGGCTCTTGGCCGGTATGTCAAGCCCGTTGGTGGGTTCATCCATGAGTAGCAGACGCGTATTGCATGCCAAGGCTATACACATGAATATCTTTTTCTTCTGCCCCATGGACAGTGCACCCAGATTGGCATCATACGGCATGTCAAACACCTCAAGATGCCGGCGCAAATCCTCCATGCTGAAGTGCGGATAGAACTTGGCCATTGATCTTACGTAGCGGTCAAGCTTCACCGCAGGAAGCTCAAACTCCTCAGGCAGGATAAATATTTCCTCTAACGTTGACGGCAGCCTGCGGCGCGTGTCCTCCCCGTCAAACAGCACCCTCCCCGCCTTGGGAGTAAGCAGCCCCGAAATAAGATACAGTAGCGTTGACTTCCCGGCGCCATTAGGACCAAGCAACCCGTATATCTTCCCCTTAGGGAACTCTAATGACATATCGGTCATGACACGGTGCTTGGGATAAGCGAATGTGAGATTTTCAATACGTAGCATAGTGTATTAGTGTAATAGTACACCGCAAATGTATACACAAATTTTAATTCTGCAAAATATTTTACGAAAAAAAGGAGCCATACCTGTCACAGGCCGGGCTCCTTTCACAGATTGTTAATTATCTTGCATGTCCTGTTTATTCTACGCTATCCGTAGGCTCAGCTTGAGCGGCAGCCTTGGCGGCCTCGCTGTCAGGCTTGAGCCAGCGGTCAAGCCAGCGGAAGAATATGCGCTGCCACATTACAGCATTCTGCGGCTTGAGAATCCAATGGTTCTCATCGGGGAATATCAGCATCTCGGCAGGCACTCCGCGCAGACGTGCAGCATTGAAAGCCTGCATGCCCTGCGAGGCAAGGATGCGGAAGTCATATTCACCGTGAGTTATGAGTATGGGAGTGTCCCACTTGTCCACGAAACGGTGAGGCGAGGTGGCAAATGTGCCCTGTGCGGCGGCATTGGTCTTATCCCAGAAGGGACCGCCCATATCCCAGTTGGCAAACCACATTTCCTCCGTTTCCAGATACTGGGCCTCGGTATTGAATATACCGGCATGGGCTATGAAGGCGGCAAAGCGTCCCTCATGATGTCCGGCAAGCCAGTACACCGAGAATCCGCCGTAGCTTGCACCTACGGCACCTATGCGGTCAGCATCTATGTAGGGTTCTTTCTTCATATCGTCCACGGCGCTGAAATAGTCCTTCATGTTCTGTCCGCCGTAGTCCTTCGATATCTGGGCATTCCACTCCGTGCCGAATCCGGGCAGGCCGCGGCGGTTGGGAGCTATCACTATATAGCCGTTGGCAGCCATAAGCGCCAGGTTCCAGCGTGTGCTCCAGAACTGGCTTACGGCTGACTGCGGGCCGCCCTGACAGTAAAGTATGGCGGGATATTTCTTGTTCGGGTCAAACTTGGGCGGATACAGCACCCATGTGGTCATAAGCTTGCCGTCAGTGGTAGGCACCATGCGCTTCTCCACCTTAGGCATGTCAAGCTGTGCCAGCAGCTCAGTGTTGACATGTGATATCTGGGCAGCCTTGCCTCCTGCCACTGAAATAAGTTCGTTAGGCTGAACCATAGAGTGACGCATGGTTATGAGTGTGCTGCCGTCCACCGGGGCCAACGATGCGTAGTCAAACTGGCCATCGGCCACCACGTCCACCTTGCGGTCAGCCAGCGCCACGGAGAATATAGGCGTAACACCGTCCTTGGCAGCTATGAAGTAGATGGACTTGCCGTCAGGGTTCCATGCTATGGCATCGGCAGTATAGTCCCAGTCGGCAGTCAGGTCAGTCTTCTCACCTGAGGCCATGTCCATGATAAATATGCGGTTCTTGTCACTTTCATACCCGTCATGCTCCATGCTGAGCCATGCCACATACTTGCCGTCGGGCGAATACGCGGGGCATGTGTCATATCCCATCATGCCCTCGGTTATGTTCTTGGTGCTCTTGGCCTCCACGTCATACAGATACAGGTCAGAGTTTGTGCTCAAGGCATACTCCATACCGGTCTTCTTACGCGATACATATATGAGGCTACGGCTGTCAGGCGCCCATGCAAATGACTCTATGCCGCCGAAGGGCTTCATAGGAGCCTCAAAGGGTTCATCCTGCATTATGTCTATTACATCAGTCACCGCAGAGCCGTCAAACGCGCCCAACAGCGGGTGAGGGATCTCTGTAACCCACTCATCCCAGTGCTTGTACATAAGGTCGTCGATCAGGCGCCCGGTAGCCTTGGGCAGATCAGGATATACGTCCTGTGCCGTGCGTGAATACTTGACCGAGCCTATCATTAGCACCTGCTTCTCATCGGGCGAAAACAGGAAGCCTGATATACCGCTCTCCACCGAGCTTACGGCCTTGGCACCGCTGCCGTCGGCGTTCATGACCCACAGCTGGCTCACACCGTCTACCGGAGCCATGTAGGCTATCTTCTTGCCGCCGTCTATCCATACGGCACCGTTCTCGCTTGAGGGGGTGCGGGTAATGCGCTGATTGTCCGTGCCGTCAAGATTCATCACGTACAGGTCCAGATTGCTCTTGTTCTCCTCCACGCTCTCATAGCTTACACCGTACAGGATCTTGGTCTTGTCAGGCGATATTACAGGATCGCTGACCTTACCGAAAGCCTCGAGGGCATCAATGGTGTACTGTCCGCCCTCAGGAGTAAACTCGGGCTTGTCTATAAGCTTGTCGCCTCCCGCTCCTGATCCGGGCGATGAGCATGAGGCCGCCATAAGGGCCGTTGTCATCATGGCTAATGATTTTAAGATGTATGACATATGGTGGGTAAAAAAATAATTTGATTACGCGTTACTTGGATGCCGGGCGCTGATAGCCGTCCTTGACAGCACGCTTGCTCATACGCTCTATACGCTTCTTGGTGTCAGGGTGCGATGAAAACATTTTCTGTATGTAGCCCGTCTGTCCGCTGTCGCCTTCCATCTGATTCAGCTTCTCAAAGGCCATGACCATGCCCCAGGGATTGCGTCCGTACTCCACCAGGAAGTCATAGCCATTGTCATCAGCCTCGCTCTCCTGCTTCTGTGAGTACTTGGCATTGAGCAGGCTCTGGCTGAGCGCACCGAGCTGCGACTCCGTAAGCTTCGCAGCCGTACCTCCGGCCGATGCTATACCGTCCTTCAGCGCATCAGAGAGCAGCTGTGTGCGGAAAGCATTCTTGGAATGATGCAGACGCACATGGCCTATCTCATGTCCTATGACCCCCATGAGCTCATCATCATCCATAAGATCCATCAGAGCCGCGAACACACGCACACTGCCGTCCGGACAGGCAAATGCATTTATATCCGTAACGTTGTACACCTTGAAGTTAAGAGGCACCCCATCGGCCTCAGTTATGCCGGCAGTGAGCCTATTCAGGCGCTTCACATACTCACTGTCATCAGGAAGCACCGGATTGTTGGCATCCATCCAGTCAACTGATTCCTTTACATAAGCCGCCATCTGTGCATCGGTAAGCGTAACAGCCTGAACAGCCTTCTTACCGGCATTTATGGCCTTGCCTATATTAAACTGAGCCACAGCCGGGCTTGCGGCGCACAGAGCCAATACAAGTGATATAGCCTTTATTATTTTTTTCATGCTATTATTGGATTTTTCTAATTTTGTATGTCAAACTAAACAAAATACTGTGCAAAGATACTATTTTTTATGAAAAAAACACCAAGTCCGTCCTACCGCAAAAACACATTGCGGACCATAAGCATAATTATAGTCATTCTGATAGCCGTGGCAAGTGCGGGTATTGACACCTTTCTATTGGGAAGCACCGTAGTTTCAGCACCCCTTTGCATAACGGGATGCATAGCCTTTGCCATATGCACAGCACCGTTGGCCCGGCCGCTATGGACTCGTATCACCGGCTGCGGCAGCCGCATCACCTCCTATATATGCCACATCCTTACAGCAGCGCCTATAGCACTATGCCTGTTCCTGTCGCTCAATTACTTCCCGGCTCAGAGCAGTGACATGCACACAATACGCACACCCATCAAGCGCCTTTATACCGAAACGCACTACCGTACACGCCGCGTAGCACGCCGGGTGGTTGGCCGAGGCACGCCCTACGAAGTATACTTCGCCGAGGTGACCATGCCCACCGGCAAGCTGAAATCCATAAGCATAAGCGCCCGTCAGTACCGGCAGCTGCACTCAGCCGACTCCTTGTCCTTAAACATCCGGACAGGCCTGCTCGGCCTCCCTGTCATTGACCCACACTCCCTGAGCATATCCGTCCCTCCGAGAGTCACGTCAGCTAAAAGAATCTCACATCCTATTGCCCGTTAAGATCTCAGAGAATCGTGGCATGAGCCTACGCATGATATAAAACGCCAAAACAGAGGTACCCATCAGCAACAGAAACGAGCCGAAATATACGGCTAAGGCCGTAACCGTACTATTTGCCCCAAGTACGGCCACCAGCCCCTTTCGGGTGACTGAACAATACAGCGCATGGAAAGCATAGACAAAGAACGTGGATGAAAGCAACAGTTCCCAGAATCGGCCACGAGTGGGAACTAATCGCGCCACATACAATGACGCCGAAACCATGGTAAGATTCCTAAGCATTTCAAGCCCGTTTATAATATACTGGCTCAGGTGTACGGAAGCAAGCAGCAACGCCGCCATCAGGCATATGGCCAACGATGCACATCCCACCCGTGGGTCAGCCACCCGTCTGAAATCCGGATCATGACAGCCGAGCCATCCGCCTATAAGGAAATACAAGGCAAAGAAAAAAGTATCGCCTGTCAGTAAAGCGTAGCCAATCAGTACAAGCATCAGCACACTGCTCCTTACCATATAAAACAGCAGCGGTGCAAGAGCGGAGCACACTATGAGATTACGGAGGAACCAAAGCGCAAAATCATATGGATAGTTATCCTGCAATATCCAGAATCCCTTGATAAAATCAAGCAAGCTAAAACCTTGCGGAGTGAACACACCGAAGCCGGGCATACCGAAACAATATACCTTGACCGGGAGAATTGCCGCAGCTATCAGATTCCATAACAGATACGGTGCAAGAAGAGTATGGATACGCCGCTTCAATTTCCCACGAAATCTTTCTGCACGTGCAGATGCCGTGAGCGAATCGGAATAGCGGAAAAACAGAAATCCGGAAAAGATAAAGAAAGCCGGCACACACCCACCGGCAAGCCACTGGCTGAGAAACATGATCGTGCTTTTCGCCACGCTTGGCACATGCGCCTCATTGACATCAGGGATATAATTACAATGAATCAGCACTACTCCTATGATCAGCAGAAACTTTGCGGCGCCCAGCCCACAAATCCGCCCCTTGCACCCTACATTTTCCATACAGTGACAAAAGTAATAAAAAATTCCATGCCCATATTTAAGGCCTGTCTATAATTATCGATAATTATCGATTCAATTAGTTCCATAAAAAACTTTATGGAGGATTTGACCCAAAGCACAAGTCGACATGGCGGGATGTCAACCGTGACCTTGTGACAAAATTCACACACAATCGCCAACAATACAGACGCCATCATCAACGGCAAAAGAATACAAAATATCCTGATATACACGGCTCTTTCATTTAGAAATTAAATAACCGTATAATGCCCTTACCCGGGT
>JAMPBB010000028.1 GCA_023666885.1 Muribaculaceae bacterium | reverse complement strand
GGAGGGGTGGAGGGGGAAATTTCGGGCGAGAGCCCGAAATTTTAACATATTTTAGGGGGGGGGTAACACTATTTTGCTTAAATTTGCGCTTGTTATACCTTAGAATCATAAACAACGTACGTGCATAATAGCAAAAATTATATAAAGTTATCCAATTATTAACCTTAAACTACACTTTACCCATTATGTTCAAATTCAAGAAAGCGGTAATGATGCTGGGGCTGTTATTGGCTTCATCATCAGTGTTAGTAGGTTGCAGCGATGATGACGATCCGGGCATATTCGGCGCTCCGTCAGTCAACTCCTTGCAGACCACTACCACATCTGCCACTGTGTATTGGACCAGAGTGCCCAACAGCAGCTGTGACGGTTACCAGATCAAAATCTATGAAGGTACCCGTGAGAACATCGGAACTCCGGTCGTAGACCAGACTTTCGACAATCGCACCTCTACCTTCACTTTCACAGGACTGCGTCCTAACACCTCTTATGTTATCAACGCCAAGTGCATACCCAGCGCATCAAGCGGCTATACACAGGCTGATGCATATGAGATGCAGTTCATGACAGCCCCTCTGGTTGGCGGCCTGTCACTGAGCCAGATCACCTACACTGTAGAAACCAAGTATGACGCCGACGGTCAGCCCTATCCGGTAGCTACAGGCGAAATGACCGGTAGCTGGACTGCCCTCACATCCAATGCAGGCGGCTATTCAGCAACCCTGTTCCGTCAGTCTGACAACGGTAGCGTTACCATCCCGGAGAAGTCCGGTAAATGGGCCGCTTTATCAACCGTGAATTTCACTGACAGCATCGAGGCTCGTTCAGCCAAGTTCACCGGCATTGATGACAAGGGTGGCATATTCTGCTTAGGCGTCAACCCGCGTCCGAGCAACGGCGAATGGTACCCCGCAGGCGAGAGGACATACTCAGCCAACGTAACCGTAGCAGCTTACGAGTATTAATTAACCGAATCTAACATTGTGCAAAAAAATGACTAATACCACTTTTAAGAATTGGTTGTTGGTACTTACCATGGCTGCTGCCACTCCGGCCGTAGTTTATGCTGCACCCTCAACCGCGCCTGAAGCTGCACCTCAGGCTCAGCAGGCTACCACCTGCACCGGTACGGTTTATGACAGCGAGGGCGAACCCCTCATAGGCGCTACCGTACGCGTAGAAGGTACCAAGATAGCCGGCGCCACCAACGTTGAAGGTAAGTTCTCACTTGCCGGCGTGAAGAATGGTGCCAAGATAACAGTTACTTACGTAGGCATGGAGACCGCCACCGTAGTGTGGAAAGGCCAGCCTCTGAGCATAACCCTGTCAGACAACAACGTGCTTGATGAGGTAGTAGTGATAGGTTACGGCGTAGAGCAGAAGCGTGCCAACGTGACCAACTCCGTAGCCAAAGTAAACGAGAAAGCCCTCACGATAGGTACCAACGCAAACCCCGCTCAGGCACTTGTAGGTGCCGTGTCAGGTGTACGCGTAAACATCACCACCGGCGACCCGGGTGCCACCCCGAGCATTACCGTACGTGGTGGCGGCAACTTCAACGGCGGCTCTAACGAACCTCTTATAGTAGTTGACGGTCAGATCCGCGGCAGCCTTTCTGACATCAACCCTAACGACATCGAGGACATGCAGATCCTTAAGGACGCAGGTGCCACCGCTCTTTACGGTGCCCGTGCAGGTAACGGTGTTATCCTCATCACCACCAAGAAAGGTAAGGCAGGTTCAGCCAAAGTAAACTTCTCAGGTAAGTGGGGTCTGAACGACTACACCAATCAGGGTTATGACGTTTGCTCGGCTGAAGAATATCTGTATTACTTCCGTGTGGGTAAATACAACTCACAGTGGGGTCTGCCCGGCGGCGGTTACTCAGCTCAGCTGAATGACCTTATGACCAACCAGAACGCACCCGGTGCAATAGGCCGCACACAGTACAGCGATACCCAGTTCTACAACGTACTGCGCAAGACTGATGACAACGCCTATCTGCTTGACAAAGGCTGGAGCGAAATGCTTGACCCGCTGAGCGACAACTACATCCTGTACAAGGACACCGACATCCTGGACTACAACCTGAACAAACCCGCTGTAACTCAGGACTACAACGTAAGCTTCTCAGGCGGTAATGACCGCGCCACATACTATGCCGCTCTCGGTTACTATGATGCCGAAGGTGCCGTAAAGGAAACGTTCTACAAGCGCTACAACTTTGCTTTCACCGGCAGCTATAAGATAACCAACTGGCTCACCGCCAACTCGGTATTCAACTACACCCGCGCCAACTGGCTCACCGACAATCCTGTCCAGAATACCGCCTACATGATGAACCGCGGTATAATGTGGAAATTCATCAACTTTGAATCTGTTGACGGCATACCTATGTACGGTAACAACGGCCCTATAAACGTAAACGTAAACAAGGGCAAGTTTAACCGTGACAACCAGAGCGACAAGTTCCAAATGACCCAGAGCTTCACCGCTCAGATCATTGAAGGCCTTACCCTTAAGGGTACCATGAGCTGGTACTACAACGAACAGCTCTCCGATGCATCTAACATGGAATATGCCACCAACAATACCGGTGCTTACAATCTGTACACAGGTGCCGGAACTGCCGGTATAAACAATGCTTATTCTGTAAGCAACAGCTTCAACCGCTACTTTGACCAGACCTATAACTTGGTAGCCAACTTCAACCGCACATTTGCTGACAAGCACAATGTCAACGCCATGTTAGGTATGGAGTTCTACAAGCGTAAGTATACATATTTCGCAGCAAGCGGTTCAGGCGCTCCTCTGCCCTATCCTGACTTGGCACTCACCGAACAGGACACCAAGGACATTGACTCACAGCACGTGAAGGAAGCCCTTATGTCATACTTCGGCCGCGTGGAATACAACTACGACTCTAAGTATCTGCTTGCAGCCACATTCCGTGAAGACGGCTACTCACGTCTGATCAACAACCGATGGGGCTTCTTCCCCGGTGTATCAGCCGGCTGGGTAATGTCAAATGAAGACTTCTGGAAAAACAATGAGAAGCTCTCATTTATCAACTATGCCAAGATACGCGGATCGTTTGGTATGAACGCCACCATCAACTCTTCATACCTGGGGTACTACACACTGCGCGGTTCATACTCAGCTTCTCAGTATGACGGCAACATAGGTTACCGCATAGGCTCGCTGCCTAACCCGAACTTGAAGTGGGAACGCACCCGCACGGCTGAAGTAGGTCTTACCTTGGGCTTCTTCCAGAACCGCCTGAATGTGGACCTTACTTACTACAACCGTCTGACCATGGACAAGTATGCCAACAAGGCTCTGCCCCAGACCACCGGCTTCTCATCAATCGTGGACAACAACGGTTCGTATGAAAACCAGGGTGTGGAACTTGACCTGAACGGAACCATACTCCGCACACGTGACTTCCAGTGGACATTCGGTGCCAACATCACCTACAATGCCAACAAGATCAAGAAACTCCCCGTCAGCGGTCTTGCCAACAACCGCGTGATCAACACCGGTGTAGAAGTATACACAGGCAACGGTGATGAAACTCACTACATAGCCGGCTATCAGGAAGGCATCAACCCCTATCAGCAGGTAGGCTACGGTGTAAGCCACATGGTACGCACTCAGGCTGACATCGATGCACTTGGCGACTACATTGACATGGGCACAGGCTTCGGTCAGAGCGTTTACGCTACCGAGGCAGGCCGCCAGCGCCTTATAGCATTAGGCGTATCATCACAGAACATGATCCGTCTTACTCCCGGTAGCTTCGTATTCGAGGATATGAACGGTGACAATAAGATTGATGACAAGGACCGTCGCGTAATAGGCCACACTGATCCTCACTGGACAGGCGGTTTCAACACCACATTCTCATGGAAGGGTCTGTCACTGTACGCACGCTTCGACATGGGCTTCGGCTTCCAGGTATATGACTCTAACCTCAGCTTCTGGTTAGCAGAAGGTCAGGGCGCCATGGCATTCCCGAAGCAGGTAACCGACACCTGGACTCCTGACAACCCCGGCGCTAAGTATCCGCGCGTAGCTTGGGCTGACCAGTACGGCTGTAACAGCTATGTACGTACCAGCAGCTTCTTTGCTCAGAACGGTAACTATTTGGCATGTCGCGAGCTGTCACTCAGCTACCAGCTTCCCAAGGTTATCCTTGACAAGTTCCGCTGCCAGGGTCTGACTCTGTCAGTAACCGGCCAGAACCTCGGCTACATCAAGAGCTGTACCATACCTCTGCCTGACAACACCACATATTGGTCAGGTAACACAGCCGGTAATGGTGGTACCTACAACCTGCCCCGCACTGTGATATTCGGTGTAAACGTTACTTTCTAATCCTCAACAAAAAAAATTCAGAAACAAACCATGAATAAATTATTCAACAAAATAGCTGTTGCCGGTGTAATAGCAGCCATGGGAATGGGTTTCAGCTCATGTAACGATGAGCTTGACCTGGCTCCCATCGACTATCCCGGCGACGGTAGCTTCTGGAACACGCAGGCAGACTTTACGACCTCTGTATATGCCCTATCAAACATGTTCCGAAGCAACTACACCGGAAATATCCTTTTCTGGGCTGGCGAACTCCGCGCCGGCACACTGAACATTGACCTTATCAACGGTTCAGGTGCGCTGAATGTGGAATACGTTCAGAACATATATGACTCATCCCACACTCAGTTCTCAAACTTCGGCAACTACTACGGATTCATAGGTAACCTCAATGAGCTTATCTATCATTTGGAAAACGGTGGCGAGGAAATCGTTACACAGCAGAATTATGACGGTCTGTTAGGTCTGGCCTACGGATGGCGTGCATTCTGCTACTTCCAGATTTACCGTATGTACGGCGGTGTGCCTCTGCGTCTGCAGCCGGACGTAGTGCTCGGTATCACCAATCCTGAGGAGCTCCGCAAACCCCGTGCAACAGCTGAGGAAACCCTTGCTCAGATAAAGCAGGACATAGCTACCTCACTCGAGCACTACAATGCAGCGCCCAACTACAGACCCAACAGCAAGACCACTTACTACTGGAGCAAGGCTGCTACCGAAATGCTGGCCGGCGAGGTATATCTGTGGAGTGGCAAGGTAAGCACCGGCGACCACACTGCCAACGCAGCTGACGTGACCACCGCCAAGACTTACTTCCAGAACGTGGTGAACAACTACGGATATCGCCTGATGAACGACTACTTCAGCGTATGGACCACACCTTATCCCGGCAATACCGAGGCTATATTCAGCATGTGCTACAGCAGTGACGATGATATGGTACAGGCATCGTACATACAGAGCAACATGCTTTGGTCAAAGGCTTCAGGTGCCGGCACCACAGCATGGTCAGTACAGGACGCTACCGGTATGGGCATCCGCACCGACGGCGCCGCTAACCGTTTCCAGTACTACTCGGCATCAGCTGACCAGACTCCCGTTGAGTACACCAACTGGCAGACACTCACACCGAACCCCAACCGCTACATGTACTATAACGCCATGTACTACCAGTTCGATGAAAAAGACCTGCGCCGCACCATGTTCTTCCCCATGTGGAAGGTTAAACCTGAGGAGGAAGCTATAAAATTCCTTGCCAACTTTGACCCCAAGCAGCATGACATGATGGGTTCATTCGTACTGAAGTACCGTCCTTCACTGATAGATTCATGGAGCCGCACCAGCATGGTATGGAACAATGACCAGGCCATATACCGTCTGCCCCTGGCTTACATGTACCTGGCTGAGATAGCCAACTATGAAGGAAACAACGCTGACGTAGAAAAGTACATCAATCTGGTACGTGCCCGTGCATTCGGCAGCAACTGGGATGAGGCCACTTACGGCTACCATGCAGGAAGCTTCCGCGAAAACGAGAACGCCATACTCCGCGAAAAGGACAAGGAATTCATAATGGAAGGCCAGCGCTGGTGGGACCTCCGCCGTCTGACCGCCGTTAAGGGTGGATCACAGACTGACCACTTCGTATTCCAGCCCGAGAGCTGTCCGGGTTACGGTCTTGACCCCGTAGCTAACCCCTGGATGGTTGACGGAACAGGTCAGGCTATACCTACCGCTACTCCCGTGCTCAGCACATCGGAACAGCACAAGCTCCTCTGGCCTATCGACCAGACTCTGCTCGGCTCTGACCCGCTGCTGGAACAGAACCCCGGTTATTAATAAAACTGCAATTCTCACAATAGCGCGGGGGCGCTGACTGAAGCGCTCCCGCGCACTTTCCAAGAGGGAAAAAGACATAGGCTATGTCAGCTGATGCATAGCGCCGGAAAGCACCGATACGACTTCATTTACCTTTTGATTGGTATTAGGAGTAGGGGGTATGACGTAAAGGTGAATCTCATGTTACTATATCCGGCCGCATCACTGACATAGCCTTTGCTATATCATTCCCAGCCCTAACCGGACATACCTGTAAGGAAGAAGCCCCGGGGAAGCCGGAATAAGTTGAATCACAATGGATTGCGAAGCAATAGTTAGTAATTAGCCGTGGGCCGGAGCCGAATGGCGAAGACCCACGGTTTCATTTGCACGACAGATTGATTCTGACCAGAATCATTAATGAATCTTTCAGATTCGTTATCTCGTATCCGAGTTCCCGGGGTCTCGCCTGACGGCTCGGCCACCGGGCTAAAAATGTAATGATTGTTTCACAATCCATGTAGTGCGTCGAGTTCCGAAGGAACGTATCGACGGAAGCCCCGCACCGAGCATGTAATGCGATGATATGTGGGGTAAGTGTGGCTGGCCGTGTAGCGGCCACAATAGAATAGGCCACTGTGAGCAGCGCGCCAGCGATGCGTAGCTGTGGTTCAGAGCAATCCTTATGATAAAGCTGCGTAGCTGCGATGCGGTGGGATCACGATTGTCAAACGCGGGAAATCGCAGCGAATTTTTTCAGAAAATTTATGGGATAAAAGCGGACATTTATTAACTTTGTGTTTTGGAGGGCAGAAGCTGCCCTCCATACTGCCAATGGCATCATTACACGCTAAATATTAACCTAATAGATATCATGACTAAACAAAATTCAAAGATTTATCCATGGATAGTGGTGGCACTGCTCTGGGTGGTGGCGCTGCTCAACTATATGGACCGACAGATGCTCTCGACCATGCAGAGCAACATAGCCCTTGACATACCCGCGCTGCAAAATGCGGAGGCCTTCGGCGCCCTGATGGCGATATTCCTGTGGGTGTATGGCATAGCAAGCCCGTTTTCCGGAGCGGTAGCTGACAGAATAAGCCGCAAGTGGCTCATAGTAGGCTCATTGGGAGTATGGTCAGGCGTGACGTTCGCCATGGGCTACTGCAACAGCTTCCACCAGCTGATGTGGCTGCGCGGCATAATGGGCATAAGCGAGGCGCTGTACATACCGTCGGCACTGTCACTGATAGCTGACTACTTTACCGGCAAGGGACGCTCATTGGCTATAGGCCTGCACATGACGGGCCTGTACTGCGGCCAGGCATTGGGCGGATTCGGCTCGCTTGTGGCCACTACGTGGTCATGGCAGGCCACGTTCCACTGGTTCGGTATAATAGGCGTGGCTTACGCTGTAATACTCATATTCCTGCTGCATGAAAAGCAGGGTCACGGCACAGCACCCGTGGCCTCGGCAAACGGCACTGCCAAGAAGCGCAACTCGGAGTCGATGATACAGAGCTTAGCTGTGGTATTCAGCATGGCAGCATTCTGGGTGATACTGTTCTTCTTTGCCACAAGCTCCATACCTGGCTGGGCCACAAAGAACTGGCTACCAACCCTGTTCAGGGACAACTTGGGGCTGAGCATGGAATGGGCCGGCCCGATGGCCACACTTACCATAGCCGTGTCAAGCTTTATAGGCGTGATGATAGGAGGCCCCATAAGTGACCGCTGGGTGAAGTGCAATGTGCGCGGACGTATATTTACGAGCGCCATAGGACTGGCCATGATGATTCCGGCTTTGGTGCTCATAGGCTTGGCTCACAATGCATGGCTGTCGGTACTGGCAGGACTTTTCTTCGGCGTGGGCTACGGTATGTTCGATGCCAACAATATGCCTATCCTGTGCCAGTTCGTGTCATCGCGTCAGCGTGCCATGGCTTACGGCTTCATGAACTCGCTTGGCGTGATAATGGGCGCCATAACCACTCAGCTGCTTGGCGGCCTGGCCGACTCTGTGGGCTTGGGCATGTGCTTTGCCATAATGGGCGGCATATTGGTAGTGGCTCTGATTCTACAGCTCTCGGTGCTTCGGCCCAAGTATGACGACAAGGACATGGAGCTGAGCGAAAACTTGGCAGCCGAAACCGCTGAGATATAACGAAATATAATCCAATAACCTCATAACAACTATAAACTATGAAATTTGAAAAGATAGAAGGGCTGATTGACGCCCCGTTTACTCCGTTTGACGCTGAAGGCAACGTCAATCTTGAACCCATACCCGCATATGCTCAGATGCTTAAGAAGAACGGCCTCAAGGGCGTGTTTATCAACGGCTCATCAGGCGAAGGCTACATGCTCACCACCGATGAGCGCAAGCGCTTGGCCGAGGCTTGGGTAAAGGCCGCTCCCGAGGACTTCAAGGTGATAGTACACGTGGGCAGCTGCTGCGCACGCGACAGCCACGAACTGGCCCGCCACGCCGCCGAGATAGGCGCATGGGGCATAGGCGCCATGGCTCCCCCCTTCCCGAAGATAGGCCGCGTAGAGGAATTGGTGAAATACATAGAGGAGATAGCCTCGGGCGCTCCCGAACTCCCCTTCTACTACTATCATATACCTGCGTTCAACGGCGCTTATCTGCCCATGATAGACCTCCTGAAGGCTGTGGACGGACGCGTACCTAACTTTGCCGGCATCAAGTACACCTATGAGAGCCTGTATGAGTACAATCAGTGCCGCCTGTACAAGGATGGCAAGTATGACATGCTCCACGGTCAGGATGAAACGATACTCCCCTGTCTGGCCATGGGCGGCGCACGCGGCGGCATAGGAGGCACCACCAACTACAACGGTCGTGAGCTCGTGGCTATAATAGACGCATGGAAGGCCGGCGACCTCGAGGCTGCCCGTGACCATCAGAACTTCTCACAGGACGTGATCAACGTGATATGCCGCTATCGCGGCAACATAGTGGGCGGCAAGCGCATAATGAAGCTGATAGGTCTGGATCTGGGTCCGAACCGCACTCCGTTCCGCAACGTGACTCCCGAGGAAGAGGCTGCCATGAAGAAGGAGCTTGAAGAGATAGGATTTTTTGAACGCTGCAACAAATTCTGAACCTCAGACCACTATGTGGAGAACAGACCCTAAAGCATACCTCGCCCACTGGGGCGAGCGTTACCGCCATGACCTGCTCACGGACATACTCCCCTTCTGGCTGGAGCATGGCCGGGACAAGGTGAACGGCGGCGTGTACACCTGCTTAGACCGCGAAGGACGCCTTATGGACAGCACCAAATCAGTGTGGTTCCAGGGCCGCTGCGGATTCATATACGCCTTTGCGTACAACAATGTGGAGAAACGCCAGGAGTACCTTGACTTTTCACGCAGCTGCATCGACTTCATAGAGAAGCACTGCTTTGACACTGACGGACGCATGTACTTTGAGGTGACGGCCGACGGGCGCCCGCTGCGCAAGCGCCGCTACGTGTTCTCGGAATGTTTTGCCGCCATAGCCATGAGCGAGTACGCACTGGCCACGGGCAGCAAGGAATATGCCGAGAAGTCGCTCAAACTGTTCAAGGACGTGCTCCGCTTCATAAACACGCCCGGCATTCTCGAGCCGAAGTATCTGCCTATACTCGAGGCTCAGGGACACTCCGTGACCATGATTCTGATAAATACCGCCGCACGCATACGCGAGGTGATACAGGATCCGGTGCTGAACGAACAGATAGACCGCTCGCTGCACGCCATACGCACGTACTTCATGCATCCTGAGTATGAGGCACTGTTAGAAATGGTGGGGCCGAAAGGCGAACTGATCGACACCCTGAACGGACGCGTTATCAATCCCGGCCACTGCATAGAAACGGCTTGGTTCCTTTTGGAGGAATCGAAGTACCGCGGATGGGACAAGGACATCAAGGACATGGCCCTGACAATTTTGGACTGGAGCTGGAAGTGGGGCTGGGACGAGGAATTCGGCGGCATAATCAATTTCCGCGACTGCAAAGGATTCCCGGCTCAGGACTACTCTCAGGACATGAAGTTCTGGTGGCCGCAGACCGAGGCCGTGATAGCTACCCTGTATGCCTACGATGCTACGGGCGATGCCCGGTATCTGGAACTGCACCAGAAGGCATCGGACTGGGCATATGAATTCCTGCCTGACCCGGTGTACGGCGAATGGTTCGGCTATCTGCATCGTGACGGATCAGTGGCACAGCCGGCCAAAGGCAATATATTCAAAGGCCCGTTCCACATACCGCGCATGCTCATAAAGAGCGGTATGCTCATAGATGAAATAAACAAAAAGTTATAACTAACAAGATGAGATTCAGACTCATTACCATACTGACACTCCTGACACTGCTTGCCGGCGGTGTCAGGATGTCGGCTAAAATAAAGGTGGCTTGCGTGGGCAACAGCATCACGTACGGCTTCCTTGTAGAGGACCGTGAGAACAATGCCTACCCTGTGCAGCTACAGCGTATGCTCGGCGACGGCTACGAGGTGGAGAACTTCGGCAAGTCAGGCGCCACGCTCCTTAACCGAGGACACCGCCCCTACATGCAGCAGGATGAGTACAAGGCTGCCATAGAATTTGACCCGGATATAGTAATAATACATCTGGGCGTGAACGATACCGACCCGCGCGATTGGCCCAACTACCGCAGCGAGTTTGTGACCGACTACCTGAAGCTGATAGACAGCTTCAAGGCACGCAATCCTAAGGTACGCGTCATGGTAGCTCTGCTATCACCCCTGTCAGCCAAGCATTTCCGCTTTCGCTCCGGCACCCGCGACTGGCGCCTACAGGTACAGGATGCCATAGCCAATGTGGCTTTGGCCTCAGGCGCCGAGCTGATAGACTTCAACCTGCCGCTGCGTGACCGCCAGAATCTGCTTACGGACGGCATCCATCCCAATGCCGCCGGGATGACACTGATAGCCGGAACCGTGTACGGTGCCATAACAGGCAACTATGGCGGACTGAAGCTACCCGATGTGTACCAGAGCGGCATGGTGATGCAGCGTAATCGTCCGCTGACCATAAATGGACGCGCCGATGCCGGGGCTCGCATAGCCTTGACTTTAGACGGACGCACCTATCACGCCACGGCCAACAATCGCGGCGACTGGACCATAACCACCGCCCCTATAGTGACCGGCCCGGTGTACACCATGACGGTGACTGACGGCAAGCAGACCATAAAGCTGACCGACATACTGGCCGGTGAGGTTTGGGTGGCAGCCGGACAGAGCAATATGGAATTCTACTTGAAAGCATCAGTAGGGGGCAAGGAACAGGTGGCAAACTCAGCCGACCCGATGCTCCGTATATACGACATGCATGCGGTGGATCGCACCGACAACCGCCTGTGGACCGACTCCGTATGCAACGAAATGGACAATCTGCGCCACTACACCGCCACAAAATGGGCTCCCATAGAGCCGGACAATGCCGGGCAGTTCTCAGCCGTGGCCTACAACTTTGCCCGCACTCTGCGTGACAGCCTTGACGTACCGGTAGGTATAATAAGCGCTCCGGTAGGCGGATCGCCCACCGAGTCATGGATTGACGTGAACACATTGGAGATGAACATGCCCGAGGTGCTGGTAAACTGGCGCACAAATGACTATCTTCAGCCCTGGGCACAGCAGCGTGTAGGCGAGAACATAGGGAACCGTCCCGGAGGCCGCCACCCCTACGAGCCGACATATCTGTATAGCGCCGCCATACGTCCTATAGAAGGATTGCCCGTGGCCGGTGCCATATGGTATCAGGGCGAGTCAAACGCTCACAATACGTACCTGCATGAACAGCTGTTCCCGCTGCTGATAGAGAGCTGGCGCAAGGCGTTCAGCAACGATACGCTGCCCTTCTACTTTGTACAGCTAAGCAGCCTCAACCGCCCGTCATGGCCGGAATTCCGTGACAGTCAGCGCCGTATGTCGCTCTCCATACCGCATACAGGCATGGCCGTAAGCTCGGATGTAGGCGATTCCCTTGACGTGCACCCCACATTTAAGCGCCCTGTGGGTGAACGGTTAGGCCGTATAGCCCTCCATGACACCTACGGCTACACCAACCTTGTGAGCCGAGGCCCGCAGGTGAAAAGTGCCATAGCTATGCCTGACGGCACTGTAAGGCTGATAATGGACTCAGCTGAAGGCACCCTCACTACAAAGGACGGGTATGCCCCCCGCACATTCGAGGTAGCCGAGATAGAGGGCATATACTATCCGGCCACAGCTGAAATAAAAGGTAATGAAATAATACTTAAGAATATGGACGTGAAAAATCCGCGCTACGTGCGCTACGGCTGGCAGCCATTCACACGCGCCAACCTGATGAACACTGACGGTCTGCCCGCATCTACATTCCAAATGGAAGTGTCAAATGCAGCCGACCTTGACATAGAGCCCGGCATGGAAGTGGGCATATCCGCTCCTTATGCCGGAATGCTCGGAGGCAAGCTGATTACCGCCGGAGGATGCAACTTCCCGGTTGACCCCATGGGTCCGGCAAGCTCTAAAAAATTCTACAAAGGCATCTATGCCGCTGACCCCGCCACCATGCAATGGGAACGCGTAGGCTCGCTCCCCGAAGGGATGGCATACGGAGCCACGGCCAATGCCGGCAATGCCTTGATCCTGATAGGCGGCACCACCGCTACAAGCGCACTCTCTGACGTGAAAAAGCTGTCCGCAGCTGACGGTGTGCTCACTCTGACCGAACTCCCTTCACTGCCCGTAACGCTTGACAATATGGCTGCATGTGCAGTAGGCCGCAAGGTATATGCCGCAGGCGGCAATGCTGACGGAAAACCATCGGCTGACCTGTATGTGTTAGACCTTGACAACGAAGCCAAGGGCTGGAAAAAACTGCGCCGTATGCCGGGCAACCCGCGCGTGCAGCCCGTAATGGCTGCTGCTGCCGATGCACGCGGTGAGGAGTGCCTGTACGTATGGGGTGGATTCGCAGGCAAGCATGACGGCAAGGACGCCACGCTTGAAACCGCAGGCCTGAAGTACACTCCCTCAACCGGCAAGTGGACGGAACTCCCCGCTCCTACTGACCCTGAGAGCAACGCCCTCTCTACCGGAGGCGGTGCTGCCGTGACTCTTAAGGACGGACGCATAGCAGTGGCCGGAGGTGTAAACAAGGACATTTTCCTTGCCGCCCTCCAGAATCAGGCTCCTGACTATCTGCAACACCCCATTGACTGGTACCGCTTCAATCCCTACGTGCTTGTGTTCAATCCGGCCACCGGCACATGGACCGTAGATGAGAAAGACTCAGGATGTGCCCGCGCAGGTGCAGCCATGATAGCCGATGGCGCCAACGGATTTTACATGACAGGCGGCGAGCTCAAGCCCCGTATACGCACTGCCGAAACTCTTCACGTAACTGTAAAATAATCATGAACAAGGAAATAGATCTGAGCGTAAGCAATTACGGCACTACCCGACCGCTTGACTACGCTATGGCACTCCTGCCTTGGGGCGCCACCGAGCCACACAATCTGCACCTGCCCTATCTTACCGATGCCATACTGAGCCATGACATAGCTGTGGATGCAGCTCAGATGGCATTAGACCGCTACGGCATACGCACCATGGTGATGCCTCCGGTGGCTCTCGGGTCACAGAACCCAGGCCAGCGTGAGCTCAAATTTTGCGTTCATGCACGCTATGAAACACAGAAAGCAGTACTTACTGACATAGCCACCTCGCTGTACCATCAGGGCATACACCGCTTGATGATAGTGAACGGCCATGGCGGCAACGGATTCAAGAACATGATACGTGACCTGGCCGTGGATATGCCTGACATGCTCATAGCTTCAAGCGAATGGTTCAAGGTGTGTCCGGCCAAAGAGTATTTTGACGATCCCGGCGATCATGCTGATGAGTTGGAAACATCAGTGATGATGTATTACCACCCTGAACTTGTGAATCTCAGCGATGCAGGCGATGGTCACTCACGTCCCTTCAAGCCCGAAACGCTGCGTAAGGGAGTAGCGTGGATGCCTCGCAACTGGAGCAAGGTAAGCGATGATACCGGCATAGGCAATCCGGCTTTGGCTACCGCTGAAAAGGGCGGCCGCTTTGCTGAAGCCGTGGCTTCACGCTACGCCGAACTGATACGTGACTTAGTGGACGGAGAGCTCTACTAAGCCCCCATCAAATAACATTACAGGAGCCGTACCCTAATGAGGATGCGGCTCCTGATATTTTATCCACCCGGATTTTGTCAAAGTCCGGTAGGCTCCCACACGTAAAGCCTGTCCGATGGACGTATCTTAGAGGGCACTTTAATAGAGAAGCTCTGTCCTTTTACCGCCTTGGGTACAGCCTTAAGATTGACACGTATTTCCTCTACCTTAAGAATCAAAGCGCCGGTAGTAGGTCCGGTTATCACTATCTCATCACCCACATGCAGTTCGCCACTCTCCATATAGAACTCAGCCACACCTATATTTGAAAAATAGCGTACGCCCTTGGCGGCATATTGCTTAACACGGGTAGCACTTGAACCGTACTTATGCGACCACTCGCCTAAGCGCTGCCCCAGATAGTATCCGTTCCAGAAGCCACGGTTGAAAATCATGGACAGACGCTCATCCCAGCGGGATATCTTATCCTCCGTATAGTCACCGGCACATATGGCTTCAAGAGCCTCACTGTAACAGCGTACAGCCGTGTAGACATATTCCGGGCCGCGTGCACGGCCCTCAATCTTCAGCACACGCACTCCTGCATCGGCCATCTTGTTAAGGAAATGAATGGTCTTCAAATCCTTAGGCGACATTATATACTTATTCTCCACAGCAAGTTCATCGCCCGTTTCGCGGTCAGTAACCGTATAGCCGCGCCGGCATATCTGCGTACAGGCACCGCGATTGGCGCTTGAATTCATTTCATGCAGGCTCAAATAGCACTTGCCTGACACAGCCATACAGAGGGCTCCGTGGCAGAACATTTCTATACGCACCCGGCGCCCTGATGGGCCGGTGATATTCTCGCGCTCTATAGCCTCATGTATGTCCTTTACCTGATCAAGATTAAGCTCACGTGCCAGCACCATGACATCGGCCCACTGCGAGTAGAACCGCACAGCCTCGATATTTGTGATGTTGACCTGTGTGGACATATGCACTTCCACCCCTATACTGCGAGCATAGAGTATGGCTGCTATATCGGCGGCTATTATGGCCGACACACCGGCCTCACGGGCGGCATCGATAGTGGCATGGAGCTTGAGGGTATCCGAGTCATATATAACCGTATTGACCGTAAGATACGTCTTCACATCATTTTCACGGCATATGGCCACTATACTGCGCAGGTCATCAAGGGTGAAATTGACCGATGAACGCGAACGCATATTTAGCCCCTCAACGCCGAAATATACGGCATCGGCTCCGGCACTGATGGCGGCGTGCAGGCTCTCGTAGCTCCCCACGGGAGCCATTATTTCAAAATCTTTTCTGTTCATACGTAGTGAGTGCGGGACCGATCAAAGTCCCGCACCCTTTATTGGTGGTAGGTTAATACTTTACTTGTCGCCAAGGCGGAGGAAGAAAGTGAAGTCATAAGGCTTGATGGGAAGCCAGTAGTGCGGATATACATCCGGGCCGCATGTAGCGGTGCCTACACCCGTCTGAGCTGCATCAAGATGTACGGTAAGCAGTCCGTCAGAAACGAGCTCGTTCTGATGCGTGGCTTTATCCACATCCACATCACTGTATGGATAAGCGCTGAACTGGAACGGAGCCGTAGAGCGTACAGTTATGCCCGATCCGTCAAGCTGCATCCAGCGCACATCGGTATGGTTGCCGGCAGCTCCGGGAACGTTGTAGATATAGAAATCATCTACAGGCTTCACAGTATATCGGCCTATACGACCGGCCTGACAGCGGTCAACGTACGTTTCACCGCCGCGCCCCATATAGGTTACGGTGGGAACATCGGCATCAGGCATACGGAACACGAGGCCTACACGGGGCATGTTCTTGATGGTAGCGGTGTCGGGTTCAAACACACAGTTTACAGCAAGCGTACCCTGCGGCTGAACGTAATAGCGCCATGTAGCAGACCCTATGCGGAAGCCCTGTGTATTACGGATTACGGTTATGGCTGTGATTACATTGTCCTTAACCGTGAGCTGTTCCAGCTTCTGGCTGATGCTGTCAAGGCCTTCTTTGCGCCACAGGCGCCCCTTGCCTTCCCATGAAGCATCGTTCTCGGTGAGCGGACGGTAAAGGCTGAGCTGAACCGGCGAGGCAATGAGCTGACGCAGTCCGTAGCTGAGCGAGGTTATCTCGCCGGTAACGGGCGAAAGTTCAAAGGACACGTCGCCCGATGTATAGCGATTGTTTTTCTTCTTGAGTTTAGCGGGTTTGGCATCGGCGGCATCAGCCTTGGAACATCCCTTGCCGGGAAGCACAAACTGGTCATAAGCCACTTCATAATCAGAGCCTATAAAGGGTTTTGCCTCCTTAGGCGTCCAACTGAGATCCAAGAAGCCTTCGCAGCCGTCTATAGTAGGACAGGCGCCGAGCGTTACCACGGCAGAATCGCCTGCGGCACAGTCTACCGTACGCTGTCCGTGAGCCAGGACATCGCCCTTGGCATTGACCACCTTCCAGTTCAGAGTATATTTATCAAGGTTAGTGAAGTCAAACCAGTTACGTACCTTGAACGTCAGAGTAGAAGCATCCGTCAGTGTGCACTTGATGTTCTGATATATCTTCTTTACCTCGGCCAGATGTGGATGAGCGGTACGTTCAGCCGTGATAAGGCCGTTGCAGAGGAACGAACCGTCCGAAGGTATGTTCTCGGGGCCGTAATCACCACCGAAGGCATAGTACTGGCGGCCATTGGTGTCAGTTTCCACGAAAGCCTGATCTACCCAGTCCCATATACAGCCGCCCTGAGCATTGGGATAAGCTTCGAACACATCCCAGTAGTCCTTAAGGCCGCCTACACTGTTGCCCATGGCGTGAGCATATTCACAGAGGATATACGGACGTTTGTTCTTAGGATTGGTCACATAGTTACGTACATAGTCGGGGCTGGCATACATGAGAGCAAATATGTCGCTGTTCCAGTCATAGAGAGTGCGCTCATACTGTACGGGGCGATTCTTCTCCAGATCCTTCATCATCTTATAAGCCTCTTCAAATACTATGCCGTTGCCGCACTCATTGCCGAGTGAGTAGAAAGTGACTGAAGGATTGTTTTTGGACTTTTCCCACATACGCAGATTACGGTCTTTTACAGCATTGATCCAAGCAGGCTGCTTGGCCAGCGACTCCTTGCCGTAGCCGTAGCCATGGCTCTCGGCATTTGCCTCATCAATAAGATAGATTCCGTACTTGTCACAAAGATAGTACCAGTAACGATCCTGCGGATAGTGGCAGTTGCGCACGGTATTGATATTGTTCTGCTTCAGCAGCTCTATATCTTTGAGAGCAATGTCGCGCGGCACGGTACGACCCTGCTGCGAGTGAGCATGGCGGTTTACGCCCTTAACCTTTATGGGCTTGCCGTTAACCATAAACAAGCCATCCTTTACCTCGGATGTCTTGAAGCCTATGTTGCATCCCACGGTTTCAGTGACAGTGCCCGCAGCATCAAGCAGATCTACCACCAGTGTATACAGGTAAGGATCCTCTGCGCTCCATGCATGCACCTTGGGGAACGTAGCGTTGAAGAATACGCTGTGGGCAGCGGGCTGCTTCTCGGAAGTCACCTTCTGTCCCTTGGCATCGTACACAGTGTACTGCACCTCAGTGGTGGCACTCCTGGCCTTTGATGAAGCGCGAACGGTAGGCAGACCGTCAACCGTCACCTCAAGGTCAAGCTTGCCGTCGGTATACGTTTCATCAAGCGGCGTGCGGGCCGTGAAGTCAGCTATATAGGTCTTGGGGGTGGAGTACAGATATACATCGCGCTCTATACCGCTAAGGCGCCAAAAGTCCTGACATTCGAAGTAGGCACCTGAGCTCCAGCGGTACACCTCTATCGATACGGTATTCTCTCCCTTGCGCAGCTTGTCAGTGATGTCCCATTCGGCTGCCGTCTTGGAGCCCATGTTGCATCCAAGGTATTCGCCGTTGACCCACGCATAGTAGAACGATATTGCTCCTTCAAGGCACAGCACCACACGGCGACCATCCCAACTGTCAGGTACGGTAAACGTGCGGCGGTATGAGCCTACTTCGTTATTGGTCTGTGGCACATTGGGCCAATCCTTTTTGAAGCCGGCCCATTCGGAATCGAACTCATAGGTAGTATTGGTATATACAGCAGTGCCGTAGCCCTGACGTTCCCAGTTGCCCGGCACGGTTATCTCATCCCATGAGGTAACGTCAAATTCGGGATTCTGGAATCCTTCAGGCCTGTTGGCAGGGTTCTTGGTCCATTTGAATTTCCATTTTCCATTGAGGTTCAGATAATAAGGACTTTTGTCAAACTCCATTTCAGAAATGGCCTTGACATCGCCGGTACGATAAGGCACCACGAGCGCATGCGGGTCAATCTGCCCGTCGCGATACGCGTCAATGGTCTGCCACTCCTTACCGGTCTGCGCCTGAAGCGCCAGTGAAGCGGACATAGCCAACGCCGCCGCACAGGTAAATTTAGTCAGTTTCATTAGGTAAATAAGGTAAAAGTTGTCATATTGGCAAAAATACGCAAAAATCACAACATATCACCCATCCGCAGCCCACAGATATATAATATTTCTTTGAATCCCATCACCCATATCTGTATTTGTCACACAAAAGCGCAATCTTCCCACATTCATTCTATTTTGGAATATACTGCTTCAGATGGGAAACGTATAAAACAAAATTTTACAATTTTGACGCAATATTATCAATCGGGTATAGGGTAAACAGCAAGAATGCCACCGATGCTACGAGTTTAGCTTCTGATGGAATTAGGCCCGGAGTGCTACAGGCGGTCCTTCATGTGGAGGTGAGTGAAGGATTTGCCTCGGAGCATCTGGGTCTTTGTGGGTTTGTTCAGCAGGGGGAAGTCCAGTGCCGGATTCTGCTTAATCCAGTTGATCAATGTATCGGTCCATGTCATGACGGCCGGGCGCGTGGGGTGAGGGTTGGTCCGGCTCTGCCGCTGGAGTGTGAGCCCGGCACTGTTGAAGAACCGTGATGCACCAAGCTTTTTTGACAGCCAGTTTACAAGCCTGTCGCCGGTACCGCGCCCGGGCCATGATGGCGGGCCCACCCACACGAGCTTCCGGTGGCCTACGGCATCTAATATATTGTCCACGGCAGATGTGAGCCTCACTTCGGGGTTAGCCTCAAGCAGTTCATTCAATCCCAGACTCACGAATACGGCATCAGGATTCTCACGGTCTATTATGGACTTCAGCTTACCCGATGATCCCCACTTGCGTATGGTGGAGCCGTCCCACACCACTGTTGATACTTCAAAGCCGTTCACAGCGCCGTACGCATTGAGCCGTTCGGCAAGCCATCCGGTCATAGAGTCGCCTATGTAAAGTATTTTCTTTATGCTTGCATTCGTGGCGGAGCTTCCCGCTATGGATGCAAACAGGATAAAAGTTAACGCTAACAGACGTATATGGTGTGTCCTCATATTCATTGGATATAAAAAATGTGTATCTCTGACACCTAAACAATGTGGGCAGTCATTATGTTTGTTGTTATAGGATCCGCCATAGCATTGTCGGACCGCGAAAAATGTGTAAATTCGCATCGGTACTCACCATATTAATACTGATATGATACGAACCATATATCTGGCGGGTGGATGCTTCTGGGGCATCGCCCATTTGTTCTCACTCGTGCCTGGTGTTACTGAAACCACTGCGGGATATGCCAACAGCACCGTCCCCGCCCCTACATACGAACAGGTATGCTCCGGACGCACCGGCGCTGCCGAAACGGTGAAAGTGGATTACGATGACTCTCAGGTATGCCTGACCGACTTGCTATACCTGTATTTCCGCAGCATTGACCCCACTGCCGTCAACCGGCAAGGGGGCGATATAGGCACACAGTACCGTACCGGCATCTATTATACCGATGAGGCCGATGCTCCGGTAGTAGAGGCTCAGCTTGCTACGATTCAGCGGCGTAATAAGCAGAAAGTGTCCGTAGAGTTCGGGATGCTGCAAAACTTCTATCCGGCCGAAGATTATCATCAGGACTATCTCGTTAAGAATCCGGGCGGATATTGCCACGTTGACCCAGCACTGTTCCGTGAAGCTCGGGAGATGCACTCGCGGGCATGTGAGGGCAAGGAGGCTCTTCGCCGGCGCCTCACACCGCTGCAATGGGAGGTGACGCAAAACGGCGCCACCGAGCGTCCCTACGTAAATGAGTACGATGCCGAATTCCGTCCAGGGATATATGTGGACATTACTGACGGGACGCCGCTGTTCACATCATCGCGCAAGTACAACTCCGGATGCGGCTGGCCGGCATTTACTCGCCCCATTGATGAAAAGCTGATAGATGAATTTACCGATACCTCCTATGGCCGCGTCCGCACCGAGGTGCGCTCATCATCGTCAGGCGCCCATCTTGGCCATGTGTTTCCCGACGGCCCTGCCGAGGAGGGCGGTCTGCGTTACTGCATCAATTCCGCTGCGCTGCGGTTTGTACCGCTTGAGCGGATGGAGCAGGAGGGATATGGCCGCTTCATACCCCTTGTGGAGATTTGAGCGCCACTGTTGAAGCCACACGCCGTTACTTCATGAACACGAAGTATACGGCGGCTATCAGGCACATGAATGCGGCAAAGTGGTTCCAATGCAGCGTTTCGCCCTTGAAAAACACTACGGTAAACAGCGTGAATATCACAAGCGTGATAGCCTCCTGAATCACCTTAAGCTGCATGAGGGAGAACGGGCCGCCATTGCCGGTAAAGCCCATGCGGTTAGCCGGCACCTGACAGCAGTACTCCGCCAAGGCTATTCCCCACGATATCAGTATCACCACTATCAGCGGAGTGGTGTTGGATATCCATTTGAGATCCTGCATCTTCAGATGCCCGTACCAGGCCAGTGTCATGAACACGTTCGACATTATCAGTAACAGTATGGTATATAGCGCTGCCATAATATAGAGGTTGGGGGGATTCCAATTTTTGCGGGTGTAAAGTTAAGCATTATAATCGGATTCCCCCATCCGCCCACCCATATTGTGCCTTTTAACACACGGCTCTTTCATTTAAAATACCTTGATTACATCTCCCCAAAGATATATT
>JAMPBB010000027.1 GCA_023666885.1 Muribaculaceae bacterium | reverse complement strand
GGCTCGCCCGACTATTCCAAGCAGACCAACTTCCAGGTGCTGTGGAGCCACACCCAGGATCAGAAAGCCAATCCCATACTGAACTTCTCAGCTTCGGTCAACTTCAGTACGTCAGGCTACTCGCGCAATGATCTGAACAGCTATTACAGCAACTCATTTACCGAAAACACCAAGAGCTCCACCATAAACCTCACCTACCGCCGCCCGGGCTCCAAATGGAGCTTCAGCGCCAACGCCAGCATATCGCAGCGCACGCAGGACTCCACGCTGGCCGTATCTATGCCTAACCTGAACATAACCATGTCACAGGTGTACCCGTTCAAGCGCAAGAACGCCGTAGGCTCCGAGCGTTGGTACGAAAAGATAAAGCTCAGCTATTCCGGACAGTTCAGCAACTCCCTTACAGCCAAGCAAAACGTATTTTTCAAGAAGAGCCTGATCAAGGACTGGCGCAACGGTATGCGCCACAGCATACCCATATCGGCCACGTTCAACTTCTTCAACACTATAAACCTGACACCCTCCATAAACCTGACGGACCGCATGTACACCACCAAGGTGCGCCGCGAATGGGATCCGAACTCATCGGTGGAGATATGTGACACGAGCTACAGCCTGTACAACGTGTGGGACTTTCAGGCATCGGTGGGATTGGACACCAAGATTTACGGATTCTGGCAGCCGCTGAAAATATTCGGTGACAAGGTGAAGATGATACGCCACGTGCTCACTCCGTCAGTGTCATTCAGCGGAGCGCCTGACTTCGGCTCGAAATTCTTCGGCTACTATGACACCTACATGTACCCTGATGGCCAAGGCAATATGATAGAGCGGCAGTACTCCCTGTTTCCCAACAGCCTGTACGGCGTGCCTGGGGTGGGCAAGTCAGGCATGGTAAGCGTATCGCTGGCCAACAATTTGGAGATGAAGGTAAAAACCAATGACAGCATAGGCGAGAAGAAAGTGTCGCTCATAGAGAACTTCACCATAAGCCAGAGCTACAACTTCGCTGCCGACTCGCTCAACTGGAGCAACATCAACACATCACTGATGCTGCGCCTGGTCAAGAACTTCAACCTCAACCTCTCTGCCACGTGGGACGTGTATACATACCAGCTCAACTCATCGGGCAATCCTGTAAGAGTGAACATACCCCGATGGAAAGCCGGCAAAGGCTTGGGACGCCTGTCAAGCACAGGCACGTCATTCTCCTACACGTTCAACAATGACACCTTCAAGCGCAAGCCTAAGACCGACACCAATACTGACCCAAACAGCGAAGGCACGGACACTGACGGCTCACGCACTGAAAGCACCAGGCGGCAGACCGGGCAAGACCGTGACAAACAGGATGATGACCTGTTAGGCCCTGACGGATACATGAAATGGGAAGTACCATGGAGCCTCACGCTCAACTACTCGGTGGGTTATGCCTACGGTGCGTTCAACAAGCAGAAAATGGAGTATGACGGGAAAATCACGCAGAATCTGAGCTTCTCCGGCAACATACGCCCCACCAAGAACTGGGCATTCAGCTTCACGGCCAGCTACAACTTCGACACCCACAAACTGGCCTACATGAACTGCAACATATCACGTGACCTGCACTGCTTCTCCATGCGAGCCAGTTTTGTGCCGTTAGGCCCGTACAAGAGCTACAACTTCCACATATCCGTCAACTCCTCAATGCTCAGTGACCTCAAGTACGACAAGCGCTCATCGCTCTCCAACGGTGTGACCTGGTACTAACCCATCCAGTGATGAATTAACTTAAAATTCTCTAAACAATGGGGCGGACTGGCGCGTTGTTTAGGAAACAATAATTCATCATTATGCGCCGCGTCCTCAAAATTTTGCTCCGTATTGTCATAATAGCAGCAGTGATTCTGATAGCTGTCCCGATACTCATATACATACCGGCAGTACAGGATCTGGCTAAGGATATAGCACTCCGCGAGGTGAAAAAATCGACCGGCATGGACATATCGGTCGACTTCCTGCGCATAAAATTCCCGCTCAAAGTACAGCTTGACAACGTAAAAGTGATAGAAGCCACGGGCGACACCATGGCCACTGTGGGGGCTGCCCGGATAGATGTGCGCCTGCTTCCGCTGCTGCACGGCGACATTCAAGCCGGGGGCACCGAACTTGAGAAAGTGACATACCGTATGGGCACTCCGGACTCAGCCATGTATCTTACGGCGGCCATAGAGCGCTTTGACCTGCCATCGGCCGACATGAACCTCAGCTCAGGCAAGATATCCGTGAAGCGCGCGCTGCTTGACGGGGCCGACATATATCTGGCCATGAAGGACACCGTTACGCCCGAAAGCACGGACACAGCCTCAGCTCAGACACTGAGCATAAACGCCGGTGATATAGAGCTCAAGCGCGTGCGTTTCCGCATGACCATGCTCCCTACCATAGACTCGCTCTATGCCTACATACCCGATGCCCGGCTGGCCGACGGCGTGGTGGATATGGCCACCCGCACCATACGCGCCCGCTATCTAAGCGTGGACTCCGTTCAGGCGGCTTACTTCACCCCCTCGGCTGAATATCTGAAAACCCACCCGGCCGAAAAGGCGGACACAGTCACTGACACAAGGACCGCCTCATCCGAAATGTGGACCATATATGCCGACTCACTGCGCCTCTCTGCCACCGATCTGCTCTATGCCATGCGCGGCGCCCGTCCGGCACCGGGATTTGACATGAACTATATACAGGCATCCGATGCCGTGCTGGCCGTGGACTCGTTCTATAACCGAGGTACCTCCATAACCGTACCTCTGCGCCGATTGGCAGCAACGGAGCGCTGCGGGCTCAGCATAGGCGCATCAGGCACATTCAGCATGGACAGCCTTATGATGCATGCATCTGACTTTGACATAACAGCCGGCAGTTCACAGCTGCGCTTCGATGCCGACATGGGCATGGGCGACATTATCAACGACCCTACAGTGCCGCTACGGCTATTGGCCAACGGACGCATAGCGCTTTCCGACATAACCACCGCGCTGCCCTCCATGGCAAAGATGCTGCGAGGTATGCCGCGAAATGACATAACACTCAACACTGACATTGACGGCACAGCCGGACAGGTTAACGTGACCCGAGCCGTAATAGACTGGCCCGGGTGCCTTAACCTCGAGGCCTCAGGCAAGGTGAAGAACCCCACCGACTTCAACCGCATGAACGGCCGCGTGGACATACGCGGCAATCTGCGTAACGTGAATGTGCTCACGCCCTCTCTGTTAGGGGCTGCCATGTCAAAAGAGTTCCATATACCGCCATCCGTAATAACCGGACGCATTGACTACAACCCCGGAAACATAGACGGCAACGTGGCCATAGTGACAGGCTCCGGACGTATGACTCTGAACGGACGCTGGAACAGCCGCGCCGAAGGGTACGATGCCACACTGCACACTGACAAATTCCCTGTAGGCTCATTCATGCCCGGACTCGGTGTAGGTAAAATAACTGCCGACGTTTCGGCCAAAGGTCACGGCTACAATCCGGCATCAGCCCGCACTGAAATAAATGCAGCCATCGATGTTAAAAGCGTGGAATACCGCTCCGTGACATACTCTGACATAAGCCTTGACGCGCAGCTGTCAGGCGGAGAAGCCAAAGGGCATTTGGAGTCACATAACCCCGGCGCTGACCTTGATGCCGACTTCACGGCCTGGCTTACCCCGGCAGAATACCGCTGGGACATAACGGGCGACATACATGACCTGGACCTTAAGGCACTCGGATTTTCCGAAGAAGCCATGGGCGGCTCCGTGTCAATAGCCACGACAGGCACATTTGCACCTAAGACAGAGGCCATTGACGCCACTTTAGGGCTAAAGGACATAAACTGGGTGCTCGGGACTGACCGCATAACATCCACCGATGCCAACGCCACGTTCAGCGCATCGGACTCACTGACAAACCTGACGCTGAGCTCCGGCGACCTCAACGCCCAGCTTCAGGCCTACAGCGGGCTGCGGCCTATAATGAAACAGGTATCGGAGCTGATGCCATTCATTGACAGCCAGATAAAAGCCCGCTCGCTTGATGTGCGCGCACTTCAGGCTCATATACCGGAATTTGACATGAACGCTTCGGCCGGGCCTGACAATCTGTTGTCACGTTACCTTGCGGCCTCGGACATGGGATTTGACCGCGTAGACATTTCGGCACGAAACGACTCATTGCTGTGGCTCAACGTTACGGCCACCAATGTGCGGTCAGGCAAGACGGTACTCAACGATGTGCGCTTCGACCTCACGCAGCACGGCAAATTCCTTGTGTATTCAGCCTCTATGGACAACAATCTGGGCACAATGGATGACTTTGCACACGTAAAGCTCAACGGCTATATAGCCGATGACAAAGCCGCCGTACTCGTAAAGCAGTCAAATATAAAGGATGTACAGGGATACTTCCTGGGCTTTGCGGCCACATTCTCGGACTCTGTGATAGACCTGCGCATGGTGCCATACAAGCCGGTGATAGGCTACAAGGACTGGACTGTGAACAAGGACAACATAATAAGCTTCAACTTCAAGGACAAGCATCTTGACGCCAATCTGGCACTGTCAAATGACAAGAGCTACCTGCACATATTCACCGAACATTCCGATGATGCCATGGCATCCGCCGACTCCACCGGCCACCGCCGGCAAGAGGACGTAATAGTGCAGCTGTCGGACATCAAGCTACAGGACTGGCTGTCAATATCGCCCTTTGCTCCGCCTATGAAAGGCAATGTAGGCGCCGACCTCCGATTCCGTTGGGACAAGAGCGGCATAACCGGAAAGGGATTTGTGGACGTAGCTGACCTGTACTACGGACGTGACCGCGTAGGCACATTCCGGCTTGATATGGATGTGACAAACGACCGCAGCGGGGCACTACGCGCCGATGTAGGGCTATTGGTGGACAGCGTGGAAGTGGTCACAGCCAACGGTGTGCTCAACGACTCCACAGCCCACACTCCGTTCCTGCTTGACTTCAGCATGATACGCTTCCCGCTGCGAGTGGTAAATCCGTTCCTGCCCAAGGACGTGGCACAGCTCAAAGGCGTGCTTAACGGTACCATGAACATAACAGGCAGCCTTCAGGCGCCGGTGTTCAACGGCTACCTTGACTTCGACTCCACAGCCGTGACAGTAGGCATGACGGGCACATCATACGAGTTCTCCGATGAGAAGATACCGGTAGACAGCAATATAGTAAAGTTCAACGACTTCACTATAAGCGGACTCAACGCTAATCCGCTGCGGATAAACGGCACCGTGGATGCCCGGAAGCTCACATCCATAGGCATAGACTTGAGCCTGAAGGCTTCGGATATGCAGATAGTGGGATCATCGCGCCCGCGCGGAGCCAATGTATACGGCAAGGCATTCATTGACCTTGACGCCACGGCCCGAGGTAATCTTACGTTCCTTGACATAGATGCGTCACTCAACCTGCTGCCCGAAACCAATGTAACTTACGTAATGACCTCGACGGAGCAGACCCTCAGCAGCCGCTCAGCCGGCAATATGGTGGAATTCGTACAGTTCAGTGACACGACATCGGCCGTTACTGACAGCATAACCTCAAGCGGCACGGCAATGAACCTTGACGCCAACATCACCATATCGGAAGGCTCCACCATAAACGTGGACATATCCACTGACGGCAAGAACAAGGCCACTATCAAGGCCATGGGCGAACTCTTCTACTCGCTCAATCCACTCAACGACGGACGGCTTACAGGCCGACTGACCATAAACAGCGGTTTTGTGCGCTACACGCCGCCGTTTATGAGCGAGAAGAACTTCAAGTTTACCGAAGGAAGCTATGTGGCATTCACCGGCGATATGCTCAATCCTACCCTCAACATCAAGGCCGTGGATGAAATGAAGGCAAACGTGACGCAGACGGGACAGAACTCCCGACTGGTCAACTTCCTCGTAGGCCTGTCCGTGACCAACACGCTCCAGAACCTGAACGTGGCCTTCGACCTGTCCACCAACGATGACCTTACCATACAGAACGAGCTGGCATCAATGAGCCCGGACCAGCGTGCCAATCAGGCCATGAACCTGCTGCTGTACAACGTGTACACCGGTCCCGGCACGAAGGGCAATGCCAGCCTGTCAGGCAATCCGCTTTTCTCCTTCTTGGAGGGAAAGCTTAACTCCTGGGCAGCCAACAATATAAAATTCGTGGATATAAGCTTCGGCATAGACCAGTATGACAAGACCACGGACGGACAGTCGTCCACCGCCACAAGCTACAGCTACAGAGTGTCAAAGACCCTGTTCAATGACCGCGTGAAGATAGTGATAGGCGGCAATTACTCCACCGATGCCGATGCCGATGAGAACTTCTCGCAGAACCTCATCAACGATATAGCGTTTGAATATATGTTGAACCGCAGCGGCTCCATGTATGTGCGTCTGTTCCGCCATGTGGGCTACGAAAGCATACTCGAAGGCGAAATAACCCAGACAGGTGTAGGCTTCGTGTACAAGCACAAGCTTAACTCGCTCTTGGACCTGTTCAGATGGGGACGCCGACGCAAAACCACGGTGCCGCAAGCCGAGCCAACCGATTCCGTTTCACCTAAAGACTCACAGAAATGAGAACACGCTCTATTCATCCGTTCATAGCCCTGATGGCTGCCACAGCATTAGCCATGGCTGCTGCATCGTGCTCCACCACCAAGCGGCTCGGTGCCGATGACATACTGTATACCGGCGTGAAAAAGATAAACGTCAACTCGCCTGACGGGACCAAACCTGCCGCCGGACTGAGCGGAGAGGTGAAGAAAGCCGTAAACGTAAAGCCTAACAACTGCCTCATATCGCCCTACCTGCGCTACCCGTTCCCGTTAGGGCTATGGGTGTATAACAACTGGGACAATCCGCCCAAAGGCTTCAAGCACTGGATCTATGAGAAATTAGTGGAAGAGCCCGTGCTTATAAGCGACGTACGTCCTGAAGTGAGGGTGAAGATGATAGATGAGATACTGGACAACAACGGCTACTTTGCCGGAAGCGCATCGTATGAGCTAATCAAGGGCAAGAACCCCAAGAAAGCTTCCATACGCTACAATGTGCAGACCGGGCCGGCTTACATAATAGACTCCGTGGCGCTGCTGCCCGACACCTGCCGCCTGCACCACCTTATAGACTCTGTGGTGGCCCGCAGCGAATATTTCCGCCCGGGCAACCGCTACTGCGTGGACTCGCTAAGCGACCTTCGCATACGTGTGGCCAATGCCGTACGTAACCGTGGCTACTATTTCTTCAAGCCTGACTTCATAGAGTACCAAGCCGATAGCACCATAACACCGCAGCGCATAGCCCTGCGCATGGTCATGACCTCGGGTGTACCTAAATTTGCCACACGCTCATATACCACCGGCACCATAACCACCACCGTACACCGGCGTGACGGCGGAGGCACACCCGACACCATAATGACCCGGCGCGGCACACTCATACAGATGATGCCCTCCAAGCTACGCAAGGGGCTGATACCATCGTGCATCACGTTCCGTGAAGGCAAGACATTCTCGGTGCGTGACATGAACCGTACACAGACATATCTGTCACGCCTGGGCATATTTTCAGGCATAGACATAAACGTGCTTCCTGACACTGCGGATACCGGCTGCCTGAACGTGAATATAGACTGCACGTTCGACTCTCCGCTTGAGGCCGCTATAGAGGTAAACGTGACGTCAAAGTCAAACAGTTACCTCGGACCGGGCTTGGACTTCCGCGTAACAAACCACAATCTGTTCGGCGGCGGCGAGCAGCTGAGCGTGGACCTCGTGGGCAGCTACGAGTGGCAGACCGGACGCGGACGCAAGTCCATATTCAACTCGTACGAGGCCGGGCTTACGGCATCGCTGGCATTCCCGCGCCTGCTTGCGCCGCGCTTCATACCACGCACCAGGCGAGAGCTCAACTGGACGCGAATATCGCTCGGAGCCGACCTGCTCAACCGTCCGCACTATTTCCGCATGGCTCAGTTCAACGCCGGCTTCAGCTATGACTGGCGCCTGAACCGCAACGTGAGCAATACCCTTACGCTGTTCAAGCTTACGTATGCCAAGCTCATGCACACCACGGTGGAATTCGACTCCATAATGAACGTGAACAAGGCCATAGCACAGAGCTTCCGCAGCCAGTTCATACCACAGATATCATACAGCTTCGTATTCAACAAGCTTTTCAATAATGACAATGAGCTCAACTGGCAGTTTACCGTACAGGAAGCGGGCAACATATTCTGGGCCATATACGAGGCGTGCGGCAAGAAAGGCGAGAAAAAGCTGTTCGGCACCCCGTTCTCCCAGTTTATAAAAGGCACTACCCAGTTAGTATACAACCGCCGCCTGTGGGGCGACAACTGGCTTGTGAGCCGAGTGGCCGTAGGTGCGGCACACGCCTATGGTAATGCCTCGGAAGTGCCTTACAGCGAGCAGTTCTACTGCGGCGGCGCCAACTCCGTACGAGCCTTTACCGTACGCAGCATAGGCCCCGGCAGCTATCGCGTACCATCCAATCAGGTAAACGGCTACTTTGACCAGACGGGAACCTTCAAATTCGAAGCCAATATAGAGTACCGATTCCCCATATTCGGGCCGGTGCACGGTGCCACATTCCTTGATGCCGGCAACGTATGGCTGCTCAAGACCGACCCTATGCGTCCCGGAGGAAAGCTGAGAGGCTCCACATTCCTGCGTGACCTGGCTCTCGGTACCGGAGTGGGCATACGTTTAGACATAGGCATGCTTGTGATAAGAGGTGACCTCGGTATAGGCATACACGCACCTTATCCCACCGGCAAGCGCGGGTACTACAACATGGAATCATTCCGCAAGTCATTAGCCTTCCATCTGGCCATAGGCTATCCGTTCTAACCGCACTAATTTGCTATCTGAAAAAATAATATTAATTTTGCGGTCAATAAGTTTTTTGTACAAAGACATCGTATATAATGAATCAAGAAATAGACTGGAGCAATCTCTCCTTCGGCTATATCCCTACTGACTACAATGTACGCTGCTATTTCCGCGACGGCAAATGGGGGCCGGTAGAAGTCAGTGACTCACCGTACATAAACATGCACATAGCAGCCACATCGCTGCATTACGGCCAGGAAATATTCGAGGGGCTTAAGGCCTTCCGAGGCAAGGACGGAAAGGTGCGTGTATTCCGAATGAGAGATAATGCCCGCCGCATATACAATTCAGCCAAGGGACTGCTCATGGAGCCCGTGCCCGAGGATCTGTTTTGCGATATGGTGGAGAAGGCTGTAAGCCTTAACGCCCGTTTCATTCCACCCTACGGCACCGGTGCATCGCTCTACATACGCCCGCTTGAAATAGGCATAAGCCCGAGCGTAGGCGTACGTGCATCATCAGAGTATCTGTTTCTGATACTTGTCACCCCCGTGGGGCCGTACTTCAAGACCGGATTCAAGCCTACCGACATATGCATCATGCGCCGGTATGACCGCGTGGCGCCCAAGGGCATGGGCCGGTTCAAGACCGGAGGCAACTATGCCGCCAGTCTTGTAGCCGGAGAACACGCCCACGAGCTCGGGTACTCTTCAGTGCTGTATCTTGACCCCAAGGAAAAGAAGTACCTCGATGAGTGCGGCCCGGCCAACTTCTTTGCCATAAAGGACGGAGTGTACATTACCCCCGCATCGGAATCTATACTCCCCTCCGTGACCAACCGCAGCCTTATGCAGCTGGCCCGCGACATGGGTATAGAAGTGCAGGAGCGACACATAACCGTCGATGAGCTTGCTGATGTACAGGAAGCAGCGGCATGCGGTACTGCGGCAGTAGCCTCCCCTGTAGGCCGGATAGATGATTTGGACACCGGTACGAGCTATGTAATAGCCAAGGACGGAGAGCCCGGGTCCATAACCACCCGCCTCTACAACAAGCTCCGTGCCATACAGTTAGGCGAAGAGCCCGACACTCACGGATGGAACACCGTAATAGAAGGCATATGACCTCCACCGATTACTGGAACCACATTATAGACCTATACTATCCCGCAGGCACTCCCCTGCGGGATATATATTTACGGCATTGCCGCAGCGTGGCTGATGAGGCCCTCGGCATAGCGCACCGCTTGCACCTGCCGCTCGATGACAGTACGGTGGAAGCTGCCGCCATGCTACATGACATAGGCATATTCCTGACGGATGCTCCCGGCATAGAATGTCACGGTACCGAACCGTATATACGCCACGGGGTGCTCGGCGCCCGGCTGCTCCGGCAGCTCGGATGCCCGGAGGAAATAGCCGCAGTGGCCGAGCGGCATACCGGATCAGGCCTCACGGCACAGGAAATCACAGAGCAGCACCTGCCCCTTGAGCCGCTTGACTATATGCCGCGCACCCTGCTGGAAAGGCTCATGTGCTATGCTGACAAGTTTTATTCTAAAAGCGGCTCCATGACACGCAAACCGCTCGGGAGCGTACGTAAGTCCATGGCACGCTTCGGCGAGGACTCGCTCAAGCGGTTTGATGAGCTGCACCGGGAGTTCAGCGGCGACGAATGTAGTATGTAACTAAATCAGTTTGTCCATGAAATATGAAAATATAAAAATTGACAATGTCAATTTATTTTATCGCAAAGCCGGAAATCCTGAAAACCCGGCCATACTGCTGCTACATGGGTTTCCCTCAGCATCACATATGTTTCGCAAGCTCATACCAATCCTTGCCGAGAAATATTACGTCGTAGCACCCGATATGCCAGGTTTCGGACAAACACAAGCCCCCAAACGAGGTCAGTTCGAATATACCTTTGAGAATATTTCCCATGTCATGGACAAATTTACCGAAAGCATTGGCCTCCATAAGTTTGCCATGTATGTGTTTGATTATGGAGCGCCCGTTGGCTTCAGATTAGCTACATGGCATCCTGAACGTATAACCGCTATTGTATCACAGAACGGTAATATCTATGATGAAGGTCTTGGCCAGAAATGGGAGGCTCGTAAAAAATATTGGGAAGCTCCTACTGCCGAAGGGCGCAATCTATTCTCTACAGCCTATGCGCCTGACACTATAATCGGTCAGTATACCTTTGGAACAGAGCCCGGCGAAGTTTCACCGGACGGGTATAGCCTTGACATATATTATTCTCTGAATAAGCCTGATTACGCTGAGATTCAGAATGATCTTATTCTTGATTATCGCACAAATGTTGCATTGTACCCAAAATTTCAAGAATATTTGCGCGAATATCAACCACCGTTGTTGGCAGTATGGGGCAAAAATGATCCCTCATTTATACCAGCAGGCGCACTTGCATTCATGAAGGACTTGCCAAAGGCAGAAGTGGCACTTGTCAATAGCGGACATTTCGCATTGGAAAGCCGTGCAGAGGAAATAGGCAAACTTATGATTACGTTTCTTGAAAGATGTAATCCGGAACGATAAAATGAAATAACCCGTTGCATTTTTTCATCTGCATCCGGGCCTAAGCCATACACCGGGAGTTCAGCGGCGAATCTCCGGAAAGCGTGAAGTAGTGCGCATATTCCAGCCGCCATCCTTACCCTCCGTTACAAGCATAGCCTCTGCACCCGGATACTCCTCTATCATGCGCAGGGCGCTGTCAGCAGGCATGGCCATACAGGCTGTGGCCAAGGCATCGGCAGCCATGGCATTAGGGGCTATCACCGTGGCGCTCAGCGTGGATGTAGTCACCGGATAGCCGGTAACGGGATTGATGGTATGGCCTACGCGCCCGCGTGACGTGTCACGGAAGTTCCTGTAATTGCCCGAAGTGGCTACACCGCCGTCCGTAACATATATCACCGCCATGCGTTCATGCAGCGTGGCCGCCGTATCGGCACTCACGGGAGCATCAATCATTACGTGCCAATCCTCACCGCGCGGATTGACACCGCTCAGAGCTATCTCACCGCCTATCTCCACCATATAATCGGTACAGCCGTTACGGCGCAGCATCTCGCCCACAAGATCAGCTCCGTAGCCCTTGGTTATGGCGCTGAAATTGAACTCCGTATCAGCCGCCACCTTCACAATACGCCCGGCCTCCAAACGGCAGCGGCCAATACCCACCAATGTCAGGGCGCTGTCAATAGCCGCCTGTGAAGGCTCAGCCCCGTCACCGCTCCGGTACCCGAAGCCCCACAAATTGACAAGCGGAGCCACCGTAGGGTCAAATGCCCCGCCGCTGCGGCGGTTTATGTCCTGCGAAGCCATGAATATACGGCGTATAAGCGAATCGGTCCGGTCAGTTTCGCCACGGTTTATGGCACTTATAAGCGAACTCTCGGCAAATGGCGATAGTGACTTCTCCACCTGCATCATTACGGCATGGATAGAGTCATCGAGCATACGGTCACTCCGGTAGGTGATATGGAACGTGGTGGCCCATACGGCACCCTCGAAACGCCGGTAGCCATTGGTGCCGTCGCCCACACATGAGGTCAGGAGCACCGCTATAACAGTCAATATGGCCGATTTTAAAAATTTCATGCTCAAATATAGGGATTTTAAACCTTTTAACCTACATTTGCCGCACATTTTTGTTATCTGTAGACACAGATCATATACACCTATTATAATATATAGCCCTATGAACACATCTTATTTACTACTTGCTGACGGTTTCGAGGAGATAGAAGCTCTCGGCACTCTTGACATACTACGCCGCGCCGGAATGCAGGTAACATCCGTATCAATCAATCCCACCGCTACGGTAACCGGAGCGCACGGCATAACCGTGGAAGCCGACATGGTGATAGCCGATGAAATGCCTGCCGCTGACTGGGTGATACTGCCCGGCGGAATGCCCGGAGCCAGTAACCTTGCCGAATCCGAGGCCGTGCGCCGCCTTATAGAGCGCCAGTCACTGCAGCAGGGATACATAGCTGCCATATGTGCTGCTCCCGCCGTGGTGCTTGCTCCGATGGGTGTGCTTGACGGACGCCGCGCCACATGCTATCCCGGATTCGAACAGGCGTGCTACAACGCATCCTTAAAAGGCGACCGCGTAGCCGTGGACGGCACCGTAATCACTGCCGCAGGCCCCGGGTGCACATTTGACTTTGCGCTCACCATAGTGCGCACCGTGTTAGGCAGCGACAAGGCCGATGAGGTGGCGGCCGGGATGCTGCTCAAGTAAACATGGATTTTGTGCATGTTACTTTTTTGCTTAATTTTGCCCCCAATTTGAAATTTTTCAGACAATCTCATAGCTAATTTCATAACGTCATGATTAAAAACCTTGTCATAGTGGAGTCACCGGCCAAAGCGAAGACTATAGAAAAATTCCTTGGAAAAGATTATAAGGTGATGTCAAGCTACGGACATATCCGCGACTTGAAGAAACGGGATTTCAGCATTGACAAGAATCAGGACTTCAACCCCGTATATGAGATTTCAGCTGATAAGAAGGAGTTGGTCAGCAAGCTTAAGCAGGCTGCGGATCAGGCTCAGACCATATGGCTCGCATCCGATGAGGACCGCGAAGGAGAGGCCATAGCATGGCACCTGTACGAAGTGCTTGGGCTTAAGCCTGAAAACACCCGGCGCATAGTATTCCACGAAATAACCAAGGACGCCATACTCCACGCCATAGAAAATCCGCGGCAGATAGACTTGAATCTTGTAGACGCCCAGCAGGCACGCCGAGTGCTTGACCGCATAGTAGGATTCGAGCTTTCGCCCGTGCTGTGGAAGAAAATCAAGCCCGCCCTGTCGGCCGGCCGCGTACAGTCAGTGGCCGTACGCCTGATAGTGGAGCGCGAGAACGAAATAAAGAATTTCGTGTCCGAACCTTACTTCCGTGTAACAGGCACATTCGGCACAGCCGGCGGACAGAACGTCAAGGCCGAACTTTCTCAGCGCCTTACCGAAGAGACAGCGGCCCGTGAATTTCTTATGTCATGTGCCCGGAGCACATTCTCCGTGAGCGATGTCACAGTGAAGCCCGTAAAGAGGAGCCCGGCACCACCGTTTACCACCTCAACGCTTCAGCAGGAGGCATCGCGCAAGTTAGGATTCTCCGTATCGCAGACCATGATGGTAGCTCAGCGCCTGTACGAGGCCGGACACATCACTTACATGCGTACTGACTCGCTCAATCTGTCGAACATGGCCATAGGAGCCATATCGGCCGAGATAAAGCAGACCATGGGCGACAAATATCTGAAAGTACGCCGCTACCACACCAATTCAAAGGGCGCACAGGAAGCGCATGAGGCCATTCGCCCCACCTACATAAGCCACCGTGAAATCGACGGCACTATGCAGGAAAAGCGCCTGTACAACCTGATATGGAAGCGTGCCGTGGCTTCGCAGATGGCCGATGCCGAAATGGAGAAGACCACCGTAGACATACAGATATCGGGCGATGCACGCCGCTTCACGGCTACAGGCGAGGTTATCCGCTTTGACGGATTCCTGAAAGTGTACGCCGAGAGCGCTGACAATGAAAGCACCGATACCGCCGACACTTCCATACTGCCTCCCATGGCCAAGGGCGACATGCTGACACCCTCAGCCATTACGGCTACTGAACGGTTCACTCAGCATCCGCCCCGCTTCACCGAGGCATCGTTAGTAAAGAAAATGGAGGAATTGGGTATAGGACGCCCGTCCACCTACGCACCCACCATATCTACCATACAGCAGCGCGAATATGTGGAGAAAGGTGACCGTCCGGGCACAGAGCGGGAGTTTACCACGCTTACCCTCTCAGGAGGCAAAATCAAGTCAGTGACACGCACCGAAACCGTAGGCGCTGACCGTGGCAAGCTCATACCTACCGACACCGGCACGGTGGTCAACGACTTCCTGACCCGCTACTTCCCCAATGTGCTCGATTTCAACTTCACAGCCAGTGTGGAGCAGCGATTCGATGAAATAGCCGAGGGCAACACACCCTGGCGGCGCGAAATCACCGACTTCTACGATGTGTTCCACCCCGAAGTGGTACGCGCCGATGAGATGCGGCTCGAGCACAAGGTAGGCGAGCGTGTGCTCGGCACCGATCCGGCATCGGGCCGCCCCGTATCGGTAAAGATAGGCCGCTTCGGCCCGGTAGTACAGATAGGCGACAGCTCCGATACCGAAAAGCCCCACTTTGCCTCGCTGCGTAAGGATCAGTCAGTATTTGACATAACCCTTGAGGAAGCCCTCAAGCTGTTTGAGCTGCCACGCACCTTAGGCACATTCGAGGACAAGGACGTAACCGTGGCGGTAGGCCGCTTCGGCCCCTACGTGAAGCATGCCGGCAAGTTCGTATCCATACCCAAGGACATTGCTCCCACAGCCATCACGCTCGAGCAGGCCATAGAGCTGATAGAAGCCAAGCGTATGGCCGATGCGCAGAAGATAGTCAAGACATTCCCTGATGATGCCGACATGCAGATACTCAACGGACGCTACGGAGTGTACATATCCTATCGGAATTCCAACTACAAGATACCGAAGACTGTGGCTGACCCCGCAGCCCTCACACTCGAGGAGTGCCGTGCCATAGTCAGCGAACAGGACTCCAAACCCAAGCGTACAGCCCGACGCACCACCTCATCACGCAAGAAATGAAACGTCTACGCAATACCAAGCCGGGAGCTGAACGCTCCACTCTGCGCACCGATGTGGTGCGCACTTTCAATGTAAAGACCGAGGCTCCGCTCATGGCATTTCTGATGGAATCCATGCCTGACCAGAAACGCACCACAGTGAAGGAGCTGTTAGCTCACGATCAGGTGGCCGTAGACGGCGTGCCGGTACGGCAGTTTGACCACACTCTCACACCGGACACCGAAGTCAAGGTGAACTTCACGCGCCCATGGCACATATTCCGCCACCGCCGCATACAGCTCGTGTATGAGGACGATGACATATTAGTAATAAACAAGGGCTACGGACTGCTGTCAATGGGCAACGACAAAGTGAACGAGGGCACGGCATACTCCATAATGCGTGACTATGTGAAGTGGAGCGATCCGCGCAACAAGATATTCATAGTGCACCGTCTGGACCGTGACACGTCAGGACTGATGATCTACGCCAAGAACGAGAAAGCCAAGGAAGCGCTTCAGCACAACTGGAACAACATGGTGCTGTCACGCACATATGTGGCCGTAGTGGAAGGCGATGTGGAGCAGCCCGAAGGCACCATACAGAGCTATCTGGCTGAAAACTCGCAGTACGAGGTGTACTCCACTGACAATCCCTCGGAAGGCAAGCTCGCCGTGACCCGTTACCACACGCTGAAGCACACTCCGCAGTTCTCCCTGCTTGAAGTGGAGCTTGACACCGGGCGCAAGAACCAGATACGTGTACACATGAAGGACCTGGGCCATCCCATATCGGGCGACCGCAAATACGGTGCCTCGGCCAGTCCCATACACCGCCTGGCGCTCCATGCCCGCACGCTGCGATTCGTTCATCCGATAACACGCCGTGAGATGAACTTCACCACCCCCATACCGCAGTCATTTTCCCGGCTCGTGCGCCGATAATGCACACGCATGCATTTTTTGCGCAAGAAATCCACCATTATATCTTCTTTTTTGCTAAATTTGTAGCCTAATTTGACCAAATTAGGTCAGCATAGACACATCTATACCAATCACACCATTGACTATGAAGCTATTACAGGCTAAACTCTCCAAGTATACGGCACCGCAGGAAGCCAAGGCTGCCGGAATATATCCTTACTTCCGTGCCATATCGAGCGAACAGGATCCCGAGGTGATAATAAACGGCCGCAAGGTACTCATGTTCGGTTCAAACTGCTATACCGGACTGGTCAACGACCCCCGCATCAAGGAAGCCGCCATAGAGGCCACCCGCAAGTATGGTACCGGATGTGCCGGATCGCCTTTCCTCAACGGTACGCTTGACCTGCACAAGAAGCTTGAAGCACGCATAGCCGAGTATATAGGCAAGGAAGATGTGATGATTTACTCCACCGGCTTCGAGGTGAATCTCGGAGTGGTGTCTACCCTTACCGGACGCGAGGACTACATACTGTGGGATGAGCAGGACCATGCCTCCATAATAGAAGGGCGCCGCCTGTCATTCAGCCAGTCATTGAAATACAAGCACAATGACATGGCATCGCTCGAGAAGCAGCTCCAGAAGTGTGACCCTGACAAGGTGAAGCTCATAGTTACCGACAGTGTGTTCTCAATGGAAGGCGATGTGGCCGATGTGCGCACCATAACCGAGCTGGCCAAGAAATACAATGCCTCAGTGATGGTGGATGAAGCCCACGGTATAGGCGTGTTCGGTCCCGGCGGACGTGGTGTATGTCATGCTCAAGGCGTGGCTGCCGATGTGGATCTGATAATGGGCACATTCTCCAAATCATTTGCCTCACTCGGCGGCTTCATAGCCACTGACAAGGAGATAACCAACTTCCTGCGCCACCACTCACGTTCATACATATTCACAGCCTCCATCACCCCCGCCTCCACCGCTGCCGCATTGGCCGCACTTGATATAATGGAGAAAGAGCCCGAGCGTCAGGAACACCTGTGGGAGCTTACCAACTACGCCCTGAAGGGCTTCCGCGAAATGGGCTGCGAGATAGGCAACACATCCACCCCTATCATACCCCTGTTTGTGCGTGACAATTTCAAGACCTTTGCCATAACACGTGACCTGCTTGAGGAAGGCATATTTGTCAATCCGGTAGTGTCGCCCGCCGTGGCTCCGCATGACACGCTGATACGCTTCAGCCTCATGGCCACACATACCCGCGAGCAAGTGACCACAGCCCTTGAAAAGATACAGAAAGTGTTCCGTAACCACGGCATTATAAAATAAGGAGTGAGAAAACTCCCCCGAACGCCACATAACACCACGGCCTGATAAAAGCCGTGGTGTATTTTTTGCTGTTTATACTAAAATTACTAATTTCGCGTATAAGAGTATAAGTAACCATATATGATATACAAATTTCGTTTAGTATCTGATGAAGTGGACAACTTCAAGCGTGAGATAGACATTGACGCCGATGCCACCTTCCTGGATCTGCGCAACGCCATATGTGACAGCGTAGGGTATGACAAGTCACAGATGTGCTCATTCTTCATATGCGATGACGGCTGGGAGAAAGGCCGCGAGATAACGCTCGAGGATATGGGCTCGGACGCATCGGAGGACGTGTACCTCATGGAGGACACCGTGCTGAGCGACTTCATAGAAGATGAAGGCCAGCGCATGATATTCGTGTTTGACTACATGACGGACCGCGCATTCTTCATAGAGATGAAGCGCTCCACCCCCGGAAGCTCGCTATTGGATCCCGTATGCACCCTGTCCATGGGCAATCCGCCCGTCCAATTCGTGGACATGGCCGACTTTGAAGCCAAAATAGACGCCAAAGCTGCGGCTGCCACAGCCACGGATCTTGATGAGGACTTCTACGGATCATCGGAGTACAACGATGATGAATTCGATGCCGACGGCTTCGATGAGATGAGCTTCAACGGCTCTGACGACGGCGGCTTCTGACATGGGGCGCCTCCTGGCCATAGACTACGGACGACGCCGTTGCGGCATAGCCGTGACCGATACCCTGCGCATAGTGGCCACCGGACTTGCCACCGTGCCCACCGCCGGGCTTATCGACTGGCTCAGGCGCTATGTGGCCACTGAGCAGGTGGACACCATAGTGGTAGGGTTGCCGCGCACCCTCGCTGGGGAGCCGTCAGAGAGCATGCGCTATATAACCCCGGGCATAAAGGCCCTGAACCGCGCCCTGCCGCAGATACCGGTGGTGTTCTTCGATGAGCGGTTTACCTCCACTCTGGCCCACCGCGCCATGATAGACTCAGGGATGCGCAAGATGCAACGCCGCGACAAGGCAGCCGTCGACACCATGGCCGCCACCATAATACTAAACGATTACTTGCAAAGCAAAACATACAACTCACCAGAATGAACCTACCCGTATACCTCTACGGACACCCGGTGCTCCGTAATATATCCGAGCCGGTGGCAGCCGATGCCGAAGGGCTTGACACGCTTATCGACGACATGTTCGAAACCATGTACCGCTCCGAAGGCGTAGGACTGGCCGCTCCGCAGATAGGCCGGAACATACGCCTTGTGGTTATAGACGCATCGCCCGTGGCCGACAGCTATCCCGAATGTGCCGGACGCAAGCTCACCCTCATCAACCCCGAGATAGAAATCCTTGACGGCTCGCCCATAAGCCGCTCCGAAGGGTGCCTGAGCCTGCCCGGCCTGTCGGAAAACGTAAGCCGCACCGAGCACATACGCCTCACGTGGACTGACCGTGACGGCCTGCGCCACGAGGAGGAGATATCCGGCTTTCTGGCCCGCATAGTGCAGCACGAATGTGACCATTTGGACGGGCGCCTGTACATAGACCACATATCGCCCATACGCAAGCAGCTCATCCGCTCCAAGCTTTCAGCCATAGTGAGCGGCAGAACCCGCTGCGACTATCCCGCAAAATACGCACCCCGCAAAAAATAACCCACGCCATGGCCGACGACAAGAAAATAATATTCTCCATGGTGGGTGTGTCCAAGACCTACCCGCCTCAGAAACAAGTCCTGAAAAACATATACCTGTCCTTCTTCTACGGTGCCAAGATAGGCATCATAGGCCTGAACGGATCGGGTAAATCATCGCTGCTCAAGATTATAGCCGGAATAGACCACGACTATCAAGGCGAGGTAGTATTCTCGCCGGGATACACCGTGGGCTATTTGGAGCAGGACCCGAAGCTTGACCCTGACAAGACCGTGATAGAGATAGTGCGTGAGGGCGTACAGCCGGTGATGGATCTGCTGGCTGAGTTTGACCGTGTAAACGAATCGTTTGCTGACCCCGATGTGCTTGACGACCCTGACAAGATGGAGCGCCTCATAGCCCGTCAGGCCGAACTTCAGGACGCGCTTGACGCCGCCGATGCCTGGAACATCGACTCCCGCCTCGAGCGCGCCATGGATGCCCTCCAGTGTCCGCCCGATGATCAGGTGGTGAGCACCCTGTCAGGTGGCGAGCGCCGCCGCGTGGCCCTGTGCCGACTGCTGCTTCAGCAGCCTGACGTACTGCTGCTCGACGAGCCTACCAACCACCTTGACGCCGAATCGATCGACTGGCTCGAGCAGCACCTGCGTCAGTACCCCGGCACGGTGATAGCCATAACGCATGACCGCTACTTCCTGGACCACGTGGCCGGCTGGATTCTGGAGTTAGACCGTGGCGAAGGCATACCTTGGAAAGGCAATTACTCATCGTGGCTCGAACAGAAGACCAAGCGCATGGCTCAGGAAGAGAAGCAGGCAAGCAAGCGCCGCAAGACCCTCGAGCGCGAGCTTGAATGGGTGCGCATGGCCCCCAAGGCCCGTCAGGCCAAAGGCAAGGCCCGCCTCAACAGCTATGACCGCCTTCTGAACGAGGATCAGCGCCAACGCGAGGAACGCCTCGAGATATACATACCCAACGGCCCGCGTCTGGGTCAGAAAGTAATCGAAGCCACCGGGCTCAGCAAGGCTTTCGGCAGCAAGCAGCTCTTTGACGGGCTCAGCTTCATGCTTCCGCCTAACGGCATAGTGGGCGTGATCGGCCCTAACGGCACCGGCAAGACCACACTGTTCCGCCTCATAATGGGGCAGGAAAAGCCTGATGCCGGCACATTTGATGTAGGCGAAACCGTGAAGATAGCTTACGTGGATCAGACCCACCATGACCTGCTGCCGGAAAAGACCGTATATGAGGTGATATCGCAAGGTGTGGAATCGTTCCGCATGGGCGGACGCGACGTAAACGCCCGCGCCTATCTGTCCAAGTTCAACTTCTCAGGAGCCGATCAGGAAAAGAAGATAGCCGTGCTGTCAGGCGGCGAACGTAACCGCCTGCACCTTGCCATGGCTCTAAAGGAAGAGGGCAACGTGCTGCTATTGGACGAACCTACCAATGACATAGACGTGAATACCCTCCGTGCACTTGAAGAAGGCCTCGAGGACTTTGCCGGCTGCGCCGTGGTGGTAAGCCACGACCGCTGGTTCCTGGACCGCATATGCACCCACATACTGTCATTTGACGGCGCCGGTGGCGTAGAGTTCTATCAGGGAACATACTCCGAGTATGAGGAGTTCAAGCGCCGCCAGAATGGAGGCAAGGAGCTTCCGCGCCGACGCTACCGCAAGCTCATGGAATAGCACCCGGCGTACCCTGTGGGAATACACTGTTGCACTCCAAACTGATAATTTGTAACCAAATTTCCACATTTATGTGTTAAAAATTTGCAAATTATACAGATAACGCTTAACTTTACAACCGAAATATCTAACCTATCATAAATCTAATTTGCTTTTACGCAGTTTTCTGATAAAACAACTAACCCACACCGGGCCTCGGCCCGTTTTATTTATTGAGCAATGCTCACATATTGGCACATTAATGAATTTAGCAGAATCTTAAGCAACTGATTCCACGAAAAAGCACGGAAGGATGCGCCCCGACATAGGAGCGCATCCTTCGCATTTTCAGTCCCCCAACCCCTTGTCCTGCCTTATGCACCGGCACCTCTATTAATAATGAGCAATAATGAGCCGAGATGCCGCCATGGTCCGCAGGACTGACCGGGTCTTTCTAATTTAATGATCTAAGGTTATATTTTTCAACTTTTCTATATACGTACTTCATTTACTATGATCAGTGCTGTCTTTTCTGTATCTCCTTTGAAGAGATACAGAACACACATCGGAGCCAACCGGTACGCAACTAACCCCCAACACATTATGCCATATGGGAATATAGCATCTCCCGGCAGGCTCTACGCATCGTCGCTATGATGGGAAAGCCGTGCCAAGAGATACAGTGAATTAATGTTAAACAAGCCCTCCTACAAGGGATACCCTCCTTTTACCCCCCCCCATTCGCATTACATTCCTATGTATCAGCGTATTACAGAGATAAAATTACACATCGTAAATAGGAATTATGTTAAAATATAGAAAAATTAGTGTAGAAATGTTTGCCGTCAAATTAAATTTGTTACATTTGCAAAGCCGAAGTATCTCTTCAAAGGAGAATCTAAGACAGTTACTAAACCATGATTAAGTGAGAAT
>JAMPBB010000026.1 GCA_023666885.1 Muribaculaceae bacterium | reverse complement strand
AATCTGTTGCAGGGTCAATATCGCTTGTCGATTTTAAATGAAAGAGCCGTGGTCCGGCAACATAGAAGAGGAATGTTTGGCTATTGAAAATTCCACCTCAAACGTTGCACTTCGAATTGGAATCTTCATCCGTAATTATTTCGCATTTATGTCAGAATTTGCTATTTTTGCATCAATTATTGTTAAATACCGATAGACCATGATGAAAAAGAACATAGTAGCAAGCCTCATTGCTCTGACAATGGCTCCGTTAAGTGTATTCAGTGCTGAAGATACAGCTAAGGGCATTGATGCCGATGCGCTGAAACGCATCAGTGCGTCATATGAGAACAACGCCTCGGACCGTGCTATACGCAATGCGCTAAACAGCTCTGACATAAATAAACTGGCTGCCAATGCCGATGCACGCCGCGACCTCAACACTGACTTTTCACACCGTGTGAAAAGCAAGGGAATAACCAATCAGAAATCATCAGGCCGCTGCTGGCTCTTCACCGGACTTAACGTACTGAGGTCACAGATGATGGCCAAGAACGATCTGCCTGAACTGAAGCTGTCACAGAACTACAATTTCTTCTATGACCAGCTGGAAAAATCCGACCTTTTCCTTGACGCCATTCTGGAAACGGCATCCAAGCCCATGGATGACAAGACCGTAGAGTGGCTCTTCAAGAACCCGCTCTCCGATGGCGGCCAGTACACCGGCATTTCTGACAATATTATGAAATACGGCGTAGTACCGGCTTCAGCCATGCCGGAAACCTACACAAGCGAGAACACCTCACGCATGCGCAGCCTCCTTTCGCTCAAGCTACGTGAGTATGGTTTGGAACTCCGGAACATGTATGCCGCCAAGGCCAAGTCAAAGGACATAACCGCACGCAAGGAACAGATGCTCGGCGATGTATACCGCATTCTGGCTCTCACTCTCGGTGTGCCACCCACAGAATTCGAGTGGACCCGTAAGGACACCAAAGGCAATGTGATAAGCCGCCGTAAATATACCCCTAAGGAATTTTATGACACCTACGCAGGCAATAATCTGAAAGATGACTACGTGATGCTCATGAACGACCCCACTCGTGAGTACTACAAGCTTTACGAAATAGAGTATGACCGCCATACCTCCGACGGCCAGAATTGGACTTACGTCAACCTGCCCGTAGAGGACATAAAGGAAATGGCCATAGCATCCATAAAGGACAGCACCATGATGTACTTTTCATGTGATGTGAACAAGTTTATAGATCGTGACCGTGGCATACTTGACATAGACAATTATGACTATGCTTCGCTCCTCGGCACACAGTTCCCCATGAACAAGGCTGACCGCATACGCACATTCTCCAGCGCATCATCCCATGCCATGACTCTGTGCGCTGTTGATATTGACGCTGACGGAAAGCCCGTAAAGTGGATGGTAGAAAACAGTTGGGGTCCCGGAGCCAATGACGGACACCTTATAATGACTGACCGCTGGTTCGATGAATACATGTTCCGTCTGGTAGTCAACAAGAAATACGCCACGCCCAAGACCCTTGACATCCTTAAGCAGAAGCCAGTAAAGCTTCCGGCTTGGGATCCTATGTTTGCTGACAAGGATTAAACACGTAGCACCTCTATAACAAGGCTAATGAAAGGTTCAGATCTATTCCGATTAATATGCATAGCGCTCCTATGGCTTGCACTATGCTATCTGCTTGTCACCCGACAGCCCTTTAGCCTTAGAGTGATACTCATAATAATAGGCTCGGGCATAATAGTGTTCGTACCTCTTTACAAGAAATACAGAAAGGCTTCCAAGAAGTAATGAGTTTCATTGAAGTTCCTGCGGACAATACCGAACGGGCTGTGGATCCTGTTCTATACCCCTTGCTCAGCACCATCAAATCGCCGGCTGATCTGAGGACACTCCCTCCTGACCGTCTTACCGAGGTGTGCCGCGACATCCGCGCTTTCCTTATCGATGCCTTAAGCTCTAATCCGGGGCATTTCGCATCAAGCATGGGAGCTGTAGAGCTTACCGTAGCACTGCATTACGTATTTGACACGCCCTATGACCGCATAGTATGGGACGTGGGGCATCAGGCCTACGGGCATAAGCTGCTCACAGGCCGAGCCACACGTTTCCACACGAATCGTAAGCTCGGAGGGCTGAGCGGATTTCCCACACCGGCCGAAAGCGAATATGATACCTTCAGCGCCGGACATGCCTCCAACTCCATATCGGCAGCGCTCGGTATGGCTGTAGCCGCCACGCTCCACAATGATGAGCCTCGGCGCAACGTCGTGGCCGTGATAGGCGATGCCTCAATAAGCGGCGGCCTGGCATTCGAGGGCATAAACAATGCAGCCAACACCCCTAACAATCTCCTCATAATACTCAATGACAATGACATGTCAATAGACCGCAATGTGGGCTCACTCAACGGCTATTTGGCACACCTCACCACATCGCGCAGATATAACCGGCTTAGGTATAACATGTTCAACGCCCTGAAACGTTTCCATCTCGTATCCGATAAGAACCGTGGGCGTATACTAAGGTTCAACAATAGCCTTAAGTCACTGATCACACACGAGCAGAATCTGTTTGAGGGACTCAACATAAGATATTTCGGCCCGTTTGACGGCCATGACCTCCCTACGCTCATACGGGTGCTCAATGACATAAAGGACATGGAGGGGCCGCGCATTTTGCATCTGCGCACCATTAAAGGACGCGGATACACCCCTGCCGAACAGAATCCGGCAGCATGGCATGCTCCCGGCCAGTTCAATCCGTCTACCGGCGAACGCAAGTCCGAACAGTCTACCGTGCCCCCTAAATATCAGGATGTGTTCGGACATACCATCACCGCACTTGCTGCAAAGAATCCGCGCATTACCGGTATAACGGCGGCCATGCCCTCAGGCACGTCGCTGTCTGTAATGAAACAGTCGTTTCCCGAGCGGACATTTGACGTGGGCATATCCGAAGGCCATGCCGTGACGTTTGCCGCCGGACTGGCTAAGGACGGTATGCTACCGTATGTGGCCATTTACTCCTCCTTCCTGCAGCGCGCCTATGATCAGATAATACATGACGTGGCTCTTCAGGAGCTGCCCGTCACATTTTGCATTGACCGTGCCGGCATAGTAGGCGAGGACGGCGCCACTCATCATGGTGCATTTGACCTTGCATATCTTTCATCCATTCCGGGCATGACCATATGCGCGCCCCGCAATGAGGAATATCTGCGCCGTCTGCTGTACACTTCGCAGCTTCCATCACGCCGTGGTCCTATGGCCATAAGGTATCCGCGTGGCCGTGGCATGGAGCTTGTAGATTACAATACCGACATCGCTCCCGTCACCATGGGTCAAGGCGAATCACTGTGCCAAGGCCGTGACGTAGCCATACTTACCATAGGTCCTGTAGCCACTGAAGCGCTCAAGGCCGCTGAATCACTCAAGGAATCAGGCATTGACGCCGCCGTATACGATATGATATTCCTTAAGCCGCTCGATGAATCTATAATGCATGAGGTGGCCGAAAGCCGCATGCCTGTCATAACCGTGGAGGACGGCTCCATAAAGGGCGGACTCGGTGCCGCCGTAGCCGAATGGATGAACAGTCACGGATACACTCCGCACATAACCCGCCTCGGATTGCCTGACAAATTCGTGCCGCAGGGTACGGTCAAAGAGCTTCATAGGCTGTGCGGCATTGACGCCGCAGCCATCAAAGAAGCGTGTATTAGAATAGTCAAGAAATGAAGATAGTAATAGCCGGAGCCGGCGAGGTAGGCACACATCTGGGCAAACTTCTGTCGCGCGAAGAACAAGACATAACCATAGTTGACGCTGACCATGAACGTCTGGCTCAGCTTGACGCCAACTATAACTTGCTTACCGTGGCCGGACAGCCCACATCATTTGCCGTACTCCGCCAAGCCGGAGCCGGGAAATGCGACCTGTTCATTGCCGTAACCCCATCTGAAACTGACAATCTGCTGGCATGCTCCATAGCCAAATCGTTCGGGGCTAAACGCACAGTGGCCCGAATTGACAACTATGAGTTCATGCAAAGCATGCACAATGAGTTTTTCAACACTCACGGCATAAGCGCCCTGATGTATCCGGAATACCTTGCTGCCGTAGAAATCAAGAAAGCGCTTGAACGTAACTGGGTGCGTTTCTGGTTTGAGATACACAATGGCGAGCTTCTGGTGGTAGGCGTAAAGATTCGTGAGAATGCCCGCCTGACAGGAATGCAGCTCAAGCAGCTGTCCATGTCAGAGCACTTCTTCCACGTGTCAGCAATAAAACGTAATAAGCGCACCATCATACCGCGAGGCGATGATTATATATACCCCAATGACATACTCTACTTCACTACCACCAAAGAGCATGTAAACGAACTGCGCGACATATGCGGCAAGCAGTCCCATGAACTGAAGCGTATAGTAGTGATGGGTGGCAGCCGCATAGCCGTAAGGCTTGCTGCCATGGTGGGCGAGCGCTATGACATAAAGATTCTTGACAATAACCGCACTCGCTGCCACGAACTCTGCGAAAGATGCCTTGATGCCACCGTGGTGCATGGCGATGGCCGTGACATTGAAACCTTGGTGGAAGAAGGCATCGATCAGGCCGATGCCTTCATAGCGCTGACTGACAGCTCCGAAACCAATATACTCACCTGCCTTACGGCAAAAGAGCACGGCGTAAAAAAGACCATAGCCGAGGTGGAGGACCTGCAATTCGTGTCATCCGCCGAAAACCTGAATATAGGCACCATCATAAATAAAAAGCTGCTGCTGTCCGGCCGGATATTCCAGCTCATGCTTGATGCCGATGTGGACTCATCCACATTCATGGCCTTGGCCGATGCCGATGTGGCCGAAATAGAAGTGCGCCCCGGTGCCAAGGTGACAAAAGCCATGGTAAAGGATCTGAAGCTCAGCACTGACTTGACCATAGCCGGACTCATACGCCGAGGCAAGGGTATGCTCGTGCGAGGTGATACCCGCATAGAACCCGGCGACCATGTAGTGGTGCTGTTCCTTAACACAGCCATGCACAAGATAGAGAAACTATTTATCTGAGCCTATGCGTAAAGGTGTAAATATCCTTATGGTGTTCAGGGTCATAGGCTGGCTGCTTATGATAGAGAGTGCGTTCATGGCCGTACCGTTTATAACATCGCTCATATACAGCGAGCCTGACTCTTCAGCATTCCTTATAGGGATGTGTGCCACTGCCGGTACCGGAGCTCTGCTCACGTTCGGGCTCAGGCCCAAACGCACCGACATGGGCAAGCGCGAGGGATTTCTGCTTACAGCCCTCGTATGGGTCATGTTCTCCTTCTTGGGCATGATTCCGTTCATGCTGTGCCGCCATGCCCTTTCGTTCAGCGACGCTTTCTTTGAAGCCATGTCAGGATTCACCACCACGGGGGCATCCGTGCTTCCTTCGGTAGAGGCCCTCGGCAAGGGCATATCCATGTGGCGATGCCTCATGCAGTGGCTCGGAGGCATGGGTATAATACTGTTCACCTTAGCCGTCATACCCATGCTGAACCATTCAGGCGGGATGCAGATGTTCAACGCTGAAGTAACGGGAATAACCCATGACAAGATACGCCCGCGCATAAGCCAGACGGCCAAGGGGCTATGGGGCATATACATAGCCCTGACGCTTGCACTTATAGCGCTCCTGTGGATGGGTCCTATGACATTCTATGAAAGCGTATGCCATGCGTTTTCAGCCATATCCACCGGCGGCTACTCCACTGCCGATGAAAGCATAGCTCACTGGGATTCGGTCTACACCAAAGTGATACTCACCGTATTCATGTTCCTTGGCGGCGTCAACTTCTCCCTCATGTACCGTGCTGCACTTGGCGAGTGGCGCGGACTTGGCCGCAACGATGTGTTCAAGACCTATGTCAGGATTATACTCGGCTTCTATCTGGTGTTTGTCACCACTATAGTGCTCCGGGGGCAGGCCATTGACTGGCAGGCGGTGACCATTGATCCATTGTTCCAAATCATATCCACCATCACATCCACCGGTCTGTCAGTATGCGACTATGAAATGTGGGGCACATTCACCCTTTCACTGCTGTTCGTGCTTATGTTCTGCGGAGCCTGCGCCGGCTCCACCAGCGGTGGTGCCAAGATTGACCGCATGCTGTATCTCATAAAGAACACCGGCAACGAGCTGTACCGTTGTCTGCACCCTAACACCATACTGAGTGTGCGCATCAATGGCAAGGCTGTACCGCAGGAACTTGTATCAAAAGTCATAGCCTTCCTGTGTATATACGTGATGCTTATAGGTGTGGGAGGCATAGTACTCACCTCGGTAGGACTGCCCATGGTCGACGCCTTTTTCTCAGCCTTTTCATGTATAAGCAATACCGGACTCGGAGCCGGTGTGACAGGTTACGGCGAGAGCTTCGACAAGGTACCCGACATAGGCAAGTGGATACTGTCAGCGCTGATGCTTACCGGGCGTCTGGAGATATTCACCGTCCTTGTACTGTTCACAAAAGGCTTCTGGAAGAAATAACCTATATAGCCCACTCTTGCGGCGGTGCGGTATCATTTTAATTTGATAAATACCCCGCAAAATCTTATTTTTGTAAATTGAAATAACCAAAACAATAACCCATATTGAACCGCGAATGAAAGTATTGAAATTTGGCGGGACATCGGTAGGTACCGTGGAGAGCTTGACAAGCGTCAAGCAGATAGTGGAAAGCCGTACCGAACCTGTCATTGTAGTGGTATCAGCGCTTGGAGGCATTACCGACAAGCTAATTGCCACAGCCCGTACGGCCGCCGGAGGCGACCCGGCATACATTGACTCATACCGCGAGATTGTGGCACGTCACCGTTCCGTAATTGACGGGCTCGTACCTGAAAAGTTCCGTGATGAGGTCAACACCAGAGTGGAAGCTCTGCTTGGTGAACTCGGCAACATATATCTTGGAGTAAGTCTGATTAAGGACCTGTCGCCTCGCTCACTTGACATAATAGTAAGCTACGGCGAGCGCCTGTCAAGTGCCATAATAAGCCGCATAATAGAGGGGGCACAGCTCTTTGACTCACGCGGATTCATCCGCACCATGAGCCAGTTTGGCAAGCACGTGCTTGACAATGACCTAACGCAGCAGCTCATACACTCCACCTTTGACGGCGTTGACTTCAAGGTAGCGCTCGTGCCGGGATTCATATCATCGGACCGCAACGGCGATGTTACCAATCTGGGCCGCGGCGGCAGCGACTACACCGCAGCCATACTGGCAGCTGCACTTGATGCCGAAGTCCTTGAAATATGGACCGACGTGGACGGATTCATGACTGCCGATCCCCGTATAATAGACAATACCTACGTAATCCCGCACCTGTCGTTCATAGAAGCCATGGAGCTTTGCAACTTCGGTGCCAAGGTCATATATCCTCCCACCATCTACCCCGTATTCCATAAGAACATACCCATATACATAAAGAATACGTTTAATCCCACCGCCCCCGGCACCTGCATAAGCGAGAGCCATCCTGATGGTGAGAATAAGGACATAAAAGGCATATCGTCCATCAATGACACATGCCTTATAACCGTGTCCGGACTCTGTATGGTAGGCGTGATAGGCGTAAATGCCCGGATATTCAATACGCTTGCCGCCAACGGTGTCAGCGTGTTCCTCGTATCACAGGCCTCCAGTGAGAACACCACATCGTTTGCCGTGCGTAACGCCGATGCCGAACGTGCCGTAAGCTCACTTGAAAAGGAATTCTCCGCTGAAATAGAAACCGGCGAGATGAACCCCATACGCGCCGAACATAATCTGGCCACCGTGGCTATTGTGGGCGAGAATATGCGCCACTCCACGGGCGTGGCCGGAAAGCTGTTCAACACCCTTGGCCGCAACGGTATAAACGTAATAGCCTGTGCTCAGGGAGCCTCAGAAACCAACATATCATTCGTCATAGAGCTTAAAAACCAACGAAAAGCTCTAAATGTAATCCACGACAGTTTTTTCTTGTCTGACACCCAGGTGCTTAATCTTTTCATAATCGGAATTGGCAACATTGGGTGTCACCTGCTCCGGCAGCTGGCCCAACAGCATGACAGACTTCTGCATCAGAAAGCGCTGGAGCTAAAGGTATTGGGCATTGCCAATTCCACCCTCTCCCTCTTTGACCGTGACGGTATTGACATCTCCTCAGCCATTGACCGCCTGCATAAGGACGGAACCCCGTCAAATGCCGATGAGGTTTGCGCCCATGTCACCGGCATGAATATCTTCAATTCAGTGGTAGTGGACTGCACGGCCAGCCGCGAAGTGGCCTCACAGTACATGGATTTGCTCACAAACTATGTCAATGTGGTCACGGCCAACAAAATAGCCGCATCCGGCGATTTTGAACGCTATCTCGCTCTAAAGACCACCGCACGCCGCAAGGACGTAAAGTTTCTTTTCGAGACCAATGTCGGTGCCGGGCTCCCCATAATAAACACCATAAACAATCTCATAAACAGTGGCGACCACATACTGCGCATTGAAGCCGTAGTTTCCGGCTCGCTCAACTTTATATTCAGCTCCCTTTCAGCCGATACGCCTTTCAGCCGGGCTGTGTCCATGGCCCGCGAACTCGGCTACAGCGAGCCTGATCCGCGCTTGGATCTGAGCGGAGCCGATGTGGTAAGGAAAATAGTGATACTGGCCCGCGAGTCAGGCTATCGTATAAGCTGTGATGATGTAAGTGTAAGCCCGCTTCTCCCGTCCCACCTCTTTGAAGGCTCCGTACAGAGCTTCTTTAATCAGTTGCCCGAATACGATGCCGAATTCGAAGCCATGCGTGCCGCAGCCGAAAGCCGTGGATGTAAGCTTCGCTACGTGGCCACGCTGGCCAATGGAAAAGCGGAAGTGGGGCTTAAGGAAGTAGACTCTGACCATCCGCTGTACAATCTGGCCGGAAGCAACAACCTGATCCTGCTTACCACCGAACGCTACCGCGAATACCCCATGGTCATAAAAGGATACGGCGCCGGGGCCGAAGTCACGGCCGCCGGAGTGTTTGCTGACATAATGAGTATAGCCAACATACGTTAACCCCATGCTTTATCACAATATAAAATATCCCGAACGCAAAGTCACACTGAAAGAGGCTGTACTTACCGGTACCGGCATCGGACAGGGGCTGTTCATGCCTGACTTTATCCCGGTGCTGCCACGCGCAGTGATAAACAATATCCCCGGGATGTCACTTGTGGAGATTGGATATATTGTGGCCGGCACTTTGTTTGACAAGGTAATCCCACTTGATGTGGTCAATGCCATAGTGCGTGAAAGCCTTACATACCCTATACCTCTTGTGGAGATAGAGCCGGACAGGTACATACTCGAGCTTTTCCACGGCCCCACTCATACCGTAAAGGACATGGGGGCCCGATTCATGTCACGCGTACTCAACTATATAGCACGTGTGGAGAACAACGTTCAGGGCGCCATAAATGTGCTCGTAGCCACATCAGGCGATTCAGGTGCAGCCGTGGCCCACGGCTTTGCTTCGCTGCCCGGAGTAAACGTATTCGTACTGTATCCGGCAGGCAAACTCACGGAGATGCAGATAGCACAGTTCCGCCTCCACGAATCCGTAACTCCTCTTGAAGTAAGAGGCGGCTTTGACGACTGTAGGCGCCTGATACGCGAAGCCCTCAATGACCGCTCGCTGAACGAGCGCATGCACCTCACATCGGCCAACTCCATAAACATAGCGCGCCTCCTGCCTCAGACTATCATATTCTTCCATGCATATTCCCGCCTGGCCGCGCATACTGACTTGGACCGGTCATCAGTAGTCATGTCAATACCGGCCGGCCACTTGGGCACGCTCACAGCCGGAGCCATAGCCAAGAGAATGGGACTTCCCGTAAAGCGATTCATCTCCGCCCATAACGCCAACGATGCCTTCGGGCGCTTCCTTAACGGGGAGCAGTTCCTGCCGGAATCAGACACACGGCCTACAGCCTCTCCGGCGCTTGACGTGAATAATCCTGACAACTATGGCCGGCTTATGGATCTGTACGGCCGCTCGGCTTCAGCCCTGCGAGCTGATGTTTCCGGCTTCACATGCTCCGAAGAGCAGACGGCACATACCATATCACGCTTACAGCAGGAACGTCACTATAACATTGACCCTCATTCAGCCGTTGCTTATACCTCTCTTAATCTTCTACAGCCGGGTGAAAAAGGCATAGCCTTAGCCACGGCTTCGCCACAACGGTTCGGGGCCATGCAGCGCCCATCATCGGCGGCCAAGGCCCCGGCTCCACGCAAGATAGCAAGAACCCTGTCAGCACTAAGGAGCGCAATAGAGGAACATAACCGTAACTGAAAATCAATTCAAAACATATATAATCATGGCAAACAAAAGACAACTCAAAAAGTATATCCGCTTTGTATGCGGCTCTATAGCAAATGAATGCATCATAGCACGGGAATTCATTGACGGTATCGATACCGAGAAAATGAACCAAATAATAGTGGACTTGGCCACTCTTCAGGAGCAGGCCGTGAACCATGCTACATTCTCTTTTGACAAGACGCCGCGTGACTTCGCCTCGCTTCATGACTACAGAAAGGCTCGCCGTGATTATTACACAAAAGCATTCACTACTCTCAACGATGAATTCAATGCTCACATAGCTGACATAGTGAAGCGCATGAACGCACTGCTCCCCGACCGCCAGCGTGAGATAAACAAGAAAATAGCTTCCGGACAGATATGAATATATCCAAGGCGCTGCTGCGCCTGGCCGGATGGAAAGTAAGCATTACCGTGCCTGACTATCCCAAGAGCATAATATGTGTGGCGCCACACACCAGCAACTGGGATTTCGTGCTCGGTAAGCTTGCTTACTCATCCGTAGGACGCAAAGCCGGATTCCTGATGAAGGATTCATGGTTCGTATTTCCGCTCGGATACATATTCAAGGCTTTGGGAGGCATACCTGTGGTGCGCAAACGCAAGGGCGGTAATCTTACCGAGGCCATAGTCCATAAATTCAATGAAAGTGACCGTCTCACCATTGCCATAACACCTGAGGGTACACGCAGCCGCACCACAAAATGGCACACCGGCTTTCTGCGCATAGCCCGTGAGGCAAATATCCCCATAGCTCTCGGTGTGATCGATGGCGGCACACGCACTCTGAGCATAGAGCGGACATTCATACCGGGCTCTGATATTGAGGCTGACATGCTCACAATAAAGCAATTCTACAGCACCGTCACTCCGCTATACCCTGAAAAGTTCACCACTGATGATGACAATGCCTGACCGCAATCTCAACGTTGCTCTCATACCGCTTGACATAGTGTATGCTGACCGCGATGCCAACCTGCGGTTAGCCCATGAGGCCATACGCTCGCTGAAACACTGCACGGATCTGGTAGTGCTCCCTGAAATGTTCACATCATCCTTCATCACTGACACCGATACACTCTCCCACGCAGCCGATCCGGTATCGGGCGGTAAGGTTATTGACACCGTAAGGAGTTGGGCCTCCGAATTTGACATGTGCATATGCGGTAGCTTCACAGCCGGTGATGGTGGTGCCGAATTCTATAACCGGGGCTTCATGGTGCTCCCTGACGGCAATGTCCATATCTATGACAAGCATCATCTGTTCAGCGCCGGAGGCGAGTCAAAAATCATGTCAGCCGGCAGCGGACAGTCGCCCATAGTGGAATTCCGTTCATGGCGGCTGAAAATGTCCATATGCTATGACATTCGCTTCCCAGTATGGAACCGCAACCGCCGCCTTGAATACGATGCGCTGATAGTGCCGGCCAACTGGCCGCAAGCACGCTACTATGCGTGGAAGCACTTGCTCATAGCCCGCGCCATAGAAAATCAAGCCTACGTATTAGGCTGCAACCGAAGCGGCCACGATGCCTACGGCGAATATCCCGCCGAAGGCTCCTTGCTTATAGACTACTGGGGGAAAGACATATCTGAACGTGATCCACTTACCGGTATAGTGTACGGCACGCTTGATGCAGCACGCCTTACCCATGACCGACATCGGTTCCGCCCATGGATGGATGCCGATGAGTTTTCTATCTTATAAGTGCCTCTACCTGTGGCAGCAACGGCCTGACACCGTCATTGATTAAAGATACCACATTGTCATGCAGGCGTTCAGGTTCGTACAAATCCTGTGATGCTATACGGGCTCTTACCTCATCCTCGGTGAGCGAATTGCGCTCCATTACACGGTGTATTCGCACATCTTCCGGAGCTGTGACCTCCCATACACAGTCCACCATGCGGTCTATACCGCTCTGATACAGGATAGCCGTTTCTATAAATAGGGGGCGAGCACCGCATGTGCGTTCACGGCACCATAGTTCTATGTCATCACGCACCGCCGCATGCACTATGGCATTTAACCGTTCCAATGCAGCACTGTCCGAAAACACCGCCGCCGACAGCTTGCTACGGTCTATACGCCCGTCAGCATCTATAGATTCCGCGCACACCTCTTCCGCTATGCGCCGTTTGATTTCAGCGTCAGCGTCCATTATGGCACGTGCTTTTGAATCACAGTCATACACATCGTAGCCCATGGCCTCTACCATACGGCACACCACGCTCTTTCCGCTGCCTATACCTCCTGTAACAGCTATTATCATACGCTTACGTTATTCGCGAGGTTTCTCTATTATAAACTCCACACTGTCAGGATTTACCGATACGTTACGATACATATCAGGTACCAGCGTGACATTGACCTTCAATTTCTGTGCGCCGGGAGTAAGACTCTGGTAATCAGCATATACCTTCAGCGGAATATCCTCATGGTAGCGGCTCATAGGCACCAGATAGCTTACCTCCACGGCCGACGGGAATGTGATCATTCCCATCCCCTCAGGCAGATTCCGGATCTCTACACCCACCTTGCGGCGGCGTGATATGAGCGGTTCTACCGGAACGGTCACAGTAACCTTATCAGGTATGATGCGTATACCGGGAGCCCCTTTCAGATCCACCGTCACCACGGTAGTGTCCTTTATATCCGAAAGCACTATAGGCTCTGACGTTATCTCGGTTAGGTCACGCGGGAAGTCGCCCGATGAATATACCGTTACGGAGTCAGCCGAGCATCGGATAGGCCCGCTTATTATACACTGAAGGTTAGGCTTGATATCCGTGGTCAGCTTAATAGGCAGTCGGCGCCCGGCTGAGCTTGTATATGCAAACTTCAGGGAGTCCGGCCGCAGCGACAGTATCTGCACGCCCTGACCGAAATAGTCGCGCAAGCGAGCATCAAGTTTTGACCGTGTCATGGAGAACTTACCCTTGCTGCCGGACGTCTGGCTGAATTTTATCTTCATGACCGGCATCTTACCCCACATGAACGTCAGCAGCTGTGAGCCCTTGGCCTGTACCACCACATTGAACTGCGAGGGCACATCACCTATTATAACCACACTGTCAGGTACGTTTTCCAACTCTACAGGCACTTCAAAATCACGCTGAATCTCCGCGTCAAGCGACAGGAATACCCAGAACACGAAAGCCACACACACAAACAGCAGGTATAGGAGCACATTCTTACCTTTGGTGGAACGCAACGTGCGCTTCACTCCGGCACGCGCCTTTATGATCTGATTATGTAATTTTGATGCCATGAACGCTTCGGTGGTAAAACATCAATTCGCCCCCCGGCTATCGGCCCGGGGACGAATCCTGATGTATGGTGGTGTACAAAATCACTTCTTCTCAGCCGTCTCAGCATCCTTCTGAGCCTCTTCGGCTGAAGGATATACTGAACCCTTGTCAACGGTTATGTCCACGTTGTTGGCTATTTCTATCACGAAAGTAGTTTCCTTAACGCGCTTGATTTTACCGTAGATACCTCCAGCGGTCACTACACGGTCACCGGCGCTGATATTCTCGCGGAATTTGCGTATCTCTTTCTGTTTTTTCTGCTGAGGGCGTATCATGAAGAAGTAGAATATCACTACGAGGAGTATTATCATACCTATGTTCATGAGTCCGGCATTGTCAGCTCCGGCCTGAAGCATTATCATCAATGTGTTCATACGTATCTGTCAGTTTTTTTTGATTAATTATTACTTGCAAATATACTCTTTTATTTGGTTATTTAAGCAGTTCGCCCTCACTTTTCAGATAATTTATAACCGAATAAAGTATTCCGTTGATAAACTGTCCGCTGCGCGGGGTGCTGTAGCAGTTGGCTATCTCTATGTACTCGTTCAGGGTCACTGGAATCGGTATGGCCGGGAAGCCGAGCAGCTCGGCTATGGCGGTAATCATGATTACTATGTCCATAAATGCCAGACGCTCTGAATCCCACTGGTCAGTATTGACAAACTTATCTATCAGTGCGTGATACTTCTCACGGTTCTCTACAGCCTTGCTGAACAGTTCGGCACCAAAACGGGCATCTTCCTCATCCTTGTACTTCGGGAGCAGCTTTACGCGCGTACCGCCGTCGGCGGCTATGCGCTTTATGGTCTTGAGCACGAAGCTGTCCATTACTGTAAGGTCATCGTTCCAGTACACTGACATTGACTCAAGAGCCTCAGCCAGATCATCGCTCGGGAATATGATGTTCTTGTACACGGCTCGCCAGAAGTCACAGTCAGCTTGCAGATCCGTGCTGTCCTGTGCCATATACTCAGCATATATATCTGATTCGGTTATCCTGTCAAGCAGTCTGCGCAGAAGTGTGGGATTGTCGTTCCACGATATGGGGTTCTCCTTAAGATACTGCTTCATATCCTCGCTTTGCTCAAGCAGCTGCGGAAGCCGGTTGTCCACGAACCGGGTATTGGGGTTCAGATCCTCGGCTGTAGGCAGGTGCTTATGCTTGGCAGCGTCTACACGCTGAGCCTGCATACGCGTCAGCTCCACGCACAGCAGAAGCATCGAATGGTACAGCTCATAGGCCTTGTCAAGCGAACGTGTCAGCGACCGGCGCGCCTCTATAAGGCGAGTACGGTTATCACTGAAGCTGTCCATGGTTTCCTCCATAAGCCCTATAGCCTGCTCGAATCCGGCGTGGGTAAAGTCAGCATCGGATCTTACGGCAGCCATAAATTCCGGGCTCTTGGCTATTATGCTAAGGAGCACGGCCTTCCACAGATCCACGTCATCCTTAACCTCGCGGTTTTTCATACGTATGTATGACCGGTAAGCCGAGGACTTCACTATGGCATCATATAGCACAGGTACTACTGTGTTATAACGTGATAGGCGCGCACCGTGGCGCATCATTATGCTGCGCACTGTGTCATCTGACATAAGTGCACGAATCATTTTATTGGTAAACAGGTAGCGGTTCTCCCCTACTCCGGCCATGGGATCAGGCGATCCGGCAGGCTGGACTCGCTGGCCTGACAGCTGCGGCAGCAGAAGAAGGAGGTCATGATACAGCGCAAAGGCATATTTCTTGTCGCGCGACGGATTATCCGGAATAGACGGTATTCTAAACTCACTGCGGGTAAGCAAATAGGAGTACAGCATCTGTACCACCTTTATTCTAATCAGTACGCGATTTATCATAAAACTCTTTTTTGATATTTTTCAGCTGCAAATTTAACTATTTTTCTTGAAATAGCCTCACTCAGCCGCCATATGATTGAATCCTTGCGCCCGCAAAGGCAGCTCAGCACCGTCACGCGTCACCATGGCGCAGCCCAGATCAGCCTTTGTGATATGGCCTATTACCTTCACTCCTTTCAGTTTCTGTATGGCCTCATGGCAGTGCAGCGGCACGGTAAACAGAAGCTCATAGTCCTCTCCGCCATTGAGTGCAGCCGTAACAAGATTCATACCTAACTCTTCGGCCATCACCGCCGTCTGATAATCAATAGGTATCCTATCCTCATATATACGGCATCCGCAGTCACTGGCCTTGCATATATGGAGCAGCTCTGATGACAGGCCGTCGCTTATATCCATCATGGATGTAGGCTTTATCCCGGCCTCGGCAAGTTCGCGTATTATATCGCGCCGTGCCTCCGGCTTGAGTTGGCGTTCCACAAGGTATTCCTTGCCTTCGAACTTGGGCATGAATTCCTTCTGTCCGGCCGAAGCCACCTTCTCTCGCTCCAAGAGCTGAAGTCCCATATAAGCCGAGCCAAGATCGCCTGACACACATATAAGGTCAGTATCATGGGCACCGGAACGGTACACCACATCGCCCTTGCGGGCATCGCCTATACAGGTCACGCTTATTACGAGTCCCTGACGCGAGGCGGTAGTGTCACCGCCCACCAAGTCCACTCCGTATATCTCACAGGCCAGACGTATACCGGCATACAACGCCTCTATATGCTCCACCGTGAAGCGTGTGGATATGCCAAGCGATACGGTAATCTGCCTCGGAGTGCCGTTCATGGCATAAATATCAGAGAAGTTAACCACAGCGGCCTTGTAGCCCAAATGCTTCAGCGGCACGTAGGTCAAGTCAAAATGCACTCCCTCAAGGAGCAAATCGCTGCTTACCAATACCTCGGTATCAGGATATGACAGTTCGGCGGCATCATCGCCCACGCCCTTTACGGTCGACGCATTTACATGCTCTATACCTGCGGTTATCCGGTCTATCAGTCCGAATTCACCTATTGTAAATATTTCCGTCTGTTCCATATGCTGTTTACTCGGCACGGGCCACGAGCTCACGCATTATCTCCATCATGCGAGGCTGTGCTGCCTGGGCGGCTTTCTGAACTTCTTCGTGTGTGGGCACTTCGGTAACGTCCTTACCGCCGAGGTCAGTGATAACAGATACGCCGAACACCTTCATACCGGCATGGTTAGCCACTATAACCTCAGGCACGGTAGACATGCCTACGGCATCGCCGCCCATTATACGATAGGCCTCATATTCGGCGGGCGTTTCAAATGTAGGGCCGGTCACGCCCACGTATACACCGTGCATTACGCGTATATTCTTTTCTGCCGCTATAGTGTCGGCCAAAGCTATCAGCTTGTGGTCATACGCCTCGGTCATGGCCGGGAAACGGGTGCCTAAGCGAGGATCGTTCTTGCCACGGAGAGGATTCTCAGGGAACAGGTTTATATGATCGGTTATAATCATTATGTCGCCCACCTGAAACTCCTTGTTCATGCCGCCGGCAGCATTCGAAACGAAAAGAGTCTGTATGCCTAAAGCCTTCATTACACGCACGGGAAATGTCACCTCCTTCATGTCATATCCCTCATAGTAATGGAAGCGGCCTTGCATGGCCATAACCGGCTTGGTGCCCAAGCGGCCGAATATCAGATTGCCGCTATGGCCTTCCACCGTCGATACCGGGAAGTTAGGAATTTCGGTATAAGGGATGAACTTCTTGTCCTCTATATGATCTACGAGTGCGCCAAGTCCGGTGCCGAGTATTATGGCTGTGGTGGGAAGCGAGTCAACGCGTGAGCGTATGAAATCGGCTGTCTGCTGTATCTTTTCTATCATGACTGAATTATGGTTTATGAATTTTGTAATTATGTATCAACAATTAGTTTCTCTTCATCGTTCACTTTAGGAAGCGGTTGTTACGTATCACACTCTCTATAGCCGTGTCAAGCGAACAGTCGCTATAATCAGTGAATCCCACCTTAATGGGCAGGTAGTAGGTACATTTGCGCAGCTTGTGCGGAAAATACGGATTATTCACCAAGCGCACTCCGTCCTTCTCAGTGGTAACCACTATCTTGCGCCGCCCTTTCATAAGGTTGAATTTCTGGAGTATGGACTCCATATCGGCATGTGTGAAGTGATGATGATCAGCATACCGCTTGATTTTTATGCGGGCCATATAAGTGCGCAGGTACTTAACGAACGGACGCGGATTGGCCACTCCGCATACCACCAATATGGTATCCTCTCGGGTCAGGTCTTCAAGCTTAATTTCAGCCGGGGCATCATCCGGGAACAGCGGCTTCAGCCCTTCGTATTCATAGCGTGAAAACAGCAGCTTCTGATACGGGAAAAGCTCCAGACGCTCGCGGAATATGCGGCACTCCACCGGCTTCATATCGTCAGGACATTTGGTCACTATCACCACATCGGCACGGTTAAGCGCCCCCATGGGCTCGCGCAGATGTCCGTACGGCAGCAGATGATCCTGAAACGCCGGACGGCTCCACTCCATAAGCACCACCGAGGCCGCAGGCTTTACATAACGGTGCTGAAAAGCATCGTCAAGCACTATCAGATTCAGCGCCGGGTCTATCTCGCGCATCTGTTCTATACCCTCCACACGGTTCTCACACACGGCCATCATCACGCCGTATTTTCTGAACTTGTGATATATCTGATAAGGCTCATCGCCTATGTCATCCACATGAGAGTTCTTAGTGGCCTGCACAAATCCTTTGGTCTTACGCTTATACCCACGACTCAGCACACCCATATGATAGCGGTCCTTGAGCATGTCCACTATGTACTCCGTGTGGGGTGTCTTTCCGGTACCTCCCATGGATATATTGCCCACGGATATGACCGGTATGTCAAATTCACGCTGCTTAAGCAGTCCGTGCTCGAACATGGCATTGCGCACAGCCATGACCCATCCGTACACCACCGATATGGGGTACAGAAGGAGCATTGTCAGGAATTTGCTGCGCTTGGCCATGCGTACCTGTATTATTTTATTACCATGAAATCAATGCGGCACTGGAGCGGATGCATCTGCCTTACGCTGCGGAGGGCACAGTAATAAGGCAGCGCCTCACCGAGTTCGCTCTCAATGCTCATTTGGGTCATCTGTGAGTTGAGCAGCATCACTTCATCCCACCATTCAAGGTTGACTTTCGGATACTCGCGCACGGTATATCCATCCGTACCTGAATCTTTGTTTATAGCCTCGGCCATATCGGCAAGCACCATGCTCAGTCCGCCTATCTTGTCCACGAGGCCTATCCGGCGGGCAGTGGCTCCGTCCCACACACGGCCTTCAGCTATGGCCTTGATGGAATCCACGGACATCTTACGACCATCGGCACATCGCTTGACAAATGTTTCATAGCCACGGTTCACATAGTTCTGCATAGCGGCTGCCTGTTCTGGAGTCATGGCGTTGATGAGCGAGGGGAACTGTCCCTTTGACGTTGAAACAGTAGCGGTATGTATACCGAGCTTGTCATTCATAAGCCCTGAGGCATCAGGTATCATGCCGAATATGCCTATGGAACCTGTCAGCGTAAGAGGCTCGGCATATATGCGGTCAGCACCGCATGATATATAATAGCCACCCGATGCAGCATAGTCGCCCATAGATACGTAGAACGGCTTGCCGGTACGCTTCTTGAATGTGGCCAACGCCTCCCATATCTGTTCCGAAGCATAAGCGCTGCCTCCGGGCGAGTTTACGCGTAGCACCAGTCCGTCAATATCATCGTTCTCGGCCAGCTTTAGTATCTCAGGCACCAGACGCTCCGATGCTATAGCGTCAGAAGCATTCTCGGTAATGTCGCCGGTGGCATACAGCAGCGCTATCTTTGCAGCGCCCTTGCCTGACTTCATGGAGGGAGCCTTCACGTATGTATCGTAGTCCACATTGTTCACCTTCTTCACTCCGGTGGCTTTGGCCAAGAATTCATCCATTTCATGGCGGTACAGGACCTTGTCGGCCATACGCTCCTTGACATAAGTCACTGACGGCTTGGTATAGCTGAAGCTGTCTGCCCAACGCATTACGGCTGTGGTGTCCACACCGCGCCCTGCGGCCATGGTCTGCATCATATTGCCCCACATCTGCCCTAAGAAATATTCCTGCTGAAGGCGGTTGGCCTCGCTCATATCGTTGAGTATGAAGGGTTCCACGGCACTTTTGAAAGTACCCACCTTGACCACCTGTACCTTCACGCCCACCTTGTCAAGCAGATCCTTGAAATACATAGTAGTAGAGGACAGGCCGTGAACATCTATCATGCCCTGCGGATTCACAAAGAGGCTGTCGGCAGTAGATGAGGCGATAAAGTAGTCAGCCTGCGAATAATTGTCGGCATAGGCATATACCCACTTGCCGCTTTCCTTGAATTCATCAAGCGCCGATATTATAGCCTGTGCCTGTGCCAGCCCTACTGAAACGCCCCCGCAGTCAAGGTATATGCCTTCTATACGGTCATCGGACGATGCCTTTTCTATGGCTGAAAGCAATGTGTTGAGCGGCAATATTTCAGGTATGCCGCCGTAAAGGCGGTCCAATATGGGTCCCGGCTCATAGCGGTCGGCCACCTCACCGGCAAGCTTAATGCGCAGCACACTCCCGGCCTTGGCCTGAGTGGGAGTTTCCACGCTTGACATTGTAGCCACTCCTATTATAGCAAACATTAGCACTCCACCTATTATCACTGATAGCCATATCCCGGCCATAGTGCCGAGAAAACTTATGAAGAATCTCTTTAACATACTGATTATAAGATATAAATACACAGGCACGACATCCGGGTTACTGCCCGGACGCCCTGCTACGTTACAAAATTAATATAATTCATCAAATATCGCCCCAAACAGTACCGCAAAAAAAATCATCACCGCCACTGTCCGGAACACCAACCATACGGCTATTCGGTGTAAGATGACTTCATATCCGAGGTACTGATTGAGCCGGTATCGCCCTTGACATTGGCCCGCAGATTGCCGAACCGATAACGTATGGATAGCCCGAAGGATGCCGTATAGCTGCGGCTGTATTGCCGGCGAATGAAGCCTTCGGAAGCCGTTTCAAGGTATCGGGTTTTATGCACCGGCAGCGGATTTTCCATGTATCCTGTAATAGTGAGGCGGTTATCAAGCAGCATTTTTGACACGGTCAATTCATAGGTATAGTCCGAGTTTCCCTTGCTCTGAAGATATATGTAACGGGTATGTGCCGTGGCTCGCGCATCTATGCTCCACCCGCTATCGAAGTCATAGGTGGCACTCGCCTGATTGTTCCAGTACCATCCGTTGCGACCCGCCCCTATTCCGGGCATACCTGCATATACGTTATAGTTGACATAGTTGGCCGATGTAAAGAGTTTGAAGAACAGATGACTGCTACATCTGCGCTGGAAATACACTGAAATAGAGTTTTCAATTCGTGACGCAGCATTGGCATATGTACGATTCAGCAGTCCGTCCGACAGGAACACTGTACTAAGCATCAAATTGTTGCTGAATCGGTTGGCCGAAGTAAACTGAAACATGTTGCGCCCCTTGGTTATGGTGTACCGCAGATTTACCTGATGACGTGTTTCCGGGTCAAGGTCAGGATTGCCATAGCTCACACTTCCGGCCGTAGAATAATTGCGGTATGGGTCAAGCGCTGTCACAGAAGGTACTAACCGTGACATTTCATAGCTGAGGCTCAACCTATGTCCGCTTACAGGCATGTAATTCAGATACACTGCCGGAGCAAAGCTGACAAACGTCTTGTCATATTCATGGTCATCCTTCTTCATATGGTTATCATACACATACAGGTGCGCTGCCGCATAAACGGAAAACTTGTTCAGGAACTCATGGTAATACTCGCCACGCAGATATCCGTTTAGCTGACGATGCTTGAACCGGCCAGTATCCACGCGCTTATCGCCTGACGGATAGTATGTATCATTGCTGTCCTCATTATCAATATAATAACGGCCTTTAAGTTCAAGAGCAAATGAGTCAGAATGCTTGAGCGGACGGTACAGCTTGGCCTGTAGGTCGTGTGTCCGATAACGGTCAGAGTACAGGTTGACATAATCAGGGAAAAGATCACGATAGGCATCGGCCTCTTCGGGGTCCGAAGGCCGTTGGCTGAAGGTATAAAACCGAGTTTCCGAGCTCTTCATGTCCCTACCGTAAAACTGATATTTACCGGTAAGGTAACCACGGTCAGCATATGTGTGCTGAAGGCTCAGCACAGTCAGGTACTCACGGTCAGTGGATGGCTTCCAGCCTCCGGTATAGTCATAGGTCAGCATGTCAGCTCCAGACGGTGACGATACACGTCCCGAGCCGGAATAGTCAGAATGTGGATTTGTCTTGCCCCACATTTCTGCGTAAGCAGACAGGACGGTATTGGAAGTCAGGTCATATGATGCATTAAGCTTATAAGTATGATTGTCTGAATGATAGCCATGATCACGATTGATATATTCATACTTAGGCAGCATGGGATCATCGGCACGATCCTCTATACCGGAAACGTATGAATTATGGCTCCATATCCATGAGTTATTATATCCCAAGGAAAGGGCAAAGCGCTTAATCTTGGTAAGTGCATATACACTGTTAGCCCAACTGCTGTCAGACAGACGGCTTGACACCGTACCGGTTATTCCTTCTATTCTGCCTTTGGTAATAATGTTTACTTCCAATACGGTGCCTTTGGAAGTAAAAATCTCCTTGACATCAATACGGCTTATATGTTGGGCAGGAATAGATGAGAATACATTCTGCATGTCGCCGCGCAGCAACGGATCCTCAAGTCCGTTAAGCTTGAATTCCATTCCGTTATATCCGGGTATTGTAGAAATTTTTCCCTGAGTGGAAGTAATCAGGAAAGGCGTACGGCCTATAGCCTCCCAAAGAGTCTTGTCACGCACGGCCGGGTCAGCGCTGACGTTATACGAAAGGGCATCGATGCGCTGGGTTACAGCGCTGCGATCCGCCGTCACCACAACCTCACTGAGCACATTGGATGCGGGCTGCATACTCACTGTCAGAGGCATACCTTTTACAGCAAGCGTGAGCGGCATATACCCGTAATGGGTATAGCGGATGGAGTCAGCATCAGCCAATGATTGAGGCGTGAAAACAACGGCTCCAGCCGAATCAGTGCTTCCGCTAAACGTAACCTTACCGTCCGAGGTAAAAGCCTTGACTACGCAGCCATCAATAAAGCTACCTGAATCCGCATCCGTAACTTTCTGTATTATATCCTGTGCTAATACTATTGACGGGCTGATCAGGAGCATGGCAGCTATAGCAAACTTAAACTTAATACATTGTGAATACATAACGTGCTTAATTAAAGCACAAATATAAGTATAATGTTTAACTACTAAAAAAAAAAAGGAAGTTAAATCACATTTTAATCACGGCTCTTTCATTTAAAAAACCTTGATTACATCTCCCCAAAGATATATTTTA
>JAMPBB010000025.1 GCA_023666885.1 Muribaculaceae bacterium | reverse complement strand
CAATCTGTTGCAGGGTCAATATCGCTTGTCGATTTTAAATGAAAGAGCCGTGACCAAAGCCTATAATAAAAGACATTTCTAAAAGCCGGATGATCAATCATCAGCCTATAAAAGGCTGTAATGTTTGACAATCGCTTGCATTTGAATTCATTTTTATAAAATGCATCCAAATCGGCCAACAACACTTTTTTACGATTTCCCGGTATCAGGACATAGAAAAATATTGTCGGTATAAGAAATGGGAAATACAACGTATATTTGACTGTATTCCGCATTCTCACAAAAAGCTCTTTCATCATATCTTATCAATCTTTAATAATCGTTATTTCATAAGGAGCATACTCCATCTATACAGTGTCAGACAAAGCATTAATGGGTTAATCCATTATGGCATTCATTATCATAGCCAAGTATAGCGATGACAAAGTTATTAATTTTTCTTCTGCAATTACCGCAATTACCGTAAGTTTTCCCACGCAATGCCACGGCTCCATTCATTTACAGGCTTAGGCAGGCTATGACTACACCGGCTATCTGAACCGCAAGGCCCACAAATATGAGCGGACGGTATTTTTGGCGCATCTCCTGAGCGCCCATTGGGGTTCGTGCATTTGACTTATAGTCAATGATGTATTTTATCCTATAGAAATTCCTAATCAGAACCCCTACCACGCAAACCGCTATGCCAATCCAAAAATATTCCATACTAAATGTGCTTACGGCATACATGCCATTTATCATAGTAACGCTGCAAATTTATACAATGTTGGGAGCGTTACAGCCTAAAAAATAACTATGTGGTGTAAATTTAGAGGCATGGCTGTTGAATTTCACAAAAATATTAATTACTTTTGTGAAAATTTCGAATACTAATGGCCGGCAACCTCCAGCAACGCCTTGACAGCTTAAAGAGTAAAGCGGAGATACTCACCTCACGCTACCGCCGTCTCGCCGATGAAAAACGGGCTGCGGACTCCATGATAGCTGACTTGCGGCTCACCATAGAGCGCCAACGCAAGGAGATGTCGCAGCTGAGGCAAGAGGTGGAATACCTGTCAGTGGTGACCACCATCACCCCGAAGCGAGAAAATGTGGAGCAAGCGCGTGTCATACTTTCGGAACTTATACGGGAAATAGACAAATGCATCACCGATCTTACCGATTGATGCTATGAATGATAAACTGAACATAAACCTCCGCATAGCCGACGTGGTGCTGAGCCTGCTCATAAACCGCGATGAAGAGGAGCTGCTGCGCGAGGTGGCAAAAGAAGTTAATCATGTGTACGATTCCTACACGCGGCGCTTCCCAAAAAGTTCACCGCGCGAGGTAATGGCCAAGGTCACGCTTCTGTTTGCCAAAGGATATATCACTATGGCTGAACGCTCAAAGGAGCTTGATGCCATACTTGAACATTTCGAGGCGGACCTTGACCGCATGCTCGATACCGAGGCCTGATTATCCACGCTCATATCATCCTGACTATTGCCGTAATTCCCGTATCTGAGTCCAAGTACCTTGAAGCGCTTCGGCTCCGGTGCGGACTGTTTGTTTTTATATACGTATATTATTAACCATAAATGACATACATTTAAGCATATACAAACTATGGAAATAGCCATTTACGTGTCCGCAGCCTTTGTAGTGGCCCTACTGTTAGGCGTGATAGGCACCATAATCGTACAAAAGAATCTGGCTCGGAGCCAGGCCAAAGTTATCATAGATGAGGCCCAAAACGAGGCCGAAGTGATAAAAAAGAACAAGCTTCTGGAAGCCCGCGAGGAGGAGATACGCATAAAGGCTGACGCCGAGAAGGCAGCCAACCAGCGCATGTCAAAAGTACAGTCGGCCGAGAGTAAAATCAAGCAGCGCGAGCTACAGCTCAATCAGCAGCAAAGCGAGAATCAGCGCGCCCGCAACGAAAACGAGCAGACCCGCCGGCAGCTTCAGGAGCAGATAGCCGCCAATGAAGCCCGCGAAGCCGAGCTTGACTCCCTGCGGCACAAGGCACAGGAAGAGCTGGAGCATGTGTCGGGGCTGTCATCGGAAGAGGCCAAAGAAAAACTCATAGAGTCCTTGAAAGATGAGGCCAAGACAGCAGCCCAGAGCTATATCAATGACATAATGGATGAGGCCAAGCTTACGGCCAACAAAGAGGCTAAGCGCATAGTGGTACAGTCCATCCAGCGCGTGGCCACCGAGACAGCCATAGAAAACTCCGTGACCGTATTCCAGATAGACTCTGATGAGATAAAAGGCCGCATAATAGGCCGTGAAGGGCGTAACATACGTGCTCTTGAAGCCGCTACCGGCATAGAAATCATAGTAGATGACACGCCCGAGGCCATAGTACTGTCAGGATTTGACCCTGTGCGCCGTGAAATAGCTCGCTTGGCACTGCATCAGCTCGTGACCGACGGCCGTATACACCCGGCCCGTATAGAGGAAGTGGTGGCAAAAGTGCGCAAGCAGATAGAGGAAGAGATAATAGAAACCGGCAAGCGTACCACCATTGATCTGGGCATACACGGACTGCACCCCGAACTTGTACGCCTTGTGGGCAAAATGAAGTACCGTTCGAGCTACGGACAGAACCTGCTTCAGCACTCGCGCGAAACGGCCAATCTTTGCGCCGTAATGGCCTCGGAACTCGGCCTCAACCCCAAGAAGGCACGCCGTGCCGGACTGCTGCATGACATAGGCAAGGTGCCTGATGAGGAGCCCGAGCTGCCACATGCACTCTTAGGCATGAAGTTAGCTGAAAAATACAAAGAAAAGCCCGACATATGCAACGCCATAGGCGCCCACCACGATGAAGTGGAAATGATGTCACTGCTTGCGCCCATAGTGCAGGTATGCGACGCCATAAGCGGTGCACGCCCCGGCGCTCGCCGTGAAATGGTAGAGGCTTACATCAAACGCCTTAACGACCTTGAGCAGCTGGCTCTGTCATATCCCGGAGTTATAAAGACCTATGCCATACAGGCGGGTCGAGAACTGCGCGTGATAGTGGGCGCTGACAAGATTGACGATGCCGAAACAGAAAAGCTGTCATCGGAGATAGCCAAACGCATCCAGGATGAAATGACCTATCCCGGACAGGTGAAAATAACCGTGATACGTGAAACCCGCTCGGTAAGCTTTGCCAAATAACGGTCATGAACACTGACAGTGAATCACTCAACACGCCCGCGCCTGATGATGACGCTGACCGACTGCCGTCATCATCACCCATAAGATGCGAACGATGCCGTAAGCAGCCGCCTCGCGGCAAGCTGAACTGCACCAACTGGCTTGCCGACATACCCGGATCGCAGTCAGAATATGACATTGTGGAGGTCCAGTTCAAGAGCACCAGAAAAGGATTCTTCCGCAACTCCCTTAATCTGCCGCTGCATCAAGGCGACTGGGTGGCCGTAGAAGCCACTCCCGGCCATGACATAGGACAGGTTACGCTGACAGGCCCGCTCGTGGCTCTACAGATGCGTAAGGCCAACATAAAGCAGGGCACCGAGATAAAGCGGGTATTCCGCACAGCACGTCCTGCGGACATGGAAAAGTTCGAGGAGGCCAAGGCCAAGGAGAATGACACCATGATACGTGCCCGGAAGATAGCGGAGGATCTGCACCTGAACATGAAGATAGGCGACGTAGAGTATCAGGGCGACGGCAACAAAGCCATATTCTACTACATAGCCGATGAGCGTGTGGACTTCCGCCAGCTCATAAAGGTGCTTGCCGAGGCATTCAAGGTGCGAATAGAAATGAAGCAGATAGGTGCCCGACAGGAGGCCGGACGCATAGGCGGAATAGGCCCGTGCGGGCGTCCGCTATGCTGTGCCAGCTGGATGACAAGCTTCGTATCCGTAGGTACTGCCGCAGCCCGATACCAGGACATCTCGCTCAATCCGCAGAAGCTCGCCGGCCAGTGCGCCAAGCTGAAATGCTGCCTCAACTTTGAAGTGGACAGCTACGTGGAGGCCGTGAAACGTATGCCCGCCAAGGAAGTGCGTCTTGAAACGGCCGATGCCACATACTTCCACTTCAAGCATGATGTATTCAAGCGGGAAATCACGTACAGCACCGATAAGAACATCCCAGCCAATCTGGTGACCATAGATGCCGACCGTGCATTTGAGGTGATAGCCATGAACAAGGCCGGCGAGAAGCCGCTTACGCTCAAGCGCGACAGCGATGCTGCCGAAACGCAGGCCAGCCAGTATGCCGACATACTCGGCCAGGACAGCATAGCCCGCTTTGACAAGAAGAAGAAAAAACGCAAGCCCAAGGCCAAGAGCACCAATGCCACACCGCCATCGGCTCCCAAACATCAGGGCGAGGACGGAAAGCCCTCCGAGCCACGTCAGGCCAAGAAAAACGCGGAGGGACGCCGCCCCAAAGGTGAACGCCGCCCACATCCTGACCGCCCGAAAGCCGACAGCAATGAATAGGCTCCTCCCCTGCATAGTATGTGCCCTGATGGCGTGGTGCTGTATGACCGGATGCTCGGAAAGGCATTCCGGCTACAGTTCATTCGCCGAAACGGATCCGCATGGATGGGCCTATGGCGATACACTTACGTTCACAGCCTCCATGCTTGACTCCACGCATACTCGGCAGATAGATGCCGCCATACGGCATAGCGGCGACTATATGTACCGCAACCTATGGTTGGAAGTAAGCTACCGCAGTGCCGACGGGATTATGCGCCGCGACACAGTGGAGATGGTTCTGGCAGATATGTTCGGCCGATGGATCGGCAGCGGCTTCGGCCCCTCATACCAGATGCAAGTCCCTGTGGCAAAGGATGTACCGCTTGCAGATTCTACACAAATACATGTGCGACATATAATGAGAGTGGACACGCTCCAAGGCATACAGCAGGTAGGCATATTTGTAAACAAGGCTCAGAATTCCTGACATGGTACAGAAATTTGACAGCATAATATTTGACATGGACGGCACTCTATGGGATGCCGTCAACTCTTATTGTGCCATATGGGACGCCACTTTCGCTGCCCTCGGCATTGACGGGACGGTTACACGCCAATCGCTTATAAAGTGCATGGGCATGACCATTGACCGCATATTCAACCGCGTGGCCGCGCATCTGTGTCCGCCGGAGATGCGGGCTGAATATCTGCGGCTGCTTGATGTAAATGAGGAACGTATGATGGCTCATCTGGGTGGCGTACTGTACCCGGGCGTAAGGGAAGGCTTGGAAAGGCTGTCCGGACGCTACCGACTGCTTATGGTAAGCAACTGCGGAGCCCGAGGCTTGGAAAATTTCCTTGACTTCACGCATCTGCGCCCATACTTCACGGACACATTGACATATGGCGAAACCATGCATGGCAAGGACTATAATATTGAACTTATATCCAGGCGCAACTCCCTTACGGCTCCAATATACGTAGGTGATACCGCCGGCGACTGTAAGGCGGCTCATGCAGCCGGAATACCAATGATGCACGTGACTTACGGATTCGGAGAAGCCCCTGATGCCGACTTCAGCGCCTCATCCTTTCCGGAACTCGTTAAATTTTTCATAAGCTGACTATGGATCCACTCGTACTACTCCCCTTTGAAGAATATACTCGCCGTATTGACTCCATTCGCGCACAGCTTGCCCGCGAAAAAGCCGATGCCACACTGGTAACTGACAATGCCAACACCTATTACATAACCGGACGCGTATTCACCGGCTACATATACATCCCTGCGGAGGGACTGCCGCTATTCTTTGTCAGGCGCCCCATAGGCCTTGAAGGCGATGGCGTGGTATACATACACAAGCCTGAACAGATGGCGGAATCCATAGGCGCACTGAACATCCCCGCACGGATAGCAATGGAACTTGACGTAACACCCTATAGCATGGTGACACGGCTCAGCTCCATATTCCCTGAAGCCGAGATCATCAACGCATCAGCCATGCTCAGACGGTGCCGCGCAGTAAAGACGGCCTATGAAGTGGAACGCATATCGGAGTCCGGCAAGCGTCAGGGAGCCGTGTACCGCCGCGTACCCCGCCTATACCGACCCGGCATGACTGACATAGAGCTCCAGATAGAGATAGAGCGTGCCCTCAGGCTTGACGGCTGTCTGGGCCAGTTCCGCATAAGCGGCGACTCAATGGAGCTGTTCATGGGCAACATCCTCGTGGGCGACAATGCTGACAACCCTACACCTTACGACTTTGCCATGGGGGGTGCCGGGCTTGACCCGTCGATACCCGCCGGAGCTGACGGCACTCTTATACGCCCCGGAAATTCAATTATGGTAGATGCCAATGGCAATTTCACCGGGTATATGACTGACATGACCCGCACCTTCCGCCTTGGGAATCTTCCCGAAGAAGCCATCGCCGCTCACCAGTGCTCTATAGATATATGTGCGCATCTGTCAGAGATAGCCGTACCGGGCATCGAGGCTAAGACGCTGTACACCGAGGCCGAGCACATGGTGGCCGAACGCGGCCTTACGGCCTACTTCATGGGCCACCACCAGAAAGCCGGCTTCATAGGCCACGGCGTAGGCATAGAAATAAACGAGGCTCCGGTTATAGCACCGCGAAGCCGCGATATACTCGCTGCCGGAAACGTACTGGCGCTTGAGCCCAAATTCGTAATACCGCATGTAGGCGCCGTGGGCATTGAAAACACATACCTCGTAACGGCGTCAGGGCTGAAATGCCTGACACCCGACGTGCCTGAACAGATAATAGAGTTCATATGATCCATGATGACGTTTCATCCGTAGCCGAGCGGATAGACACACCCGTGTTCCGAACCGTAGGACGTGCAGCCGACAAACTGGGGCTGGAAGTGTACGTGGTGGGAGGATATGTACGCGATCTGGTGCTGAACCGAACATCAAAGGACATTGACTTCGTGACGGTAGGATCAGGGATAGCACTGGCCCGCGAGGTAACGAAGATGTTAGGACATGGTTCACACCTAAGTGTGTTCAAGACATACGGTACGGCACAAGTGAAACGCGGCGACCTTGAACTGGAATTTGTAGGCGCGCGCCGCGAATCGTACACCCCGGAAAGCAGAAATCCGGAAGTGAGTGAAGGCTCCCTTACCGATGACCTTTCACGGCGTGACTTCACTATAAATGCGCTGGCCATTCAGCTAAACGACTCAGGGTTCGGACAGATGATAGACCTGTTCGGAGGCATGGCTGATATGGCCGACAGGATTATACGCACACCTCTCGACCCGGACATAACATTCTCCGATGATCCGCTGCGTATGATGCGTGCCATACGGTTTGCCACTCAGCTCGGATTTGACATACATCCCGTAACACTGCAAGCTATAGAACGATGCGCTCCACGCATTGACATTATAACGCGTGAGCGCATCATGACCGAACTAATGAAAATAATGGCCTCACCACGTCCGTCCATAGGCTGGCGGCTCCTGTCAGCCACCGGCCTGCTGAGCCATATATTCCCCGAGCTTGAAGCTATGCGCGGTGTGGAAGCGGTACATGGCCGAAAACATAAGGACAACTTCGAGCACACACTGGCTGTGCTTGACAAAGTGGCCGAGAGCTCACAGAACGTATGGCTCCGCTGGAGTGCGTTGCTGCATGATATAGCCAAGCCTGTAACCAAACGATGGGATGAACGCATAGGATGGACGTTTCACAACCACAACTTCATTGGAGCCAAGATGGTGCCACGCATATTCCGCAGGATGCGTCTGCCGCTTAACGAGCATATGAAATACGTGGCTAAGCTGGTAGAGCTGCATATGCGCCCCATAGCACTGGTAGAGGATGAAGTGACTGACTCAGCCGTGCGCCGCCTTCTTAGCGAGGCCGGCGATGACATTGATGATCTGATGCTCCTGTGCAGCGCTGACATAACATCGAAAAATGCCGAGAAGGTGCGCAAACATATGGAGAATTTCGAGAACGTGAAGCGCAAAATGACCGAGCTCGAGGCCCGTGACCACATCCGTAATTTCCAGCCGCCTGTGGACGGCGCTGAAATAATGCGTACGTTCGGACTTGAGCCATCATCAGTGGTAGGCACTATAAAAGCAGCTATAAAGGATGCCATACTTGACGGCAAGATTCCCAACGACTACAGTGCCGCCCGCGAATTTATGATAGGTAAAGCCGCCGAAATGGGGCTGACACCGGTAGATGAATAGAACGAGATATGTACTACGTAAAGAAACGAATGGAGATAGCCGGATGCCACCGTCTGGAACTTGACTATCCGAGCAAGTGCTCACGCCAGCATGGACACAACTGGGTCATTACGGTATGGTGCCGGTCAGCCGAGCTTAACCGCAACGGAATGGTTGTGGACTTCTCACAGATAAAAGAGAGCGTAACCTCCTATCTTGACCATGGCGACTTCAACGAACTGCTGCCATTCAATCCTACAGCCGAAAACATAGCCCGATGGATATGTGACCGCATACCCGAATGCTACAGAGTGGAAGTACAGGAAAGCGAAGATAACATAGCCGCATATGAAAAAGACTGACCCGGGGCACTATCGCGTCAACGAAATATTCTATTCGCTTCAGGGCGAGGGATTCCACACCGGCACTGCCGCTGTATTTCTACGCATGAGCGGATGCAACAGGCAGTGCACCTTCTGTGACACCGATCATGCCTCTTACCGAGTGCTTACGGCTGATGAAATAGTACGTGAAGTCATGCAACACCCGGCACGGTTCATAGTAATAACCGGAGGAGAGCCACTGTTACAGCTTGACAAGGAGCTGATTGATGCCCTGCACCATGCGGGGTTCAGCATAGCTGTAGAAACCAACGGCTCCATAGCTCCGCCCGAAGGAATAGACTGGGTAACATGCTCACCCAAAGCACAGCCATGGGCCATAGTGGAATGTAACGAAGTCAAAGCCGTACTGCATCCATCCGTGGACATTGAAGCCATAAGCAGGCATTTCAAGGCCCGCCATTATTTTCTGCAACCCTGCACTGATCCGCACAGCGGTATTGCCAATACGGCGCAAACCGTAGAATACATACTGGCACATCCGGAATGGCGACTGTCGCTACAGACGCATCGCATACTTGACATCCGTTGATTAAAAAAGCTTATATCAGCACATAATACAGGAATTTTTCTTATTTTTGTAATTGATAATCAATGATACGCCATCATATGACCATTCGTAATATATTATTAGCTGCGGCAGCCGCCATATCCATGTCGGCCACAGCCATTACGCTTGATGAGGCTAAGGCTGCATTCGCTGCCGGGAAATATGAAGTGGCGGCTCCGGAGCTTAAGGCTGCTGCCGACCGCGAGCCACGCAACGCGGCCTTGAATGCCATGGCCGGTGAAGCGCTTCTACATATAGGAAAAGGACCCGAAGCCACAAAATATTTGGAACGTGGCGGAGCCGCCGGTCAGCTCGGCATGGCAAAATATCGGTTCGGGCTATATGACTTTGATGAGGCTGAAGAATGGCTTGACAAGTACTTTACAGCCAAATATAAGGACAAAGACATTCCGGATGATGATGCCGGAGCGTTGCTCGGAAAAAGGATTGAATTGGGTCGTTCCATGCTGGACCGCGTAGAGAAGATAGCGGTAATAGACAGTTTCACCGTAAGCAAAGATGACTTCCTGAGAGTATTCAGGCTTTCTGCGCCCACCGGATCACTGCATCCGGCATCATACCTGCCGGAAACCATACGCACGGATGCCTCAACAGCTGTATACGTAACGGAAAACGGCGAACATATGCTATGGGGACAGCCCGATGATAAAGGGCGCTATCACCTTGTAGAAACCTCCCTGCTGGCCGACGGTTCATGGGAGAAGCCATCAGCGCTTCCCGGAGCTGTAAACACCCATGGAGCCGACTCTAACTATCCGTTTTTGATGAGTGACGGCGTAACATTGTACTTTGCCACAAACGACCCTGAAATATCGCTTGGCGGATATGACATATTCATATCCCGAAACGACGGCGACCGGTACCTTGAGCCTCAGAATGTAGGCATGCCATACAATTCCACAGCCGATGACTACATGCTGGCCATAGATGAAATAACCGGTGCAGGATGGTGGGTGACTGACCGCAACAATATACCGGGACGCCTCACAGTGTACCTTTTTGTACCCGAGGAACTCAGGGTGAATTATCCGCCCGACACCCCCGGGCTCACTGACTTGGCCCGGCTGTCGTCCATAGCCGCCACACATAAGCCGGGGGTCGATTACTCAGCTCTGCGCTCTGCCATAGCATCCATACCGGCCGGACAGTCCGCTGATCAGGACCATAACGCCGAATTCACCTTTGCGCTGCCGGACGGCACCATTCTCCACTCTTTGGCTGACTTTGAATCGGACGGAGCTGCTGCCGCTATGGAGAACTATCTTGACAAGATGGATGAATTCAGCGCTCTGAAGCAGACCATTGAACGTCAGCGGCAGCAATATGCCGGAGGTGACACATCCGTGACCGATGCCATACTCCAAAACGAAAACAAGCTTGAAAAGATGCGCACCGAACTGCGCCGCCTTTCCAACAATATAATCACTGCCGAAACCGGCATACGAACGAAGTAAAATCAATCATTTAATCTCCCCTATACATGGATTCAATAGAACTTACCGCCGTAATTTTAGGCGTGGCCGCACTGGCCGTAATCTGCATTTTCCTCTATTACGTGCCTTTCTTCCTGTGGATTTCAGCCCGCGTAAGCGGTGTACACATCTCGCTGATTCAGCTGGTACTTATGCGCATCCGTAAGGTGCCGGCAGCCACTATAGTACGTGCCATGATCGAAGCGCACAAAGCCGGCCTGTCCGATGTGACACGCGATGACCTTGAAGCCCACTATCTGGCCGGAGGCGATGTAGAGAAAGTGGTCCACGCCCTTGTATCGGCAGCCAAGGCCAACATTGACCTCGGATTCAAGATGGCCACCGCCATTGACCTTGCCGGCCGTGACGTGTTTCAGGCTGTGCAGATGAGCGTAAACCCCAAGGTGATAGACACTCCTCCGGTTACTGCCGTGGCCAAGGACGGCATACAGCTCATAGCCAAAGCGCGCGTAACGGTACGAGCCAACATACGTCAGCTTGTGGGGGGAGCCGGTGAGGATACCGTACTGGCTCGCGTAGGCGAGGGCATAGTATCATCCATAGGTTCCAGCGAGAGCCACAAACAGGTTCTTGAGAATCCTGACAGCATATCCAAACTCGTGCTGCGTAAGGGCCTTGACTCAGGCACGGCATTTGAAATACTGTCCATAGATATAGCCGACATAGACATAGGCAAGAACATAGGAGCCGCTCTCCAGATAGACCAGGCTCAAGCCGACAAGAATATAGCCCAGGCCAAAGCTGAAGAGCGCCGCGCCATGGCCATAGCCCTTGAGCAGGAAATGAAGGCCAAGGCTCAGGAAGCACGAGCCAAAGTGATAGAAGCAGAGGCCGAACTGCCCAAAGCTATGGCCGAAGCTTTCAATAACGGCAATCTTGGCATTATGGATTACTACCGTATGAAAAACGTTCAGGCCGACACTGAAATGCGGCAGAATATAGCCAATCCGCCACTTGACACTCCTGTAAAATGACAGCATTCCTGATATCACTGGCTATACTGATAGGAGGATATTTCCTGTACAGCCTGATAATAGACCGCATTATGGGCACCAGTGCCGACGCTCCCGTGCCGGCCACCACTATGACTGACGGGGTGGACTTCGTGCCACTGCCCACATGGAAAGTTTTTCTGATTCAATTCCTTAACATAGCCGGTCTTGGCCCCATATTCGGAGCCATAATGGGCATTATGTTCGGTCCGGCGGCATTCCTGTGGATAGCGCTTGGCACCATATTTGCCGGAGGCGTACACGATTATTTGTCAGGGCTGATATCGCTCCGTAGCGGAGGCAGCTCACTCCCTGAGATAATAGGAACGCAGTTAGGACGTAACATAAAGCGCATTACGGTGGTGTTCAGCGTAGTGCTTTTGCTTTTGGTAGGCGCCGTGTTCATACTCACACCCGCCGATCTGCTTGCCGGCATGACCCCGGGCTATCTTGACTCACGATTCTGGGTATTAGCCATTTTTGCATACTATCTGCTGGCTACAATGCTCCCTATAGACAAACTTATAGGCAACCTGTATCCTATATTCGGATTCGCACTGCTGTTTATGGCGGCCGGACTGTTAGGAGTGCTTCTGTTTGGCGAGGCCGAGATTCCTGTCAGCTTCACTGACTTCTCTGCGGCCAGCCCGTCACAGGCCATATTCCCCATGATGTTTGTAAGCATAGCCTGCGGCGCAATATCCGGATTCCATGCCACTCAGAGCCCTATGATGGCGCGATGCCTCAAAAGCGAGAAGCTGGCCCGGCCGGTATTCTACGGAGCCATGGTGGCCGAAGGCATAGTGGCACTCATATGGGCTGCCGCAGCAGTTACATTTACCGGCGGATACCATGAGCTGTCAGAGTACATGTCCACTCATTCAGGAGCCGGAGCTCTCGTAAACGAGCTTTCACGCTCATGGCTCGGCACCGTAGGAGGCGTACTCGCTGTTCTCGGTGTGATAGCTGCACCTATCACCACCGGCGACACTGCTCTGCGCAGCGCACGGCTCATGATAGCCGACTTCATGAACTTGGATCAGCAGCGTATATGGAAGCGCATGGCCGTAACGGCTCCGATATTCGTATCCGTATTCCTGATTATGAGTATCGACTTCACGGTGCTATGGCGATACTTCGCGTGGAGTAACCAGACGTTGGCCGTATTCACGCTATGGGCCGTAACATGGTATCTGGCTCGCACACACAAGCCCTATATCATATCCATGCTTCCGGCCATGTTCATGACCATAGTTTCGGTTACGTACCTTATGTATGCCCCGCGTCCTGAAGGCTTAGGGTTAGGACTGCCCATAGCGCTCACATCGGCCATAGCTGTATGCATGTGCATAACTGCGCTTTTCAGCCGATTCTGCCGAAAAACAAAGAAAACAGTATATGCTGCTTCTTGACACACTGATATCTGATTCGCGCCTATACACGCTACATTCGCACACACAGTTCTGCGACGGACATGCCACAATGGCTGAATTTGCCAAGGCAGCTGCCGAAGCCGGTTTCACGGCCTACGGTTTTTCACCGCACTCACCGGTGCCTATAACCTCGCCATGCAATATGTCAGAGAGTGATGTCCCGACATATCTGGCCGAAGTAGACCGCCTGCGAAAAAAATATGAAGGCAGGATGAAGGTATACGCAGCCATGGAGATAGACTATCTTGGATCCGAATGGGGACCGGCCAACGAATACTTCCGGAATCTGCCACTTGATTACCGGATAGGGTCCGTACACTTCATCACCTCGCAGAGCGGCGATTATGTGGATGTGGACGGACGGTTTGAGAGCTTCATGCGAAAGATGTCGGAGAATTTCCGTGGCGATATCCGATACGTGGTAGACACATTTTATGACCGGTCAGAAGATATGGTCCGTGCCGGAGGCTTTGACATAATAGGGCATATGGACAAGATAGGCCACAATGCATCACATTTCCGTCCAGACATAGAGGATGAACCGTGGTATATGGAACGTGTGGACCGGCTGTTCAGAATGGTCAAGGATGCCGGAATAATAGTGGAAGTCAACACCAAGGCATGGGCTGAGCATCACCGCATGTTTCCGTCAGCGAAGTTCTTCCCGAGGCTGATACATGAGCAATATCCCCTTGCCATAAATTCCGATGCCCACTATACGCATCTTATCAACGCCTCACGCGCAGAAGCCTATAGGATGCTGGATGCTGTCAGTGAGCAGGCGTAACCTTGAATATTACGGGGCGTGTGCCGTCAGGACAGCTCACTATCACAGCCCTGTCATGGCAGCTAAGTCCGCAGTCAGCATCCATACCCGCACGCAGCACAGCATCGACATGCGTGCTCAGCACACGCCATGCCTTAGGGCAGAACCGCTTGCCTGAAGAGAAATCATCATAATTCATCAAATCCACCGTAAACTCATCGCCACACTTGAACATATGGCACGGCCCCGCCTCCGGGTCATCTAAATAGCGGCTCTGTAGATCAGTGAAGCACTCCCGCCGGAGCACTGTTATACGGCATCTTTGACTCACGGCCTTTCCGACCAATGACGCAGCCGCACCGGCCGGGCACGTCACGGCCGACAATGTACTTATACCTAATATTTTACAAAATTTTCTACGGTTCATCACCTACAAAGTTACACCAATATTGGCTCACAACGGTCAAAAAAAATGCAAAATTAGTGTAACAAAAGCGTCAGCTCCACGTCATAAGGATAGAAAGCAAATGACACGCTCCGAGTTTCAACATATGGCCATCCGGTTGCGTCCCGTCATTGTAGCCCGGGCAGCCAAGCTTCTGAGCCATGATGATGAGGCTGAAGATGTAGCGCAGGACACTCTGCTGAAAATGTGGAGCCTGCGCCATGAGCTGGACTCGTATTCATCGCCTCAGTCATTAGCCATGGTCATAGCCCGCAACAGATGCATTGACATAATGCGCCACCGGTGTGTAACCGGCATATCGGTAGATGAGGCGGCTGATATACTTGTGGACGACACTGAGACTGACCGGGGGATAGTGGCAGCGGAATATGCCGGCACCACCGGCTCCATACTGTCAGCGCTTCCTGACAGCTGGCAAGTGATAATGCGGATGCGCCACATTGACGGCATGGAGAATCGTGACATAGCAGCCTTGATAGGCTCAACGGAATCCTCGGTACGTGTAATACTTTCAAGAGCGCGAAAGCGCATAAAACAAATGTTTCTCAACTCACGTCCATATGAATAACAGACATACCCCTAAAATACCCGCTGTAATGGCTCACAGTGACGCCGAAGCTATGATGGAGCGGTTCCTGTCAGGCGAAACCTCCATGGCCGAGGAGCGGCTTCTGTACAGCTATTTCACGGCAGGTAGCGTGGCCGATTCACTTAAGCCTTACATCACCATGATGTCATGGTACGCTGAAGGGCTTAAACCGGCTAAACCGAAAGCCGGACGCAGCTTCATGCCGTCAAGACAATTACTGCTGTGGTGCATATCTACAGCCGCCATGATAGCTCTGATAGCTACAGTAGGCATATCCTTCCACCATCAGGCTCAGATAGAGTCAGAGCTGTACTCCGCCTACCACGGCAGCTATATAGTGCGCAACGGACACACCATAACGGACATCAATGACATACTCCCCGAACTGCAAATAGCCGAACACCTCACCGACCGTATTGCTGACAATGAGGAAGCGGAGCTTGACCGCATAAACAATGACATATTTTACAGCGACAGCCCCGAGATAGCCTCGATAAAGCGCGCCGTTTTTGCCGATATTTTTTCAGATTAATACATTACAGCCATGACAAATAGACTAATTATGCTCACCGTGCTCATATGCAGCTGCATGTCAGCCGCCGCAGGCAATGCCCTTGACAAGATGTTCGATGAAGCGAAAAAGCTCAAGGATGTGGACATAACATATGTGGAACGCCATGACCCGGCTACAAACAGATTGGCAAAACGCTCCTTAGTGGTGGGGTGGAACAAATCCTCACTCCTGAAGAAGATACTCAAAGCCGTGGAGCAGGACCGCGACATTGCCACCAAATATGTAATCAACGGCAATTCACGTGGCCTTGTGGAGATCATGATCACTATCACTAATGATAATCAGGAATCCTCCTACTCCATAGCGTACAAGAAATCAGACATGTCATGGCGCATGACCGCCACATGCAAGTATATAAACAAGCCTAAGGGACGCGGCTCACGCGCCGATGCCACATGGCATGAGGATAATGATGATGACTTTGTATCCGAAGAACTTGCCTCTGCTTATCCTGCTGCATACACCGAGCGCACGGTCACGCAAACGATTTCAGGCAAGCCGGGCAGCAGCCGACGCATCACGGTGGTAAAGAACGGCAACACCACCGTCTACTATGAGAGCCACAGCTGCAACATGACCGTCAACTAATCTGATCCAGTATTTCTTTCTACCACTCGGGAAGCCGATTCCCATTTGTACCACTTGTCCCACTTGGTGGGAAAATTGAAAAAACGGTGGCTCCGTAGGAGCGGCGAAAGTGATAAGCCATGGCAAGGGCCGCGTAGCGGTGTGCAGCCATGGTACAGCAGCGTCATCATATCAACGTGCCGCGTAGCGGTGCTAAAATATACCGCAGCTACACAGCTATATATCTGTCAGGGTGCGCGGTATACCACAGCTGCGGACACCTACGGTGCCCTTGCAGTGGCCTACCATTCTGTCGCCCCCATGGGGCTTGTTCGCTATTTTGCAATCCACTCTTCCCATTTTGTCCCACTTGGTGGGAATTTTTTACTACGAGAAGCACACCATAGGCATATTACATTTCACTCTGCGGCCTCAACCTTTTTTTAAGATACATTGTTATATCACTGAAACAACTAAATATTATTCAACCGAATATTATCAAATCTAACAAATAATCTTATGAACACCGCACCTCTTCAAGGAATTAAAGTAGTGGATTTTACCGAAGTACAGTCTGGTCCTTCATGTACACAAATGCTCGCATGGCTCGGAGCCGACGTAATTAAGATAGAGCGTCCCGGCGTGGGCGATGCCACCCGTAAGGAACTCCAGTTTGACCCTACTCTTCCTTCCTACTATTATCTACAGCTCAACTGTAACAAAAAGTCGCTTACCCTTGATGCCAAGACTCCTGACGGCAAGGAAATCCTTACCAAGCTTATCAAGGAAGCTGATATTTTCGTTGAAAACCTTCACCCGGGCGCCATGGACAAGCTCGGATTCTCATGGGAGGCCGTTCACGCCATCAACCCCAAGTGTATCTACGGTACCATCAAGGGCTTCCCTGAATCATCGAAGTACAAGGATCTTAAGGCATACGAACCCATAGCACAGGTTACGGCAGCTGCCGCCTCTACCACCGGTTGGTTCTCAGGCGACGACAACATCCCCACTCAGAGCGGTGCCGCACTGGGCGACTCCAACACCGGTATGCACCTGCTTATAGGCTTGCTTGCCGCACTGTGCCAGCGTGAAAAGACCGGCGAAGGCGTATACGTATATCAGTCCATGCACAATGCATGTCTTAACCTGTGCCGTATCAAGACACGTGACCAGCTCACCCTTGACAAGATCGGTTATCTTACTCAGTTCCCGCAGTATCCTAACGGCAAGTTCGGTGACTGTGTGCCGCGTTCAGGCAACACCGAAGGCGGCGGTGTTCTCGGATGGACCTACAAATGTAAGCCTGCCGGCGACATGGACTCGGCCATTGACGCCAACAACTATGTATACATCATACTTCAGCGCGGTGCCAAGGACTTTGAAGCCGCATGTAAGGCTATGGGATTCGAGGACTGGCTCACCAACCCCGACTTCAACACCGCCGATGCACGTGACCGCAACAAACAGGCCATATACGAGCGTATAGGCGCTTGGACCGCTGACAAGACCAAGTTTGAGGTCACCTCTATCCTGGCTCCTTACGGAGTGCCTGTAGGTCCCGTACTGTCCACCAAGGAGGTTATGAGCGATGAATCACTTTACGACGGCAATACCCTTGTCCGCATAAATCAGGGTGGCAAGATAGGCGAATTCGTAACTGTAGGATGCCCGTTCACAATGTCAAACTATCAGCCTACATACGAACCTGCCCCCGCATTGGGTGCCAACACTACCGAAGTGCTTACCGCTCTGGGCTATACCGCTGACCAGATAGGATCGTTTGCCAAGAACGGCACTACCGAGCCTCTTGCTACCGGACAGATGTAATGCCACTGTACAAGCACACATCATTACGAGATCAATTAACAAGTAGCATCTACCTCATAACCAAAATTCAATATGTCAACTAATACAACCACCACTCCGGCCACCACACCACAGGCTCCACACTTCCCCGAGCAGGTGACCGGTATGTATATACTCGCCGAATCACTGCGGCGCCTCGGATTGATGAGCGTGTACGGACTTGTGGGCATCCCCGTAACCGAGGTTGCGTACGCCATGCAGAAAGTAGGCATCAATTACTATGGATTCCGCTTTGAGCAGCAGGCCGGTATGGCCGCAGCCACTCACGGCTTCCTCACCAAGACGCCGGGCGTACTCCTTACAGTATCGTCTTTAGGATTCATGAACGGCCTTACTGCCACCACCAACGCCACAGTCAACTGCTACCCGATGATTCAGATATCGGGCGCCTCTGACCCCACTATGGTGGACATGGATATGGGCACCTATGAGCAGCTTGATCAGCTCAACACGGCACGTCCGCTCGTTAAGGCAGCCTTCCGTTGCTCATACGCCAAGGATATTCCCGCAGCCGTAGCCCGTGCATACCGCGCAGCAGTAAGCGGCCGCCCCGGCGGTGTGTACATTGATATGACCACACCCGCGCTGGCCGAAATCATGAATGCAGCCGATGCTGAAAAGCTGTTCTACGAGCCGGTGGACGTAGCTTCGCCCGTGGCTCCTACACAGGCAGCCGTGGACCGCGCAGTAGAGATTCTTACTGCCGCAAAACGCCCGGCAGTACTTCTCGGCAAGGGAGCCGCATATGCACAAGTAGATGACAAGATCAAGACTCTGATAGAAACTTACAAGATCCCGTATCTGTCAATGTCCATGGCCAAGGGCCTGATGCCCGACAATGGCGAGTACAGCGCCTTGAGCTGCCGCTCCACCATTATGGAACAGGCCGATGTGGTGATGGTGATAGGAGCGCGTATCAACTGGATGCTCTCATTCGGACGCGGAAAGTGGAACAAGAACACCAAGTTCATACAGCTCGACGTAGAGCCTCGCGAGATAGACCGCAACGTACCTATAGCCGCTCCCGTAGTAGGCGATATGGGGCAGTCGCTCGACATGATTCTCGCATCCATGAAGGGCAAGACCATGAGCGCAGATCCTGCATGGCTCACATCGCTGCAGGCTGAGTCGAAAGTAAAGAACGCCAAGTTCCAGGCACGGCTCACCGAGGCCGCACCCCTGCAGCCCATGAACCACTGGAGCGCCCTGTCAGTAGTGAAACCCATATTGGAATCGAATCCTGACGTGATACTTATCAACGAAGGCGCCAACACTCTTGACGATACTCGCGATGCCGTAGATATGACTCTGCCGCGCCACCGTATAGACTGCGCAAGCTGGTCCATAATGGGCATGGGCATAGGTTCAGCCATAGGCGCCGCCGTAGCTTCAGGCAAGAGCGTGGTAGCAGTGATGGGCGACTCCGCATTCGGATTCTCCGGCATGGACTTCTCCACCATATGCAGCTACAAACTGCCTGTAACCGTGGTGATATTCAACAATGGAGGTATATACAACGGCATAGGCGTCAATCCGTCAGGCGGTGATGCTCCCGCACCTACCACACTTGACATAAACGCCCGCTATGACCTTATGGGCAAGGCATTCGGTGCCGACAATTACTATGTGACCAACGTCAATGACCTCAAGACGGCTCTTGAAGCTGCCATAGCATCAAAGAAGCCTTGCATGATAGATGTGCAGCTGGCAGCTGATGCCGGCAAGGAAAGCGGCCACATAGGATACCTCAATCCTACGCCACTGATTGACTATACCGTCTGACGGTACTACCGACCCCGCTGTCATCTCACTTGATAGCCGTAACTCGCCTATTTTATTTAACTAACTATTAATATTCTAATTATGGATATTTCACACGTCATACTATATGCCATCGTCCCTATCATAGTGGTGATGCTCGCGGGATATATCTCCGGTAAGAAGAACATATTTTCCGGTGATGACGCCAAGAAATTCAACAAAGTAGTGCTTGACTACGCCCTCCCGGCAGCCCTGTTCGTATCTATAGTGCAGGCCTCGCGCGAGGATTTGGTCAAGGATATAAAGCTCACGGTAGTGGCCACCATAGGCATCATGGCATGTTTCATGCTGGTGTACTTCGTGTTCCGCATGTTCAAGAAGAACACCGGTGCCGATGCTGCCGTAAGCGCGCTTATCAGCGGCTCGCCTACCATAGGCTTCCTCGGATTTGCCGTGCTTGAGCCTGTGTTCGGTACGTCGCCCTCAGTGGCGCTGGTAGTGGCCATAGTAGGTATAGTGGTCAATGCCATAGGTATCCCTGTGGGCCTCTCCCTGATGAATGCCTCGCTTGAAAAGCAGAATCCCGGAGCCGGACACCAGAGCGCCTGGAAGCCTGTGATACACGCCTTGGAGCAGCCTGTGGCATGGGCGCCTATATTAGCCGTGATATGGGTAGTGGTAGGAATTCCATGGCCGGCATACCTGAGCCCGTCATTTGACCTCATAGCCAAGGCTAATGCATCAATGGCCGTGTTCTCAGCCGGTATCACACTTGCCGCCATCAAATTCACTGTCAACTGGCAGGCCGTACTCGGCTCCATAATGAAGATGATAGTGATGCCCGCCGTGGTGCTCATACTCGGTCTGCTCTTCCACATGGATCCGCTGAATCTGAAGATGCTGGTAGTGGCAGCCGCTCTGCCGCCGGCCTTCTCAGGCATCATCATTGCCGATGAGTACAACACCTACGTAGGCACCGGTACATCATCCCTTACGCTGTCAGTAATTCTGTTCATAGGGTTCTGCCCGCTATGGATCTGGCTCACCAATATGGCTATCAATGCCGGACTCTTTGCCTGAGCTTGAATTAGGATAAACATCTCTTGATACTGCGGTGCCGCTCCGTTTCCGGATTATTGCCGGAGAGGAGCGGCACCCTCTTTGTCATGTGGTTTTAGAGGTAAGGAGTTTTTTTGTAAATTTGCAGTATCATGAGCTATCCACGTCCCATAGAGCTGCTGGCTCCCGCCCGCTGCGCCGATACAGCCATTGAAGCCATAAAGCACGGCGCCGATGCCGTATATATAGGCTCCGTATCGCACGGAGCCCGTTCTGCCGCTGCCAACACACTTGCCGATATAGAACGGGTGGTGCAATACGCCCATCCGTACGGAGTGCGCGTATACGTGACACTCAATACCATTATCTACAGTGATGAGCTTCGAGCCGTAGAGCGCATGATCCACGAGCTGTACCGCATAGGTGTGGATGCGCTCATAGTCCAGGACATGGGACTGCTGCGCATGGAGCTGCCGCCTATAGCACTCCACGCCAGCACACAGTGTGACATAGCCACGCCTGACAAGGCCCGCTTTCTGCGCGATGCCGGATTCTCACAGCTCGTACTGGCACGCGAGCTTACTCTCAGCGAAACCGCCGCCATACACTCCGCCGTGCCCGATGTGGCGCTCGAGGCTTTCATACATGGGGCTCTATGCGTAAGCTACAGCGGCAACTGTCACGCCGGCACTGCCGTGGCCGGCCGCAGCGCCAACCGTGGCGAATGTCCGCAGCTATGCCGTCTGCCATATGACCTTGTAGATGCTACAGGCCGCGTGATAATGCGCGGCAAGCACTTGCTGTCATTGCGCGACCTCAACCGCAGCGCGGTGATAGCCGATATGCTTGAGGCCGGGATTTCATCCTTCAAGATTGAGGGCCGGCTCAAGGACGCGGCATACGTAAAGAATGTCACTGCCGCATACCGCAAGATAATAGACGGCATAATATCAGAGAATCCTGAGCGCTACTGCCGCAGCTCGTTCGGCAGCAGCCGCATCTCATTCACTCCTGACCTCAACGAGAGCTTCAACCGAGGGTACACCGAATACTTCACCCGCCATGAACGCCCTGACGCCACCATGGCCTCGCTCCTCTCGCCCAAATGGTGCGGCACGCCCGTGGGGAAGGTAACACACTGCGCCAAAGGATACATCAAGGCCGAACTTACCACGGAGCTGAACAATGGTGACGGCCTTGGATTCTTTGACCCCGCCACCGGACAGTTTAAGGGCTTCCGCCTCAACCGCGTATCAGGCCGTACGCTATATCCTGCCACGCCTCAATCCATCCCCCCCGGCACCGTTCTGTACCGGAATTTCAACAAAAACTTATCAGGCATAATGGACGGCGACACGGCATCGCGTACCATCGACGTTACATTCAAGCTGCACACCGCCCCCGGAAGCATAGTGCTTGATGCCACTGATGAACGCGGCTGCTCAGTTTCCGTAGCCGAATCTATAGCCATAGAGCCGGCCGCCACACCTCAGGAAACCCGGCGCCATGACATACTTACAAAGACCGGCACCACCATATACCGCGTAACCTGCGTGACTGATTCAGCCGGAGCCGTCTTCATCCCCGCCAAGCAGCTTACCGCACTGCGCCGACGCACCCTTGAAGCCCTCGATTCCGCCTGGCGGAGCATATATACATATGAGTACCGGTGTGATGAAAAAAACGATGCCCCACTTTGGGACGGCCTTCACACCCTCACATACCATAACAATGTGGCTAACCATGCCGCCAAGGCCTTCTACCGTTCCCACGGCGCCCAAAGCATAGAGCCGGCAATGGAAATCAATAAAACGCCAAGCTCACCTATACGCATCATGACCACCCGTTACTGCCTCCGCCGTGAACTCGGCGCATGCCTGCGTAATCCGGCACAGGCATCCTCGCTTCCCAAGGATCTGTATCTGGTAAACGGCAAGCTGAAACTGCACCTTACCTTTGACTGCTCCAAATGCGGCATGATGATTGACCTGATAAAAAACACATAATATCCATGAATATCCGTACACTGTATGCCCTATTTGTGTGTTTGGCGGTGTCTATCACCGCGCTCACCTCGTGCAGAGGCGGCTCCGATATAGATGCCGTCCTTGACCGCGCCAAAATCCTTGTGGACTTTTCAGTGACTTTTCAGAAGAAATTCCATAAAATTCGTGGACATATATTTGGCTTTATTAAATAAAATCATTACATTTGCATGATAACAAATCTATTATCATGAAACTACAGCTCCCTCCTCATACTAATCATATCTTTCTATCACCGTATTTTTCTTTTTATGAAAGATCTTTAAGCACGGATTGAACCGTGCCTAAAGCTGTTCCCATCCCCCCTACAGACTGGCAACTCTTGATATAATAGCCTACATTGCTTAATATATTACAAATCATATACGTACATATTCATATTTTATTCACAATCATTCACACATTACAATTATGAAGAGTATTAATTATTCTTGCCTTTTTAGCTATGCTGTCAGCATGTTCTGATGACGCACCGCAAGTCGTAACAACGGCAAAATCACCGGAGAGCCCGTTCGTATTCCCTAACTCACCGGCATTCAAAGCCATGCAGTCAAGGGCTGTCGACGCTTCGTTTGAAACGGACTGGGAGAATTGGCAATACATTCCACTCCCTAACGGTATGCAGATATATACTCCGTGGGGAAAATACACTGTCGGCAACGATCCCGCAGGCATTTTTACTGACATAAAAAAGGCAGACGGCTCACGGCTCTTTCATTTAAAATCGACAAGCGATATTGACCCTGCAACAGATTGAT
>JAMPBB010000024.1 GCA_023666885.1 Muribaculaceae bacterium | reverse complement strand
GCCGCCGGATGGATGCTCCGTGAGGCGTGGAAAAAGGGTTATAAAGATGAGCTTCGTGAGTTTCTCGGTGAGAATGTCCACAGGATGCCTTCAGTAATGCTCAGCTACTCCTGCGAGCAGATGCCTACTGATGAGCGACACCAGTGGCACTGCTGCAGAAAGTCAACCTTAATGAATAAAGCATATTAGTTTACCGGGTGATAGGGAGCAGTTGTCCGGTAGCTTTCATGTATTCCGTAGTCTTCACTTGATAGTCAGAGTATGATGCTATATATTGATCACATGCTCTTTTATATAACGTTTGCGCTTCAAGCAAATCGGTTATGGAAGATACTCCTACCTTATAGTAGTTTTCGTTAAGGCGAAGATTCTCCCCGGCCTGGTCTATTGCATCAAAGGCATTCTGCATCTTACGGTATGATGCGGTAAGATTGTCCCACGCATCGCGCATGGCTATCTGGAGCATCTCGCGGCCGTCATCAAATTGCATACGGGCGTTCTGTATGGCCATATTCTTTTTCTTAATGGCGTGAGAGCCGCCCCACCATCCGCTTAACGGTATGCTGACCGATACGAACACGGCACCAAAATTTTGTTTCTGTTCAAGCAGATTGTGGTAGAACCAGCCTGCGCCTACCCCCACTGTGGGAAGATTACTCCCTACGGTTATTTTCTTCTCTAATTCCGCTGCCTTGACAGCCGAAGTGAGCATCCCGTATGCAGGTGTACAGCCCACGGCATCCTGCGGATTGCGCCATAATGATGATGAGAACTCGGGCAATACCCCGGAGTTTACCCTATCGGTCACCTGCACCGGTGTCAGACCTAAGCCTATGTACTGGCCAAGCAGGTTTGAGCACAGGGCAATACCATTGTCAAGATCTATCATAGTAGACTTAAAGTCATTACGCTGTAGCTCCACTTTCAGCAGATCATTTTTCAGGATCACTCCGGCATCGACAGCGGCCTGAGTCTGATAAGCTAACGTGTCAAGCATGGTTATAAGCGATGCCAGCGTTTCCTTTTGTGAGTGTAGGGATACGAGCTTCCAATAATACTTGTCTACGGAGGCATAGACCTCCTCATCAGTCTGACGTTTGCGGAGTTCGGCCACCTGCTCGCCAATGTGCGCCAGGGCATTGCCATTGACTATCTGTCCACCGGCGAATATAGGCTGCACGGCAGTAATCCCGGCAGTGACGCCTTTTTTTATCATGCCGAACTCAAAGAGCCCCAATACGTCATACTGAATAATGTCATGATTAGCCCAAAACGACATGCCGGCGGCAGACACTTCCGGAAAGTATTTAGTGAAGGCTTCATCAGAGGTCTCTTTTGCCATTTTAATATTATTGATGGCGGTTTTCGTGGCCACATTATTACTCAATGCCATCTCCCGGCATTGGTCAAGCGACAACGCCATAACGGTGTCAGCCGGAACTTCAGCCTCGGCTGCGTATGCCGATGCCAGAGAAGATGCTGTCAATAATACTGAATATATTATATGTTTACTTTTCATTGTTAGCGGTAGATTGAATAGTGGGTTCAGGAGTTTCTTCTACAGGGTAAACCGGGAGTTCAATGGTAGGAGCCGACTTCCGGCACAGCTTCCAATACAGCAGCGGTATGACGGTAAGGATAAATATCATAGTTACAGGTGTGCCGAAGAATATCACTATGCCCATAGGCTTCCAAAGCGCACTGCCTGAAATCACCATAGGAAGAACACCCATTGTAGCTGCGGCCGATGTAAGGAATATAGGGCGCATTCTTCGCTCGCTTGCCTGGAAGATGGAATCCTTTACTGACATGCCCTGCTCCTGAAGTTCCTCGGCATAATCAAACATTATTATTACATTTCTTACCAGAATACCCATAAGGCTTATAAGCCCGAGCGTACATGTAAGGCTTATCACCTCATCCATAACTATGAGTCCTAATCCGGTACCGGGCATTATGAATATCAGGGAAAGGAGCATAAGGAATGGCACAGTAACGCCTTTATAATGGAATAGCAGTATGAAGAATATAATCACTACGGCTATCAAAAGAGCTGCCCCCATCTGAGGGATTATCTCCTGTGACTGCTCATAATCACCGCCATAGCTTATGGTTACGCCCTCGGGAAGCTCTATTTTGTCAAGCTCCTTTTGCAGTATCGTAGTCTGAGCAAGGGCGTTTTCACCTCTCACGTTGTCAGCCGAGATTATAGCTGTAGGCATGCCGCCACGATAGTCAATCTGTCCGGGATGCCACGTAGGATTGACTCCGGCAAATGATCTGAGAGGAGTGTTGCCTATGCCCATTACGGGTATGGGCTCACGCATAAGCGCATCGTATGTGGCACTGTCAGAATTCTGCGTCATGGCCACAATGCCTATACCGTAATCCCCTTCCCAGAGAGTGCCCATGGGCACTCCAGCGCCATAGCGCATGGCAAGCGTCATTTCAAGCAAGGTATTGTTCAGGCCCAAGCGTGACATCTGTGTGCTGTTAGGATCAACGGTGGCCGCCACGAGCTGACTTCCGGCTGCCGGACGCACGAGCGTCAGTCCGGGTATGCGCCGCATTACCGACATAACCGTATCAGCAGCTCTAAGATTCTGCTCATAATCCAATCCTGACAGACGCACTTCTACAGGATACTTGGCATTGGAATAGCTCAGCTGCTTGAACTTGACATACGCACCGGGAAAATAATCCTGATATTTGGGAGTGTATTCGTTGAGCAATTCTATGGTGGCCTCATTGCTTACCGTATTCACTATGAACTGTGCATAGTTAGGTCCTCCTACCTGCGGAGCGTATGTGGTCTGGAATCGTGGGGAGGACATGCCGTGGAACGAAGCCACAGAAACTACCCTGTCATCCTTGCGCAATATCTTGGCGAGGCTGTCGGCTATGGCATCCGTTGCCTTAAGGGAAGATCCGGTGGGCAGATAAATCTCTACGGCAAACTGATCACGCTCAGCAATAGGCATCAGCTGGATAGGACGCGTGATGAAGGCCCAGGTGCCAAGTATCACCGATACGAATCCTATAACCAGTGTGGTCTTGGGCCATGCGAAGCAAAGAGCCACAAGCTTGTTGTACCAGTTCTGAAGGCTCACAAAGAATGAGAATTTCTTTTTGCCGCTTGCTATGGCCTGCTTTTCTATGGCATAGATAGGCTGCTTGATTATCTTAAACTGAAGGTAGGGCACAAGCAGTTCGGCTACTATGAGCGATATGGTAAGGATAAGCAAGATAGCCCAGGGGAAGAAGGTAAGAAAATCACGGAACATACCCGTCATGGTAATCAGGAACGGGAAGAACGTGATGGATATGGCAAGTGTGGCTGATACGATGGCCCGGAAAAACATAGTGCCGGCATTGATGGTGGCCTGCATGTGCGGCATACCATCCGATATCAAATCCACATACTCATCTATTATCACCACGGAGTTATCCACAATCATGCCCAATGACACTATGAGGCAGGCGAGTGTAACCGTATTAAGCTCAATGCCTAAAGCATAAAACAAGCCTAAGGATATGAATATGCTTATGGGTATGGTGAGCGCCGCTATGAATGCCACTTTCAGCGGGAGCAGCAACATTATTACCACAAGGACCGCTATTACAGCTATGAGCAGCTCACGCAGAAAATCCAGCACGCTAAGATTCACTACCGTAGGCTGGTCCGTGATTTTGAACAGCTCCATGTCAACCGGCATGTCCTCGGCGAATTCATCTATCACCTTGCCGGCGGCATCGCCCATAGCCACTATATTCTCACCATCCTTCATCTCTATGCTCAGGAGCAGGCATCTTTCGCCATTGTTGGTAATATAGCTCGTAGGCTCAGGATATTCACGCACCACCTCGGCTATGTCACCAAGCCTGACCACATCGCCCGATGGGGTGGAAAATACCACTGTCTGCTTTATATCGTTGACGGAATTGAATGATTCGGCCACATACAGGGGCATGGTATAGGATTCGGACTTAAGGCGTCCGCCAGTGGTTTCTAATCCCTGTGCAAGCAGTGTCAATGCCAGTGTCTTCTCATCGATGCCATAGTGAGCCAACCGCTCGGTGTCAATATGTACGCCTACTTGCTCCGTCTGCTCGCCATACACCGTCATGGTGCCAATGCTGGGCACAGTACGGAGCCTATCACGCAGCTGATCCATATAGTCATGGAGTTCACGGTAGGTCTTATCCTTTGCCTGCATGGTGATAAGCAGCGCAGATGTGTTGCCGAAGTCCGATATGGTTTCTACAGCAAGCACTCCGGCGGGGAGCTTTGCCTTAACATTATCCACACCCAGCTTGAACTCATCCCAGAACTGATCGGATTCAGTGGAGGATACATTGTCATCAAGGGTCACGAAAATCATTACCATGCCATCAGAGGCCTGTGCCGTGGTCTTCTCCTTATTCACTTCCTTGAAACTGAATACGTAGTCCTGAAGCGGCTTGAGCACTTCCTGCTCTACCTGCGAGGCATCGGCGCCGGGATATACGGCTGCCACCACACCCTCACGTATGGTAAATGACGGGAACTCATTCTTGTCCATCTCTACAAGGGAATATACGCCCCATGCTATGAGCACGCAAGTTATGAGGACCACAATGCGCCTGTACTGTAGCCCAAACGACACTATGTTAGGATTCTTGAACTTTTCCATAAGGCATCATTTTACAGGTACTACCTTTAGCCCGAGGCTGAGCTTCTGTTGCCCCTCCACTATGACAGTGTCGGCCAGGCTGATACCTCCGCGTACTATGATACCACGTGAGTCAAGACCGCCCACTTCTATTTTTTTACGCTGTGCCAGCCCATCTTTCATAATCCATACATAGCTTGTATTGTCCCAGTCAAGTACCACAGCCTGAGGAGGCAGCACTATCTCTGATATGGTCGCAGTATCCGTAGTTGACGGTGTGACGCCATCGACCGTAACATTGCATATCATACCGGGCAGAAGGGTTTCATCAGGGTTTGTGATGCGGAACTTGATGTCATAGTTACGCGACAATGCGTTGGCGGCCACACCTTTCTCCACAAGTGAGGCTGAATATGAACGGCCGCCAACCGTTACTGTGGCCGGCATACCGGCTGTCATGCTGTTCAAGTCACTTTCAGGCACCGATATTTTCACCTTGAGAGTGCCAACGTCCATAATCTCTATGATGGGAACGCCGGGAGCCACTCCCTGCCCTACATCGGCCAGCCTATGCGCCACTACTCCTGACATGGGCGCATACAGATTGGCATCGTTCATGCCGGTACGTGCTATATTGGCGGCAGCTTCGGCCTGTCTGAGCTTTTCCTGTACCGAAACCCATTGCATGTCAGGGAGAGCGTCAGCGTCATGCAGCTTTTTCATTCTTGCGTATGCATCCTGAGCCTCGCGGAGAGTGGCCTGAGCTATCTCATAAGTGTTTTTCAATGATGATCCGTCAACGCTGGCTATCAGTTGGCCTTTGGATATACGTTGGCCCTCCGAAACATTGATTTGCGTTATGGTCCCGGCCACTGAGAAGCTTGGCGTAGTGGAGCTGCCGGCTTCAACCGTACCGGAATAGCTATCGGTACCGGCATTGTGTGATGATGATACAGATATCACTTTTACCCGTATAGGAGCCGAGTTGCCTCCTTTGATAGCCGGATCGCTGTGCCCGCATGATGACAGGCCTGCGAGCAATACACCGGCATAAATCAGTTCTCGTTTATTAAATAGTTGAAACATGATGAAGTATTTAAATGGCTTTTTCTAACACTTATAACAATCATTTGCTTTCATGGATTACTTCTTACAAAAATAAAATAGGCTGAAATGATTGAAATATTGTCCCATTGGTCGTATATGCGTTTTTATATTTTAATTGTCATCCCAACAATATGATTTTTTCAGAGTGGTATAACTTGTCACATAGGTACGCACGTAAACTTTACAATCCGGTCAGTTGTTTTTATGTAGTAGAAACACTAAACGGAACATAAAATTACCGTAACCAAAATTAATGCTTAAAGACTACTGACTATGTTAGATACCGAATTCAAGTTTGGCGAGGTTCAGACTCTCGCATCACAGATAGAGGCTGCCAATGAGCGTGTGCAGTTCAAACGCATATTCGAAAACGCCAACGGCGGCGTATCATTATTGGCATTTAAGACCGGACAGCGGTTTGACACTCATATAGCTCCCGCTGAAGTTATGATATGCGTAGTGGAAGGTGAGATAGAGTTCACTATGATAGACAAGCCTCACACTATCAAGGCCGGGGAGTTTATGCTCATGGGCGCCGATGTGCCACATGGCGTGGTGGCCCGGGCTGATTCGAAAGTAGTACTTATTAAGGTCAAACCATAAAAAACTTACCACGATGGACAAATACGTATGCGATGTATGTGACTGGGTATATGATCCCGCAGTAGGTGATCCGGACGGAGGCATAGCTCCCGGAACAAAATTTGAAGACCTGCCCGATGACTGGGTATGCCCCATATGCGGAGTAGGCAAGGACCAGTTCTCAAAGGTAGAATGATTAGTGTTACACTTTAAAACACATATAGTGCCGCCCTATCTGTTACAGATGGGCGGCACTATTCATGACGTTCTAAAGTTTGATTTTGGAGCTTATGCCATTAGAATTAACAATGTATATTCCGGCCTTTTATGATGACAGATCGGTGCCCGCATAATTACCGTTGAGAGTGTATATGGCGGTAATATCATTGTGAAAATCATCGTTATTGATCGTTTCAATTCCGGATGTGATATTTGAATAATCAATATTCTTCAGCCATTGTTCAATCAAGGATTTTGCGTTGGAGGTTTGTGAGGAACGTATCCACAGGTTCGGCTCTATGAAATCGCCATCGGGTATAAGGCGTTTTGCATCAGCCACGACGCCACTTATGCCGCTGCTGGCACTTGAAACAATCACACCGATATTCTTTCCGGCCATCTGCTGGCCGTAGTTGAACAGGAACGTCTGTAAGGGAGCTGCCATCTGACTCCACCACAGGGGCGCAGCTACAATAATCATGTCATATTGTGATAAATCCACATTTACGGGATCGATCTTAGGGTAAGATGCCGCGTCATTGGGATTGCTACGTATGGCTGCTATTTGTGCACTACCAATAGCATAGTTGTTGGCCGCATAGTCCAGACCCTTTTCTGCCGGTTCGATCCCTATGACATCGCATTCTATTTGGGTTTTCAGCTCGTTGACAATGCGATCCACATTGTTCGTGTAACTGTAATATGCCACAAGAGTCTTTGCGTTCAATGCCATTGCGGACAGAACCGCAATCAAAGTGAAAATCATTTTCTTCATGTTCGTTTTGTATTAGAATCCTACTTGTTTTTGTTGCTCTGCGTTATATCTGTCACCTACAATGGGAATTGCAGCGACTCTCTGCTCTATCTCATCCCATTCGGCATCAGATAGGTTAAATTCAAGTGTCTTGAGGTTTTCTTCAAGGTGAGAAATCTTGGTAGTACCGGGAATGGGTACAATCCACGGCTGTTTGTGAAGCAGCCAACCAAGGGCAACCTGCGATGATGTCATACCTCTTGTACGCCCAAAATCCTGAAGCACGTTGACTATGCGGTAATTCTGCCGCATGGCTTCGGGCTGGAAGCGTGGCAGAGTGTGACGGTTGTCATTATTGGTGTCAAATACTGTGTACTCGTTGATGCATCCTCCGAGAAAACCCCGGTTCAGAGGGCTGTAAGGTACAAAGCCTATTCCAAGTTCCTTGCAGGTGTCAAGCACTCCATTATCCTCAACCAATCGGTGCATTAGATGATACTCACTCTGGATGGCAGTCACAGGGCATATGGCATGTGCCTTGCGGATGGTTTCCGGGCTTACCTCGCAAAGCCCCCAACGCTGTACCTTTCCCTCTTTTCTCAATTCGTTGATGGTTTCAGCCACCTCCTCAATGGGAGTATTACGGTCAAAGCGGTGCTGATAGAACATTGGGATAGAGTCAATGCGGAAGCGGCGAAGAGAATCCTCGCAATAGCGGCGTACTGTGGCGCGGCTGCTGTCCTGGCGTCCCGTGCCTTTGCCGTTGATTACCTCATGACCGAATTTAGTGGTGATGTTTACCTTATTCTTATAAGGGGCAAGCGCCTCGCCTATGAACTCTTCATTGTTGAGAGGACCATAGATAATGGCGGTGTCAAACAATGTAATCCCACGGTCCACGGCCTCATGTATCACTCTGGTGCGTGATGCCTTGTCGGGGTACTGGCTACGGTTGTAGGTCATTCCCATGACTCCAAATCCGAGAGCAGACACCTTGAATGCCGCATCACCGGTTCCGAGTGTGCGGTATTGCATATCCGGATTTTTTGACACCGCTGTTCTCAATATTGGCCTCTCGGCAGCTTGCATTTTATTAAATGTGGGTTCTACAGCCATGGCAGCTCCCACTGCTACTGCGGCTTTGAGAAAACTGCGGCGGCTTATTCCCTTGTCGCTCTCCATGGCTAATCCTCCTTTTTTATCTCTATTTTCTTGATGATTTTTGCCGGATTGCCTGCCACGATGGTCATTGGCGGAACGTCATGCGTAACCACGCTTTGCGCACCGACTATGCAGCCGTAGCCGAGCTTCACTCCGGGGAGAATGGTGGAGTTGATGCCTATCCACACCTTGTCCTCAATCACAATAGGACGTCCGTACGTTGCGCTACGGTTGTCAGGGTTCACGTCATGATTAATTGTGATAAGGTTACATTTGGGGCCGATGAATACCTCATTGCCTATTGTTATTCCACCCCGACCGAAAAATGTGCAGCACTGCTGGATAAAACAGCCCTTGCCAATGGTAACCGGTTTGCCATAATCAATGTAGAACGGAGGTATTACTGTAGTGCTTTCATCAAGCGGTTTTCCGAGAATCCGCCCCATGTACTCATGCACCTCTGCCGGGGTCTTGTATCCGGTGTTCATTTCGGTTGCCGTCTTCATTGTGTCAAAGATGTCGGCTATAAGGGCATCATAGCCCGGTTCGTTGGGCGACACCATCTCACCGCTCAGGTCCTTCTCAAAAATATCTTTCATCTGCATTGTTTTTGTTTTCACTAGGCAAAATTACAAACAAAGCCTTGCTGCTCTTTTGCTGCAAGGCTCAAATTAGTTTGCCGTAAGGCTCAAACAAGATTTATGCTATTATTGCCGTTGGAGCCACACCATACTTCTCTTTGAACACTTTGGAGAAATGTGACAGGTTTTTGAATCCAACACTATGGCAAATGTCAGTTATGTTTTCGCGTCCTTGTTTGATAAGCTCATGGGCGGCTTCAAGGCGGCGGTTGATTACCCATTTTAATGGCGTGAGGTCGCTGACCTTTTTGAAATCGCGTTTGAACGATGCAAGGCTGCGACCGGTATAGCTTGCCATCTCTTCCATTGACAACTCCTCGGTGTAGTTGTCGTTCATAAACTCAAGCAAGTCTATTTTCCATGGGTCGGTGAAATCAAACAGCGAGGCATAAAGATTTTGGTCAGTTAATAAGAGAAGCAGCAATCCTTCAATCATTTTCAGGCGAAGCAGCTCATCAGAAATCTTTGAATCCGAATCAAAGAATGGAAGAATGGATTCAAACAAACTCCGTATATCGGGGCGATTGGCCGGTAAGACTGTCAGACTCCGCTTATTACGTTTTGATTGCTCCGGTAGCCTGCGTTTGTCAATGGTTTGATAGTATTCTTTGAGAAACTTGCGTGAAAACTTCAATACTACAGAACGGTAAGGCACACCATTTTTGATACGCTTCTGAAGCATCATCTGATTGTCGCGCCGCATGAAGGCGCAATCTCCGGGGCGGAGTATCGTCTTCTTGCCGTGGTCGGTAATCTCCAGTTCACCGGAACAGATATAAATCAACGTGTGCTCACGGTTAGCGTGCGAACACTCCTTGTCATCGGTAAAATAACTTGCTATAAATGCATTGTTGTTGTCAAGGACTTTCAGCTGCTCCATATCTCATGCTTTGGTTCAGGATGCAAATCAAGAAAGGCACCGGATTGGCACTGATAGGATACCGTCAGAGGTCTATTCGCCTAACTTGAGATATTGCTCATCGGTGACGGGTTCAAGCCATTCGTTGGAGGTGTTCTCTCCGTCAAGTTCAAAGGCAAGATGTGAGAACCAACTGTCCTTCTGTGCACCGTGCCAATGCTTCACGTTGGCAGGAATATGGATTACAGTGCCGGGAAGAATCTCAACGGCGGGTTTGCCCTCTTCCTGATACCATCCGCGCCCGGCCACGCCTACGAGCATCTGGCCTCCGCCTTTGGTGGCGTGGTGAATGTGCCAGTTGTTGCGGCAAGCCGGCTCAAAGGTCACGTTAGAAAATTTCACCTGCTCAGTAGAAATTGGGGCAAGATAACTGTTGCCTATAAAATATTGAGCGTAGGCGGTATTCGGTTCTCCGAACGGGAATATCAGCTCCTGCATGAATTTTTCCTTGGCATCTGCTGCATCGGAAGATTCTTTCCACACATCTACCGCCTGACGGAACGCACCCCAAGCCTTAGGCCAACCGGCATAGAAAGCCACTTGGGTAAGGATTTCAGCTATTTCAGTACGTGTAACGCCATTCTTCTTGGCCTCCTGAAGATGATATGTGAGTGACGAGTCTATAATGCCGCTGCTTACCAATGCTGTCACAGTGACTATGCTACGGTCACGCAGCGAAAGCTTGTCGGTGCGGCTCCATACTTCGCCGAAAAGTACGTCATCGTTAAGCTCGGCAAATTTCGGGGCAAACTCACCAAGCTGAGCGTGCCCGGCTGTCTGCCTGATAGTTGACGGCTTGTCAGTAAGCCGTGTAGGGTTCTGTGAATATGACATAGTAATTGATGCTAATGAGAATGTTAGTGTAAAAAATATATTTCTAATCATAACAGTATAATCCTATGCGGCAAAATTAGCCATACATCACCGTTATATGCTTACCTTTTTTGTGGATATGCATACCAAAATTTCCGTTTTTTTCAGATCAGCAAGTCGGCCAACGCTCGCTTGGGCACACACTGCACATCGTTGGCATCACGGTAATATCTTATATCATCATCCTTACCTAACTTCACTATACGCACCTCCTCAGCCGCATATCCGAGGGCCAAAACGTAGAGCGGCTCGTAACGCGAGGGTATGCCAAGAGCCTCTACGATCCGCTGTTTGTTGAAGGACTTTATGATACAGCCTGATATTCCTAAGGCGGCGGCGCCAAGTGTTATGGCTTCAAGCTGCAGGCCGTCATCGCACAGGCAATTCTTACACAGCTCCGTATCCATACACTGTACGATGTAAGCTACCGGCCGCTCGCCTTGAACCGGGCCGTCCCAATCCTTATAGTATCCGGCCCAGGCCAATGCCGGGAAAACGGCCTCACATTCATCCCGGTCAGAAACTATACGATAACGGAGCGGCTGCAGATTACGCCCTGATGCGCAGTACCGGGTAAGGTCTATGATACGCTCAATGACTTCCTGTGATATGATGCGTGAGGAGTCAAACCGGCGTACTGAGCGGTTCGACTCAAGCAAATCCTTCAATATTTCAAACTTATCCATAGCATATATGTGTGAAGCAGTGACTTTGTTCCTGCAAAAGTAATCACTATTTTTGTAAGCGAATAATCCACCACATAAAATATAACACATATGAGCACTACCTTATATAACATACTTATAGTAGGAGCCGGAAGCTGCATGGGCGGCATGGCACGTTATGCCGTAAGCCGAGCCGTACAAGCGGTATTTCACGCTACATTTCCATGGGGCACGCTGGCCGTCAATATAATAGGCTGTTTCATAATAGGATTGGTATACGGATTTATTGACAAGGGCTTCCAGCTCAGCGATACCCTAAAGCTGCTTGTCACTGTGGGATTTTGCGGCGGATTCACCACCTTTTCCACATTTATGCATGAAAACTATCTGCTTTTTACCGGCAGTGACCATTTATCCATACTGCTATACACTATATTAAGCATTGCTCTGGGATTTCTGATGGTATATACGGCTTACTATATAGCACGAATCCTATAAACGGGCTGAAAGAATCACTTTTTATGCGTATCTTTGTACAAAATACTAACCAACATAATTAATAATCCATGAAAAAATTCACTATCGGCGTGGCAGCCATCATAGCGATGACATCGCTGTCGCTTCATGCCGCGAGTCCCCTGCTTGAGGGGTTTGAATATGGCGTATCAGAGGCTCCCGACGGCTCTGAATGGCAGAGTCCGGGCAGGCTGGCTCTGAACAAGGAGCTGCCGCGCGCCACATTCTATTCATTTGCTGACGACGGTTCGGCTCTGGCCGTGCTGCCAGACGGCTCCAAGTATGTACAGAACCTTAACGGCGACTGGAAGTTCCGCTGGGTGGGAAATCCTTGGGAGCGTGACTCCACTTTCCATACACCGGGATTCGATGCCACCGTTTGGGACGTAATATCCGTGCCATCATCGTGGAATATTCAAGGACTACAGCCTGACGGTTCGCAAAAATACGGCACGCCCATATATGTAAACCAGCCCGTGATATTTATGCACAAGGTGGCTGTGGACGACTGGCGCGGTGGCGTGATGCGCACACCCCCCGAAACATGGACCACGTATAAGAACCGCAACGAGGTGGGTCAATATCTGCGCACTTTCACCATACCAGCTGACTGGAACGGACGCGAGGTATATCTTGAATTTGACGGCGTAGATTCATTCTTCTACCTGTGGGTCAACGGTCATTATGTAGGATTCAGCAAGAATTCACGTAACGCGGCGCGATTCGACATATCACGCTACCTCAATGCCAAGGGAGAAAATACCTTAGCTGTGGAAGTGTACCGCAGCAGCGACGGCTCATTCCTTGAGGCGCAGGACATGTTCCGCCTGCCGGGTATATTCCGCAGTGTACGTCTGTACTCCACCCCGTTAGTTCAGGTAGCTGATATCGTAGCCATCCCTACTGTTGACTTTGAGGCTAATTCGGCCACGCTGAACATTGACATTGACCTGCGGAATCTTTCACGCAAGGATGCCAAGGATCTGCGCGTAAGCTACAAGCTATATCCCTGTGAACTTTATAGCGACAAGACGGAAGCCATAGCTGCCCAGACCGAAACCGCGCCTGTAACATTGGGCAAAAACGGAGGCACACAGGACATAAAGACAGCTTTGAGTATAGACAATCCCCGCCTGTGGAGCGCCGAGAAGCCATGGCGATACGTACTTACAGCTCAGATTTTAGACAAGAAGGGCAAGGTACTTGAAACGGTATCCACCTACACGGGAATCCGTCAGGTAGAAATACGTGACACCAAGGCCGAAGATGATGAATTCGGACTGGCCGGACGTTATTACTACGTCAACAACAAGCCTGTGAAGCTGCGCGGCGTAAACCGCCACGAGACGATGCCTGACCGTGGCCACGCCGTAACGCATGAGAACATGGAAAAGGAAATCATGCTCATGAAGCGTGCCAATATCAACCATGTACGTAATTCGCACTATCCTGATGATCCCTACTGGTACTATCTGTGTGACAAGTACGGTATATATCTTGAAGATGAGGCCAATCTGGAAAGTCATGAATACTATTACGGTAAGGCATCCTTGAGCCATCCCGTAGAGTGGAAGCCGGCTCACGTGGCACGCAATATGGAGATGGTGCACAGCCACGTAAATACGCCCTCGATAGTGATATGGAGTCTGGGCAACGAGGCCGGTCCGGGTGAGAATTTCATAGCTGCCTATGATGCCATCAAAGCCTTTGACACAAGCCGCCCCGTGCAGTATGAGCGCAATAACAACATAGTGGATATGGGCTCAAACCAATACCCGTCAGTGGGTCTGACTCAGGCCATAGCTTCCGGCAAGATCAATGCCGTGTATCCGTTCCACATATCGGAGTACGCACATTCCATGGGTAATGCCGTGGGCGACCTCAAGCCTATTTGGGATGCCGTAGAAAGCACTAACTTCATATGCGGCGGCGCCATATGGGACTGGGTAGACCAGAGCCTATACAATTATGATCCCGCCACAGGCACTCGTTACCTGGCCTACGGAGGTGATTTCGGCGATTTCCCCAATGACGGACAGTTTGTAATGAACGGCCTGGTATTCGGCGATCTTGAACCCAAGCCCCAATACTATGAGGTGAAGAAGGTGTATCAGCCTGTGCAGATCAGTCCCGTTGACATGTCAAAGGGGCAGATTAAGATATTCAACAAAAACTATTTCGAGCCGCTCACGGACTATGAGTTTGCTTGGACTCTTACCGAGAACGGTAAGAATGTACAGGAAGGCAACGCTCTGGTAGGTCCGCGCATGGCTCTCGGGCCGCGCGAAACGCTAACATACACCATACCGTATGACTTAAGCAATCTTTCCGGTGAACTGGCTGTAACCGTTGAGGTACGCCTTGCCAAGGATATGCCGTGGGCTGAAAAAGGCTACGTGCAGATGTCAGAGCAGCTCCCCATCAGCGAGGGCGCTTCCAAGCCTGCCATTGCCGATGTCATCACTCCGGGTCAGAAACTCACTATGACCACTGAAGCGGGTAAGAAAGTGACGTCAGTAAGTGACATTACAGCCCCCCTTACTATAGAGGGTGACGGGTTCAAGGCCATATTCAACCCCGCTACCGGTACGCTTTCAGAACTTGAATACGGGGGCAAGCCTATGATAACTAAAGATGGCGGCCCGCGTTTAGATGCCTACCGTGCATTTGTAAACAATGACAACTGGGTATACGAATCATGGTACCGCAACGGACTGCACAATCTGCGCCATACAGTAGAGGAGTCCGATGCTTATATCAATGACAAAGGCAATGCCGTGATCACCTTCCGGGTACGCTCACAGGCTCCAAATCCGGCCAAAATAAAGGGTGGCACTTCATCCGGGCATAACACTATCGAGGAACTGACCGATCAGCCATTTGGCCCTGATGACTTCCACTTCACCACGGATCAGATATGGACCGTATATCCTGACGGCTCTATTGAGCTGGAATCAGAAATCAGCTCTTCAGAGCCCAGTGCCGTTCTGCCACGCCTTGGCTACCTGATGGAGGTACCACAGGAATATGCCAACTATATGTATTACGGCCGCGGCCCCATAGAGAATTACAATGACCGCAAGGTAGGACAGGATATGGGCATATATGAGTCGACAGTAGCTGAGCAGTTTGTCAACTACGCCAAGCCACAGAACATGGCCAATCGTGAAGACGTGCGTTGGGCATCGCTCACAGATGCTGCCGGTACAGGCTTTGTGGCTGTAGGTGCCGAGCCGATGAGCGTGACCGCCCTGCCGTGGAGTGAGAATGAACTCATATTCGCACCCCACCCCTATCAGTTGCCAGAGCCCGGGGCTACACGCCTGCATCTTGACCTGGGTCAGACAGGCCTGGGCGGTACCAGCTGCGGACAGGCTCCCCCCTCGAAAGAGAACCGCATATTTGCCACGCCCTACCATATGGGCTTCGTGATACGTCCGGTATCGGCAAAAGCTACCCCCTCAGAACAGGCAATGGTACGTCCTGCAGGCGACTCCCCTCTTCGCATCACTCGTGATGACCTCGGTGTAGTGAGCATAGCATCGCCTGATTCCGTTCAGGTAATGTATCGCATAAACGGTGCCCGCAAGGCTATGCCTTACACAGAACCATTCAGCCTTAAGGAAGGCGGCACGGTTACCGCATGGGTAAAGAACAATCCTCGCAACGCCACCGAACGCACTTACGGCAAGACTGAGAAAGTAGCTACGCAGATAGCGTTTGTCAACTCGGAGGAACCGGGTTATGAAGCCATAGCAGCCATAGATGGCGATCCCTCCACATTCTGGCACACCATGTACTCTGTAACCGTGGCTCAATATCCTCACTGGATTGACCTTGACACACGTGAAGTCAAGAACATTACCGGTGTGACCTATACTCCCCGTACAGGAGGCACCAACGGTGACTTCAAGGACTACGAAGTGTATGTAAGCATGGACGGCAAGGAGTGGGGCGCCCCCGTGGCTAAAGGTATATTTGAAAACACCAAAGGCAAGAAAAAAATTATATTTGACAAACCCGTAAAAGGCCGCTACGTACGCCTGCGCGCCCTAAGCTCACAGAATGGTCAGGACTACGGCGCCGCCTCCGAAATTGAGGTCCTCGCCGACTGATCCCTGATTCTATAATATAGATACCAACACAAGCCGCGTGCCCGGGCATCCCCAAGCACGCGGCTTCCTTATTATAAGCCGAATGGCAAATGAGTAATCTATAATACAGCCGCAATCCTACGTATTGAGGCAAGTCGTTCCATAAACGTCTTGTCAGATTTGGCCACTTGCATATTATAATCACTTTGCAACCCAAGCCACATACTTGCCGGAATCCCCAATGATGCTTCAAGTAATAGCGCCATTTCGGTGTTTACGGCACGCTTTCCATTTATAACTTCGTTCAGAAGCGACGCTGAAACCCCGATTTGTCTTGCTAAAGCAAATTGCGACAACCCACGTTCTGCGAGCTCATCCTTAATCAGTTCACCGGGATGCGTTGGCTTAAACGGCATGAGATTATTAGCTATCATACTTGGGTCTACATTTGGAATTCTTATCATATTAATCATAATGATTTGAAAGTTCTACAATATTGCATATAGTCAAAATTTTAATATCAATATTCTCTTGAAGAGTGAATTCTATTCGATACTGCCTGTTGACTCTAATTGAAAAAAGTCCTCGTTTATCACCTTTCAATGCTTCAAAATGTAATGACCTAACTAAAAATAAGTCCTCCTTTTTAGAAGAATTCCTTAAATAATCAACACAAATCTTGTATCTATTTATTACATTTGGTTGAAAACGATGTTTCTTGTCAGAGGTAGCACCATTTTCATAGAGTTCCTTGAGGTATGTTTCTTCAAAAGTGACTATCATACATTTAATATAACGGTACAAAGGTAAAAAAGATTCACCATATTCACAAATATGTGAATGATAAAATAACATAACAACATAGATGTCAAGAATGTCAAAAATGCGGGATGGGGTTTGGTGGAGCGAAAGTCTATCATTATCTTTGTGCTTACAATGAATGTGCGGATACATCCATCATGGAATGAGCAGCTCAAGGGCGAATGGGTGAAGCCTTATTTTCGGGAGCTGACTGACTTTGTGCGCGCCGAGTATGCATCACGTACCATATATCCGGCGGCAGGCAGGATATTTGCGGCGTTTGACTCCTGTCCGTTTAACGATGTCAAGGTAATAATATTAGGTCAGGATCCTTATCACGGGCCGGGACAGGCCAATGGGCTGTGCTTCTCTGTTAATCCGGGGGTGGCGCTTCCACGCTCACTGGTAAATATATTCAAGGAGGTACACGCTGACACCGGGCAACCCATGAGCACTGACGGCGACCTTTCACGGTGGGCCCGGCAGGGCGTGCTGCTCCTGAACTCCACGCTTACCGTCCGGGCCGGTATGGCCGCTTCTCATTCCGGCCATGGATGGGAAGAGTTTACCGACACGGTGATTGACAGGCTGCAACGTGAGCGTGACAATCTTGTTTTCATACTATGGGGCAGCTATGCCGCACGCAAAGGTCAATACATAGACCGCCTGAGGCACTTGGTACTGACATCGGCGCATCCGTCGCCACTCAGTGCCTCGCGCGGATTTTTCGGCAATCATCATTTCACACGTGCCAATGACTATCTGAAGGCGCATGGTAAAGAACCTATATTATGGTAAACAGCATGGAAAATCATTCTCTTGAAGCCCGAATAAACAAAGTAAAGGATCTCAGAGCTAAAGGATTCAACTGTTCGCAATGTGTACTCATGGCGTTTGATGACGTACATGGCCTTGACGATGATACCGCATCAAAATTAGCCGTAGGTGCCGGCGGTGGCGTAGGCGGATGCGGTGAAGTGTGCGGAGTGGCGGCGACAATGGCCATGATTGAAGGCTTCAGGACTTGGGACTCGCCTAAGGACAAGCCGACAGCATACTCAAGCATAGCCGGGATAAACGGTGATTTCCGCAAGAAATTCGGAGCACTGACATGCCGCGAGCTCAAGCAATTACGCCGTCCGTGCAACGAGCTTATATACTATGGTGTAGAATACATGCATAAGCATATTAATGAGCCTGAGTAAAATATTCCACGGATGCGCGTCATTATAGATAAAGCACTCATTTTATGCATAGCGGCATTGGCATGGACTACCACTGTGGCATCAGCCGCCGGAAATATGCGGCCAGAGGACAATACCTCAACGCGCACAGCAGTGTTCAGTCCGGATATAAGGACCGTCAATATTTCGGTGCGCGGAGGCAATGGTTTTGGCCCGGACGTAATAGCACTGAACTCGCCGCAGCGCATTGTAGTCAGTTTTGATGAGCTTGCCGATGACCGGCGATACATGCGCTATGAACTTATACATTGTGACCGCAACTGGAATCCTGACGGCCTTCCGGAGCCAATGTACATAGACGGTTTCAATCAGGCCGATGTCAGTGACTACGCCATGTCACAGGCCACCACGGTACATTATGTGAACTATCGTATAACTATACCGTCGGCTGACATGAAGATAACAGCCTCAGGCAACTATATTCTGAGGGTCTACGATGAGGAACGGCCGGATGATACCCTGTTGCAAGTACGATTCAGCGTAGTAGAGGGCGGAGCCTTGGTAAGCGGACAGATTTCAGGTATTACTGACGTTGATTACCGAAAGGGGCATCAGCAGATTGACTTGTGCGTTGACACACGTAATATACCGGTCTACAATCCATTAAGTGAGATTACCGTTAAAGTGATGCAGAACGGTGATTACCTTTCGGAGCGTACGGCATTGCACCCTATGCGTGTAAGCGGATCCAAACTGTACTACGAACATGACAGCAATCTGATATTTCCGGCCGGCAATGAGTTCCGGCGTTTTGAAACGGTATCATTGCGCTATCCGGGCATGGGCATATGCCATTCAGAGTACCTAAATACATACTATTATGCCGTGCTGTGCCCTGACTCGCCACGCAGCAGCGTGCCCTATACTTATGATCAGACGCAGCACGGCGCATTCGTAATCAGAAACACGGACATACCGGGGAGCGAGCGTCCTGATACAGAAGCTGATTATGCCGTAACGGTATTTACTTTCAAATCCCCTCGGCTGACAGGACAGGATGTATATATAGACGGTGACCTCACGCTGAACAATTCCATAGAACCTATGGAATATGATGATGAATACGGTGCCTACACACAGTCGCTGCTCCTTAAGCAAGGTTCATACAACTATAGGTTCGGCACACGGCCGACCGGAATACTGAACACTCCCCTTAACGTGGAGCTGACCGAGGGCAATTTCTACCAAACGTCCAATCAATACACCGTATATGTATACCAGCGCCGCCCCGGCGAGCTGTATGACCGCCTTGTGGCCACAGCCACTTTAAACTCCCAATAATGATACAGGAAGAAGAACAGATTATGCTACAGATAAAAGATACCCTTGTAAGCCTTGACATAGCCGAACGACATTTCATGTGCGACATACCCAAATGCCTTGGTGAATGCTGTGTGGAAGGCGATGCCGGAGCGCCCATAACCCGGGCTGAATATGAGCGGCTAAAGGAATTGTATCCAAAGGTAAAACATATGCTGGCTCCACAGGCTATAGAACGCATAGAGGAGGCAGGTGTAGGATATGTGGATGAAGAGGGTGATCTGGTGACACAGATAGTGGATGGACGTGACTGCGTGTTTACAACGTATGCTCCCGGAGGAATATGCCTGTGTGCGCTTGAAAAGGCTTATAGGGAAGGGCTGACGGATTGGCGCAAACCCATGTCATGCTATCTGTATCCTCTCCGCATTAAGGAATATACCGGTTTCACGGCTGTCAATTATCACCGGTGGAAGATATGCCGCTGTGCGGAAGCGTTGGGCCGCAGCAAAGGTGTGCGCCTATATAAATTCATGAAAGAGCCGCTGATAGAACGCTTCGGACAGGACTGGTACGATGAGCTCAACGAAGCATGCGAGGCCTATTTGGAACAGATAGGTGACAAGGCATAGCGCCCGAGCATAAATGACAGGGACACTCCCCTGATAAACAGGTATGATACAAATGCCAGCCACAGGCCATGATTGCCCATAGTATCAAATGTCAGCGCGTACACTGCCACAAACACGGCTGAGGCCACTATCATTGATGCGAGCATAAATCCGGTACGCACCATTCCTATCGCCACGCCATCCCATACAAATGCACCGAAACTCAGCAGAGGTATAGACACTGCCCATCCGAAATATTCGCCGGCCTTGGCCGTGACATCCCTGTCGCCGCTCAGTATTTCAAGGAATTCGGTTCCGAACAGTGCGTACAGCACCGTGAACCCGAGAGCGGTGGCGCAGCCTATAACGAGCAAGAGCCTTATTACGCTACGCAGCCTGATACGCTGGCGCGCTCCCTCGAATCGGCCGCACAGGGCCTCGGCTGCAAATGCAAATCCATCCATAAAGAAAGAGAATCCGGTAAACAGCTGCATAAGCAGCGCATTTGCGGCAAGCATAACGGCTCCCTGCATAGATCCCGTACGGGTAAACCACATGGTAACGCCCACAAGACACACCGTCCGAAGAAAAATATTGGTATTTACATGAAAGAAGGCTTTAAAACGTGCCGAATCAAATATGGCCCCTACGACCGGAATACGGAATCCCATACGGGTGACTGCTGCCACCACGGCTACAATAAAGCCTATCCACTGTGCACACAGTGTACCGGCAGCTATACCTGTAAGTCCCAGTCCGAAGCCGAAAACGAGTGTCACACTGAGCAGTATATTGAACACATCCATCAGAAGCGATACCCACATGGCTACCTTGGAGTTCTGCATGCCTACGAACCATCCGGTCAAGGCAAAAGAGCCAAGTACAGCAGGGGCACCGTATATGCATATGCTGAAGTATCGGCGTGTGGACACAGCCGTAGCCGTATCGGCATCCATAATCCACAGCAGAAAATCAGCCAATGGCCGCTGAAACGCTATGAACAGCGCTCCTATGGACACGCCTATGAGCAGTGCTCTGGCAAGGATACGATGGCACTCCTCCATATCACCGGCGCCAAAGGTATTGGCCGTGATTCCGCTTGCACCCATACGCAGAAACCCGAACAACCAATACAGCATATTGAATATGGCCCCGCCAAGAGCCACCGATGCTATCAGTACGGCCCCGCCGGAATGCCCGGCAATGGCCATATCTGACATGGACAGCACCGGAGTGGTGATATTGGTTATAATGGCCGGTACGGATATACGGAATATGTCAGAAAGCAGCCTTCGGTTCATAGAAAAAAGAATCCGGCTAAGGCCGGATTACATTATATCAGATTATGGTTGATGATTATACATTCACACGTGCACGGCGGCTGTCCCATATCAGGTACAGGATCAGCGCTACGTAGACTATTACGCCTATACCCTGATTGAGCGAGGTAGGCATATCTACCATAAACTCTCCGCCTATGAAGCGTGTAAGCGCCGCAAACACTCCGAACAATGCTCCGCCCGCAATCAAGCCGGACGATATGAGAGTGCCACGGTCACGGCGGGCATCGTTAAGTGCCTTATCCTTAGAACGTGTAGACACGTACCATGCTATAATGCCACCTACCAGCAGGGGCGCGTTAAGATGCATGGGTATAAACATGCCTAAGCAGAATGCAAGCGCCGGAACACCAAGCCAGTTGAGAAGCAGAGCCAGTACGGCACCGGTTATATACAGTGCCCACAGGGTGTCACCGCCCATCATTATAGGCTCTATTACCTTGGCCATAGCATTGGCCTGCGGCGCCACCAGAGCATCCTTTCCGGTAAAGCCGTATACATTGTTGAGCAGCAATATGACACCGCCTACAGTGGCCGCCGATACGAGGGTGCCAAGGAACTTCCATGATTCCTGCTTTTTAGGTGTGGATCCGAGCCAGTATCCAATCTTGAGGTCGGTGACAAATCCTCCAGCCATGGACAGCGCCGTACATACCACACCGCCTATTATCATGGAGGCGACAATACCGGATGAACCGCTTATGCCTACGCCCACAAAAATAGCTGAAGCTATGATAAGAGTCATCAGGGTCATGCCACTCACAGGATTGGTGCCCACAATGGCTATGGCATTGGCTGCCACTGTGGTAAAGAGGAACGCTATCACCGTAACTACGACCCATGCCACGAGAGCCTGCCAAACATTATGAAGCACACCGGCCCAGAAGAATGCAAACACGGCAAGGAGCGCTATAATTATGAAGAACACCACGTGCTTCATGGAAATATCCGTCTGCCAACGTATGGACTTGCCCTTCACGGCACCGCCTTTGAATTCACGTCCGGCCAATCCGGCAGCCTGTACTATTATGCCCCATGACTTTATTATGCCTATGATTCCGGCCATGGCTATACCGCCTATACCTATATAGCGTGCATAGTCAGAGAATATTCCGTCAGGTGAGAGTGACGCTATTTCAGGTGCGCCATAGCAGCCGAGCAGAGGCAGAATGACCCACCATGCGAAAGCCGAACCGGCAAATATCACAAAAGCATATTTCAGCCCCACAATATATCCGAGGCCGAGCAGAGCGGCTCCGGTATTGCAGCTCACCACTACCTTGGCTTTTTCTGCAATAGATGCTCCCCATGAGGTGGCAGCAGTAGTGATGGTGTCAGCCCACAGGCCGAATGTAGCCACCACGTAGTCATATATGCCGCCTATCAGGGCTGCTACTACGAGGGTGCGTGCCTGTCCGGCCGAAGCGCTTCCTGTGGCCTGTCCGCTCATAAGCACCTGAGTGGTAGCCGTAGCTTCCGGAAACGGGTAACGCCCATGCTGATCCTTAACAAAATATTTACGGAACGGTATGAAGAACAGTATTCCAAGAACACCACCGAATAGTGAACTAAGGAATATCTCAAGGAAGTCTACCGTGATTTCAGGATGCGTGCCCTGCAGAATGTATATGGCTGGCAGTGTGAATATGGCACCGGCCACTATCACTCCGGAGCATGCGCCTATGGACTGTATTATCACATTCTGGCCTAAGGCATTGTTCTTCTTGAGTGCGCCTGACATACCCACCGCTATTATGGCTATAGGTATGGCAGCCTCAAATACCTGCCCAACACGGAGCCCGAGGTACGCTGCGGCCGCACTGAATATCACAGCCAGTATCAGACCCATTATCACGGAGTACGGCGTAACTTCCGGATAGTCATGGGCAGGATGCATTACAGGCCGGTATCCTTCATCGTCGGCCAACTCACGAAAGGCGTTTTCCGGCAGCTGCACCGGATCGGCATTTTCGTAAATGTCTTGTTCCAGTCCCGGAGGCGTGCCTGCGGGAGCGTTTGTTGATTGATCTTTCTGCATATTTGGTTTATTATCGTTTATCGGGATAAGATCTCAAAATAATCCACATATATTTCGGTGACAGTGCGCTTTATGGCATTCCTGTCCTCCCACATGCGAGTGCGCAGCTTGCCTTCCACATACAGCTTGGCGCCTTTACGTACATATTTTTCAGCCGCCTCGGCATTGCGGTCCCACATTACTATATTGTGCCATTCGGTGCGTTCCGGCACGGAAACACCTGAAGCCGAAGTGTATGCGCGCTCCGTGGTGGCAAGCGACAGCTCGGCTCGCGGACGTGTCTCAATGTAGCGCACAGCAGGATCCTTGCCTACATTGCCTATCAATATCACTTTATTGACTGACATATCGGCAAAGATAATAAAAAATGTGAATATTTGTATGTGGCTATAGCTGGAATCCTACATTATCCCACGGCTCTTTCATTTAAAATACCTTGATTACATCTCCCCAAAGATATATTTT
>JAMPBB010000023.1 GCA_023666885.1 Muribaculaceae bacterium | reverse complement strand
GGGTTGCGCCACATGTAGCGCAGACGCACGCCTGACTCCACCTTGTTGACGTTCTGTCCGCCGGCGCCTCCACTGCGGAAAGTGTCCCATTTGATTTCGCCCTCGTTGATTTCCACATCGAAAGCTTCGGCCTCAGGGAGCACGGCCACTGTGGCGGCCGATGTGTGTACGCGCCCCTGGGTTTCGGTGGCGGGTACGCGCTGCACGCGGTGAACGCCGCTCTCGTATTTCAGAGTGCCGTATACACCCTCGCCGCTTACGGCCATAACTATTTCCTTGTATCCGCCGGCGGCTCCTTCGCTCATGGAGGTCACAGCCACGGTCCAACCCTTCGACTCGCAGTAGCGCATATACATCTTGGCCAGATCGCCGGCAAATATGGCCGCTTCATCGCCGCCGGTGCCTCCACGTATTTCAAGAATGGCGTTTTTAGAGTCCTCCGGGTCGGCCGGTATGAGCAGCAGTTTTATCTCTTCCTCCAGGCGTGGAAGCTCACCCTGAGCCTCTTCAAGCTCCTCGCGGGCCATGGCGCGCAGCTCCTCATCCTGTTCGGTGTCCAGCACCTCGCGTGCCTCGGTGGCGTTGGCTTCAAGCGTGCGGTAGCGGCGGGTGGCTGCCGTGAGCTTTTCCAGTTCCTTATATTCCTTGGTAAGACGTACATAGCGCTTCATGTCCGCTATCACCGAAGGATCAGTGATAAGGGTGGACACTTCTTCAAAGCGGGCTTCTATGCCGTCGAGTCGTTCAAGCAGGGTATTGGCTGACATAAACAGTAGGGTTGGGGTGATTCTTTTCTTGCGCGAAGTTACACATAAATGGCGTAAAATGCAATTAGACGGAACAATTTGCGGCTCCATGGCGTCATAATAGAAATTCACTCTTAATTACGCTTTATGAAAAGACGCAAACTCTACACATTGTTCCTATGCACGGTGATAAGCCTGTCGGCTCTGACGTTCAGCTCGTGCGGACGCACCGGTGCATACTGGGGTGTGCACAGCAAGTATAATTTTGATGACGGACGCTATTACGGGGACGGCCCGCACCGCCATAAGCCGCCCAAAAAGAAAAAAGCAAAGAAACACAGCAAGAAGCATAACAAGAAGCATCATCACCACGATGATGACTGACATGATATGAACCGGGGGGCGCATGAAATGGCGCCCCTACTCATATGTGTATATGTAGTTAAGTTAAATGAAAAAATGGCGGCGAAATTGCGCAATCCATTCTTAAATATTATTTTTGCATCTTGAAAAAATAGAAAACTAACTAAAATATAACATCCAATAAAAAGTTATGGAAATAACCATGCAGAAGACTGATGCGGTGAGCGGGTTGCTTACAGTGAATGTCGAAGAGAATGATTACAAGCAGAAAGTAACCGAAGAACTCAAGCGTATAGGCCGCACACATCAGATACCCGGATTCCGCAAAGGGCACATAAGCGTGGCCGACCTTCAGCGCCGTTTCGGCCGTCAGGTGACAAGCGACATCATCAACCAAGTGGTGTACGAAGGTGTGATGAAATATATAGAGGACAATAAACTCAATGTGCTCGGACAGCCCATGCCCGTGGAGGTGAAGGCTCTGGACCTGAAGAATCAGAAGGACTTTACATTCGAGTACGAGCTGGCTCTGGCTCCCGAACTTGACATAAAGCTTGACAAGGATGAGCACATACCTTACTATGATATAGAGGTGTCCGATGCCATGATCGAGGAGCAGGACAAGGCTCTGCGCAAGCGCTTCGGCGCACAGGTGCCCGGTGAGGAGTTCGAGCCGGATGCGCTGGTGAAGGGTGCCCTTATGGAGCTTAACGCTGACGGCACTGTAAAGGAAGACGGCGATGCCATACAGGTGACAAGCGCCATAGTGGCTCCGTTCTATTTCAAGAGCAAAGAAGAGGCCGCTAAATTCGAAGGCAAGAAAGTGGGTGACAAGGTGGTGTTCAACCCTCGCAAGTCATGTGACGGAGATATTGCCGAGCTGTCATCCATGCTCAATATAAGCAAGGAGCGCACCGCAGAAGTGCAGGGCGATTTCGAGCTGGCCATAAGCGAAATCATAGTAGTGCGTCCCGCTGAACTCGGTGAGGAATTCTACACTCAGGTGTTCGGATCCGGTAAGGTGAACAATGAAGAGGAGTACCGCGCCGCAGTAAAGGATATGATAGCTCGTGAGCTCAAGGGCAACAGCGAAATGATATTCCGCTTTGCAGCCCGCAAGTACTTCACCGAAAAGTACGGCAATATGGAGCTCCCCGCCGCAATACTCAAGAAATGGCTCATAAGCCGCAACGAGAACCTCAACGAGGAGAATATAGACAAGGAATATGAGGGAATGGAGGCCGACCTGCGCTGGCAGCTGATAAAGGAGCGTATAGCTGAACTGACCAACGTAAAGATCGAGGAGGCTGACCTTATGGAAATGGCCAAGTCCATAGCTTCACGCCAGCTGGCTCAGTACGGCATGACTAACATGGATGATGAAACCGTGACTTCGTTTGCCAAGAATATCCTGGCCGACAAGAACTACCGTCCGCGCATAGTGGAGCAGGTGGGCGACATCAAGCTCTTCGAAGCCATAGCCAACGCTGTGACATTGGACAAGGAAACCGTAAGCTTTGACCGCTTCAAGGAAATAGCCGCCAATATGTAATATATATACTGAGATATACAATAATATAGCGCCCGCCTGCATATGTGGCAATCACAATGCAGGCGGGTGTTGTGTGTTATGTGTATTTTCATTATTTTTGTGACAAACAAATATATCATGAAGACCATACTCAGCAGTGCGGCCATATGTGCCGTGACAGTTATAGCAGGATGTACGGGGACATCGAAGGTGGGCGTGGCTGATCTCGCTTCCGAGGTGAACCCATTTATAGGTACTGACTACACCGGAAATACATACCCCGGAGCACAGGCGCCGTTCGGTATGGTGCAGCTGAGCCCTGACAACGGGCTTCCCGGATGGGACCGTATAGCCGGGTACTACTATCCGGACAGCACCATAGCCGGATTCAGCCACACACATCTGTCGGGTACCGGAGCCGGTGACCTGTACGACATATCGTTCATGCCCGTTACGCTGCCGTACCACAAGGCCGATGGTCCGCTCGGAGTGCATTCGCGCTTCAGGCATGATACGGAGGAGGCTGAGGCCGGATACTATAAGGTGCGTCTGGATGATTACGGGATAGACGTAGAGCTTACGGCCACTGAGCGTACGGGCATACAGCGGTATACATTCCCCGGTGGGAAGGCTGCGGTGATACTTAACTTAGCCAAGGCCATGAACTGGGACGGCACAGTGGATACACACATTGATATACAGGAGGACTCCGCATCGGTTACGGGATACCGTTTTTCCGACGGATGGGCGCGTGACCAGCAGGTGTATTTCGCCTCGCGCTTCTCACGTCCGTTTGAATCAGTAGACATAGACACCGTTCAGCTCCGTAACGGCAATGTGGGGCTGATAGCACAATTTAATTTCACCACCGCTCCCGGTGAGCAGATAACGCTTACCACAGCTATATCGGGCGTAAGTGAGCAGGGGGCAGCCTCTAATCTGATGGTTGAGGCACCTGATGATGACTTTGACAAGTACCGTGACCGTACACGCCGGGCGTGGAATGAGGAGCTGGGACGCATAGAAGTGGAAGGCGGGAGTGCTGATGACCGGGTGAATTTCTACACGGCGCTATACCACGCCATGATAGCACCCACCATATACTCTGATGTGGACGGTAGCTACCGCGGTCCTGACAAGCAGATCCATAAGGCCGACGGATGGACCAATTACAGTACATTCTCGCTATGGGATACGTTCAGGGCGGCACATCCGCTTTACACTATAATGGACACCGCGCGTGTCAGCGATATGGTGCGTTCATTCGTAGCTTTCTATCAGCAGAACGGACGGCTCCCGGTGTGGAACATGCAGGGCAGTGAAACGGATATGATGATAGGCTACCATGCCGTTCCGGTGATAGTTGACGCCTATCTTAAAGGCATAGGCGGGTTTGACGCCGAGAAGGCTCTTGAGGCTTGTGTGGCCACATCTAATATGGATGACTACCGTGGCATAGGCTATTTCAAGACCCTCGGATACGTACCCTATAATATAAAGGATCCGTACTGCGATGATGATTGGGCCTTGTCACGTACCTTAGAATATGCTTTCGATGACTACTGCATAGCCCTCATGGCTGAAAAGATGGGTAGGACGCAGTTGGCCGAACACTACTACAAACGCTCGCAGAATTATCGCAACGTTTATAATCCGGCTACCGGCTTCATGCAGCCCCGCGATGACAAGGGCATGTTCCAGCCCGGGTTCAGTCCTGATGAGTATACCAAGCACATATGTGAAAGCAACGGCTGGCAATACCTTTGGTCCGTGCAGCATGACATACCTGGCCTTATGAAGCTCGTGGGCGGAGAGAGGCGCTTTGCGGCACTTCTGGACAGTATGATGACTTATACCGGGCCTGCTGATGCCGAATTGCCTATATTCAGCACGGGCATGATAGGGCAGTATGCGCACGGTAATGAACCGAGCCACCATGTGACATATCTGTTCAACAGCATAGGACGCCCCGACCTCACGGCCAAGTATGTGCGTGAAATCACCGACACGCTTTATCGCAATGAACCGGCCGGCCTGTGCGGCAATGAGGACTGCGGGCAGATGTCGGCGTGGTACGTGTTCAGCGCCATGGGTTTCTATCCGGTCAATCCCGTGTCAGGACGGTATGAAATAGGATCGCCACGCTTTGACCGTGTAAAAATCAATATTCCCGGCGGCAAAACCTTCACGCTCAGCGCTCCCGGAGCATTGTCGGGCAAGAAGTATGTAAAAAGTGTAAGTGTCAACGGAAAACCATGGGCAAAGAGCTACATCACCCATGACTTGATAACATCCGGAGCTGACGTGACCTTTGAAATGAGCACCGACTCGGCTCCGGCATGGTACGAAAAATCAAAAGAGTGAACGAAAAAACAGCAAATTTTGTATTATCAGAAATAATTCATAACTTTGAATTAAGAAACCGATAAGAAAAAGAAAAAACAACATTGAACCATTATGAACAGCGACTTTAGAAATTTCGCGGTAAAGCATTTGGGGATGAATTCATTGGCGCTTGACCAGTATGCTTCATCCATAACATCCAGCTATATATCGCCTACCATAATAGAGGAGCGTCAACTCAATGTGGCGCAGATGGACGTATTCTCACGTCTTATGATGGACCGTGTAATATTCCTTGGCACCGATGTAAACGATTATACAGCCAACGTGATACAGGCACAGCTCCTTTACCTTGACTCTACTGATCCCGGCAAGGATGTAAGCATATACATAAACTCGCCCGGCGGATCGGTATATGCCGGACTTGGCATATACGACACCATGCAGTACATATCCAGCGATGTCACTACCATATGCACGGGTATGGCTGCCTCAATGGCCGCCGTGCTTCTGGTGTCGGGCGCCAAAGGAAAGCGCTTTGCACTGAAGCATTCACGCGTCATGATACATCAGCCCATGGGAGGCGCCCAGGGTCAGGCATCGGACATAGAGATTACCGCACGTGAAATACAGAAGCTCAAGAAGGAGCTTTACACTATAATATCCGATCATTCCGGCATGTCGTTTGACAAGGTGGAGCGTGACTCGGACCGTGACTATTGGATGACCGCAATGGAGGCCAAGGAGTACGGCATGATAGATGATGTGCTGATCAAGGCTAAACACTGATATATCCCAGATGGCAAAAAAAAGAACTGACGGAGGTACGCATTCAGGCCGGGAGGTGTGCTCATTTTGCGGGCAGGCTCCCGAGCCGGGTGAAATGCTTGTGCCCAGCGCCATATCACCTGATCTGTACATATGTACACGCTGCGTGGAGCAGATAGACATGGCTCTCAAGGAGTACCGGCAGGGGCTTACTGCCGACAATCCTGCCGCATCAGGGATGGAAATCAATATCGATTCCGTGCCGCGCCCCAAGGATATATGCTCCTTTCTTGACAGCTATGTGATAGGGCAGGAGGCTGCCAAGAAGTATCTGTCAGTGGCGGTGTATAATCATTATAAACGTCTGGCGCAGTCAGCTGATGATGACGTGGATATAGAAAAGAGCAACATTATACTCGTAGGTCCCACCGGTACGGGAAAGACGCTGCTCGCCAAGACTATAGCCCGTCTGCTTGACGTGCCGTTCACCATAGTGGACGCCACGGTGCTTACTGAGGCCGGATATGTGGGCGAGGATATAGAGAGCCTGCTTACACGTCTGCTTCAGGCCGCTGACTATGACGTGGCCAAGGCCGAGCGCGGTATAGTGTTCATAGATGAGATAGACAAGATAGCCCGCAAGGGTGACAATCCGTCCATAACGCGCGATGTGAGCGGCGAAGGCGTACAGCAGGGTCTGCTCAAGCTGCTTGAGGGCTCCATAGTCAATGTGCCTCCACAGGGTGGACGCAAGCACCCGGAGCAGCGAATGATACCGGTGAACACCAAGAATATCCTCTTTATATGCGGAGGTGCCTTTGACGGGATAGAGCGTAAGATAGCGCAGCGCCTGAACTCGCACGTGGTAGGTTACAGCAACACTGCACGTAAGGGTGTGGACCGTAACAATTTCCTTCAGTATGTGGCTCCTCAGGATTTGAAGTCGTTCGGCCTCATACCGGAGATAATAGGCCGTCTGCCCATACTCACTCATCTCGAGCCGCTGGACCGCAATGCTCTGCGCCGTGTGCTTACCGAACCCAAGAATGCCATAGTGAAACAGTATGAAAAGCTGTTTGCCATGGACGGTGTGAAGCTTACCTTTGCGCCTGACACCCTTGACCTTATTGTGGATAAGGCCATAGAGTACAAGTTGGGTGCCCGAGGGCTCCGCTCTATAGTGGAATCAATAATGATGGATGCCATGTACGAGATACCCTCTACTGACATCAAGACGTTTGAGGTGACACGTGACTATGCGCTTCAGAAGCTCATAGCCGCAAACTTTGAAGTAAACCAAGCATAACTTAAAATATCGTATTCACAGAATAATATAACTTTAGATCTTCTCCCCCCATGACAGACAAAGCTTCACTGTCTGAAGCGCTGAAAAAGCATTTCGGATTCGACACCTTTAAAGGCAATCAGGAGGCCATCATCACCAGTCTGCTTGACGGTCATGATACCTTTGTGCTAATGCCTACCGGAGGCGGCAAGTCACTTTGCTACCAGTTGCCCTCGCTTATGACCGAGGGTACGGCCATAGTGATTTCACCTTTGATAGCGCTTATGAAAAATCAGGTGGACGCCATGCGTAATTTCAGCGAAGAGGACGGTGTGGCACACTTCCTGAACTCATCGCTCAACAAGTCGGCCATAGACCGCGTGAAGGCTGATATAGTTTCAGGCAAGACCAAGCTGCTGTACGTGGCTCCCGAGTCGCTCACTAAGGAGGAGAATATTGATTTTCTGAAGACCGTACCAATATCGTTCTATGCCGTGGATGAATCCCACTGCATATCAGAGTGGGGGCATGATTTCCGACCTGAATACCGGCGCATACGCCCTATAATAAACGAGATAGGCAAACGCCCTGTTATAGCGCTCACTGCCACTGCCACGCCCAAGGTGCAGCATGACATACAGAAAAATCTCGGCATGCTTGATGCCAACCTGTTCAAGTCATCGTTCAACAGGCAGAACCTTTATTATGAGATCCGGCCCAAAACGGCATCGATTGACAAGGATATAATCAGGTTTATCAAGGGCATGGAAGGCAAGTCAGGCATAATATACTGTCTGAGCCGTAAGAAAGTGGAGGAGCTGGCGGAGATATTGCAGGTAAACGACATAAAGGCTCTGCCGTATCATGCCGGAATGGACGCCGCCACACGCTCGGCCAATCAGGATGCTTTCCTGTATGAGAAAATTGACGTGATAGTGGCCACGATAGCTTTCGGTATGGGAATAGACAAGCCCGATGTCAGATTTGTGATACATTATGACATGCCCAAGTCACTTGAAGGCTACTATCAGGAGACTGGACGTGCCGGCCGCGACGGCGGCGAGGGGCTGTGTATAACCTTCTATGCCGCAAAGGATCTTCAGAAAATGGAGAAGTTTATCCAGAACAAGCCCGTGGCGGAACAGGAGATAGGACGGCAGCTGCTCATTGAGACGGCAAACTATGCTGAGTCAAGTGTGTGCCGCCGCAAGTCATTGCTGCATTACTTCGGAGAAGAATATCTGGAGGACAACTGTGGAAACTGCGATAACTGCTTAAACCCTAAGAAAAAAGTGGAAGCAAAAGATGAACTGTGCGCTGCGCTGGAAACAGTGGCGGCTCTTAAGGAAAAATTCAAGGCTGATCATGTGGTGGATGTCATGAAAGGCAAAAACACCGCTGATGTAAAGTCATATAAGCATGATGAGCTTGATGTGTTCGGATGTGCGGAGTCATGCGATGAAAAATATCTCAACGCCGTGGTGCGTCAAGGCGTGATAGCCGGATATATGGATCGTGATATAGAAAACTACGGGCTGCTGAAGCTCACTGAAAAAGGAAAGAAATTCCTCAAGAAACCCGTATCATTCAAGATAGTGGAGGATGCTGATTTCTCCGAGGAAGAGGAGCCTGAGGTAGTGAAGGGCGGTGCCGGATGTGCTGCCGATCTGGAGCTTTACGCCATATTAAAGGATCTGCGTAAGAAAGTGGCCAAGATGATGTCACTGCCGCCATACGTTATATTCCAGGATCCTTCACTTGAAGCTATGGCCACCACGTATCCTGTAACTATAGAGGAATTGGCCAACATAGCCGGCGTGGGCGCCGGTAAGGCCCGCCGCTATGGCGAGGAGTTCATAAAGGTGATAAAGCGGCATGTAGAAGAAAATGAAATAGAGCGTCCTGAGGATCTGAAGGTTCGCGGTGTGGCCAATAAAAGCAAGATCAAGATAGCCATAATCCACTCTATTGACCGCAAGATACCTCTTGATGAGATAGCCAATTCGCGCAGGCTTGAGCTTTCAGAGCTTATAGATGAAATAGAAGCTATAGTCAATTCCGGTACCAAGATCAACATCAATTATTACCTTGATGAGGTGCTTGATGAGGATTTGCAGCAGGACATGTTTGACTATTTCAAGGAGAGCGAGAGCGGCGACCTGAACGATGCCTTCAAGGAGTTCGGCGATGAATGTACGGAGGATGAGATACGTCTTATGCGTATCAAGTTCCTTTCTGAAATGGGTTATTGATGGACAGTACCGGCCAGCGAACAGTGGTGGATTACCGGGGTGTGGAGCTGCGGCGCCGTGACCTTATAGCCCTCAGAGGAGTGGATCTGACGCTTCGTGAGGGGGAGTTGATCTACCTGACCGGGCCCGTGGGCAGCGGAAAGACATCGCTGCTCAAGTCACTTTACGCTGAAGTGCCTGTCTATGATGGGGAGGCTAATGTCCTTGACCGTGACATGCGCAAGCTGCGCCGGCGCGATGTACCTATGCTTCGCCGGGAGATAGGTATTGTGTTTCAGGATTTCCGCTTGCTACAGGACCGCAGTGCCTATGACAACCTGCTTTTCGTGCTTAAGGCTACCGGATGGAGTAACCGCGCCCTTATAGAGGAGCGTTTGGAGCAGACACTGCGTGAAGTGGGTATGCTCAATAAGAGCTATAAGTTTCCGCACGAACTTTCCGGAGGCGAGCAGCAGCGCATAGTCATAGCGCGCGCCATGCTTAACCGGCCACGTCTGCTATTGGCCGATGAACCAACCGGTAATCTGGATCCCGATATTGCCGCCTATATTATAAGGCGCCTTCATGCCATATCCTCGGGGGGTACGGCAGTGATAATAGCTACACATAATATGGAGCTGATACGCCGATACCCGGCACGTACGCTCCGATGTGAGGACAAGACGCTTGTGCCTGTTGCGGAAATTTAGTAAATTTGCCGCTTCAAAAATAGACATACACGTTAACAGGATATAACTGCATTGTTATGAAAGTAATGAAATTCGGCGGCACCTCAGTGGGGTCGGCACAGAGAATGAAGGATGTGGCTCACCTTATCACTGAGCGCGGACGCAATATAGTGGTGCTAAGTGCCATGTCCGGTACCACAAATACCCTTGAGGACATCAGTGACTATCTGTACAAACATAACTTTGCAGGTGCTGAGGAAACACTCAACGTGTTACGTCAGAAATATGCCGATACCATATCAGAGCTTTATACCACGGAACAGTTCCGCACACTGGCCATGGAGGTGGTAGGCGAGCGCTTGGACTACATTCGCGGCTTCAACAAGGAGATATTCACATCATTTGACCATAAGGAGATTTTGGCCCAGGGCGAGCTTATGTCAACGGCCATGATGCACCTGTACCTTCAGGAATGTGGCGTTAACTCCGTAATGCTTCCCGCTCTTGACTTCATGCGCATAGACAAGAACGCTGAACCTGACACACGATACATACGTGAGCATCTGCTCCCTATGCTTGACGCTCATGCTGATGCTGACATATTCATTACTCAAGGCTTCATATGCCGTAATAACTATGGCGAGGTAGACAACTTGCAGCGTGGCGGCAGCGACTATAGCGCATCGCTTATAGGAGCAGCCATAAAAGCTGAGGTAATAGAGATATGGACTGATATAGACGGGATGCACAATAATGATCCGCGCTATGTGGAAAATACAGCGCCAGTGAGCGAACTGCACTTTGAGGAGGCTGCCGAGCTCGCTTACTTCGGCGCAAAGATACTGCATCCTACATGTGTGCTTCCGGCCAAGGTCAACAATATACCCGTGCGCCTGCTCAACACTATGGATCCTCAGGCACAGGGCACGCTGATATATAACGTGGCACCCACGCATACCATTAAAGCTGTGGCAGCCAAGGACAATATAACCGCTATAAAAATCAAGAGCGGACGCATGCTGCTGGCCTACGGATTCCTGCGCAAGGTGTTCGAGATATTCGAGACGCACTGCACTCCTATCGACATGGTGGTAACATCGGAGGTAGGGGTGTCCGTAACCGTGGACAGTGAGCGTAATCTGCATGCCATACTTGATGACCTTAAGAAATTCGGCACCGTGACAGTGGACCGTGACATGGTGATAATATGTGTGGTAGGCGACCTTGAATGGCAGAACCGAGGCTTTGAGGCTGAGGTGGTAAATGCTATAAAGGATATTCCCGTACGTATGATCTCATACGGAGGAAGTAATTATAACATATCACTCCTGGTGCGCAAGGAGGACAAGGTGCGCACACTTAATCTTCTAAGCCGTCATCTTTTCAAATAAACCATATGGCACCTACCGTTTTCCCCGTGCGGATGTTTGAATCACAGCCCACGCCGTTCTATTATTATGACATGCAGCTTCTTGGCCGCACTCTTGAAGCTATCCGGGAGGCTGCCCCGGAGGCTGCCTATAAGGTGCACTATGCTGTAAAGGCATGTGCCGATATGCCTATATTAAAGGCCATAGCCCAAGCCGGATTAGGTGCGGATACAGTGAGCGGAGGCGAAATTAAGGCTGCTATAGAAGCCGGATTTGATCCGTCAAAAATAGTATTTGCCGGGGTGGGTAAGACAGATGATGAGATCCGTCTGGCTCTGAGCAGCGGAATATCATGCCTTAACGTAGAGTCAGTGCCCGAGCTTGAAGTCATAGCCGGTATTGCGTCAGAAATGGGAGTGAAAGCCCGTGTGGCTCTGCGGGTGAATCCTGACATAGATGCTCATACGCATCACTATATCACCACCGGACTGGCTGAAAATAAGTTCGGTATAGATATGCGTATGCTTGACGGTGTGATTGACGCCATCCAGGCATATGACTCAGTGGAGCTTATAGGGCTTCATTTCCATATAGGATCACAGATTACGGACAATACTCCGTATGCCATACTCTGCCGGCGTATCAATGCATTGGTGTCAAAGTTGGAAAGCAGGGGAGTTTCGTTGCATACTATCAATGTAGGCGGCGGCCTCGGAATAGATTATGATGACCCTGATGCATGTCCCATACCTGACTTCAAGGCTTACTTCGAAGTGTTCCGTAGTAATCTGGAGCTTCGCCCCGGACAAGAACTGCATTTTGAGCTCGGACGCTCGGTGGTGGCGCAGTGCGGTTCGCTCATAACCCGTGTGCTTTATGTAAAGGAGGGAGTGTCAAAGCGTTTCGTTATAGTAGATGCCGGGCTCAATGACCTTATACGTCCTGCACTGTATCAAGCGCATCACAAGATACAGAACCTCACTGCTACAGGTGAGGAAACGGAGGTTTATGATGTGGTAGGCCCCATATGTGAGTCATCCGATACATTTGGTACCGATGAGGTGCTCCCCGTAACTCATAGGGGCGATATATTGGCATTACGCTCCGCCGGGGCATATGGACGCATCATGGCATCTCAGTACAACTGCCGTCCTATAGCACAAGGCATCTATTCCTGATTGAGCTTGGACATAGCCACGTCACGCAGCACCACGGCATTGTTGTGCTCTGTGTCATGCGATCCGTATAGGAGTGTCACCACCGGATGCTGCTTTACTTCCGATATGAATTCACTGAATGCCGGATTGGCGAGCAGCTCATCGGAATACTTCTTGGAAAATAAGGCCCAACGCTCAGCCGGTGATTCATGAAACCATTTGCGCAATTCATCCGAAGGGGCCAACTGCTTGTCCCATTCGGAATAAGGTAGTGTGGCATGACTCATGCCCCGAGGCCAGAGCCTGTCCACAAGTATACGGAACCCGTCAGATGGCTGAGGTTCATCGTAAGCCCGTTTTAGTAGTATAGTAGTCATGCTTTTATTACGCATGACTCACGGTAAAAGTTCAGTAGCTTCAGTCAAGGAACCGCTTGGTGATGCCTGAATAGGCATCTATACGCCTGTCACGCAGGAACGGCCACCAGCGCCTTACTTGCTCGCTGCGGTCCATATCCACTTCTGTTACGGCTGTTTCCTCCCTATCCGCAGGGGCTTGGTACAGGAATTCGCCCTGCGGCCCGGCAATGAAACTGCTTCCCCAGAACTGTATGCCATTGGTCATGCCTGAGGGATCCGGTTCGTGTCCTGTGCGGTTTACGCTTACTACCGGAATGCCATTGGCCACGGCATGTGCCCTCTGTATGGTGATCCATGCATCGCGCTGGCGTGATTTTTCTTCGGGCGTGTCGGTCGATTCCCATCCTATGGCCGTAGGGTACACAAGCAGCTCGGCTCCGCGTAGTGCCATTAACCGAGCAGCCTCAGGGTACCACTGGTCCCAGCATACGAGGACTCCTATCCGGCCTAATGACGTTTTTATGGGTTCAAAACCTATATCGCCGGGTGTGAAGTAAAACTTCTCATAGTAGGCCGGGTCATCGGGTATGTGCATCTTTCGGTATTTACCGGCCATAGTTCCGTCCGCATCGAATACTACGGCAGTATTGTGGTACAGTCCGGGCGCACGTTTTTCAAAAAGCGAGCATACTATTACCACATTCAGCTCGCGTGCAAGAGCTGCATAGAAATCGGAGGCCTCTGAAGGTATCTCCACGGCCAGCCCGCACAGATCCGTGTTTTCCGTCTGGCAGAAGTACAGGGAGTCATGAAGCTCCTGGTTTACTATGAGCTGTGCACCCATGGCGGCCGCTTTCCTTATCTCCTCGGAAAGACGTTTGCGGTTCTGGTCTACTTCAGCTGTTTTCGAGAGTTGTATAGTAGCTATTTTTATGGTTTTCATATGGATAGTATGCTGTTAGGTATCTGCATGGTAGCGCAGTGGAGTGATCCGTGCTGCTTTATCAGCGCACGGCAGTCCACGGTATGCACCTTTTGAGTGAATGCTATGCTAAGAATCTGTTCGGCTAGCCGGTCCTTCATAGGTTGGCCGTATGTGGGCATGAAAAGGGCATCGGGCGTAACGAGGAAATTTGCGTACGTGGCCGGCAGTCGTGTGCCCTCCTCATCATATATGGCATCAGGAAGCGGCAGCTCCACGAGGTTATAATTCATGCCTTGTGGGGTGGTCATGTCCATCAGTTCCTGCTTCATGGTGGCGAGTTCCTGATAATGTTCATCGGCAGGGTCATCGCAGCCTGTATATATTATGGTGTCGTTAGGGGCAAATCGCGCCAATGTGTCAATATGGCTGTCGGTGTCATCGCCGGCAAGATAGCCGTGTTCTAACCATAACTGGTGCCTTACGCCAAGATACCGGCTCAGGTGTTCCATTATTTCCGCACGGGTGAACTGGGCATTGCGGTTAGGTGACATCTGGCATTTAGCCGTGGTGAGCAGTGATCCTTTACCGTCACTCTCTATGCCTCCGCCTTCCAATACAAATCCGAGCAGATTTTGTACCTGTGCGTTTATAAGCCCGGCTTCTTTCATGCGGCGTGTCACAAGATTGTCCTTGTCCGATGCGAATTTCAGACCCCAGCCGTTGAACTTGAAGTCGGCTCCGGCAGTAATATTTCCATCGGTATCCTTTAGGGATATTATACCGTAATCACGAGTCCATGTGTCGTTGGTGGGCACGTCAAACGGTATGAGAAGCTCTTTCGGTATGTGTCGGAGGCACTGCGGCATATTGGCTGAAATGCCCGGCCCGGCAATTATTACTCTACGTCCGGTACCGGTTATAGCCGTGATGAGGTTTGCATAGCAAGTCCTCACTTCATCAAGCATGTATGCCCAGTCAGTATCATCATGAGGCCATGCCAGAAGTATGGTGCAGTCTGCCTCCCATTCGGCCGGCAGCGTATAGCCTGTGTATTCGTTATTCATCAAAGTCATTCAGATTATTCCACACGTCATTTTGCAGCTCAAGGTATTCATCGCACCAGTCAATGAAGCCGTTGCGTTCGGTGTTGCCCGTATCATGGCACCATTGGCGATAGTCGCTACGTAAGGATGCGTCTTCATGTATAGCTTTCATAAATTCTGATTCGGCAATGTCCACGCTTCCGTATTGCTGTACATAATGTGTGAATATTTCAGTAATATCCTCCATCTATTGAATTCAGTTATTTATAGTATCTCTTGAGCTTCAAATATAGTTTATGGAAGCACAATGTGCAAATCTGTTAACATACTCTAATAACAATGGGGCCGAAACCTGCGTAATTTTAACGATAGATAAGATTTTGCATACTACCGTAGCAAAGGTCATGAGGCTTATCGTGAACGTCTAAAGAGAAGTTGATTCATACTTATTGGACATATACCAGTGTATCATGTATTCATTATTTTAGGATATATGCTATCTTTATCTATATGTGTGGCATGTTATAACACATTGGCTAACAATGTATTACCCCCCCCCCTAAAAATAGGTGTGAAACAATTTGTCAAATTGTAAATAATGCTTAATTTTGTGCACGGGGAAGAGTCCTCATGCTGACATGATAAGGTCATTTGGTTCTGCCTTGTATGTTGAAGCTGAATAAATTGGGCCAGTATTATAAAACATTTTAACACACTTTCATCACATTTCTACGTTATGAGAAGAAAAAACAGATTGTGGGTAGCAGCGTTGCTGCCAATAGTCCTGACAGGGTGCGTGGATGACAAATATGACCTATCGGATGTGGAAACTACCGTGAGGGTAAATGTCAAGGATCTTGTCATACCGGTAAACATTGACAGGATAGATCTCGGCACTATACTTGATCTTGACGGCGAGGACCGTGTCAAAGTCATTGACGGCAAGTATGCAATAGTAGAAGAAGGCACGTTCAATTCTGATGCTATGCAGGTATCGGAGATAACTCTGCGTGCGCCTCATATTGACCCTTCAGAAACGGTTATTACCATAGGTTCCGGCTCAGCGGCGGCCATGTCAAGAGCTGTGTCCGATGCCGAGTATAATCTTGTGAGCAATCCGTCGGAATATTCGTTCAATGCTTCGTTTGTAAGCGAATACATATTGTCAATAGACAAGCTCGGATGTGATCTGTCACTTAGAGTCAATATAGTGCTAAGCGGCATGGACAGCTATGTTACGGGGCTTACTTTCCGTGATATTGTACTTCAGCTGCCCAAAGGGCTTGACCTCACTGAAACGGCCGGCGGAACATATGATGCAGCTTCGGGCGAGCTCTCGCTTCCGGCGCGTAAGGTGGAGGGGGCCTCACTGACGCTTGATTTTAAGGCCACAGGACTTGATTTTGCCCAGTCGGGCGGTACGTATGACTACTCTGCATCTACCGTTACGCTTCCCGGAAGCCTGTACATAAAGCAGGGTAAGGCGGTGGTGTCAGTGGCTGACATAAAGCAGGGTGTCGCCACACTGCCCACACAGATCACACTCCGTACCTCATATGATCTGAGCGATGCTACGGTTAATTCTTTCACGGGAAAGATACGTTATGACATTGACGGCTCATCATTGAGTGATGTGGATCTGTCCGATCTGCCTGACGTGCTCGCTCAGCCCGGCACTGATATATCGTTTGTAAATCCGGCCATATATCTTCAGGTGGAGAATCCGCTGCAGCGTTACGGCGTGTATGCCCGTACCGGCCTTGACATCACGGCTTATCACGGAGAGGAGGGCAGTACCTATTCACTTGACAATCCCTACTTCCAGATAGGCCCCGGCAATGCCGACGGTATATATAACTTCTGCCTGTCGCCCTCCATGCCGGCTGTGATAGATGCTGACTATGCAGGAGCTGAGCATGTGGGCTTTGCATCACTGAGCCGTGTGCTGAGTGGAAACGGACTTCCTCAGCGCTTGAGCATAGACTTGAAGAACCCGGAGGTACCGGCCCAGACCGTTACGGATTTCCGTCTTGGCGAGCCGCTTGGACAGCTGCATGGCAAGTATAAATTTGTGGCACCGCTTGAATTTACCGATGGCTCTACCATAGTGTACACGGACAAGATTGACGGCTGGGCAGGCGAGGATTTGAGTAAAGTTACCGTTACGGCGCTTGATGTAACCCTTACGGTGTCCACGGATATACCTGTGGCAGTTGATTTTACCGGTTATCCTATAGATGCCGCCGGACACAGAATAAATAATGTAGAGATAGTGGGCGCATCCGTACCGGCCAATGCATCATCGTACAAGCTTACCATAAGTATTACCGGTGAGGTAAAAGGAGTGGACGGTATAGAATTCGAGGCTCGCGCACGTTCCGTGCAGGGAATGTCGCCTCTGAGTCCTGACATGCATATTACGCTCTCCGATGTGCGTCCTAAGGTGTCAGGTTATTATGAAAAAGAACTTTAACCCTTATCTACATTTATAATAAAGACATGAAACTCAGTATAAGAAATATAAGCATATTGGCTCTGTCAGCTATGGCGCCGGTCACAGCCATGGCGCAAAATACCCGTTCAGGTTACTTTTTGGAGGATTACACATACCGCTTTCAGATGAACCCGGCTATGGACAATTCACGCAATTTCTTTGCCATGCCGGCGCTTGGCAATGTAAATGTGAGCATGAACGGTACGCTCAATGTCAGCGATGTTATATATAACGTCAATGGCCGTACTACCACGTTCCTTAACCCCGGAGTAAGCGCTCAGGAAGTTATGAAGAACATTGGCGATAAGAACCGTATTGGCGCTGATGTCAAGCTGACACTTCTCGCTGCCGGATTCAAGGCTTGGGGCGGATATAACACCATAGCGGTAAACGCTCGTGTAAGCACAGAAGCGCATCTGCCGGGGTCGTTCTTCTCCCTGCTTAAGGAGGGTGTGGAAAACAAGTCGTACGACATATCTGATCTGCGTGCTTTCGGCACCGGATATGCCGAGCTGTCATTGGGCCACTCGCGCCAGATAAACAAGAAGTGGCGTGTGGGTGCCAGCATGAAGCTGCTCGTGGGCGGCGGCTACGTAGATGCTATCCTTGACCAGGCTCAGCTTACACTCGGTGAGAATGACTGGACTATTAAGTCGGACGGTAAAATCAACGCCAATGTCAAGGGCTTTACATACAAGACAAAGGTGAATGAAAATACGCATCACCGGTATGTCAACGGTGCAAAGGTGGACGGCGCCGGTGTAAACGGCTTCGGTATAGCCTTTGACTTCGGTGCCACTTACAAGGCAGCGCGTGACTGGACTGTAAGCGCCTCGCTGCTTGACCTTGGTTTCATAGGATGGAGCAACAATATGCTGGCTACCACCAATGGCTTGAAAACGTTTAATACCGATGGGTACACGTTCAATGCCGATGATGATCAGCCTAACTCCTTCGGTAAGGAATGGGACAAAATAAAAGATGACCTGTCAGCACTGTACGAGCTTGATGATATGGGCGATACCGGTGGCAAGGCCAGAATGCTTGGCGCTACGTTCAATATCGGTGCGCAATACACACTTCCTGCCTACCGTAAACTGACATTCGGCCTGCTCAACACCACACGCATACAGGGCGAATATTCATGGACTGATTTCCGTCTGTCGGCCAATGTGGCTCCTGTCAAATGTTTTGAAGCCGGTGTTAACATGTCGGCCGGTACTTATGGCGTAGGATTCGGTTGGCTTATGAATTTCCATACCAAGGGCTTCAATTTCTTCCTGGGCATGGATCGCACTCTTGGCAAGGTCACAAAGCAGTTTGTACCCTTGTCGTCCAATGGCTCAGTTAACATAGGTATGAATTTCCCGTTATAAATCATTGAACTCATATATAAAGTGGAGGGGCTGAGTCAAAACCGGTTGCCCTCCACTTTTGTTTCTATAGCATGGAAAGAATAATGAAGTTAGCGTGCCGTATAAGTATATTCCTGCTGTTGCTGATGCCGGCAGGTATGTCGGCGGCGGCATGGATGCCGGACTCCTTAGGCGCCGGATATGAAATGCGCTATGTGGAGCAGCCCGCTGATTACAGCGGTGCAGTCCGGTGCACTATAATACGCCATTTGTCAGATGTGCCTACAGATAAGGCCATTCTGTACATACACGGGTACAATGATTATTATTTTCAGAAAGAATTGGCCCAGCAGTTTGCCGGGCATGATTATGATTTCTATGCCGTAGATCTGCGTAAATACGGCCGGTCTATATTGTCGGGGCAGAAACCATTCCTTGTTCGTGACATAAGTGAGTACTATGCCGATGTGGATTCGGCTTTGGCCATAATGGTGCGCGACGGCAGCCGCGAGATAGTGCTTATGGGGCACTCTACCGGAGGCCTTGTGGCATCCTGTTATATGGTGGCTCATCCACAGGCACCGGTACGGGCCATGATACTTAACAGTCCGTTTCTTGACTGGAATCTTGGCCGTATGGAGTGTCTTGTAGGCATTGCATCCGCGTTGGGAAAGATTTTCCCGAATATACATGTAGACACCGGAGGCGGTGGCGTATACGAGCAGGCGCTCACGGCAGGAGAACATGGGGAGTGGACGTTCAATCATGCCTGGAAGGGGACGTCGCTTGGTGTGAATCTTGGCTGGGTGAGAGCCATTAACCTTGCGCAGAAATACCTGCGTAAGCATCCGTATGACATTAAGTGCCCCATCCTGCTCATGTATTCCGCCCGGAGCCTTGATCCCGATAAATGGACGCCCGAAGCGTCAAGGGCAGATGTGGTGCTTGATGTGGCTGATATACGCAAGTACGGACGCATGCTGGGACGTGATGTCACATCGGTGGCCGTAGAAGGTGGAATGCATGATCTGATACTCTCGGCGCTCCCTGTACGCAGCGAGGTATACAAATATATTTTCTATTGGTTAGGCAGGAATTTAAAGTGATTTGAACCATCCGGCGTCCGGCAGTGTTGTATTGATGTAATTTTAAAACAACACACACTGATGGAAGCAACTATATACACCCAACCACGTTTGCCGTACGCACCTGATGCTCTTGCACCGGCCATTTCACAGGAAACGGTCGAGTACCATTACGGTAAGCACGAGAAGGCCTATATCGACAATCTTAACCGCCTGATAAAGGGCACGAAGTATGAGGATATGGAGCTGGAGGATATTATAAAGGATTCCGAAGGCCCGCTGTTCAACAATGCCTCTCAGGCATGGAACCATATCTTTTATTTCTTCACTTTCTCACCCGATGGAGGTGGAGAGCCTGAAGGCGACTTGCGTGCGGCTATAGATGCGCAGTTCGGCTCCTTTGATAAATTCAAGTCAGACTTCGTAGAGGCCGGTACAGGTATATTCGGAAGTGGCTGGGTATGGCTGTGCAAGGATGAAGACGGTAAGCTGTTCATAATCCAGAAACAGAATGCCGGCAATCCGCTCACTGACGGTCTGACCCCTCTGTTGGTATTTGATGTATGGGAGCATGCTTACTATCTGGACTATCAGAATCGCCGTGCCGCAGCGTTGGAGAAGCTGTGGGACATAGTGGACTGGGACGTAGTGAGCAGCCGTTACTGATGCGGATGTACTTGTACAGAAATAACTTTTGAACTATAATATAAGGCTGACATGCCGCGCCGCGCAAGCGATGACAGCGGCCACAGCCTGAAAATCAAGAATAGCACTAATAAGCATAATGTGATGAATGGAGAGAGAGGCACTCGTGAGAGCACCTCTCTTTTTTGTGTCTATTCCTCCGGTTTGAATAGCTTTTCTTCTTCATCAAGCTTGAAGTCGGCAGCCAGCACGGCTATGAACCGTGATATCTGCTTTATGGCATTGGCGGTGTCGGGAGTTATCTCCTTGCCCTGCAGGCGCAGCATCAGCATTCCGTAGAGGGCGTTGAAGCATGTTTCTATCTCCCCGGGCTTGTCATCGCCTGATTTTGAGCGCAGTTCCACTATGTAGGGGAGTGTCCGGTAGAATTCCGCCGAGTAGTCGGCAAATCTGGGATCCTTGAGTAGCGCTTGGTGCAGTGCTACGAGCTGGCTGAGCACATTGCGGTTCATTTGCAGGTGGCCGCTCTTCTCTATCCCTTCACGGCGCATCATGTCTATGAGTGATTCGTACCAGTCTTTCATCTCCTTGTGTTGCTCCGGAGTAAGATTGAAGCGGTCTATCACGTTGTGATCTATGCGGTCTATGTCAAGGCCATTGGCACGTATCATATCCTCTACCTGCCACATGTACAGCAGATATTCGGCTATATTCTCTTTGCGTTTTTTTGAAGCTATAATCATAACATATATATTTCAGTGCAAATATATAACGTTTTCTTGACAGCTTTGGTCGGAAAACAAAAATTTGGTTAAATGATTATAAAGTGTTAAACATACCGTTGTCAGCGAGCGTAAAAGTATAGTAACTTTGTAATTGTACAAATTCCAAAATATCGTAACATGCCTACAGTAACCAAAGAAGCCGCCCTTGAATACCACAGCGAGGGCAAACCCGGCAAGATAGAAGTTGTGCCTACCAAGCCATATTCCACACAGCATGACCTTGCGCTCGCGTACTCTCCGGGAGTGGCATATCCATGTAAGGCTATAGAGGCACAGCCCCAGGACGTATATGAATACACTAACAAAGGAAATCTCGTGGCTGTAATTTCTAATGGTACGGCAGTGCTCGGTTTGGGCAACATAGGGCCACTTGCATCCAAACCCGTAATGGAAGGTAAAGCGTTGCTGTTTAAAATATTTGCCGGACTTGACTGCTTTGACATTGAAGTGGCTGAAAATGATCCGGAGCGTTTCATCAGCATCGTTAAAGCTCTGGCTCCCACGTTTGGTGGCATAAACCTTGAGGATATAAAGGCTCCCGAATGTTTTGAGATAGAGCGGAGGCTTAAGGAGGAATGTGACATCCCCGTGATGCACGATGATCAGCACGGCACGGCCATAATATCGGCCGCCGGACTGCTTAACGCCCTTGAGCTTCAGAATAAGAAGATAGAGGACATACGTCTGGTGGTAAACGGAGCCGGGGCGGCCGCCGTTTCCTGTACGCGACTGTATATAGCGCTCGGTGTTAAACGGGAAAATGTGGTGATGTGCGACAGCAAAGGCGTGATTAACTCCTCACGCAGCAATCTTAACGAACAGAAACGTGAATTTATGACCTCGCGCCCTGTCAACACTCTTGCCGAAGCCATGGTGGACGCTGATGTGTTCCTTGGGCTTTCGGTGAAGGATGTGGTGACTCCTGAGATGGTGCAGAGCATGGCACCGCGCCCCATAGTTTTTGCCCTTGCCAATCCTGACCCTGAAATATCGTATGAGGCGGCTATGGCATCGCGCCCTGACATAATCTTCGCCACAGGCCGCAGTGACTATCCTAATCAGATAAACAATGTACTCGGATTCCCGTACATATTCCGTGGAGCCCTTGACTGCGGAGCTACCGGTATAAATGAAGCCATGAAGCTCGCGGCTGTGCATGCCATAGCCCGTCTGGCTAAGGAGCCGGTTCCTCCGGTGGTCAATACGGCCTATGATATGACTGATCTGCACTTCGGGCGTGACTATATACTGCCCAAACCGCTTGACCCGCGCCTGCTCACCACCGTTGCTCCGGCGGTGGCTCTGGGCGCCATGGAAAGTGGAGTGGCCAAGCGTCCCATCACTGACTGGGATGCATATGAGGAGAAGCTGCGCAAACTCATGGGCTATGACAATAGGCTTATGAGGCGCATTTCCGAGCAGGCCAAGGCTCATCCCAAGCGCGTGGTATTCGGTGAAGCCAATACTGACAAGATGCTTAAGGCTGCCGTAATAGCAGCCAAGGAGGGCGTGCTGATACCTATGCTGCTCGGCAATGAAGAGATGATACAGAAACGTGCTGACCGCCTCGGCCTTGACATATCAGGGCTTGAGATAATCAATCTGCGTCATGACCGTGAGGCTCCCCGGCGCGAAAGATATGCACGCCACTTTACGGAAAAGCGTCATCGTGACGGACTTACCTATCCCGAGGCACTTGAAAAAATGTTTGACCGAAACTATTTCGGCATGATGATGGTGGAGGACGGCGATGCCGACGCATTCCTTGGCGGCACATATTCAGCCAGTCATGAAATAGGGCGTATAGCCAAAGAGGTGATAGGCATCCGTCCGAGTTACAAGCATTTCGCCACCATGCATATAATGGAAACCAAGCGTGGAACGTACTTTATAGCGGACACCACTGTCAATAAGAACTTTGATGAGGATACGCTCCTTGATGTGGCACGTCTGGCCCGCAACTCAGTGGAATACTTTGCGCACGAGCCGGTGATGGCCATGATGAGCTACAGCAACTTCGGCTCCGGCACTGAGCCTGAATGCGTCAACTCGCGCCGTGTGGTAGAGCGAATGCATGCACTCTACCCTGAGCTTGCCATTGACGGGGAAATGTCCGTCAACTATGCGCTCAACCGCCAGCTGCGCGATGCCACCTTCCCGTTTACGCGCCTTAACGGTAAGGAAGTCAATACACTCATATTCCCCAATCTCAGCAGCGCATCCACAGCCTACCGTATGATGCTCGAAATGGGGCTTGGCAATGCCATAGGCCCGATACAGATGGGATTGAACAAACCCATACACTTTATAAGCGTGAATTCCCCGGTGCGCAGTATACTTGCGCTCGCTACCATAGCCGGACTTGATGCCGCCGTACTGCAAAAAGGCGGACATATGACCGACAAGTAACCATTTCATTCGGGTGATGTCGCAGGGAATAACCCGCTGTACATCACCCGAATTGTTTGTTTCCTTATGGAAAATGCTGAAAAAATTTTTAAAAAAGTTGTTTCAAAATTTGGATAGTATCATAAAACTCCCTACCTTTGTCATCGCTTAAGGAAAGCAACACTCCTTAACAGGTCCCATAGCTCAGTTGGTTAGAGCACCTGACTCATAATCAGGGAGTCCTAGGTTCAAGCCCTAGTGGGACCACTTTTAAGACATTCAAAACAATTCAAAGCCTTGATTTTCAGCAAAATCGAGGCTTTGTTGTGTTTGGGCGTTTCTAAGAGCGGTGAAGAACGATGAATGATGAAGGTGTGCCATAAGTGGGGTCAATGTAGAAAGTAGGTTGAAATGTTAAAAAACTACCTGAGTGATAAAA
>JAMPBB010000022.1 GCA_023666885.1 Muribaculaceae bacterium | reverse complement strand
CATCTCGTGGTGCCCTGCTATCGGCGATAACAATAGGATAAAACGCATAGTTCTTACGACCATGACGTTGTAATCTGATTTTTGTTGCCATTAAAACGTGTTATTAATATTGGTTTTGTATTGATTTGCGGCTGCAAAGATACTACTTTTTTTCGGTTATGCGCCCTTTCCGGCACACTTTTTTTCACACACCGGCGTGGATTATATCAATAAGTATCGGCTTCAAACCGCCTACGAAGCACTCCACAGCTATCACCATAAGGATGAGCCCCATAAGGCGCATCATCACATTGTTGCCGGTTTCACCCAGTATGGGGGTAAGGCGCGAGGATGCCCTGAGTATGAAGTATGACAGCAAGTATATCACCGCTATAGAACCTACAAGAGTGAGCTGCATGGCCAATGTGTTGGCCTGATCCATAAGCATAATACCGTTGGCTATGGCTCCGGGGCCGCAGAGCATAGGTATGGACAGTGGGGTTATGGATATGTCATCAGCGTACGTACGGATTTCTTCATCGCTGAGCTTGGTATTGGTAAACCGGGCCTGGAGCATATCATAGCCTATCTTCAATATTATTATTCCTGCGGCTATACGGAATCCGTTGGCCGATATGCCGAAAAACGAAAACAGGAACTGCCCCATAAATGTAAAAGCAAGCAGCGTGAAGAACGATATCAATATGGCTCGCTTCACTATACGGGCGCGCTGCGGCTCATCCATACCCTTGGTCATGGTGAGGAACACGGGCATAGTGCCCAACGGATTGGTTAGGGTAAAGAATGATGCTAAGCACATAAACGCAAAGGGCATCAAAGTTTCCATGGCTACTGTATTTTTAGGTTTATTTTAAGGTTTTTTCTCTGTAACATGTTTCGGCTGCTTCAAGCGAGGCCATACGTCCTATATCGTACCAATGATATGACACTTCAGGCGTATATCGGCGTATCTCAGCCTGCCGACACATATCTATATAAAAAGGTGTGATGGAGAACACCCGTCCATGACGGCGCGCATATTGCTCCAACGGCTTGAATATTCGGCTGCTCACCACATGCACGCCCCCGAAGGCAAGCGCTGCAAGAGCCTCCTCATCGTACGCCTCGGCCGGGAGGACCTGTCCCGTATTTATATTGATCCATCCGCGCATATATCCGCCGGAGTCAAACAGGAGTTTGCGGGATGACGGTCTGTCCGCCACGAGCAGCGTGGCCATTGCCTGAGCACGCTGATGCTCTTCAAGCATAGCTCTGATAGGGAAGTCGGTCATTATATCGGCATTATGCACTATAATAGGGTCATCCTGCTCCGAACCGAGCCATTGGCGAGCCGCAAGCAAGCCGCCACCGGTATCAAGGAGGCAATCACGTTCATCGGACACATGTATGGTTATGCCGAAATGATCATTGGCTGCCAGATAACGCTCTATCATATGGGCAAAATGATGCACGTTAACCACCATTTCATCCACGCCGGCCTCTTTCAGACGCCCTATGACACGCCCAAGTGCAGGCGTACCCGCTACGTCAACCAGCGCTTTCGGCTTAGTGTCAGTTATGGGTTTCAGGCGTGTACCCAATCCGGCTGCAAATACTATGGCTTTCATTTCGGCAGATATAAATTATTGATGCCGCGCTCCCGGTGACACAGCCGCACCGTGACATTAAACTTCTCACTCAAATGCCGCGCCATGCTTTGGGCACAGTATACCGACCTGTGACGACCGCCTGTGCATCCGAAGCCCACTGAAAGATCCGTGAATCCACGGTCCATATACTGCTGCACCGACCGGTCAACCATGGCATAGGCGCTTTCCAAAAAGTTCAGCACGCCGCCGTCCGCTTCAAGGAAATCAATTACCGGTGCATCAAGGCCCGTAAGAGCTTTATAGCGCTCATAGCGTCCGGGGTTGTGCAGCGCGCGGCAGTCAAACACAAATCCGCCACCATTACCCGAATAGTCCACCGGCACACCTTTCTTATATGAGAAGCTGAACACTTTCACAGTCAGTCCCGAGCGGTGTCCAGCCTTGGCAAATTCGGGCAATGACACCACCCGCTTCAGTACATCCGCCAAGTACAGGAATTGCGAGAAGTCACCTTCAAGCAGTGTACGCAAATTGGCCACAGCCGGAAGAATGCTCTTTACAAAATGCGACTTATGCTCCACATAGCCTCTGAAGCCATACGCTCCAAGTACCTGCAAGGTCCGGAAGAGTGCCACTCTTGGCAAAGAGCGCTTGAACGCATCGGCATCAATGTCGGAGGCATACCGCCGGGCATAGTTTATATAATCATCCACAAGCTCCGCACGCAGCCGCTCAGGAATCCCGGCACGCGCTTGCCACAGGAAGGACACTACATCGTATTGCGTCGGGCCCATACGGCCTCCTTGGAAATCTATAAGCTTCGGCTCGCCACCGGATATCATTATGTTTCTTGACTGGAAGTCCCTATACATAAAGGTATCAGCCGGAAGAGTAAGCAGCCATCCGGCAAACGCCTCAAAGTCATCCTCCATCGCATCGTCCGAAAATTCTATCCCCGTCGATTTCAGGAAGCAATACTTGAAGTAATTAAGATCCCACATTATACTCCGCCTATCCATGGCAGGGCGCGGATAAAGGCGCTTCAAGTCAAGCCCCTCGGCGCCACGATACTGAACGGCTGCAAGCACTTCCATTGATTTATGAAGCAATGACACCACTTCAGGTGTAAACCCTTGCTGCTGAATCAAACTGAAGAGTGATGTATCGCCAAAATCCTCCTGTATGTAGGCTCGGGCATCGGCCGTGGCGGCATATACCTTAGGCACAGGCAGCCCCTTATTCAGAAAATGCTCTGACAGATACATAAATGCAGCATTCTCCTTGACATCATCGCCTACCGTACCTATCATGTTCATCGTCCCGAAAATACGGCAATACTTCCTATTCGAGCCGGAGCCGGCCAGAGGCACTATCCCGGAAGGGACAGCCCCCACATAATCCTCGTATAATCGGCACAGTCGCTGCATTGTTTTTTATTCACAAAATTAATGATAATTCACCAAATATCCTTAATTTTGCTTTATAATCAAACACAGTTTTTTTCATAACACCGGACAGATATCATATGGACCATGACAGCACAGCCATATACGGACTTATCGGCTATCCGCTCGGGCACTCATTCTCAAAAGATTTTTTCACTGAAAAATTCCGCGCCGAAGGCATCAACGCCCGGTATCTCAACTTTGAGATTCCGGACATTGACATGCTCATGGAAGTGATAGCCGAGTATCCTACCCTGAAGGGGCTTAACGTCACCATACCATACAAAAGCCTTGTCATACCGTATATGACCGACATGGATCCGGCGGCAGCCGCCATAGGCGCCGTCAACGTCATAAGAATCACAGGAGAGGACCCGAATCTGCATCTGAAAGGCTATAATACCGACTGCATAGGATTCAGCGAGAGCCTGCGCCCACTTCTGCGTCCGGACATGACAAATGCTCTTGTACTGGGCACCGGTGGAGCCTCCAAGGCCGCCGTCTACGCGCTACAGGAGCTTGGGATAAGTGTCACTCGGGTATCACGCACAGCAGCTCCGGGAGTCATAACATATCAGGATCTCACTCCGGAGGTAATGGAGCGGAACCTGATCATAGTCAATGCCACACCGTTAGGCATGTACCCTGACACCGACACATGTCCGGACATACCGTACAGCATGCTCACGCCACGCCATCTGTGTTACGACATAGTGTACAACCCTACCGAAACCAAGTTCATGCGGTTGGCATCACAGCATGGCTCCACGGTAAAAAACGGGCTTGAGATGCTTCATCTGCAAGCGCTTGCCGCATGGAAAATATGGAATCAGAAATAACCAATCATAAATCATCATACGTATGAACGAAAAACGCAGCAGCATGCTGCATGGCATTCTGCTCATAGCCCTTTTTGCGTGTGCAGCCTTCTACATTGGCGATGCACAATTCTTCCGTGACATATCCTTCAGCCCTATGATTATAGGTATAATCTTAGGTATGATCTATGCTAACTCCCTCCGCAATCATCTGCCCGAAACATGGGTGCCCGGCATTCAATTCTGCTCCAAAAAGATTCTGCGCTTGGGCATCATACTCTATGGGTTCCGACTCACTTTCCAGGACATAGCCGCCGTGGGAATATCGGGCATTGTAATTGACGCCATAGTGGTAACCGTCACCATACTTGGAGGCATATTTATAGGGCGGCGCATACTACACATGGATCGTGACACTGCCATACTCACATCTATAGGTAGCGGCATATGCGGTGCAGCCGCAGTGCTCGGAGCCGAAGCCACCATACAGTCCAAGCCGTACAAGACTGCAGTATCCGTAGCCACAGTGGTGATATTCGGCACCATATCCATGTTCCTTTATCCCGTGGCCTATCGCAGCGGACTCCTCCCACTTACGCCCAATGAAATGGGAATATACGCCGGCTCCACCCTCCATGAAGTGGCACACGCCGTAGGTGCCGGCAATGCCATGGGGCCTGAGATATCCAATGTGGCTGTAATAGTGAAGATGATACGCGTAATGATGCTCGTGCCGGTGCTCATAATCCTCGGATGGTGGGTGGCCAGCCATGCCTCCGCAGAATCCGCCGGTGGCAAATCACGCCTTAGCATACCATGGTTTGCCCTCGGATTCCTTATTGTAATCGGATTCAATTCGCTTGACCTTCTTCCTGCGGCATTGGTGGATGCCATAAACTATATAGATACGTTCCTGCTCACCATGGCCATGGCTGCTCTTGGAGCCGAAACGAGCATTGACAAATTCAAAAAAGCCGGAGCCAAGCCCTTTATTCTCGCCGCATGCCTTTATGTGTGGCTTATAGGCGGCGGATTCCTTCTGGCACGCTACCTTGCCCCCGTCTGGCTGTAATGAAACATCCGCTGTCGGCCATACCGCTCCTCCTCCCGGCACTGTCTCTTGTCAGCGGCATACTTACCGGCACATGGCTGCCATGGTGGGTGGTTTTTATCCCCACTGTGGCAGCCATATGTCTTATACTCCTGCGCCGTTATTATGCCATGGCCCTGACCGCCATATATATGGCCGGGGCGTTGGCAGCCGTTGCCGGCATACCTCACCGGCCTGCGCATCCTATCACTGGCATTCCTCTTACGTTCAGCGCCAACGTCGGTAAGGTTTCCGAAGTAAATTCGGGGCTTTCGCTTATTCTTGAAGTAAATGCCACGGGGCTCGACTCATCAAGCTTGAAGCCGTGCCGACCATTCAGAGTATCGGGCTACATACCTGATTTCAGCTTAGAGGTGGCTGAGGGGAGCCATATCATGTTCAAAACTGCCCTCCAATCCCCGACCATAGAACGTGACATCCCTGATGAATTTTCTTTTGATGAATATCTGATATCAAAACGCATTTTCTATAAAGCAGTTATCAACCCCGACAGCGTCCTGGCAATTAGCGCTCCCACAGGACTTAAGGCACGGTTTATATCCTACCGGGAGTATCTGTCGGCACGGATATACTGTTCCGGGCTTGCTCCGGCCACTAAGGAGTTTCTTGTCACAGCCATCCTTGGAAAGTCAGGGGCCATGGATTCAGGTGTGCGTGAGGCATTTTCCTCTGCGGGAATAGCCCACATACTGGCTCTGAGCGGCATGCATGTGGGAGTTATAGCCCTCATTATAGGCTTAATCCTATACCCACTGCGCCTCGTTGGCTACCGCCGCCTACAGTCAGTGGGTATAATCACGGCATTATGGACGTACGTCCTGCTCACAGGAGCATCGCCTTCAGTAGTACGTGCGGCAGTAATGCTGACCGTATTCATAACCGGCAGACTTATATTACGACACCACAGTCCGTTAAACTCTCTTTGTTTTGCCGGCATAGTCATCCTTATATGCCGTCCGGAAGCGCTATACGAACCGGGATTTCAAATGTCATTTTCAGCCGTATTGGCCATACTTATTTTTGCCAATCGGCTTAACCCCATACCATCATCACATCCGGCGCTCCATACCCTCGCCTCCGGACTTACCACATGCGTGGCAGCCATGCTCGGCACCGGCATGATAGCCACACTGTATTTCCACGCATTTCCGGTATATTTTCTGCTGTCAAATATCATAGCCGGCACTCTCATGGCGCCACTTCTCACCTGCGGCATAATAGTCACGGCGGGAGCGGATGCCTCATGGTTATACTCGCTTACTGACTCACTCTACTCAGGCATAGAGCAAGGCGCCGATTTCTTTGCATCACTGCCCGGCGCCACATGTGGCGCCATATATTTCCCTGCATGGGTTATGGTGCCATACCTCATAATATCGCTCCTTCTGTATATGTCACTCGCACACCACCGCAAAAGCTTCATACTTGACTGCGCAATGCTGCTTGTCACATTCATACTGTTGGTGAGCTCTATTAGCACCAAGCCACGAGTCCCCGCCTTATATCTGTGCCGGGAGGCTTTCCGTACTGATATTGTGGCGGACACCGGTCAGGGGCCGCTCCTGTTCTATACCACGGCCTCCGGACGCTATGCGTCCGATGCTAAGGACAACGTATCTAAACGGTTAGCAACATATATGGGACGGCGCGGCATTGATTCCATCTCAACACTGGATCCACACACGGCAAGTGGCATACTGACATTTGACGGTCATACCATCACCACACCGAATCATTCCATAACCATTCTTGATTCGGACACGGCGCTCCCCGATAGCGTAACAGCGGACTATATACTCCTGTGCCGTGGATTCAGAATGCCGCTTGACTCCGTATTCAGCAGAGCGAGTACAGGACATACCACACTGATAATATCATACGACATGGGCTCACGCCGCACCGGGTATGCCAAGCGCTACTGTCAGAAAATCGGCGCTGTGTATCACTCCATGCGCTCTGACGGAGCCTTCTCGCTCCCTATCAGTTCATCATATCCGCGAGTAAAGAAATAGGCCGAGGCATCACGCTCACGCAGCGTAAGCCCCCCGTATATCACCAGGTCAAGATCTATTGGCACCATTCCCAGAGCCTTAAGCTCGGCTGTACGTCCATGCATACGCTCATAATCCTTAAGTCCAGCTATCAGGGTGTCAGCATCCATATCGGTATACCCACACACTACGGCATTGCTGTAATCCGGGCCAAGACCGTTAAGAGGCGGGGTGGAATAGATTGAGGAGCTGCGCATGTCGGCAAGCCGTGCTTTAAGAAAACTTATAGCATCCGATACATTTATACGGGCATCTGCGCCCATGTTGCTTCCCACTGATATATACACTTTCTGCATGCCCATCATCACCTACTTCTTTCTGCGCAGCGTAATCACCGTAAGTTCCGGTGTAGCCCCTATGCGCATAGGCATACCCACGGTCCCAACACCAATGTTTACATACAGCTTACCGGCACCATCATGCCCCGGCGAATCATACATTCCGCCCCAGCATTTGTAACGCAGTGCTGCCGGTGACACTCCGAATGCCTCCATCTGCATGGCATGCGTATGTCCTGACAGCGTAAGCGCTACATTGGCGGTATCCGTCGGAGCTATATCTGCCTCCCAGTGTGCCGGGTTATGTGACAGCAGCACTTTTATATTACTGTCCGACAGGTTAGGGTATGCCTTTTCAAGTGAGCCGTATGTGGCAAAGGGCGGATCGCCCACATTCTCCACACCTATGAGCATTATGCTGTCACCGTCACGCACCAGTGCGTCATGTTCGTTCAGCAGCAGCTTCCAGCCCATACCACGTTGAAGCCTGTACATCAGCTCCATATTGTCCTTCTTGGCTTCAGCCGATGGCCAATCACTGTAATCGCCATAGTCATGATTACCCAATATGGAGTATACCCCGTCAGGAGCATCTAACCGCGAAAGCACCTCCGCATGAGGTATCATCTCTTCAGTCCGGCGGTTTACAATATCGCCCGTAAACACTATCACGTCAGGATTCAGAGCATTCATAGTGTCAACAAGCCTACTAACGAACGTGGTATCTGAACCGAACGTACCGGTATGCAGGTCAGAAAACTGGAGTATACGGTATCCGTCAAACGAAGCGGGCAGTCCGGCCACCTCCACATCTACCTCATTTATATCTACGCGGAATCTGTTTACCAAAGCACCCCACCACATGAGCAGGAAAGTCAATATGCCCAGCACTCCACCGGCAAATGTCACCGGACGCCATCTATGCCCATGCCATATACGCGGTATACATGCCACGACATCAATCAGAACAAATACAAGCTTGGAAAAGTACACGGACATTACGCCGAACAGAAGCCACATAACAGTGAGCAGCTGTCCGTCCGAGCCACCACGCCGAGGCATACATATGGCCGTAAGCATAAGAGCATAGAGCACACCTGTAATTACCAGATGAATCCGAGCGGGTACTTTTGAGGCAAACCGCTTTGACGCTATACGGTAAATGCGCCAGTCTATACCCAGAAAAAATACCGCTCCTATTATGAGCAAAACGAATGGTATGCGCATGTCCTATCCCCTCCCCCTGATTTATTTCACCGGCACGGATCCGTCGGCACGCCTACAGGTGCGTTCTTCGGTCTGGAGCTTGTTGCGCAACGGATTGGCATACATGCTCAGCATCATCTCGTACATAAACTTCATATCCATATCAGAGGGCGCTGACTCAAGCTGAACCTTGCCAAGCTGCCGGTGTACATAATCCTTGAAGCCCTCGACATCATCGGTAGTGTACTCCGCTGAATATTTGGACGTGCCGTGGAGCAGATCGTAAGCCACATAGTTGACCGGATATATATGATAGCCGCCATGTATAGAGCAGTCTATCATGGCACATATGCGCTTCACTGTTTCCACCTTGTCAGTTATCCCGCCAAGCGTGTCAAGCTGCGCATTTATGCAATCGCCAAGTTCGAAATGTATGCGCCCTTTAGGCTGAAGCAGACCGGTCTCCATACTGAACAGGTCATCACGCTGTGATTTCTTAAATTCCGGATCAAGGCGTTTAAGCAGAAACTCACGTGCTTTCAAATAATCGTTAGGATCATATTCATACGATATGGCCACAGGCATAATATTCAGTTCGGCTATGCTCTCGCCCACTGTAGCTCCCTCGCGTCCGCCAAGCGCCAGCATCTTTATCACACTCTCCTGAGTCATGTCGTTCGAGTCCTTGGCACGGCCTTCACGCTGAGCTATCCATACGCTCTCATGCTTGGTGCCTATGGCATAGTGTATGTACGCCGATAGCTGTTTGGCAGCCTCCAAAGCCTTGGTAAGCCTGAGATTACGCTTCACTATAAAACTCTTGTTAAGCTTCACCAAATCAGTAATCCACTCATATATAAGCAGATTATCGCCTATAGCCACTTCCGATGTGGGCAGGTCATGCTGAAGAAAGCAGTAGTTAAGAAATGACGCATCCAGCACTATGTCACGATGATTGCTTATAAACGTATAAGCCCTGTCCGTCCGGATCTTCTCAATGCCGCCTATGGTTATGCCCGAGGTGGTACGCTGAGCCAGCATGGCCAAGAATGGCTTCATCACTATAGTCTGAAACGTCTTCTTGTCAGGCACCTCAAGAAGCTGCTGAGTGAACCGCCCGAAATCTACATCCGGGAGTATATACCGCACGGCATGTTCAAATCCGGGCTCTTTTACCAACTGACGCATCTTCTCGCCAAACTGTGAGTCGTCAAAAGGAGCTATATCGCTGAAGTCATATGTAGTGTCCATCTCGGTCGGTATTAGAGAGTATATTTGAATCCATTAATTAGAACAACAAAATACTTTGCAAAGTTACAACAAAAATGCTCCCCTGCCATATGAGTTTGTCTAAATTTTGGCTACAGCAGTGTCTTTACTGCGCCGATATGGCTAAAAACATGGCTATGAATGCTAATAAATTTCCCTTTACAAATTTGTCATTGGCACACATATTCTATAATTTTGTAACCTGTAAACAACAAACAATCTTATTGCATTATAACAATGGCTCAACTTGATATCGCGGAAGTATTCAATGCCGCAAAAGTGCTCAAGGACGTGGCTCGCCACCCCAAGATGATAGGTGTAACAAAAATCAACCCGGACGCTGAAGTATATCTGAAACCGGAAAATCTTCAGCGCACAGGCTCGTTCAAGCTGCGTGGAGCATATTACAAGATTTCACAGCTCTCTGATGAGGAAAAAGCTAAAGGCGTAATAGCATGCTCAGCCGGCAACCATGCCCAGGGTGTGGCTCTCGGCGCATCACATGCCGGAATCAAATCGCTCATCTGCCTTCCGGCAGGCGCCCCTCTTTCAAAGATAGAGGCCACCAAGGCTCTCGGAGCCGAGGTATGCCTTGTGCCCGGCGTATACGATGATGCCTACCGCAAGGCTATAGAGCTTCAGAAGGAACACGGCTACACATTCGTACATCCGTTCGATGATCCGCTGGTTATAGCCGGTCAGGGCACCATAGGCCTTGAAATAATAGAGGAGATGCCCGACGTTGACGCTGTGATAGTACCGGTGGGCGGCGGCGGCCTCATTTCAGGTGTGGCTTTCACCATAAAGACCATCAAACCCAATGTAAAGATATATGGCGTACAAGCCGAAGGAGCCCCCTCAATGGTCAAGTCACTGGCCGACGGTGACCGCGTAAACCTCCCCTCGGTATCTACCATAGCCGACGGTATAGCCGTTAAGCAGCCCGGCGTAAACACATACGAAATGTGCCGTCAGTACGTAGATGAGATAGTGACTGTAAGCGATGATGAGATTGCAGCAGCCATACTTGCCCTTATCGAACAGCAGAAGCTGGTGGCCGAAGGCGCAGGTGCCGTATCAGTGGCAGCCGCCATGTTTGACAAGGTGCCCATCAAGGGTAAGAAAGTGGTTTGCCTCGTGTCAGGTGGCAACATTGATGTCACAAGCCTTAACCGCGTAATAACCCGCGGACTCGTCAAGAGCGGACGTGACTGCACCATAGTGCTGAACCTCAGCGACAAGCCCGGTCAGCTGTCAAAGGTGTGCAACGTAATAGGCGACCTCGGTGCAAACATCCTCTCCGTAGAGCATCAGCGCAACTCTGCCAACACACAGATTAACGGATGCCGACTGAGCGTGGAAGTGGAGACACGTAACCCCGAACACGTAAAGATTATAGAAAACGGGCTGCGTGAAGCCGGTTTTGAAGTAGTGGACTAACAAACAAATACAGCCTAAGTGTCAGGAGCGACTCCTTGAGCCGCTCCTGATATTTAGAGGTTGTTTAATCACATGAACACACATAAACTTTTCATTACATTAATCCTATCAGCTGCAGGCCTCATACCGGCCGCAGCGCAGAACACCTTTTTCACTGATACCGTAACGCTGTCACTTGACAGCTGCATATCCATAGCGCTGTCTGACAACCCCTCCATTCATGTGGCTGATATGGAAGTGACCCGCATGGACTATTCCCGAAAGGAGGTTCTCGGGCAACTGCTGCCTTCCGTTTCTTTCGGTGGCACCTATAACCGGACTCTTGCCAAGCAGACCATGTACATGAACATGGGATCACTTGGCGGCAATACAGGTGATGACCCTGACTCATCGGAATCCGCAGAAACATCACAGCGCTCCAATGGCATAAAAGTGGGCCTTGACAACTCCTACTCCGTAGGGTTTCAAGCCTCGCTCCCACTCATAGCCCCGCAACTGTGGAAATCGCTGAAGCTATCTGACTCGCAGATTCTCCAGAGCCTTGAATCGGCTCGGAAATCGCGCATAGAGATGGTAAATCAAGTGAAAAATGCATACTACTCGCTCCTGCTGGCCGAGGATAGCTACCGCACCGTAATGGAAAGCTATGACATGGCCCGTATCACAGCCGATGCCTATGCCAAACAGTATCAGGTAGGAGCGGCATCGGAATACGATGTGCTGCGTACAGAAGTGGCAGTGAAGAATGTAGAGCCTGACATAACACAGGCCAAGATAGCCATACGCCAGGCCCGGCTACAGCTATGCATACTCATGGGCTTGGACGCTGAAATAGCCATACGCCCTGACGTAAGCCTGGCCTCATACGAACGTGATATGTACGACAACGCTCTTGACGCCCTAATGGAATCGGAGAACATAACCCGCAACGCTGACTTGCGACTTTTGGACATACAGACACGTCAGCTGCGCGATGCTCTTGAAGTACAGAAAATGTCACTGATGCCCACCTTGGCTCTGTCAGCCAACTATAACTGGACCTCAATGTCAAATGGCTCCCCGTTCCGCAACTTCCGGTGGAACCCCTACTCATCCATAGGACTAACGCTCACCATACCGCTCTATGAAGGCGGACAGCGCTACAACCGCATACGCGCCGCAAAGCTCCAAGTGGAGGAAATGTCATGGCAGCGAGCATCACTGGTACGCTCCATAAATATGCAGACCAAGCTTGCTGTTGAAAACATACAGCTCAACATAAAGCAGATAGCTTCATGCGCCGAAAGCATGAAGCAGGCTGACAAGGCTTATAACATAATGCATGACAGTTTCAATCTCGGAGCTGCCTCGTATCTTGACATGCGCGACTCCGAGCTGGCTCTTACCCGTTCACGCCTGGCCTACTATCAGTCCATCTACAATTATCTCGTAGCCCACAGTGATCTTGAGCTCCTACTCGGCACTGCCCCTATAGAAAAATATGGTGTAAATAATTCAACCCACTAATATGGTTTACCGTCATACCCTGTGCGCCGCCATAATAGCCGCACTTTCCATCGGAGCATCCTCTTGCTCCAAGTCTGACTCAAATAAGGCCGATGCCACCCCACAGGAAGAACTGCCCAAGGTAGAGCTTCAGCAAGTCCACGTGGCTCCGGTCAGCCAGCTTGGCGAATACACTGCCACTGTTGAGGCATTCAAGACTAACAACATCTCATCATCCACACCTAACCGCATAAAAAGCATACTTGTAGATGTAGGCTCACGTGTGGCAGCCGGTCAGAAAGTAGTGGTTCTGGATGATGTCAATATTGACCAGCTCAAGGTCCGCCTTCAGAACACTGAGCGTGAATATAACCGCGCCGTGAAGCTCCTTGAGATAGGCGCCGGGACGCAGCAAAGCGTCGACCAGCTCAAGACAGAGCTTGATGCATCACGCCGCCAGTATACGAACATGGTGGAGAACACCGTGCTCGTATCGCCCATATCCGGTGTGGTAACGGCCCGTAACTATGACCCGGGCGACATGACCTCGACCCTCCCTATCCTTACCATAGAACAGGTACAGCCGGTAAAAATAATAATCAACGTATCCGAGACAGATTATACCAAAGTCCATACCGGCATGGGTGTGGACATAACCCTTGACGTATATCCGGGCGAAACGTTTGCAGGTACTGTGCACCTGATACATCCCACGGTTGACCCCGCCACGCGCACATTCACCGTAGAAATTACCATAAACAATGCCGCTGACCGCGTACTTCCCGGCATGTTTGCCCGCGCCACGCTCAATTTCGGCACCGAGAACCGCGTAGTGGTACCGGACCGCGCCGTAGTGAAGCAAGTAGGCTCAGGCAATAAGTACATATATGTGTATGATCCGGCCACACACACCGTAAGCTACGATCAGGTAGAACTGGGTCAGCGCGTGGACAACACCTACGAAGTGCTTTCAGGCGTTTCTGACGGTGCCCTCGTAGTAATGTCAGGCCAGGCACGTCTGGCATCCGGCGTAAAAGTAGAACCTATAGACAGTCAGGCCGCCTCAACTGCCACAGCACCTGACTCCACAGCATCAAAATAAGCCATGAGCCTGTATGCAAGCGCGGTAAAGCGCCCCATCATGACCACGCTGTGTTTCGTGGCCGTAGCCATAATAGGCCTCTTCTCCCTCACTACCCTGCCTATTGACCTGTACCCCGATGTGGAAACGAACACCATAATGGTCATGACCACATATCAGGGTGCAAGTGCCCAGGATATAGAACAGAACGTGACGCGTCCGCTCGAAAATGCGCTCAACGCAGTCAATGACCTGAAGCACATCACCTCCAAGTCACGCGAAAACATATCCGTGATAACGCTTGAATTTGAGTACGGTAAGGACATTGACGTGCTCACCAACGATGTCCGTGACAAGCTTGACATGGTAAAGAGCGCACTCCCGGACAACGCCGAGAACCCCGTCATATTCAAGTTCAGCTCTGACATGATACCTATAGTCATGCTCTCCGTACAAGCATCGGAAAGTATGCCCGGCCTGTACAAGATTCTTGATGAAGCGGTGGCCAACCCCTTGGCACGCATTTCCGGTGTGGGCTCAGTGTCTATATCAGGTGCGCCCAAACGTGAGATACACGTATACGTAGATCCGCAGCGTCTTGAGGCTTATAATCTGTCCATCGAAACGATATCATCCATCATTGCTGCCGAAAACCGCAACATCCCCGGCGGATCATTCGATATAGGCAGTGACACATATTCGCTCCGCGTGCAGGGCGAATTCGCTTCATCTGATGAACTGAAGGACATAGTGGTAGGCTCTCGTGACGGCAAAAACATATATCTGCGTGACGTGGCCCGTATTGACGACTCGCTTGAAGAACGTGCTCAGCAGACGTACAATGACGGGCAGAAAGGTGCCATGATAGTAATCCAGAAACAGTCAGGCGCCAACTCTGTGGAAATATCCTCACAGGTACTTAAAATGTTGCCGTCGCTACAGAAGCGTCTGCCCTCGGATGTAAAGCTCGGTGTGATAGTGGATACATCTGACAATATCCGCAACACCATAGCTTCGCTTGTCGAAACGGTGCTCTACGCCCTGCTGTTCGTGGTAATAGTAGTGTTCACGTTCCTTGGCCGCTGGCGTGCCACCCTCATCATCACTATTACCATTCCTATATCGCTTATAGCGTCATTCATCTATCTGGCCATAACGGGCAATTCGCTCAACATCGTGTCACTGTCAGCCCTGTCCATATCGATAGGTATGGTGGTGGACGATGCCATAGTGGTGCTTGAAAACGTAACCACCCACATAGAGCGCGGCAGCGATCCAAAGCAGGCCGCCGTGCACGGCACCAACGAGGTGGCCATATCCGTTATAGCATCCACGCTCACACTTATAGCCGTATTCTTCCCCCTGACCTTAGTCACCGGCATGACCGGTGTACTGTTCCGTCAGCTCGGTTGGATGGTGACTATAATGATGATCATATCTACGGTATGCGCCCTGTCACTCACCCCCATGCTCTGCTCGCAGCTGCTGCGCCGCAACAACAAGCACGGACGCCTATATACCCTCCTCTTCACGCCTATCAACAAGGGTCTTGACGCCTTTGACCGAGGATATGCTTCGCTGCTCACCAAGGTAGTAAGCCACAAGATGGTAACTATACTGGTATGTATGTCCATATTCGTGGCATCCCTGTTCCTGCTCCGATTCGTAGGCACGGAATTCTTCCCCACTGCCGACGATGGACGCCTCGGCGTAAAGCTTGAGCTGCCCATAGGCACCCGCGTGGAAATAGCCCAGCAGACAGCCGCTGAGATATCCGAGGTATGGAAGAAGAAATACCCCGAGATAAACATACTCAACTACACTACCGGACAGGCATCGAGTGACAACACTTTCGCCTCGCTGTCGGACAACGGCTCGCACATCATATCCATGAACATACGCCTCTCCGACCCCGGCGACCGTGAGCGCACCATCACCGAGATAGCGGCTATGATGCGCGAGGATCTCAAACAGTACCCCATACTGAAAAAGAGCCAGGTAAACGTAGGCGGTAACCGTGGTGGCGCCATGGGCGGACAGTCAACCATCGACTTTGAGATATACGGATATGACTTTACGGAAACTGACTCTGTGGCCAAGCGCCTGAGCGATGTGCTCGCCACCATACCCGGCACTGCCGATATTATGGTGTCACGTTCTGACTATCAGCCGGAATATCAAGTGGACTTTGACCGTGAGAAGCTGGCGCTTTACGGCCTCAACCTCCAGACGGCGGCCAATTACCTGCGTAACCGTATCAACGGAAGTCTGTCATCATATTTCCGTGAAGATGGTGAGGAATATGACATGAAAGTGATGTATGCCCCCGAGCACCGTACTGCCATCTCTGACATTGAAAACATACTTATATACAACTCTGCCGGACAGGGCGTGCGCGTAAAGGACGTGGGCAAGGTAGTGGAACGCTTCACTCCTCCCACCATCGAGCGTAAGGACCGCGAGCGTATAGTGACCGTCAGCACTGTAGTCAACGGCGTGCCTATGAGCCAGGTGGTTACCGAAGCTGAAATAGCCATTGACAACATGGACATACCCTTGGGTGTCAACATTCAGCTGGCCGGCAGCTATGAGGATCAGCAGGATTCGTTCCGTGACCTTCTTATGCTGGCCGTACTCATCATAATACTCGTGTACATAGTCATGGCCGCACAGTTCGAGAGCTATACCTATCCCGGCATCATAATGACATCGCTGCTCTTCGCATTCTCAGGTGTGTTCATAATCCTGTATCTGACAGGCCACACTCTCAATGTAATGAGCATGATAGGCGCCATAATGCTTATAGGTATAGTGGTGAAGAACGGTATAGTGCTCATTGACTACATATCGCTCAACCGCGAACGCGGCCTGTCCATACGCAAGGCTGTGATACTTGGCGGCAAGTCACGTCTGCGCCCTGTGGTCATGACCACACTCACCACCATCCTCGGCATGGTACCTATGGCGGTAGGTACAGGACAGGGATCGGAAATGTGGCGCCCCATGGGTGCAGCCGTTATAGGCGGTCTTACACTGTCCACCATACTTACGCTCCTCTTCGTGCCGGCGCTCTACTGCATATTTGCCTATGTAGGAGTACGGCGCTCACGTAGTAAACACCATAAGACATTAGCAAAATGAAATCAATACTCATAGCATTTGACCAGGCGTATTATGACCGTATTACCACCATGCTTGAAAAGTCAGGCTGCCGTGGATTCACGGCCTGGACCGAAGTGCAAGGGCGCGGTTCACGCACCGGCGAGCCACATTACGGCTCGCATGCGTGGCCATCGCTCGCCTCGGCTATAATAACGGTGGTGGACGATTCCCGCGTAGACTCCGTGCTCTCACAGCTCCGCGCCATGGATGAAGCCACCCCCAAGCTCGGCCTCCGCGCTTTCGTTTGGAACATAGAGCAGTGCATCTGAATAGATAGGATTAATGTGAATATCACGTAATGGAAACACCCATTCTGAACGAGCATAACAAACAGGAATATCCACCGATGCATACGGCAGAGCACCTGCTTAATGGTGAGATGGCCCGGCGCTACGGACATGGCCGGGCCTTTAGCGCACATATAGAACGCAAGAAGTCAAAACTTGACTACCATCTGCCTGCAGCACTGACTGATGAAGAGCTGAAATCACTTGAAGATTACGTCAACAGTATAGTAAAGACTGATGTTGAAGTGACGGAGGAATATATCAGTCAGACCGAGGCCATGAAAAGATTTGACATGAGCCGTCTTCCCGAAGGAGCATCCGATACTGTAAGGGTTGTCCGCGTGGGTGACTACGATGAATGCTTATGTGCCGGAACTCATGTGAAACGCACAGGCGAGATCGGTGCATTCCGCATCACCAGCAGCCGATATGCCAATGGCGTACAACGCATTGTATTCAAATTAGATCAATCATGAGCCGATGATATACACCTGAGCATATAACGCATCTGGAGCCGGATGGCATTTTTGTGTTCGGCAGCAACCTTGAAGCTTTGAAAAATTTGCCAAACAAAGAGGCAGATGTAAATTTGACGTAGAAAACAGTTGGGGTCACCGACAAACCTGTGATTTGAGCTTCACCCCTGAACGTCTTTCATGGTTATTTGAATGACATTTACCACCGTCTTAAGAAAAGTATGAAAATAAACAAGTTACATCATATTGCAGTAATCTGCTCAGACTATCAGCGGTCGCTCAGATTCTACACTGAAGTGCTTGGCATGGAGGTCTTGGCAGAACACTACCGCGAGGAGCGTAAATCCTTTAAGACAGACCTCGCACTTAACGGCGAGTATCTGATTGAACTGTTTTCTTTCCCCGATGCTCCGGCTCGACCCTCTTATCCTGAAGCAAGAGGTTTGAGGCATATCGCCTTTGAGGTAGACAATCTTGACAAGGCTCTCGCCGAACTTGATACAAAAGGGATACGGCACGAACAGATACGCACCGATGAATACACCGGCAAGCGCTTCGCTTTCTTTGAAGACCCCGATCACCTCCCAATAGAATTTTACGAAAGATGAATATTGAATCCGTAAGAGAATACTGCCTGTCACTACCCCATTCTACTGAGGATATGGCATTTGGAGAAGAATATCTGTTGCTGAGGGTATTCGGCAAGATTTTTGCGTGCATAGGCTTCAATCGTCCGGATTATTTCGTGCTGAAATGCCACCCGGATTATGCTATAGAATTACGCGACAAATACCCCGAAATTGAACCGGCATGGCATTGGAACAAACGATATTGGAATCAGCTTCGGCTGTCCGGCGCATTGTCTGATTCGTTAGTTCAGAGCCTTATCAGGCACAGCTATTCAGAGGTAATCAAGAAACTACCCAAGAAGCTAACGACACAATATCCGGAAATTTACGATGTGAAGTTGTGAATTGCCGCAGCATGTACCGGATTAAGTATACGCTGCGGCAATGACACTTAGTCAATTTATTTGTATAGGGATTCGGCAAGTTGGGATATGCCTGTTTAGTATCCGATAGTAAAGCGTTCCTTATGGTGGGCGGGGGCAGCGAGTTCATCCACCATTGCCTTGGCGTAGTCCTCCACCGAAATGAAGCTGTTGCCGTCCTTGTCAAAAATCATGTCGTCCTTTCCGAGGCGATATACGCCGGTGCGCTTGCCGGGGCCTTTTGCTCCCATGTCGCCGAGATTTCCTGCCGGTGAGAAGAACACCCAGTCAATGTCGTTCTCTTTCATCAGGGTGTTGAGATAAAACTCACCGAGCGATTTCACACCGGGGATCCATGCTTCGGGAAGTGTGCCTGTGTCGATAAGGCGGACACCGGGCCTGACAAACAGTGTACCGGCGCCCCCTACGATGAGCAGACGCGTCACACCGGCTTTTTTGGCTGCGTCAAGAATCTTCGGATAGTTAGCAAGGGTTTCCTCATAGATATTGGGATTTGCCCAACCGGGATTGTATGCGCTGATAACACTGTTGAAGCCCTTGAGGTCTGCTTCAAGGCTCTTTTCATCGGAAACGTCCACTTTCTTGACCGTCAACGCCGGGTTGTCAACCTTCACCTTTTCGGGGTGGTTTACGAGAGCCTCCACCTGATAACCACGGTTGAGAAGCTCGTTGAGGATAGCGGAGCCGACAAAGCCGCTCGCGCCGATAAGTGCTACTTTCTTGTCCATAATCTTGAGATATGTATTTATTTGTTTTTCAACATTACTATACTTTATATACTGCAAAATTAGGCAAATAGTTTGAATCGAAATCATGCTAACAATGGCTTCAACTACTTACCTCCATGTTAGTATTGCTGAATATCAAATCTAATTCTGGACAGAGATGATAAAGTTTTCACCATCTTTAACAGCAATACATTCCGCTGCTTGTGTAAATAATTATAATTACTTACCTTTGTATAGTGAAAAGGATATCAGAACTGTATGGAAAGAAACTTCAATAAAAACGAACTTTATCCCGATTGCCCGATACGCAATATTCTAAACAGAATCAGTGACAAATGGACGTTGCTGGTGCTATATACTCTCAATGGCCGTGAACCTATGCGGTTCAAGGAATTGGCCACCGAACTTCAGGACATCTCGCAGAAGATGCTTGTGTTGACACTCCGCACACTGGAAACCGACGGCTTCATCAAGCGCAAAGTATATGCCGAAGTGCCTCCCCGCGTGGAATATATGCTCACGGAGCGTTCCCATTCTCTATTTCCGCTAATCAACGACCTAATCCAATGGGCAAAGGAACACATGGACGAAATACTTTGCGATCGCACCAAGGCCATGTCGAATAGTAAAAAATAATGAGGGTAAAATTAAACACAACACTGTGCGTCTCAACGCCCTGCGTGAAATTATCAATAACGGGCTGCTTCTTAGAGAGAAGTTCAACTATCTCTATGATACGCTGACTAATACACACTTAATCGGATGTAATTGCACTCAATGTCAGCCTATAAAATATCGCAAGAGGATATGAATATTGAGGAGTTCAGAGAATATTGTCTTTCACTCGGTGAGGTGACGGAGAAGACGCCATTCGGAAAGTTCGCAGCGAGATTCGACTCGGTGCTGGTGTTCTACGTCTGTGGCCACATGTTCTGCATGGTGGATATGGATGACTTCCACTACGCCGTTGTCAAGAACACTCCTGAGAATATTGCCGAACTTTATGAAACCCGAAACTCCGTGGAGCGTCAGCGCAACATGAGTGCAGAATACTGGATACAACTCAATTTCGGCGGTGACATTCCCAACCCTGAAATCCTTGACCTCGTGAAGCAATCCTACGACATAGTCAAAGCCAAATACACCAAGAAACATTAATACTTCTCCTTGGCAACGGCCTAAAGGTCTGTGCCTATATAACACTCATCCACTATTTCCACCACCCCGACATTGACTGCCATATGATAGTTCCTTTTGGCAGTAGAGCCCGTATAGCTTGTGTTTCAACCTTATTTGCTGCCTGATTGTTATTGAATAAAATGTTTTATAAGAATGAAAACAAAAATTTTAAGTTTTTTACTTGCTATCATGGCTATTACAACATTAAATGCCAACGCCCAAACTGAAGGAAAGGGCGATGGCTATACCTACAAGCAGTTTGACAACACTTACGTTGTCAGCGTGAACAATCACGAGGAAGTGGCAGCAGTTCTTGAACGTGTCTGCAATGACCTCAATATTACAGGCGGTGATATAATAGGACTCGGAGCGGTCAACTCCGCCACACTCCGTTGCTTCAATCCCGCCACCAAGGAATATGTTGACAAAACCTTCAACGAACAGATGGAAATTGCCAACCTTACAGGCAATGTGGGCGTGTTGAACGGCAAAATCTATCTGCATCTACATATCACTCTCGGCAAGACGGATTATACCGCATTGGCAGGTCATCTGCTGAAAGCTACCCTTAACGGAGCCGGTGAGTTTGTCATTAACAAATATTCAGGCGAAGTACCCCGTTACCACAATGATCAGATTGGTCTGAATATGTATAAGTTCTGTATGGAATAATCTTATAAAACAGCAAATACTATGGAATCAATAAACGAATTGAATGAAGTGATTCGCCTTACTGACAAGACGGAATTCATAGAAGGTAAACCGCACTTCAAGCGTGTGATTGGCAACGACAACGGCGAGGTACTCCTTGTGTCATTTGGCAAGGATGTGGAGGTGCCGCGTCATCACGTGCATTGCGATGTGCTGGTGCAAGTGCTTGAAGGTGAAATGATGTTTACGGTCTATGGCACACCTGACAAGCAATTCCATATGAAAGCCGGCGATTTCATCCGCATGGCACCTGACACCGAACATTCCTTGCGCGGAGTGACACCTGTAAAGATAACCGTAACCAAGATCAACGCATAAAATCACATAACCGATATGGATACACGTCCCTCAATGTTTTGCTACCAGTGTCAGGAAACAGCACGTGGTAAAGGATGCGAGTTGCAAGGTGTATGCGGCAAACATGCCGACACTTCAGCCCGTATGGATTTGCTGCTCTATGCAGTAAGAGGCATCTCACTGATAAACCGTGTATTGCGTGAAAAGGATGAGCCAAACAGGGATGCGAGTCATCTCGTGATTGACTCTCTGTTCACTACCATTACTAATGCCAATTTCGATAATAGCTCGCTTGATGAATTTATCCGAAAGGCATTTAAGTGTAAGAACATTCTTGCCGGGACAGCCAAGAAGCAGGGAATTGAATTGCCTGCCCTGCCCCAAGTAGAGTTTCAGGCCACTCCCGAAGAGGCCGAAAAATATGAATCCGTAACCGGAGTGCTGGCCGAACCCAATGAAGACATACGAGGCCTGAAACAGTTGGCAATATACGGATGCAAAGGCATGGCTGCTTATGCCCGTCATGCCGCCAATCTTGGCTATGAGAGCGATGATGTGTATGCCATTATTGAAAATGCCATGGCAGAAACGGCTCGCCCCGACATCAGCGTGGCTGATTTGCTCTCGCTTGTGCTTGAGGTGGGCGACGGCGGTGTGAAGGTGATGGATTTGCTTGACCGGGCAAACACCGGTACATATGGCAATCCCGAAATTACAAAAGTGGATATAGGTGTCCGCAACCGTCCCGGCATCCTTATCAGCGGCCATGACCTTAAAGATCTTGAAGAGCTCTTGGAGCAGACCAAGGACAAAGGTGTGGATGTCTATACTCACTCCGAGATGCTGCCGGGTCAATATTACCCATTCTTCAAGAAATATCCCCACTTTGCCGGCAACTATGGCAACGCATGGTGGAAGCAGACCGATGAATTCGAGAAATTCAACGGCGTGTTCTTGTTTACTTCCAACTGCATCGTTCCGCCACGGCGCAACTGCACATATATGGACCGGGTATATACCACCGGCGTTGTAGGCATGCCCGGCACACACCATATCCCCGACGGCCATCCAAAGGATTTCTCCGAGCTGATAGCCCATGCGCAGAAATGCCCACCCCCCACCGAGATTGAACATGGCGAGATTATAGGCGGATTCGCACATCATCAGGTAGTGGAACTTGCGCCCAAAATCATTGACCTCATCAAACGTGGCAAAATCCGCAAATTTGTGGTTATGGCCGGGTGTGACGGGCGTATGCCAAGCCGCGACTATTATACAAAGTTTGCCGAGGCTCTACCTCAAGATGTTGTGATACTGACTGCCGGGTGCGCCAAATACCGCTACAACAAGCTCCCTCTCGGCGATATTGAAGGTGTTCCCCGTGTGCTTGACGCAGGTCAGTGCAACGACTCCTACTCACTTGTGCGCATAGCCTTGGCATTGAAAGATGCACTGGGTGTAAAATCGGTTAACGACCTGCCCATTGCATATAACATTGCATGGTATGAGCAGAAAGCTGTAATTGTACTCCTTGCCCTTTTGTCGCTTGGAGTTCAGAACATCCACACCGGCCCTACGCTGCCGGCATTCTTCACGCCCGACATTCTGAAAGTGCTTCAGGAAAAGTTCCATATCGCCACCATCACAACGGTTGATGAAGATATGAAGATACTAATCGACAACTGAATAATCTGAATATTATCAACGAATACGTATGTAACACATACGATTGGATATAACACACATCAAGTGCCGACATTGGCTGTTGCTTCTGTCGGCACTTGACAAAAAAAATTCGTTATCATGAATGTAGAAGAACTCAGAGAGTATTGCCTATCATTGCCTAAGGTTGAGGAAAACCAGCCGTGGACAGAACCGCAATATGAGATGCTTGTCACCTATAAAGTAGGCGGTAAATGGTTTGTACTTGCCAATCCCGATGAGAAATTCATTGATGTGAAGTGCGATCCCGAAAAGATTGCCGACATGCAAAGCCATTACCATGGAGCATTCCCGGCATGGCACATGAATAAAGAGCATTGGCTCGGCATTCAGCTGGAATCCGATATACCCGATGCCATGATCAAGCAACTAATCAAGGACGGCTACAATCTCATCGTTGACAAACTGCCCAAGAAGACTCGTGAATCAATCGGTCTCTAACAGTGATGCAAATTAGATTGCGATGATAATGCCGCTGGCTATTCTTTTTGATTACTAACACTCATGGTTTAACTTGCATCCTCAATCCTTTTGCGACGCCACCGTTTGCGAAGGCTCTCAATTCCGGCTTTGCCCAGTATCAGCAGGGCGGAATATTGAGTGGTCTTGGCAAGTCCGAAGAAGATTACCCATAATGTGCCTTTGGCGGCAACTGAA
>JAMPBB010000021.1 GCA_023666885.1 Muribaculaceae bacterium | reverse complement strand
AAAATATATCTTTGGGGAGATGTAATCAAGGTATTTTAAATGAAAGAGCCGTGTCGGAGAAGTCAATCAGAAGTCAATCAATTTGGGCATTTCGGATAATAATTTGTATATTTGCCGTAGGGAAAGGAATTCATGCCATGAAGCTTAGCGCACTACTCACTCTTATACTGCTGTGCCTGTCAGCGAGCCTGTTGCCGGGATGCGGTGGCGGCTCATCAGCCGATGCCGCCCTTGACCGCGCCGAGGCGCTCATTGACTCGGTGCCTGCCGAAGGGCTCAGGCTGCTTGACTCCATTCCTGAGGCGTCACTCACCTCTGAACATGCACGTGCGCTGCATTCTCTGCTGTCGGTACGCGTACGGCACAGGCTGCATATGGCAATGCCACCGGAGGCCGACTCTCTTATGGAAGAGTCGGTGCGTTACTTTGAGGACGCCGGATCCAAAGAGGCCGATCATCTGAAAATGGCCTATTTCTATCAAGGAGTGGTACAGTATCTGCGCGACAATTACACCGCATCGCTCCGCTCTGCGTTGCAGTGCATTGACGCCGCCACCGAACTTGATGACCATTACTATATAGCCAAGGCTCACGAGCTGATTGCCGACATATATTACGATTCATTCAATGACCACAATTACGCATGCAAGGAAATAGAAAAGGCTATATTCCATTATACCGAAGCCGGGTATCCGCTCAATGTACTGTATCTGAAAAGGGATTTGGCTATAAACCTGTTTACGCTCAAGCGCTATGATGAGTCGCTGAGGCTCGTTGACAGCCTGATTTCAATAACAGATTCATTGCCCACACTAAAGACCGGCCTGACAGCTGACCGCATAAGGCTCCGTGTACGCATGGGCCGTGCTGAGGAATGTGAGGCCGATATGGCGCTATACAAGAATGCGGATTTGGAAGGGTATGGCAGTGAGCCGCACTTTGTCATGGCCGACTACGCTCTGGCTACCGGCAATTACGATGAAGCCGCCTCTCTCATGGATTCCGTAAACGATATAAAGGTCAACAACAAGGTCAGAAAAAGGCTTGTGATGATAGACGTATTGAAACACAGGGGCGATTACAAGGAGGCGCTGCGCCTGTCGGAGGAGATTGGCCGGATGGACGACTCCACCACCAAGGCGGTTATCAGTCTTAACCCCACAGCCGTAATAGACGGACACAACCGTGCAAAGGCGCGTAGTGACATCAACCGTATGCACAGACGCAATGCATGGCTCATGGCTGGAATTGTCATAACGATCATTGCATTAGGAGCCGGTGCCGCTACATATAGATTCAATCGGCGGCGGAAAAACGAAGAAATGGAAGCGCTGCTCCATGAACTGTATCTGAAAAACGAAGAACTTGAAAAGACATATACCTCACTTCAAACTCTCCACACCGATGCATCAAGGGCAAATGATGAATATTATGAAGTATTGCGCAATCACTTATCACACATCAATGTGCTCTGCCTCGGATATTTCGGCAACCGAGGAGACAAGACATCTGAAGCCAGATTCATAAAAGAGGTGAACCGTACAATAACGGAAATAACCACTCCAGAATCAATATGCCGACTTGAAGATCACCTAAACAAAATACACAACAACATTATGCTCCGCATACGCACGCAGCTGCCAGACATAAAGGAGCATGATATCCGGTTACTTATTTTCTTGTTAACAGGATTATCTACAAAGGCCATTTCGCTCTTTACTGGACAGACTGTCACTAACTGCTATGTAAGAAAAAACAGACTGATAAGCAGATTAAAGAATAAATCATCTGAAGAAGTAGCTGATATATTGGATATCCTTTCCAAAAACAGATAATATACCCACAATTATAGCAGATTAAAATTCTTACAACAATATTTTTACCCGACTTTACACCCCTGAGTTTCAAGAGCTTATAAAATGTAAGAAAATACCATCTCTTTACATTTTATAACTATTTGATATTTAGACACTTGCGCAGACAGTGTAAGATTAAAAATTATCGCTGTGGCTTGTTTTTATTGAAAATAACTCTCATATTTGCGAAAATAAAATCTACTATCATGAAACGGAATCTACTTTTAATCCTAATCATTTTTTCTATGCATGCCTACTCATATGGAGGCGACATCTTCAATCCCACACCTGTCATTTTTGACTACACAGATGATCCGGAAAAGATAATGCCGGACAGGCCCACAGACTGCATGCCGCCGTTCACGTGCTTCTGTACAGGTGCTACTTTGGAGTTCACTTTCACTGAAAGCATGGGCTCTGTAAGGATAACCGTACAGAGCCTCACGGACGGCACCGTAACCACCTATTCCGTATGGACTCCTGCCGAGCGCTATGCCATATCCCTGCAGCCCGGCACACGCTATGCCGTGACTGTAACCCTCTACTCAGGCGATACTTATATAGCATATATCAACTGAATATCATATTATCTCAATTATTAAAATCTAAAACCAATCAGAAATGAAACCGACTGTTTATTATCTTGCTCCCGCATTGGGGATTCTGCTACTGAGCGGATGCAGCAATGACTGTGAGGACGGACTCATAAACGAGCCCGAAGTGATGAACCAAGATGCCGTATATGAATTTACCGTACCTGACACGATAAAAGAAGTGACCGATGCCAAGGCTATGGATGTGGCGCGGATGTTCATGGCATCCAATTCCGATTCAAGAGCCACGGTACGTGCAGTGGAATCGGTAAACACTATTTACGGCGATGACGGCACCCCGCAGATGTATGTGGTGAACTATGCCGCAAACCAAGGCTATGTGATAGTGTCGGCATCAAAGGATTATTACCCAGTAATAGCCTACAGCGACGAAGGTAGATTCAGTATGGAAACATCTGCTCTTGAAAATACGGCTAATGGATGGATTGCGGAACAAAAAGCAATGATTAAAAATGCCCATACTCTATCAGACGACACAAAGAGGCTAATTGCTAAGGCATGGACAGACTATAATACCAATAAAATTAGATATAATCTGGCGGATTCAAGGACATCACGAGAAAAACCACAGGCTTATTTTGACAGTCTGCATATGTGGGAAGGACAGAATGGTGTAGAGGTATATCTCTGGAAAGATTATATATTGACAACCGAATACCAACTCCTGAGTACGGAAGAGAAACGTGACATTATTGCTCAGTTGCATTATTTTGGCCAAACAGAAGAAAACAATTCCGTAATCGTGCTTAGGCGCGGAAAATCATTGCCTCAAATAAAATTTAATTATATCAACTCAAAATGGCATCAACAAGCCCCTTACAATTCATTCCAATATGATTCTTATCCATTGGGATGTACGACAATCGCCGCAGGGATGGTAATGCGCCACCACCAGTATCCAGCCAATATCAACTGGGATAATATGCCGGAAAATTACTACACCGCTCCCACGGGATTGTTTCTGTATGATTTGGCTGTAAGAATAGGAGTTGAATTCGGGCCAGAGGAATCACCTGGCAAATCTGATAATTTAGCAACTGCGCTCCGGAATTACGGGTACTCAGTTTCAATAGAGAAAAAACATACTTTATCAGATGTGCAGAATCAGCTATCTGCTGGAAATCCTGTGATAATGATTGGCACAGATCCAGTAGAAGGCTGTCATGCATGGGTATGCGATGGATATGATTGGTTCAGCTCGTGGTCAACAATAGATATAATGACACTTGACTATTCAGAACCAGGTGAAATCCCGAACGAAATGTTTCCACTATGGTCAAAGGAAGGTCCAAGATCTATGTATACCAGATATCATATGTGCTGGGGCTGGGGGGCATCAATGACGGATTTTATTATGATTCTGACTTGAAAATGTCCGTGGGATCAACCCAGTACAATTTTTATAAGAATCGTTATAATTTATTCGTATCTTTGTAAACATTAACCTTAACGATACTGTATCATGAAAAGAATGTTGATTGTTTGCATTACATGCATGTTGTTTTTGGCACTAAGTGCTTCATCACCTGAAATAAAGAACGGCATCAATGCTGAAATGGATTTCGGCATGGGAAGTAATTTCAAAAAAGAAAAATTCTTCATGCTACATCCACGTGTAGGATATCGATTCACATCGAGATTGGAAGCCGGATTGATGACAAAATTCAATTTTAATGGGAGAGCATCCGATCCTTTTGTTGAAATCGGAGCATATGGCAGATACAACTATCTGCTTTACAACCAGTTTAGATGGTTTGTCGATGCACAGGCAGTGTGGGCCGGAGGATACTATATAGATAACTGGCCGGGGGCTTCGGCCGACTTCAAGGCTCCACGAGAGTTCAGGCACAGTTTTACGGAATTTGGCATAGTGCCGGGCGTGGCTTACCGTATACCCAACACGGCTATTGATATAAAGGTGCGCTACCTGTTCATAGGTTTCAACAAGACTTACAATGACTGCCCCTTCAAGGATGCACAGGGATGCCATACGAAGGGCGATTTCATATTTGATGCCGGATGGCGGCGTCTTGAGATAGGCGTATCATATGATTTTTAATAATTTAAAACTCAACCAAAACATGAATAAGTATAGAATGATATCAATAGCTACGGCAGTCGCGGTTGTCTCCGCAGGATGTTCATCGGACAATGAGGAGCCTGTAACCAAGCTGCCGGAGCCGATACAGATAACCATGACGGGAGCCGAGAGCCGCGCCGTGGAGGCGTCGACGGATTTCGGCATAGAGCTGTTCAAGGCTGTGTGCGCACAGCACGAGGGAGAGAACATGATGCTGTCGCCGCTCAGCGCATCCATGTGCCTGTCAATGGCTGCCAACGGAGCTTCGGAAGGTGCACTCAACGGAATCCTTGAGGCTATGGGTATGAGCCAAGGCTCTCTTGATGCCCTGAACAGCATAAATGCACAGATATTGGAAACGTTGCCTAAGACCGACCCCACTACAACTGTAAATCTGGCCAACAGTGTATGGCTCGGCAACGGATATTGCGCTGATGACAAATTTTCATCGGCCATGATGCAAAAGTACGGTGCTGAGGTATGAGGTAAACAATACGGACTTCAGTACCATGAGCGGCATAGACCGCATAAATGCGTGGGCGAGCAAGCACACGGAGGGTATGATAAAGAATATCTTATCACGTCCGCTTCCGGATATGACAGGCGCACTGATAAATGCCATGTATTTCAAAGGGCTATGGGCCAATCCATTTGACAAGAAGAACACCCACAAGGCCACTTTCCATGGAAATACCAAAGACTCTGAAATAGACATGATGTCCGGAACAGGTCAGTATCCGGTATATAGCGCCGATACTTACACGCTGCTTCAAATGAAGTTCGGCAACGGAGCCTACGTAATGAATTTCATTCTGCCTAAAGCAGATGTGGATGGCGCAATGCATGGGCTGTCAAAGAAAGAGCTGTCAGCCGCTATATCTGCGGTCCGCTCATCAAAGGTGAATCTGCAAGTGCCAAAGGTTGAAGAAATGGCATCAATCAACCTCACTGATGTACTCGGCGATATGGGTATGAAATCCCTGTTTGCTGACGGAGCTTTAGAGGGCATTCCCTCCGGATTCAAGGCGTCGGCAGTAAATCAGAGCATCGCTTTCAAGATGGATGAGGAGGGTGCCACTGCCGCAGCCGTGACCAACATGGGGATTGACGCCGCCGCCTTTCCACAGGAATCTATAGATTTCCGGCTCGACCGTCCGTTTATCTATTTCATCCATGAAAAGAGCACAGGCGCTATCCTGCTGATGGGCAAGATAGAGAATCTGTAATGGCGGATTGCGAAGCAATCATTGCATTGCGTGTGTAGCCGTGGGCCGGAGCCGAATGGCGAAGACCCACGGTAGCAGTGTGAGGCGGATTGATTCTGTACAGAATCATTAATGAATCTTTCAGATTCGTTATCCTATATCCTTATCCCCGGGGTCTCGCCTGACGGCTCGGCCCCGGGCTAAAATAAATGATTGCTTCGCAATCGGGTGGTATAAATCAGCGTCCATGCGGACGCCATTCCGCATTTGGCGGTGCTGACCCGTGACCTCCTGCACATGCAATCGGCTTCGCAATCCATCCGGAGAGTTCCGAAGGGACGTATCAAGGGTAGCTCCGGTGGGGCAGGGAGGGCGTGGAGGTGATTTGGCGGGTGAGGATACAATATAGGGGTATGGGGTGCGTTTAAAGGGTATGTTAGATATGAAGAAGTTACGATTATTTATGGTGGCGGTGCCTGTGTTGGTGGCCTCGGGCTCCCTGCTTTCAGGGTGCATAGAGGACGGCGTGAGCACGAGCCCTTCGGATCAGCCCGTATTTTCCACTGACACTCTGCATATGGGAGAGGTATTTACGGGCGAAGGCACGCCGACTCATTCATTTAAGGTGTACAACCGTCATGACAAGATATTGGCAATAAGCGACATCCAGTTCCGCCAAGGGAGCGGAGGGATGTTCCGCGCCAATGTGGACGGGCTGAGCGGCACGCATTTCAGCAATGTGGAGATTCGGCCTAACGATTCGATATATGTGTTTGTGGAGGCTACGGTGCCCGCATCAGCAGGCTATGAGCCGCTTGAGGTGGAGGACGCGATAGAGTTTACGGTAAACGGCGTGCGCTCGGAGGTGGTGCTGACAGCCACAGGCCGCAATTATGAGCGCATGCAGGGCACGGTGTTGACACGCGACACGGTGCTTCGCGCTGACCGCGCCCACAGGGTGTTCGACTCGCTGACGGTGGCGCCGGGGGTGACGCTGACGCTTGAGGCGGGTACGCGGCTGTATTTCCATGACAAGGCGGTGATGCGCGTGCACGGCACCCTGCGCTCGGAAGGCACACCGGAGGCTCCCGTGTGGATGAGGGGCGACCGCACAGGGATAGTGGCCGCCGACATTCCGTATGAGGTGATGTCAAGGCAGTGGGAAGGCGTGGTATTCAGCCGTACGTCACGCGACAACCGCATGGTGCAGACGGTGATAGAAAACACGTGGAGCGGAGTGGTGCTGGATTCTATCACGGCTTACGGCGGCGGACAGACGGCCATAGAGTTAGTAAACTGCCGCCTGCGCAACGCCCACGGCTATGTGCTTGAGGCCCGGATGGCGGGCATCAAGGCCACGGGCTGCGAGCTGGCCGAAGGCGGCAGCGGAGTGCTGCTGTTTCAGGGGGGCGAGCATGTGCTGAGCCACTGCACGGTGTCGAACAATTATCTGTTCACCTATCCCGGACCGGCCGTGGTGCTTGCCGGCAATGACCCGGCGGATGATATGCTGAGCGGGCTGACGGTGCGTATGGCCAACTGTGTGCTGTGGGGCCTGGGAGCCGAGCTGTCGCACGGCGAGCTTGACGGCACTGATGTGTGGCTGAGGCGATGCGTGATGTCGAGCACCGGTACGGATGATGACCACTTCGTGGATATGATATGGGAAGCCGATGAGCCATTTTACACGGACAGAGCCACTTATCTATTTGACTACAGGCTGCTTCCGGACTGCCCGGCCATAGGATGGGCCGATGCGTCGGCCACGCCCGAGGGCGCTTTACCCCTTCCGACCACCGACTTCTACGGACAGCCGCATCCCTCTCCGGCATCGGCGGGGGCTATGGAGCCGAGGCCATGGTAACGGCAGACTGACAAACATATCAGAAGATTTTTTAGCACGGCAAAGTGCATAAAATCGGACAGAACCGCTATATTTGCATTTGCAATCAACGAACAGTATACCCACACTAATGAACCAACAAGTGACATATTGGATGGAAATGTCAGATTATGACTTTGACACAGCAAATGCTATGTTGTCCACCAAACGTTATCTTTATGTTGGCTTCATGTGTCATCAGGTTATCGAGAAGATATTAAAAGCATATTGGTGCAGTGTGTCAAGTGAACCTCCACTGAAAATACACAGCCTTTCACGACTGGCTGAAAAAAACGGCCTTGACAAATATTTGTCCGATACGCAATTTGATGTCATAGACTCCCTTGAACCTCTGAATATAGAAGCCCGATACCCTTCATACAAAGAACGCCTGATGAGAAGCCTTACGGCCGATAGGTGCATGGAGCTTATAAAACAGACAAACGAACTGAGATTATGGATAAAGAGCAGGCTATAAAGCTGGCAAAACGATATAAAGAAGCTGTGGCTGAACGGCTACCGCTAAAGGCTCTTTACCTTTACGGTTCATTCAGCAAGGGGACATATACCGAGGAAAGCGATATAGACATAGCCGTGGTGGTAGACAGCCTAAACGATGACTACTTTGCTGACACTCCCCTCTTATGGAAATTAAAACGCAAGATAAGCAATCTGATAGAGCCCATACTCCTGATTGAGGATAGGAATAATCCATTGTATTCTGACATACTTAAGACCGGAATATTAATATAGTTGCCTTATTTTGTGTAAATTTGCAATCAACGAACAGTAGACCCACACTAAGATGCTTAAGGAAAGTTTAGAATCAGCAATCAGAGAGTTTATAGCCGATGACGTGACATTCGGCGACAATTATGTAGTGGCGGTGGACCGCGAGGCGGGCACAGCCGTACTGATAGACGCGGATGCTGCGGGCGATGCCCTTGATGATGATCCGCGCGACATATATCCGGCCATGGACCTGGTGAGGATGTCGGAAACGAATCCCGGACAGTGGGAGCCCGACCCTGATGCAATGGCCGAAGTAACAGAATGACAAACCATAACAACCCTAAACAGATATCATGAACCACAAGCTTAATGAGATAGTGAGCCGCTTTGCCACAAAGGGCACTATTAGTGAAATCAAGCCTTTAGGCAACGGCCTGATCAACGACACGTACCGTGTGAACACCGCCGATGCATCGACCCCCGACTATGTGCTACAGCGCATAAACCACCACATATTTACCGATGTGGAGGGGCTGCAAAACAATATAGCCGCCGTGACCCGGCACCTACGCCGCAAGCTCGAGGCGGAGGGCGCCGAGGATATAGACCGCCGCGTGCTTACGTTCCTGCCTCTGAAGGACAGTGACAAGACGTATTACTATGACGGCGAAAGCTACTGGCGAATGATGGTGTTCATACCTGACGCATATACCTTCGAGGAGGTGAACCCCCACTATGCCCGCCATGCCGGTGCAGCCTTCGGCCGCTTCCAGGCTCAGCTCGTGGACATACCTGACAAGCTGGTAGAGTCGATACCCGACTTCCACAACATGGAGTTCCGCCTCAAGCAGCTTGACGATGCCGTGAAGGCCGACGCCGCCGGACGACTCAAGGAAGTGCAGCCGATAGTGGACGACCTCCTGCGCCGCGCCGAGGCCATGACAGCTGCCGAGCGTCTGTACCGCGAGGGCAAGCTGCCCAAGCGAGTGTGCCACTGCGACACCAAGGTCAACAACATGATGTTCGATGCCGAAGGCCGCGTGCTGTGCGTGATAGACCTTGACACCGTAATGCCGAGCTTCATATTCAGCGACTATGGCGACTTCCTGCGCACGGGAGCGTGCACCTCGGCCGAGGATGAGCCGGACTTGAGCAAGGTAAACTTCAACATGGACATATTCAAGGCGTTTACCGAAGGGTATCTGAGCGAAGCCCGCACGTTCCTGACCCCTACGGAGATAGAGATGCTGCCGTATGCCGCAGCGCTGTTCCCTTACATGCAGGCAGTGCGCTTCCTGACTGACTACATAAACGGCGACACCTACTATAAGATAGCCTATCCGGAGCACAATCTGGTGCGCACCCGCGCCCAGGTGAAGATGCTCGAGAGCGTGGAGGAGCACACCCCGGAGATGGTGGCCTATATAAACGAGCTGCTGAAGAAATAACCTGTACTTACCCGATGCGCCTCCTACAGCAGGGGGCGCATTTTGCATAAATATAACTGCTGTGGGCAGTTAAAATGGCTGTAATTGCGGCTGTTTTAAAATAAAGTAGTATATTTGCAAGCTGAAAAAGCGTGAATAAGCGAAATTTTTTAAATTAATAACCCATATCATTCTCAATTATTAACAATGCAAAAAGGAAAATTAGGAAGCGTAGTGGCGGGGATAATCGCCATCTTCTTAGTGCTTATTTGCCTGTTCTATCTGTCATTTACCCTTGTAGGCAACCACTACGAGGACAAGGCTAAAGCATATGCCGAACAGACAGCGGGAGCAGCCGGCACGAATTCCGACACTTACCGAATGGCCTACAAGACCTACATCGACTCCATAAGCAAGGAGAAGGTGTGGATGGGCTACACTTACAATGAAGTACAGAAATTAGGCGTAGGGCTGGGCCTTGACCTCAAGGGCGGCATGAACGTGACGCTTCAGGTATCGGTGCCTGACATACTGCGTTCGATGGCCAACGCCGAGGGCAACGCCTATTTTGACCGTGCCATAGCCAACACTGACTCAGTGGTGAAGGCTACCCGGAGCAATGACTATGTGGCAATATTCTGCCGCGAATACCGCAAGCTGGACCCGCAGGGCGACTTCTCAGTGGTGTTCCGCGACCAGGTGAAGCGCGGCGACAACGACCAGGCCGTAGAGGCAGCACTGAAGCAGGAAGTGAAGGACCGCGTGAGCAGCTCTACCAACGTGCTCCGCAGCCGTATAGACCAGTTCGGTGTAGTGGCCCCCAACATACAGGAACTCGAGAACGACGGCCAAATCCTCCTGGAGCTTCCGGGCGTGAAGGAGCATGACCGCGTACGCGAGCTGCTGAAATCGTCGGCCAACCTTGAATTCTACGAAACAATGCCTGTAAGCGACTTCCAGAACGCCCTTTCGGAACTGGAGCGCACACTGGCTGCCGACACTGTAGGCAAATACCGCACATTCTTCGGCAACTTCATGCAGCTTGGCGATCCGCGCGGCGTAACCGTGGGTGTGGCCACATCAGCACAGCGTGCTGCCATCGACTCCATCATAGCATCGGACGCCGCTCGCCGCATACTGCCCTCGAACCTGCGTCTGGCATGGGAGGTCAAGCCCCAGACCGTAGAGATGACCGACACTGCCACCAAGGCTCGCCGCAGCATAGACCTGTACTCGCTGCTGGCGCTGAAGACCTCGAACGGCAAGGCCGCTCTGGCCGGCGACGTGGTGACATCGGCCTCAAACGAATTTGACAACATGGTGGGCGGCAACTACGTGAGCATGAACATGAAGCCGGACGCAGCCAAGCAGTGGGCACGTCTGACGGCAGCCAACGTGCAGAAGCAGGTGGCTGTGGTGCTTGACGGTCAGGTATACTCAGCCCCCGTGGTGCAGAACCCCATAGAAGGAGGCCGCACACAGATAACCGGCAACTTCACCACCGATGAGGCCAAGGACCTTGCCAACGTGCTCAAGAGCGGTAAGATGGCTGCCAAGGTGGACATAATAAGCGATACCGTGATAGGCCCGTCGCTTGGTCAGCAGGCTATAGAGGACGGCTTCATGTCATTTATCATAGCGTTGGTGCTCCTGATGATATTCATGATGGCCTTCTACGGTGTGATACCGGGCTTGATAGCCAACTTAGGCTTGATATTCAACATTTTCTTCACGTTCGGTATCCTGGCTTCGTTCCAGGCAGTGCTCACACTGTCAGGTATAGCCGGTATAGTGCTGGCTTTAGGTATGGCCGTTGACGCCAACGTGCTTATATTCGAGCGCACCAAGGAAGAGCTCCGCGCCGGCAAGAACATACGCACTGCCATAGCCGACGGTTACAGCAATGCGTTCTCAGCCATATTCGACTCTAACCTTACTTCGGTAATCACGGGCATAATACTGCTCATGTTCGGTACCGGTCCTATCAAGGGCTTTGCCACCACACTTATCATAGGTATAATCTGCTCGTTCTTCACCGCAGTGTTCCTGACACGCCTCGTGTTCATAATAGGCGAGAAGTCGAAGCCGTTCCAGCGTCTTACCTTCACCACTCCCCTTTCGGGCAAGATGTTCCAGAACTCGAAGTTCAATTTCTTGGGCGCACGCAAGGTATCGTTCGGCATATGCGGTGCATTTGCGCTGATAGTGATCGGCTCACTGTTCCTGCGCGGTCTGAACCAGGGTATAGACTTCTCCGGCGGCCGCAACTATGTGGTACAGTTCGATCACCCCGTGAAGACCCATGAGCTTCAGGCCAAGCTGGCTCCGCTATTTGACGGAGCCCAGGTATCGGTGATAACCATTGACGACGACACCAAGGTGCGTGTATCCACCAACTATAAGATAGACTCTGATGACGAGAACATCGACGCCGAGATAACCGAGATACTGTACAACGGCATGAAGGATGAGATAGGCGGCATGAGCATAGCCGACTTCTCGACCACCAACGAGAACGTGGGCATACAGAGCTCGCAGAAGGTGGGACCGACCGTGGCCAACGACATGCGTACGGATGCTTACATAGCTGTGATACTGTCACTGATAGCCATGTTCCTGTACATACTGATACGTTTCCGCAACATAGCCTTCTCCGTAGGCGCACTTGCAGCCGTAGCGTTCACAGCCTTCTCCATAATAGGCTTCTACACGCTGTTCTGGGGCGTGTTCCCGTTTGCCATGGAGATAGACCAGAGCTTCATAGCGGCCATACTTACGGTGATAGGTTATCAGATAAACGATACGGTGGTGGTATTCGACCGTGTGCGTGAGAACATAGGGCTGTATCCCAAGCAGGATTTTGCCACTAATGTGAACCGCTCCATCAACTCCACATTGAGCCGTACCATAATGACCTCGGCATCGACGCTGCTCGTGCTCCTGTGCATATTCATATTGGGCGGCGACTCTATCCGCTCGTTTACCTTCGCCATGATATTCGGCGTGGTAATAGGCACTCTGGCCACAATGTTCGTGGCAGCTCCGGTAGCTTATCTGACCGACAGCCGCCGCAACGCATCGAAGGCCAAGGCCGTCAAGACCGCCAAGGCTTAAGAGCGAGATTTCAGCATAGGAATCACATAACTATACGGCTACCGCCGGGGAGCATTCCCCGGCGGTAGCTTTTTTTGGTTGAATCATTAAAAAATGTTACATTTGCGGATGCAGACATACTGTTTGCCACAAAAAAAACGTTAACAAGTACGAGTAGCTACGTGCGACCCGCAGCTACCCCGTATTAACCACAACACACTAAACCAAAATATCAGTAGAGCCGATGAACGTACTGTACCGCACCCTTCTCGCCATTACAATAATGGTGGCGTTCGCATCATGTCATTCCTCAAAGAACGTGGTATACTTCCAGGACCTGCCTACCGCGCAGCAGGAAACCATGCTTAACATAAACAAGATGAAGGTCCAGCCGGGCGACAATCTGTCAATAGTGGTTACATGCCGTGACCCTAAACTGTCGGCTCTGTACAATCTGCTCCAGCCTAACTCGCGCCTTATGGCCGGCAGTGACACCCCGACATCGAACGGCGATATGATGGGCTATACCGTGGACTCGAAGGGCAACATCGACTTCCCGCAGCTGGGCGAGATACACGTGGGCGGACTGACACGCGAGGAGATAGCCGCCGAGATAAAGAACCGGCTCATACGGAGCGCCCAGGTGAAGGACGCCGTAGTGAGCGTGGAATTCAATAATCTGTACGTATCGGTGATGGGCGAAGTGAACAAGCCGGGCCGATATTCCGTTAAGCAGGATGAGCTCACGGTGCTCGATGCGCTGTCAGAGGCCGGTGACCTTACCATATACGGTAAGCGTGACCAGGTGTACGTGATACGCGAGCAGGACGGCAAGCGTGTGACCTACGTGATGGATTTGCGCTCGAAGGACATGTTCGATTCGCCGGCCTACTTCCTCCAGCAGGGCGATGTGGTGTATGTGGCTCCGAACAACACCCGCGCCGGACAGGCGTCGATCAACGACAACAGCTTCAAGTCAGCCTCGTTCTGGATGTCGCTCGCATCACTGCTCACTACCGTAGCCGTTCTCATATTTAAATAAAAAGAATTACAACCGTTCCAACTACACATAAATGGAAAAGGACGCTGAAATCACAGGCGCCGATCAGGCGAAATCGTCATTCGACTTCAAGAATCTGCTATCGCTCAGCGTGGCACGATGGTGGTGGTATGTAATATCACTGGTAGTAATGTTAGGGCTGGCCGCATTCTATTTGGTGCGCACAGCCCCGGTGTACACCCGTACTACCACCATTCTTATAAAGGATGATGAGGAAACGAGCAATCCGCTGAAAAAAGCCATGTCATCAGGATTCAACGTGTTCAAGACCAACAACATGATACAGAACGAGATGTTGGCCATGAAGAGCGTGTCGCTGATGGAGTCAGTGGTGAAACAGTTAGGTATCAATTCAGGCTACTATGCCAAGAACGGACTGCGCCCCGTGGAACTGTACAAGCAGAATCCGCTGAGCGTTACGCTGATAGATAGTGTGGCGCCCTCAATACTGTTCAAATTCGAGGCCGACAAGAACGGGCATGTAAAGCTTTGGGACTTCAAGAAGGACAACAAGAAGATAAGCGGCAAAGCCGAAGGCATGGTAGGACAGACCATTCAGACCCCTGTGGGCAAGGTGATGTTCAGCTGCACCCCGTGGTACTCTGACAAGTATATAGGCAAGACCATAACCTACTTCCATTCATCGCCCATAGTACAGGCCAAGCAGCTCGTGAAGCAGATAAAGGTATCGCTTGGCGAGGAGGATGCCAATGTGATAAACATAAGCTACTCCAACTCCTCGATAGCGAAGGCCGATGACCTGCTCAACACCCTCGTGGCCGAGTACAACAAGCGGTGGATAGCTGACAAGAACCAGGTGATGATGTCGACGTCCAACTTCATAAACGACCGTCTGAACGTACTTGAGCGCGAGCTCGGCGAAGTGGACTCCGACATATCATCGTACAAGTCCGAAAACCTGCTGCCTGACCTGAAGGCCACTTCCGAGATGTATTTAGAACAGTCATCGAAGAATCAGGCCGAAATGCTGCTCACTAACAATCAGCTGTATATGGCCAACTTCCTGCGTCAGGAGATGGGCAAGAACGGCATAACCGTACCTCTGCCGGCCAACTCAGGCATAGACAATTCGGCACTCGAGCAGCAGATACAGGAGTATAACACCATGGTGCTGGAACGCAACCGTCTGATAGCCGCATCATCGGAGTCCAACCCCTTGGTGCAGGATCTGGGCGAGGCGCTCAATTCACAGCACAAGAACATATTGGTGTCACTCGACAATGTGATTACCGCTCTGACCAAGCAGCTGCGCAGCTATCAGAGCGAGATATCCACGGCCACCGGGCACTTAGCCGCAAGCCCTAACCAGGCACGCTATCTGCTGAGCGTGGAGCGCCAGCAGAAGGTAAAGGAATCGCTCTATCTGTTCCTGCTTGAGCGCCGCGAGGAGAACCAGCTCACGCAGGCATTCACCGCCTACAACACGCGTATAATCGATCCCCCCTTCGGCGAGGACTACCCAACATCGCCCAAGACCATGCTCATACTCTTCGTGGCCTTCATGATAGGTCTGCTTGTACCGTTCGGCATAATATGGCTACGCGAGACCATGAACACCCGCGTACGCGGCAAGAAGGATGTGGAGAGCCTGACCATGCCGCTGATGGGCGAGATACCGGCCATACACGATGAGCACCACAAGGACAAGCCCGTGCTCAAGAAAAAGCGCGAGAACGCCGGCATCAAGGACCTGCTGGTGCGCGAAGGCTCACGCGATATAGTCAACGAGGCTTTCCGCGTGCTGCGTACCAACCTCGAGTTCATGTCGGCCAAGGAGAAAGGCTGCAAGGTAGTGATGATAACGTCATTCAACCCCGGGTCAGGAAAGTCACTCATCACCATGAACTTGGCTGCATCATTGGCGCTTAAGGGCAAGCGTGTGCTGGTGGTGGACGCTGACCTGCGCCGCGCATCGGCCTCGGCATTCATCAACAATCCGCATCGCGGCCTGGCCGACTATCTGAGCGAAACCATAGAGGACTACCGTGAGGTGATACGCCCGCTGCCCGAAGTGAAAGGCGTGGATGTGATGCCTGTAGGCACCATGCCGCCCAACCCCTCGGAACTGTTAGGCCAGGAACGCATGGCCGAGATGATAGAAAAGCTTCAGCCTGACTATGACTACATACTGCTCGACTGTCCGCCCATAGACATAGTGGCTGATACGGCTGTGATATCCAAGCTGGCCACACGCACCATATTCGTGATACGCGCCGGCCTGTTTGAGCGCGCACTGCTGCCCGAGCTCGAGAAACTGTACCATACGGACAGGTTCAACAACATGTCGCTCATACTCAACGGCGTGCAGACCACATCGGCCCGCTACGGCTCAAAGTACGGCTACCGCTACGGATATGGCTACGGCAATTACGGCAGCTATCACACTGACAAGTAACCTAACTGAAGGAGGAAGAGCATAATGTGGCCATTCACCCATAGAACCACGCTGGCATCCGGCGGATACATGAAAGGATTCACTGACTGGCACTGCCATATACTGCCGGGCGTGGATGACGGTGTGGACAGCATGGAGCAGTCGCTGCGCATACTGGCCGACTACGATGCCATGGGCGTGGCCCGCGTATGGTTCACCCCCCACATAATGGAGGACGTGCCCAATACGCCCGAGGCCCTGCGGGCGCGCTTCGAGGAGCTGAAGGAGGCCTACAAGGGGCCGCTCGAGCTGCATCTGGCGGCCGAGAACATGATGGACAATCTGTTTGAGGAGCGGTTGGAGTCCGGCGAACTGCTGCCCATAGGCCCCGAAGGCAACCATCTGCTTGTGGAAACGAGCTACTACACTCCGCCCATGGATCTGTACGGCATACTCGAGCGCATAAAGAGCGCGGGCTACTTCCCTCTGCTGGCCCACCCCGAGCGCTACCGCTATATGGAGCTTGCCGATTATGACCGGCTGCACTCCATGGGCATAAAGATGCAGATGAACCTCTCCTCATTGGCCGGGCTGTACGGGCCGGATGTGCGCGAGCGTGCCAAGCATCTGCTCAAGGCCGGCTACTACCACGCCACAGGCACTGACCTGCATCGCCACCGCATGCTCGCCCCTACGGTAAACGCATCACTACCGGGCAAGATAATGGAGCTGATACCTCACCCTGACCGTCTATGATACCCTACATACTGTTCGCTGCCGTAATACTGGTGCTTCATCATTACCGCATGGCCAAGACCATGATAGTAGTGATGCTGCTCTTTGCCGCCCTGCGCTACGACACCGGATGGGACTATCACATGTACGCCTCCTTCAGCCATGAAAGCCACTTCTTCACGGCCCGGCGCATGTATTCATGGTTCTGGACCATGATATTCAGCATAGGCAGAGAAACGGGGCTTGACTGGCTCCCCATAAGCATAACCGCCTGCCTGATATACCCCACACTGTACATAGGGCTGAAATCGCTCTACCGCACCAACACCCGAGGCCTGAGCGACGCCCTGTTAGTCTATGCCCTGTGGCCGTTCCTGTACATGTCGTCACTGAGCACCTTGCGCCAGAACCTGGCCATGGCCATAGGCATATGCATATTCGCATGCCTTAACAGCCGAATGTCAAAGTGGGGAAAGATACTCGCTTTAGCGGCTATGTACTATGCGGCGTTCCTATGCCATCCCTCATCGCTCATACTGTTTGGCATCATACCCGTGTACATGTTCCGTAAAAAGCTGTCGCTCAAGTTAGCGGCCATAGTGATGATAATGGGATTCCTGATACTCATGAGCCTGAAGAGCCTGTTTGTGCTGCTGCAAGGCTCCGCGTTCAGCCGATACGAGATGTATCTGGACATGGAGGATTCCTACGGCGGCCTCGTATCCATACTGCTGGTACTCATAGAGGTGTACCTGCTGTATACGGGGCTTAAGAAGAAGCGCAAGCGCTTGTCGGTAGAATTTCAGGAGGCCTACTTCATGAGTGTGCTCGGAGTGGGTCTGCTGGCCGGGGTATACCTGTTTCTTAACACGTCAGTGGTATCACGCATGGTGGAGTATTACAGCATGTTCATGATATTCACCATATATCCCTGTGCAAGCATGCTGCCTAAGCCGCGCTATGTACGCGCAGGCATATCGGCCGCCATGGCCTCGCTGTTCATATTCTACCTGATACACACCTCGGACGTGACGTCAGATATAGCCAGCAGCCGCTATGTCCCGTATCAGACCATAATGACTCAATAGGTCATAGAAATTAAAACTACACACATTAACTATTATGAAAAAGATAATGCTCGTGTTCGGTACCAGACCCGAAGCCATAAAAATGGCACCGCTGGTAAAGGCGTTTCAGTTGAGGAAGGATGAATTTACCCCGGTGGTATGCGTTACGGGGCAGCACCGGCAGATGCTTGACCAGGTGCTGGAGATATTCGACATAACTCCTGACTATGACCTGAACATAATGAAGCAGGGGCAGGATCTGTATGACGTTACGGCACGTGTGCTTACCGGCATGCGCGACGTGCTTGCGGAGGTGAAGCCCGATGTGGTGCTGGTGCATGGTGACACCACCACATCCATGGCCGCTGCTTTGGCGGCATTCTACCAGCAGATACCCGTGGGGCATGTGGAGGCAGGACTGCGCACACACAACATACTTAGCCCGTGGCCCGAGGAGATGAACCGGCAGATAACCGGACGCATAGCCACGTACAACTTTGCCCCCACCCTCCTGAGCCGCGACAATCTGCTCCGCGAAGGTGTGGCCGAAAGCTCCATAACCGTGACGGGCAACACCGTAATCGATGCCCTGCACATGGTGGTGGACCGCATAAAGACCGAGCCCGGACTGGCCGCCGAATGTGACGCATCCCTAAAGGAGGCCGGATATGACGTAAGCCGCAAGAGCGCAGGGCGCCGGTTAGTGCTCATAACCGGACACCGCCGCGAGAACTTCGGTGACGGATTCATATCCATATGCCGCGCCATAAAGGATTTGGGAGCCACGTATCCTGATGTGGACTTCGTGTATCCCATGCACCTGAACCCCAATGTGCGCCGCCCCATACACGAGGTGTTCGGCGAGGATCTGACCACATACAGCAACATCTTCTTCATAGAACCGCTCGAGTACCTCAACTTCGTGCGGCTCATGGAGCTGTCAGACATAGTGCTTACCGATAGCGGCGGCATACAGGAGGAGGCTCCCGGACTGGGCAAGCCGGTACTGGTGATGCGTGACACCACCGAGCGCCCCGAAGCCCTCGAGGCCGGCACGGTGAAACTTGTGGGCACTGACTATGACATGATCACATCCAACGTATCAGAGCTGCTGGATGATGCTGCGGCATACCACGCCATGAGCCACGCCGTGAACCCTTACGGCGATGGCAAGGCATGCAGTCGTATCGTAGACACACTGCTCTAAATCAAATTAGGCATCTCACCCATATGAGCGGACTTATAGCACATATAAGGAGAGCCCTGTCATCAGGCAATGAGCGAAGTGTAAAAGCCAAGAAGAACATAATAGGCTCGCTGCTCATAAAAGGGTGCAGCATCCTGATACAGCTCATACTGGTGCCTCTGACCCTGGGATATATGGACGATGAGCTGTATGGCATATGGCTTACCGTATCATCCATCATGCTGTGGCTGAACTTTTTTGATATAGGATTTACATTAGGCCTTAAAAACAAACTGGCCGAGGCTCTTGCCGTGGGTGATTTGTCTCGCGGAAAGGTGCTGGTGTCCACCACCTACGGCATAATGCTCCTGATATTCATACCGCTGTGGGTAATAATGTATACGCTTGTCCCGGCTATAAACTGGAGCCGATTCCTGAACGTGACCCAGTCATACAATGCCCAGCTTACAGAGGTGATGAGGATAATGGTGTCATGCTTCTGCCTGCAAATGATATTCAACACCATATCATCAGTGCTGTCAGCGTATCAGAGGACGGCTCTTGCCGGAGCGTTTCCTATAATAGGTAATTTTTTGTCAGTAATAGTAATATACATCCTTACCAAGACCGTACCGCCCTCATTGGTGACATTGGCTGAATCTATTTCGTATCTTCCTGTAATAGTACTGATAGTGGCCACGGGATGGCTGTTCAGCGGACAGCTGAAACCGGTGAGCCCGGACCTCAGGCTATTTGACAAAACGGCCATAAAGAGCCTGTTCTCGCTCGGAGTGAAATTCTTCATAATACAGATACAGCTTGTGGTGCTATATCAAGCAGCCAACGTACTCATATCAAATGTTTCGACACCCGAATGGGTTACGGCCTACAATATAGCGTACAAGTATCTCGGTACCGGGCTGATGATATTTACATTGATACTGACACCATTATGGCCGGCGTTTACTGATGCCTATACCAAGGGTGAGTATGACTGGATGCAGAATGTGTACCGCCACATGACTCACCTGTTCATGATACTTGCCATATCGGAAGTGGTCATGGCACTGCTGTCAGGTGTAGTGTACAGATTTTGGGTGGGAAGCGATACGCTTGTCCCTATATCAATGACTGTAGCCGTAACTATAGCCACCATAATCCAGGCATGGGTAACGCTACAGACCACATTGATAAACGGCATAGGCGCCATAAAGATACAGACATACGTAACACTAATAGGACTCTTTTGCCACATACCACTGTCATTGTATCTCGGCAGGTTTATGGGAGCCATAGGTGTAGTTACATCAATGTGCATAATAAACATTATATACGGTGTGGTGTTCACAATACAAATACATAAATTACTTAAGGGCAACCCATCCCTCATATGGCGCTCATAACCGATATGAAAACTACACTTATATACACTGACGCAGCAAAAGGACATCATCCGGAATATCTGCATCATATATACCATGTATGCAGAAAGCTCAACGGACACAGATATGTATTCGTAGTGCCGGAGGAGTTCAAGTCAGTACAGCCAAACATGGATTGGGCCAAGCCAGACAATATCGTGTGGGAATACATACCTCAGCACGAAATATCGGAATACATAGGGAAAGGGATGTATGGATCATCGGCTGCCCGGATAAGAACAATAAACAGGACGGCTGAAAAATTCGGTGCTGACTCAGTATTCGCATTAACACTGATGGAGCTGCTGCCCGCAGCTCCCGTAACATTACGTAGCAACATATCTGTATCCGGCATAATCTATAAGATTTATCTGTATGAACGTAATGAAGCTTCCCTGACGCAAAACCTGCTCAACAAATTGAAGTACAACATATATGCACGCTTCAAGCGGTTCAAGACCATATACATATTGAATGATTCGGCATCAGCCGATGAATTCAACAGGTTATACTCCAGCACCAAGTTCAAGTACCTGCCGGATCCGTCAAATGTGATCCATGCCGACCTCACGCGTGAAGAGGTGCGCAGGAAGCTCGGCGTAAGCCCGGACAGGAAGCTTATGATACACATCGGGGCTCTACAGTACCGCAAAGGCACACTTGACATTCTTGACTCCATGGCGCTGCTCACCGAAGCTGAACGCAGAGAATATGTATTTGTATTCGCCGGACGTGTAGCTGCTGACATACGCGAGGCATTCTACCGGAAAGTGGAGGATATGAGTAAGAGGGGCGTAAGCATACACGTATATGATGAATTTTGCAGCTTTACATTCCTTGCCAATCTTTGTACCGGAGCCGATGCCATATTGATGCCATACCATGAAACGTCGCAAAGCAGCGGTATAATAGGCTATGCCTCGCAGTTCGGCTGCCCGACAATAGGGTCGGCCAAAGGTATGACAGGAGAGCTCATAAACAAATACCATTTAGGCTATACATGCGCCAGCACGGCATCGGCACTGGCGCAGACATATAGCAGGATAAAAAATGAGCCGTACACGGTAAGCGACCTATATAGCAAGGAACATACCGTGGCGGCATTCCAGGAACATTTGAAATCAGGATTGTTATGACTGATACCACTGACAATATGAAGATAGCGCTTGTACTGCCCGGCAACCGGTGGATATGTCCGTATACGGCGGCATACATGGAGATATTGGATAGGGAAGGCGTGCCGTACGATGTAATATACTGGAACCGTGACGGGTCAGAACCGGGCATGGGCATAGAATATGACCGTCCGCAGGACAACTCTCTGAGCCGCATACATAAGGTGGGGGCGTTCATTGGCTACATACGGTTTATAAAGCGCACTTTACTCAGCGGCGGCTACGACAAGGTCCTGATTTTCGGCCCGCAGATAGCCATACCGCTGGCCGGATTCCTGAAGAAGCATTTTTCGGGCCGGTACATATTTGACTATCGCGACCTTTCAATAGAGCAGATAGGACTGCTGAAAAGGCCGTTCCGCACGGTGCTCGACCACAGCTATGCCAATGTCATATCATCGCCGGGATTCAAGAAGTGCCTGCCACAGGGGTATGACTATGTGCTGTCACACAACTTTGTGATAGGCAATGTGCGCCGGGCTCTTGATGAAAAGAATCCTGAACCGTGGCCTGCGGAGGGCATTGACGTGCTCACCATAGGCTCCATACGTGACTACGAGGCAAACCGCGAGGTGATAGACGCGCTGCGTGACCGCAGCGACATAACCATGCGCTTCATAGGGCGCGGAGTAAGCTCAGAACAGCTTAAGGAGTATGCCACGGCAGAAAAAATAACAAACATAGAGTTCAAAGGCTTTTATAACAAGGAAGATGAACGCGGATATATAGATGACTGCACGTATCTGAACATATACTATCCGCGCATAATATCACACAGCACGGCACTCTCTAACCGCTTCTACAATTCGCTGATATGCAAGCGCCCAATGATAGTGACCTCTGACAGCACACAAGGCTCCTATGTGGAGCGCTACAATCTGGGGCTCAGCCTCAATGACTGCTCCGGGCTGGACGTGAAGCTCAAGGAGTGGGTAAATGCCAATGATTACAGGGATTTCTGCCGTAGATGCGACAATCTTTTAACAGAATTCGTTAACGACTACAACAAATTTAACCATATTGTCGTTTCTTTTATACAACAAGTATGAACGACGAGGTTAAGGTAATAGAAGGCGAGGTGTTCACGGACCATAGGGGACGTATAACATCGGTCAACGGGTTCCATCTGGAAGGCGCCCGGAGGATGTACTTCATACATCATCCTGACGTGGAGGTGGTGCGCGGCTGGCACGGACATCGCTGGGAGCGGAAGTGGTTTTACTGCGTGAAGGGCACTTTCGAACTGGCAGTGGTGAAGATCGATGACTGGCACCGGCCTTCAGCCCATCTTAAGCCTCAGATATTCCGCTTGTCGGAACAGGAGAGTCGCATAGTGTGCGTGCCTCCGGGCTATGCCAACTGCATGCGCACCGACACCGCCCATTCGGTGATGATGGTGCTCTCAGGCGAGGTGCTCCCGGATGCTTACGCCGACTCCTGGCGCTACCCGCCCACCTTGTGGACTGACTGGGTGAAAGAAGAGGATGTCAAATAACACGGATAGACGCACGATTAAAAATGAAGATAAGCATAATAACTGCCACATATAACAGTGCCGCCACGCTGCGTGACACTATGGAGAGTGTGCTCAGCCAGACCTATCAGGACTGGGAGCACATAATAGTGGACGGAGCGTCGACTGACGGCACCATGGATATAGTACGATCCTATGCTCCTCGCTACGGCGAGGGGCGCCTCCGGTACATATCGGAGCCCGACAGCGGTATCTACGATGCCATGAACAAGGGGCTGAACATGGCCACGGGCGATGTAGTGGGCATACTCAACAGCGATGATTTCTACACCACGGCCAATGTGTTGAGCCGTATAGCCCGGGAGCTTGAGGCATCGAAAGCCGATGCAGTGTACGGTGATGTGCATTACGTACGGCCGGATGCTCCGGAAGAGTGCGTGCGCTACTACAGCTCGCGCAATTTCCGCCGGTGGATGATGCGCCTGGGCTTCATGCCGGCACACCCGTCGTTCTACTGCCGTCATGACACATGCTCCCGGATAGGCGAGTATGACACACAGTTTGCCGTGGCGGCCGATTTCGAGTATCTGCTCCGCGCCATATACGTCATGGGTATAGACACACGGTATGTGCCTATGGACTGCGTGACAATGCGCATGGGCGGGGCCTCGTCATCGGGGCTCGAGAGCCATCGCCGCATATTTGCGGACCATCTCATAGCCTACCGCAAGCACGGCCTGCACGGTGGCATAGTGCTGGATCCGCTGCGGTACATAGTAAGGGTATTTGACCTTTTGAGCGACAGGCTGAAAAAACATCACGGCTCTTTCATTTAAAATCGACAAGCGATATTGACCCTGCAACA
>JAMPBB010000020.1 GCA_023666885.1 Muribaculaceae bacterium | reverse complement strand
GGCCGTCCCCACCGCCTATTATTATAGGAGCTACTATGATTTTGGGTATGTCGTAATGCTTCTGTGTGTTGTTGTGACAGTTGAGGCAGGTGTACGTACGTACGCCGCGCCCTGTGTGGGTAGGAGTGGGTTGCGATACTATGCGGTCAGAGGCAAGTGTGCAAGCCTTGGCGTGGCATACCGGGCACTCCGTATAGGAGGAGCTGCGGTTTTCGTAAGCTATTATGTCAGTTTCGCCGCAAGTGGGGCAGAGCCATACGTCGTAGTCAATGGAATTGATACGTTCCTCTATGTCCTGAGCCGGAGTAAGGTACGCATTGTCAGCCTCCTCATCAAGCTTGCGCATCTTGCTGCCGCAGTTGGGGCACGACCTGTGACGGCTGCGTATCCTTTTCATGGCCACTACAAGCGGAATGTATGCTATGAGTGGCAGTCCCAGACCGAAGAAACATAGGAACAAGGCCACCGGCTTGAGCGAGTTCAGTCTGCGCCACCGTTCCTGAGGCTCATCGCTGCGAGTGGAAAGCATGGTGTACAGCACTATTACCAGCATTATCAGGGCGGCTAAGCCTCCAAGTTTCAGCAGGAATCCGGCCATGGAATCAAGCGATAGTGATTCATCACTCCTCATGGGGCGGTCATTGGCGTAGCGGCTGCGCAGCTCGGCGGCAGCCTGAGGGTAGGTTATGGCAGCGGCCATCATATCTACGGCGGCTATTGTGCCCCGGTCATAATCGCCTTCACGAAAAGCCGGAGTCATGACATTGCGTATTATACGGCCACATATCAGATCAGGTAATACGCCTTCCATACCGCGTCCGGTGCGTATCACTATCTGATGCTGCTGTTCCACTATGAGGAGCAGCAGGCCACTGTCTTTATCTTTCTTGCCGATACCCCAATGCTCGAACAGCTTGGTGGCGAACTCGTTTGCATCATAGCCGGATATGTCATCCAAGGCCACCACTACGAATTCAGCTCCCGTAGAGTCCCATACGCCGGCCAGTGTACGGTCAAGCCGTGACACGGTTTCGGCTGACAGGATTCCATCTGGGTTAGTAACGTAAAGCGTACGGTCAGATACGTGTACGTTAGGCACCTCATCTACGGTATATGTAGCAGCTACCGAGCTAAGGACTGTGATCCATATGGCGGTGAGCAGTATGAGTAATTTTTTCATAGCTTTCAGTTTTGTTTAGTGGGCTTCAAGCCAGTTGAGTCCTGTGCCTATGGACACTTCCAGCGGCACAAGCCCTGTGTAGGCTGAGCTCATGGTTGATGACACTATGTCCGTAAGCATGGGTAGCTCATCGGGTACTACGTTGAATATCAGTTCATCGTGTACTTGCAGAATCATGGTGGAGCGCATGCCTCGCTGCTGCATTTCACGGTTTATGCGTACCATGGCAAGTTTTATTATGTCAGCGGCCGAGCCTTGCAGAGGAGCGTTGATGGCATTGCGTTCGGCATAGCCCCGCACCACGGCATTGCGGCTGTTTATGTCAGGCAAGCGGCGCTTACGCCCCATTCGGGTCGTGACGTATCCGTGTGTGCGTGCCTGCTCTATACTGCGGTCCATGTACTCCTTCACTCCGGGATAAGTGCGGAAATAGTTTTCTATAAGGCTCTTTGATTCGCTGCGTGGTATGCCTAAACGTTCTGACAGCCCGAAGGCCGATATGCCGTATATTATGCCGAAATTGGCCGTCTTGGCCGCACGGCGCTGACTGTCGGTAACCTCTTCAAGCGGTTCGTGATATATCTTTGCCGCAGTGGCCCGGTGAAAGTCGGCACCTGACAGGAATGCGTCCACCATGCCGGCATCGGCGCTGAGGTCGGCCATGAGGCGCAGCTCTATCTGCGAGTAGTCAGCACTGAGCAGTATATCCCCTTTATCCGGTATGAATGCACGGCGTATCTCCTTGCCGTCATCGGAGCGTATGGGTATATTCTGGAGGTTAGGACCTGTGGATGATATTCGGCCTGTGGCTGTCACCGTCTGATTATATGATGTATGTATCTTACCTGTAGCCGGATTCACCAATTCAGGAAGTGCATTTATGTATGTGGTCAGGAGCTTGCGGAGCGCGCGTATGCGCAGTATCAGATCCACGAGCGGATGGCTGTCACGGTGCTTCTCAAGGATTTCCTCCGTAGTGGAGTAGAATCCTTTCTTTGTGCGCTTTGCGTTGGTGTCAATCTTCAGCCGTCCGAAAAGTATCTCACCCACCTGCATGGGCGATGCTATGTTAAACTCGCTTCCTGCCAGCCTGTATGCTTCGCGCTCCATTTCGTTGAGCCGGGCCGTGTAGCGGCGTGACAGTTCTGCGAGCTCGGATATGTCAATGCGTACACCGGCCCATTCCATGTCGGCAAGCACCTTGATAAGAGGCATTTCTATATCGGCCGACAGCTTTTCCATGCCTTCACGGCTCACGGCTTGTGAAAGTATGTCGTAGAGGCGGACCGATGCGCTTGCCACAGCGGCTGAACGTTCGGCGGCGGCTGTGGGTGATACGGCTTTGGCTCTTATGCCTGAAGTGGCCGGAGGTTCGGGCAGTATCTCGTTGAGAAACGTAAGGGCTATATTGTCAATGGTGTGTTTCTTTTCCGGGTCGAGCATATAGTGGGCCACCCCTACATCATAATAATCGGTAGTCAGTTCTATACCCTCGTGGCGGAGCAGAATTATGTCACGCTTCACATCGTCCGCTACCAGTACCGGACTGCCCTTGGTAAACAATGGCTCTATCACGGCCATTATGTCCTGCCGTTCAGGCGCCGATGCGGTAATGGGGATATATGTGGTAGTGCCTGACGGCAGTGACACTGCCATGGCATTTATGCGTGAGGTCATTACCGTGGTGCCGGGAGCCGTAAGAGATATTCCTATGTGGGGGTGCTTCGACGCTTCGGCTATGGCTGTGGCAATTTCGGCTATGGTGTCGGCAGTAGTGTAGGAGGTGGTGGTAGTGGTGGCAGCCTGCGGAGTGGTGCCTTCATCGGCATCTGAGTCTGTGCCGAATTCGAAGAGCGACCCCTGAAGCGGCTCCTTGACGTCACGCGGTTTCTCTTCCGGAAGATCCAAACGCCGGAGAAAGGTGCGGAACTCCAGCTCCCGGTACACCTCGGCCAGTGCGTTTACATCCTCCTCGCGGCGTATGAGTGACTCCGGGGTAATACCCGGCAGCGGCACGTCAGTGCGTATGGTCACTAACTCCTTTGAAAACAGTATCTGGTCAGCATTCTCCTCTATCTTCTTTTTTATGGCTCCCTTAAGCAGCGGGGCGTTGCGGATAAGGTTTTCTACCGAGCCGAATTCCGATATCAGCTTGACGGCGGTCTTCTCTCCCACGCCGGGACATCCGGGAATATTGTCGCTGGCATCACCTTCCAGAGCCAGCATGTCAATGACCTGGGCGGGCGATTTGATTCCGTAGCGCTCGCATACCTGACGGGGGCCGCGTATCTCAAACCCTTCGCCCCTGAGTGCCGGGCGGTACATGAACACACGGTCCGTAACAAGCTGGCCGTAATCCTTGTCAGGCGTCATCATATATGTGGTGAATCCGTCCGGCTCAGCCATGCGCGAGAGTGTGCCTATGACATCATCAGCCTCATAGCCCTCAATCTCTATTACGGGTATGCGGCGAGCTTCAAGTATGCGCTTTATGTACGGTACGGCCACTGTTATGTCCTCCGGCTGCTTGTCACGCTGCGCCTTGTATTCAGGATACATGTCATGGCGAAATGTGTGGCCGCCGGGCGGATCGAAGCATACGGCCATATGCGATGGATTCTCCTTGCGCAGAATCTCATCGAGCGTGTTTACGAAGCCGAATATGGCCGAAGTGTTCACCCCCTTAGAGGTTATGCGGGGCGAGCGTATCAAAGCATAGTAGGCACGGTATATGAGTGCGTAAGCATCAAGCAGAAATAATCGTTTCTCTTCCATAGGAGGCCGTTCTTTTGTATTTAACTCCAAAAGTACGAATTATTTCTGCATTATGGAGATGTTCGGATGCCATTATTGACTATATTTGCAGCTAAACCTATAATATTTATCACAACAATGAAACTCATGAAAGTATTAGTGGCCGCCCTTTGCCTCATGGCGGCACAGAGCGCGGCAGCTCAGTATAGCCGAGTGTCAGCTATGTATTCTAACCGCAGCTATGGTGATTTTTCCACTGACGGATTTGAAGTGGGCTATGTACATGGATTCAGCCTGACAGAGAGCGCACCTCTCTTTTTCCAGACCGGTGTCAAGATGGACATGGGCTTCAAGTCAGTAAGTGAGAGCGATATATTCGACGGCGTGGGAGTGCGTGCCGATGTCAAGCTCACCACTATGAGCTTCAGCGTGCCGCTTGATTTGGCTTTCAGGGCCCGGCTTGGCGAGGGTGAAACCTATTTTACCCCTTATGTAGGTTTGAATGCCAAGCTTAATGCGCTTGCCAATGCCAAGGCAACTGCCAAGGCCGGCGGCTATGAGGCCAGTGACAGCGAGAGCCTTTTTGATGCGGGCATGCGCCGGTTCCAGATAGGCTGGCATGTGGGAGCCGGACTGGACCTGAACCGTTTTTATATAGGTCTTCAGTACGGGACCGATTTCATAGCTGTGGCTGAGGGTGGCAATCATACGCCTACCATTACCGTAGGTGTAGGATATAACTTTTGATTAGACGCTATGCTGCAACCAGGAGATAAGGTGCCCGACCTGTTAGGCACGGATCAGCAAGGCCGCGAGGTACGTATAAGCGACTTTCCCGGCAAGAAGATAGCACTCTACTTTTATCCTAAGGATTCTACCCCCGGATGCACTGCGCAGGCTTGCAATCTGCGTGACAACTATGACGCTCTGCTCGCCGCCGGCTATCAGGTGATAGGTGTGAGCGTGGACAGTGAGGCATCGCACGTAAAGTTCCGCGACAAGAATTCACTGCCGTTTCCGCTCATAGCCGATACGGATCACAGGCTTGTAGAAGGGTTCGGTGTGTGGGGTGAGAAGTCCATGTACGGACGCAAGTATATGGGTACGCTGCGCACCACATTCATCATTGCACCTGACGGTACGGTAGAGCGTGTCATCACACCCAAAGAGGTGAAGACAAAGATTCACGCACAGCAGATATTAGGCTGACGCCTAAGCAGTCTTGCGGGCGGTATAGTATGATATGGCTATTACCGCCAGAGTCAGTATCTCAGTAGCCGGTATGGCCAGCCACAGACCGTCCGTGCCTGCGAGTCGGGGCATAAGCATGAAGCATGGTATGAGGAACACTACACCCCTGAGCAGGGTGTAGAAGGTGGAGCGTGCCGCCTTCTCAGTGCTTTGATAGTAGCCTATGAACGTGATGTTGAGGGCAAAGAAAAATGCGCATATGCCTAAAAGCGGCAGCCCGTGCACGGCTATGGGATAGGCTGCCGAGTCGGCGGGCAGGAATACCGAAGCCAACAGCGGTGCGCCTGTCCACATGCCACCTACTATCAGCAGCCCGCATATCCCGGCGGCCCGCAGAGCCAAGTCAAGCGTGCTGCGGACCCGCTTGGTATTGCCGGCGCCGTAATTGAAACTGATTATGGGTTGTGAGGCCTGTGCCACGGCATTGCTTATGGAAAATATGAGCGGGAACAGGTAGCATCCTACACTGAATGCCGCCACTCCGGCCTCGCCCAGGCGTGACATGAACATGTAATTGCCCGTAACCATGGTTATGCCCATGGCTATCTCGGCTATGAAGGTGGCCATGCCTATCTTGGCCATATACCCTACATTGCGCAGCGAGAGCTTCAGTGACTTCATGGTGCGCTTCAGCCGGTAGAATTTCAGCTGTGTGGAGTACCTCAGGAAGTACACCACCACCATACTGCCGCCTACCACGCAGGAAAATGACGTGGCTATGGAGGCTCCGGCTATACCCATGTCCAGCGGGAACACCATGAGCCAGTCAAGGAATATGTTAAGCACAGCCGCCACTATCTGTACGCTCATGGCGTATTTGGGCGATCCGTCAAGGCGTATGAGCATCATGCCCACGCACTGCAGATAGAAGAAGAACAGCCCCGGAAGGAGCCAGAGCAAGTAGGATGTGGCATACTCCTCAAGCGCTTCGCTGCACCCGAGCGTGTACAGTACTTGGCGCGTGAACAGGAGCGATACCAATATCACGGCTCCGAATATCACGGCACCTGCCAGATAGGCCTGGGTCATGATTATACGGGCGGCTTTGACATTGTCCTCGGCCAGCCTTATGCTGCCTATCACTGATGCACCTATACCGAACATCAGCCCTATGCCTGTGCACATCAGGAACAGTGGCGCCACGATATTGATGGCGGCAAGTGCATCGGGGCCCACTCCGTGGCCTACGAACATGCCGTCACATATATTCAGTATGGAATTGAACACCATGCCCACAAGCGTGGGGAAAAACAGGGCTCGGAACAGGCTTTTGATGTCGGCGTTGCCAAAATCGAGTGCATCTCTATTCATAGTGAAACAAAATTACATAAAAAGAACGTATATTTGCGCAGTCATGATTGAGGAAATACTGAAATACAACAGAAAGTTTGTAGAGGCAGGCGAATATAGCCGCTATGCTACAACGAAGTATCCTGACAAGAGGATAGCCATAGTAACCTGTATGGATACGCGCCTTACGCATCTGCTCCCGGCGGCATTAGGTATCAAGAACGGTGATGTCAAGATGATAAAGAATGCCGGTGGCACTATCACCAATCCGTTTGACTCCACGGTGCGCTCACTTCTTGTGGCCATATACGAGCTTGGCGTCAACGAGGTAATGGTGATAGGGCATACCGAATGTGGGGTGCAGGGCATGAATGCGGCTGAAATGATAGAGCTCATGCGTAGCCGTGGCATAGATGAGGAGCATATATCCCTTATGCGCCATTGTGGCATAGACCTTGACAGCTGGCTGCACGGGTTTGATGACACGGAGGCGGCCGTTATGGAAACGGTGGATCTGGTGCGCAATCATCCGCTTGTGCCTAAGGATGTGACTGTGGGCGGTTTTATCATTGACTCCGTCACCGGGCTGCTGTCAAGAATTTCAGAGGAGCCCGCAAACCTCGGTTGACAGCTCGCCCAGATGTCCTGACTTGGCGCATACGCCGGTCTGTACTTTTATGAAGTCAATGTAGCGCAGTTGTACGGGCGTCATGTCAGGGTACACGGCGTTAGATATCTTGAATCCGTTCCGCTCACCCTCGGCATCGGCATTTCCGGAGTCAATGGCATCGGTGCCTAAATTGTCGGCATAGCCCCAGCCGTATGGAGGGTTTACCCATCGGCCGGTGGTGGCGTCCTGATAGTTGGCGGCTTTGAGGCATCGGCCGTACAGGGTGTAGGATGAGGCCGTAATCCAAGCCGGATAGTAGCTGCTCTGGTCATGGAAGTCGGGCAGATAGTCAATGCTTCCACTTGTGCCACGGCTGTCACGCCACATTACGGGCATGGCTGCACTCGCCGGGCGGTAATATGTTATGCCCATGCGTGCTATGGCATCGGGCGCGTTGCTGTCGCTGCCACGCAGTTCATACCATTCATCATCGGGCAGGCCGTTGCCGTTCACATCCTGCATTACGTATACTATACCCGGCTCATTGTTGCCTCCCTCGCCGGCCGATGAATCAGAAAAGGCATTGGCTATGATACTGAAGTCATATTCGGCTCCGGAAGGGCTTATGCTGTGCCCCAGACCCATTATGATATATCCGCCAAAGGCTCCGAGCGATACCGTGCGCTTTGAATCAAGCCGCTGCTTGGCCCATGCTTGGGCAGCCTCGCGGGTGGTTTCGGCGCCGGTCATTCCTCCTAACTGTCGGTCATTGATGAATTGGCCCGGTGCAGGCACATATTCATATACGGTTATATCCGAGCCGGAACCGGGTCGCACTCCGTCAGCTTCGCGAGAGTCCACACATACCACTGTCATGGTGGCGGCTATGCCGTCAGGGGTAGTAACCCCTATCAAGTAGTTTCCGGGCGTTTCGGGTGTGAACAGGTACGTTTCCCCAGTATGGCCGGTGTCCTTTCCGTCTATGCTCCAGCTTAGGGTCGCTGCGTCAGTACCGCTGACCATGGGCCACAGATATACTCCACGGCCCGGATAGGTGTAGCGCGTGGTTGATGCGTTGTAATATGATATGGCGGGAAAGTCAAGTGTTACCGGCAGAGTGTCCGCTACGGTAATGCGTATTTCACGGCGCGCGGTGCCGAAGCCGTTTTCAGCCGTTATAAGAAGTGTGTGGGTGCCGTTGGCGGATGCCGTGAATGTGTATTCCCGGGTGTCGGCTACGCGGTGGCCGTCCAAATACCAAGTCACGGTCATGTCCGTATCGTTGAGATACACGGGTGAGAATGCATATTCCGAGCCTTTCAGTATGGTGATCCCGTCACTGTCAATGGGCAGAAGTATCTCCGGAACCGGTGCCGTGCTTACCTCTATGCGCATTTCATCAGTGGCCGAGCCGCCGTCAGTGCGTACCGATAGGGTTACGTAGTAGGTGCCTTCAGCCTCCCATGTATAGGTGAGTGCCGGCTGCTGACCTATGACTGTGCCTGACATGGTCCAAGTATAGGTGGCGGACTGATCCACGTTTTCATACCGGGGCTGTATGGTGAGCGGCTTGCCGGTGTAGGCAGTGTATACTCCGGTGTCACTGTCCGGTATTATGCGCGGCGGTACCTTGCCGGTTATGACATCGTTTTTATTGCATGCACATGCGGCTATTATTACAGCAGTTACAGCTGCATATCTTATGAATGCCGAGAAAAGGCTTGAAATGCTATTTTTATCCATAATTATTGCAAAGGTAGTAAGAATCATACATGCTATCTGTTAAATAATGCAAATGGATTGATTAATATCTTCTTTATGAATATATTTGCAGTGGATACAGTGCATTAGTGTAAAAATATTCATTAAATTAACATATTAACCCATGAAACTGATAAAACCAATCTTGCTATTGTCGGCGGCAGCTTTGGCTTTTAATGCCTCGTCACGTCCTGCACGCCCCACTCCTTACAAAGTCCGTCAGGCTGACGGTACTGAAATAAGTCTGCGCTTAGTAGGCGATGAGTATTTCCACTTTACCGTGGAAGCCGCTTCCGGAATGCCGGTGGTGGAAAGCAATGGAACCTACTTCTACGCTTCCGTAGATGAAGCTACCGGAAAGGTCGTGGCATCAGCCAATGCTGTTACCGCAACTCCCGTCAAGGCCGATGCTGCAATGTATACCACGCTGGTAAATGCCATGCAGGCCGAGCAGCAGATGTATATAAAGGAATATGAGCGGGCTGTGAAGGCTGACCCCAAGGCAGCTGAATCACGTGCCGCATCATCACACTTCGGCCTCTTCACATCGCTCAATAATGTAACCGCTAACTTCGTGCATGAAGGTGATGTGCCCTGTCTGGTGATACTTGTCCAATTTTCTGACAAAAAAATTGTCAACCCCAAAAGTACCATTGAACAGTATCTGAATTCAGATACTCCATCCAGTGAGTGGGGCGGCTGGGCTGGTGGAAGTGCGCGCAGCTACTTTATCAAGCAGTCACACGGCAAGTTCCGCCCGCGCTTTGATGTGTATGGCACCTACACAGCAAAGAATAACGCCACTTACTATAACGGCCGAGAATCAACATTGCTCCGTGATGCCCTTAATGAGCTGTCAAGCCAGATAGACCTGTCCATGTATGATGTGAACGGTGATGGCGCTGTGGATAATGTATATATGATTTTTGCCGGAACCGGCGGACATCTTGACGGTGTAAGCATTTGGCCGGCAAATTCCACAACCAATATCAAGCTTCAGAATCTGACCATCAACCGCTATTCATATTGTAATGAGTTGGATGATGCCAATTATCTTCAGGGCATAGGTACATTCTGCCATGAGTTCGGGCATGTAATAGGGCTTGCTGACCTGTATACACTTGGAAATAACTATCCAAGCAATACTACTGACTACTGGACCCCTACCTACTGGGATGTAATGGATACCGGCTGTGACTTGTGTTACGGATATTATCCTCCAAACATGAGTGCTTTCGAGCGTCATGCCCTCGGATGGGCCGAGCCTTATCAGCTCAACAAGCCGGAGTTCATATACATGTCAGCTAAAGAGGATGACGGTAAGGCAGCTATGGTGCGCAATCCGGATAATGAAAATGAGGTGTTCTACTTCGAATGGCGTAATCAGCAAGGTTGGGATAAGCATCATTGTGGTAGTGGATTATTGGTATGGCATGTGCAATACAATGAACAAGACTGGAATAGAGGTAGTGTAAACAACTCATCAACAAATCCGCTTGTGAAGGTGGTGGCTGCTGATGGGAAAAGTGGCTCAAATGCCTACAATGCCTTTTATCAAACCACATACTATAAGAACGATAGTTATTTGGCCGGTGACGTATTCCCCGGTACCACAGGAAAGACTGAGCTTACCACTACGTCATCGCCCGCGCTTCTGCGCCATGACGGCAAGCCGTTTGTTATGGCTGACGGCACCAATGCTGAGATTTCGCAGATAGGTACCAAGAGCAAGAATGGCAAAACCTACATGGCATTCAGTGTGGCCGGAGCAGCTGACCGCAGCAGCACAACAAAGATTCTCGGCGAGGAAGAGTTTGCTGCCATTGACGGCATCAGCTCAGACATGGCTACGAAGCTTGAAGTTATATGCGCCGGACGCGAGCTCACTGTAAGCGGAGCTGCCGCTGACCGCCTTACCGCTTATGACATAGCCGGAAGAGCTGTGGCTACTGCGGCTGTGAGTGCCGACGGTACTGCTCGGCTCACCGTGCCCGCAGCAGGTATGTACATACTGCGCGCCGGTTCAACTACGGCTAAGGTGATGGTACGCTGATAAAATGTGATATAATAATTATGAGGCCCGTGTCATGGCGGAAGCGCTGACACGGGCCTCATATTGTGTATGCTATGGGGCATCGGCTATTATACGGGCGGCCATGCCTAATATGGCCACACCTATCAGGGCGTAAAGTATGCGGGCATAGCTGCGCTTCATGTGTGAGGTGAGTGCACGTACACCGGCCGAGCGGAAAAACCATTGGCATCCGGCTATGGATACGTACAGGCACAGCGCTCCGGCTCCGGCAAAGATACCGCCTAATATATAGGAGGCTACGGTAAGCCCTGTCATGGTATGCTGATACTTACATGGCGTGTGCCGTCAGGAAGTTCGCTCAAGCGTATGTGTGTGGCATCTTCCGGGATAAGCGGTTCTATCATTTCCGGCCATTCAAGCAGGCACAGGCTCTGGGAGTAGAGCACATCATCCACACCTATGTCAAGTCCTTCCTGAGCCGACTCAAGGCGGTAGAGGTCAAAGTGGTACACCGGTCCTTGGGGCGAGTCATACTCGTTAATTATGGAGAATGACGGGGAGTTGGCCTCCGTCTCATCTACGCCGTATGCACGGCATATCTGCCGGATAAGCGTGGTCTTTCCGGCACCCATATCGCCGTGGAAGGCCACTACCGGTGTGCCCTCAAGGATTCTGTCAAGTATAGTGGCGGCTGCTGCCGGCAGCTCGTCAAGCCCATGAATGTCTATTTCGTATCGTTTCATTTCGGGTTAAGTGTTACCAAAGGCACAAGCATTTCCTCCATGGATATGCCACCATGCTGGAATGTGCCGGTATAGTACTGTACGTAATAATTGTAATTGTTAGGATAGGCAAAGAAGTCACGCCCGGTAGCGAATATGTAGGCGGTGGATACCTGCGGTGAAGGCAGTCCGAATTCCTGCGGACGCTTCATTTCATACACTTGGCGGGCGTTATAGCCAAGGTTGCGCCCGAGTTTGTAGCGCAGATTGGTATTGGTGTTCTTCTCTCCGGCCACGCGTATGGGATTGTCCACGCGTATGGTACCGTGGTCAGTGGTGAGCACTATGCGATAACCGCTGTCGGCTATGCGGCGGAACAGTTCCAGCGCAGGTGAGTGTCGGAACCATGATTCGGTTATGGAGCGGTATGCGGCATTGTTCGATGCCAGCTCGCGTATCATGCGGCTCTCGGTGCGTGCGTGTGACAGCATGTCAATGAAGTTGATCACTACTACGTTGAGCTGATTGTGCTCAAGGGTGGAGAAGTCACGCAGCAATTTTTCGGCGCCTGCCGAGTCATTGATCTTGGTGTATGAGAATCGGCACTGTCGGCGGAAGCGGTGGAACTGTGTTTCTATAAGCGGAGCTTCATTGATATTCTTTCCTTCATCCTCATCCTCATCTATCCACAGGTCAGGGAACATGCGGGCTATATCGGCCGGCATAAGACCGGAGAAAATGGCGTTGCGGGCATACTGTGTGGCTGTGGGGAGTATGGAGCAGTACAGATCTTCATCAAATGTGAAGCGGTCAGCCAGCAGCGGACGCAGTGTGCGCCACTGGTCAAGGCGGAAGTTGTCTATAAGAATGAAGAATATCTTTTCACCGGCGTCAAGCAGCGGGAATATCCTGGTCTTGAACAGGCCCGGGCTCATAAGCGGGCGGTCAGGTGCATCGGGACGCATCCATCCGGCATAGTTCTTGCGCACGAACTTGCAAAAGGCCGTATTGGCCTCGTTTTTCTGCATATACAGGAGCTCAGCCATGTCACCGGCTGATTCTGCAAGCTCCATTTCCCAGTGGGTGAGTTTCTTGTACAGTTCGCACCAATCAGTAAGAGTGTAGGAATCATTGATCTGCGAGGATATGCGGCCGAATTCCTGGCGGTAATCCGTAGAAGCCTGTTCTGATACGAGAGCCGTGGAGTGCAGATTCTTTTTTATGGACAGCAGTATCTGGTTAGGATTTACCGGCTTGATGAGGTAGTCCGCTATCTTGCTGCCTACGGCCTGATCCATGATGTTTTCTTCCTCGCTCTTGGTAATCATTATTACCGGTATGTGGGGTGAGGTTTCTTTGATGCGGGCCAGCGTCTCAAGGCCGGTTATGCCGGGCATGTTCTCATCCAGGACTATCAGGTCAAAGTCACGCTCGGCCACCAGTGACAGGGCATCGGCCCCGTTGTTGACCGTGGTCACGTCATATCCTTTTTTCTGAAGGAACATTATGTGGGGCTTCAGAAGATCGATCTCATCATCGGCCCATAATATGTTGTTACGGTTATTCATATCAATCAAGTAGCGGGTCATCGCCCTCGGAGCCTTCAGGTATGTCCGGTTCGGGCTCTGACGGAGTGGCGGGTTTGGGTGTTGACGGTACGGGTGCCGGTGGAGGTGCCGGATTGTCGTGATCCGGTTTCTTTTCTGGTTCCCGGGCGGGAGTATCTTCCGGTTCAGGATGATACATCTCCTCGGCTGTGGGGTACTCATCAGGCGGGAGCACTTGGGTGTGCGTGCGGCGCAGGCGGTCATCGCCTACGGCATCAAAATATTCCTCAAAGCTGCGTCCCTGACTGAGCAGTATGTCAAAATTCTTGCGGCTTATGGCCACCGGTATCACATCGGGGGGCAGCGAGAACATATCGGTGCCCTCAAGCATACGGCGGTACCGGGCCACATCATCGGCGGAGCGGAATCCGCTTACTATTAACATGCCGAGTGTGCCGAAGTTCATCTGCTCAAGGTCATAGTCGCGCACGGTAAATGAATTGAAGTTGAAGTGGGCTATGTCAAAAAGCAGTTGGCGTGAGTCCACCCTATCCGTGGGATATAGAAGTACGAGCAGATGCGGGCCGTTGATGCTGTCAAGGTCAAAATCAGCGGGCTCATCGGCCATGCTCACGGTGGCGCTGTCGGCTGTCAGACGGGTGCTCCACACTAATCCGCGTACGTTGCCTTCCGAGCTGTTGAGCTTTCGACCCTGTTTGAGCTGCCGGAGATAATCGGATGCAAGCGGGCTGACATCCACATCCGGATACCGCTCGAGAAGCTCTTGCAGAGTAGAGGCGAATTTATCGGGGTTACGCTCCGTAACGTAGGCAAGCGCATCGATAAACATAAACTTGGGCATGATGCGGCTGAGCGGATAGTCACGGCGCATCTCGGCGGCTATGCGGTGCACGGAGGCATTGTCATTGTCCATATAGGCCGCGTAAGCCCGGTCATACAGTACATTCTGTATGGAGTCCATTGACAGCAGCTTTTCGGCATGATGCGGGTCGCGGAGCGCCTCGGCATATTTCGATTCGGGGAAGTCCGAGAGGATCAGCTGTCGGTATCGCTCGGCCATATCGGGCATGTGGCGTATAAGGTACATCAGGTACAGATTATTGTACACGTCCAGCCGGTACACATTGTCAGGGTATTCGGAGAGCAGGCGCTCAAACATCTTGTCCGAGGCCGGATAGTCCCGCATCTTGTCCTTTAGTATCACACCCATGTTATACAGGCCGTCCTGTATCACCTCACGCGATACGGTGCGCTCGGCATCGTTGGCCGGAATCTGGCGTAGATAGTAGTCAGGGTGGTGCGGATCTGATTCGTTGGATGTGGCGTTGCGTCCTGTGGCGTCAAGGGAGTCCGAAGGGTTGTCGTTGTCGTTGTCCGCAAGTGAGCCGTCAGAGTCCTCGCTGTCCGCTGCGGCATCAAAACTGTAGGTGTTCTTGTTGCGGCGGCGCCAGTCATCTTCAAGTTTTCGGCTGCCCCAACGGCGCTGGAAGTCCGTTCGGCCGGCATTGCGGGTGGAAGGATTGTAGAAGTACCATGAATTGTCAGTGTTCATGGTGAATGTGGCCGGATTGGATGTGGAGCCGGAAAGCTGTTGCAGGCCGTTGCCCTGCGCTGACTGGCGGGCTAAGTACTCCTCGCGTGCGGCGTCCTCGGCCTCTTTCTTCTCACGAGCCTTCAAGTCAGCTATTATACGGTTCACTACCTCAAGCTGTCCGGTGCGGTCAAGATAGGAGAGTTTGAGCAGCGAGTCCTGTAGGGTGACATTCTGAGAGTATACGGCCAGCTCATCAAGCACGTCGCTGCGGCGGCGGAGCGTGCTGTAGTCAGGGTAGGTATCCGGAATGAGCGGCAGCGCTTCGGCGTAACAGGGTTGGGCCTTGTCATAGTCGCCCTGCTCATAATATAGTCCGCCAAGTGTAATCTGAGCCAAAGCCTTGTCTATACCGGCGCGGGTGGACTTCTCCACGGCCAAACGATAATTGTCCATGGCTCGTGCGGTGTCGCCGCGCGACAGATACAGATTGGCTATGGCGTAATATATCTGATCAAGGTACTCGGAGTTGCGCCCATACTTGGCCATACTGCGGAGTGCCTTGACTTCCGGCTCGATGTTGGATCCGTCAAATACCTCGCTCTGCTTTATGCGTGCATTGAATTTGGCGCGGTACGATGCCCCGCCACCTCCTGCTTTGCCGAATGCCTCGTAGGCCTGTTTCTTCTGTCCGAGAGCCTGATATACCTGCCCGAGAAGGAAGTATAGCCTGCCGCGCTGTGCGCCTCCGGCATGGCGGGCTGCCTCTATGAGCATAGGCACCGCCTTGTCATACTCATGAGAGCGCACATAGAGGTCAGCGCTTGCCGTGGCATAAAGTCCTTTTAGTGTACCTGAAGTGAGTTCCGACTCCTTTATGCGCGAGAGTATGCCTTCGGCTTCGAAAAGCCACCCTTCGGCACAGTAACTCTGAGCCTGCCATAGTTTGGCTTCGGTGACAGTGGCGGGAAGCCAGCTGAAATGCTTGCTTATGTAGAAGAAGGTGGAGGCTGCTCCGAGGAAGTCGCCGTTCATGAACTGGCTGCGCCCCATCATCATCCATGCATTGTGCAGAAATGGGTTGTACTCCTCGCGCTTGAGCCAAGCCTTGTATTCGGGGTCACGGCTCTTGCCGGCTTTGCGGGCCGGGCGTTTCTTTATGGAGCGAAGCTGAATGGCTTTCTGCGCTTTTTCTATAGAACGGGTGAAGTCGCCCGAAGGCTGCGGTGCCTTGGGGTCAGCATGGGCTTCGGCCGGATGTACGAAGAGCATGCGGCTGTAATCATCCTCATACTTGCTCTCCATGTCCTTGAGCGTTTCGGTGTAGTGCTGGTCACCGTTGAAGTATATGTTATAGCGTGTTATGAATGCGGTGTACTGGCGTGATGCGGCTGTGTTTTTCTTCAGGCTGCATGCCTGAAGAAGTGCCGCAAGAATGCATATGATGATTATAACACGCGCTTTCATAGGTAGATAACGTGCGGATATGCGTCTTTATTGCCTTATGTGGCGTATGCACCGTGCTATAGGGTATAGCCCTACCAATATCAGGACTATCAGGGCGGAGCAGGGCACGTCAATGACTGAGGCTATCAGCAGGCCTCCTACGCATGCCGTAAGCGATACTGCAGCTGACACCACCATTATGGTGCTGAAACGCCTACAGTACGTTTCGGCTATAAGCTGAGGCAGTGACAGCATGGACATGAGCAGCATTATGCCCACCATGCGTATGGTCAGCACTATGCATATGGCCACGAGTACGGTCATGCTATAGTTTATAAACCTCACGGGAAGGCCGCTTACCCGAGCAAAGTCAGGGTCGAAGGCACATACCACTATGTACCGGTAGAAGCATATGAAGAATGCCGCGAGTATAACGGTGTATATGCTGAAAGCCCATATGTCGGCGCGGGTTATGGTGAGCACATTGCCGAAAAGAAATGTATTGAGCTCGGGGACATAGCCGGGGGTAAGGAACACGAACAGTATGCCTATGGCCATGCCTAAGGCCCATATGACGGCTATGGCTGAATCCTCGCGGACATTATGGCGAGCGGACAGCCATTCCACTCCGGCTGATGATGCCACCGCAAAAATGGCGGCCGTGACAAGCGGGTTCACCCCCAGAAAGTAGCCGAGTCCGAGTCCGCCGAAGCAGGCATGGGTCACGCCGCCGCTGAGCGACACGAGCCTGCGGGTGACGATATAGGTGCCTATCAGAGCCGAGGCTATGCTTATGATGGCTATCCCGGCAAGGGCATTGCGGAAAAATATGTACTGAAATATGTCGGTCATCGTTTCATTCGTTCTTCCGATACTATTAGCAGCAGCTCTTCACGGACCTCCGAGGGTAGTTCTATACCTCGCAACTGCAGGCTGCGTGCCCAGCCGGCTATGTCGTCAGGTAGCAGTGTGAGGAGCACATTGCGAAACTCCTCCACGGCCTGCGGCGAGTAAGCGTCGGGGGATGTGCCTTGGTATGCATCAAGCTCTTCATCATCATAATACTCTATGGTGGGGCTTACTGAGGCAAGAAGCGAATCGCGCTCACAGGTTATGTGCATACCGCAGCATTGCTCCTGTGGGGGCGTCTGAGCCGCCCCGGCATCAGCGGCAGTGCCGTCAGTTTCCGCTCCGGGCTTGTGGAGCAAGCGGAGCAGGGTGCCTACTGCTATGAGCGCAATCAGTATGTATAACGCGAGTATCATGTTCAGGAATCGTAGTCATCGGTTCCGTCATATGCCGTGTGGGCATCTATGAGCTTCTGCATCTCCTCGCGCGGCATGGAGGCATCGGCCACAAGGAATCCGGCACGGCGCATCTGCTCCCAGTATTCGGGATATGACTTGCTTACTACATCGGCATCCTTTATTACTATGCCGGGTATGTATACGGCTACCGGTGCGAGCGACATGGCCATACGGTGATCATTGTATGTGTCAAATTCGGGTAGCTCCGGGATAGGGCAGCGCGATCCGTCCCAGCCCATGCATCCCGGCATGCTTATGTCGGTGACAATGCCCGCTTTCAGCAGCTCGGTGTGCAGCGCCTGTATTCGGTCAGTTTCTTTTATGCGGAGTGTGTCAAGTCCGGTTATGTGGAAAGGTACGCCGGCCATGGCACAGGTAACGATCACCGTTTGCGCCAGATCCGGAGTGCCGCTGAGATCTATGGTCATGCGTGGCGACAGCTCCGGCGATGCCATGAGGTCGATTCCGCCGTCCTCGCCTTCCCACTCGGTGACTACTGCAAGGTCACTGAATATGCGTGCCACCTGACGATCCGGCTGAGCGCTTTCGGCGTCAAGCCCGTCAAGGGTTATGAATCCGGAGGTAAGCGATTCCAGCTCGTACCAGTATGATGCCGCGCTCCAGTCGCCCCCGATATTCCAGTCCGTAGGCCTGTATCCTGTGGGCTCTATCGTAACGCCGTCACGGTCAAGCTCCAAGCGTGCTCCGGCACGGGTCATCATATCTGCGGTAAGATTAATGTATGGAAGTGATACGGGGTCGCCGTCAAAAATTATGTGCAGTCCGCGTTTCATGCATGGGGCGGCCATCATGAGCGCTGATATGAACTGTGAGCTTATGGACGCATCCACGGTGACCTCTCCACCTTGTATCTCTCCGCCCGCTACACGAAGCGGCGGGAATCCTTCTGTGCCCATATATTCTACCGATGCACCACATGCACGGAGTGCATCGACCAATGGCTTTATGGGGCGCTGACGCATGCGCTCTGAGCCGTCAATCACCACGTCAGTGCCGGGTGTCACTGCCGCAAGGGCGGTAATGAAACGCATGGCGGTGCCGGCGGCTCCTACATTTATCTCGGCGGCTCCGAGTGTGGCTATGGCCCGGGTCATGGCCCGGGTGTCGTCACATTCAGCCACGCGGGCAGGAAGCGTGCTGCCGGGGGTGAGGGCGCTTATCATAAGCGCACGGTTTGACTCGCTCTTTGACAGGGGCATCTCAGCCCGGGCCTGAAGCAAGTCCTGCGGAGGGAATATACGGTAATCCATACCACAAAGATAACCCTTTTCAGTGTAAACACAAAGGGTGCAGAAATGTATGGCGGCTACAATGCCGGTAATTCAAGAATTTCGGTCAGTATGGCCTGAGCCTCCTCCACGGTAGTGACATCACGTATGGCAAAACTCCGCTTGCCGTTGCGCTCACGTATGGCACAGCGCTGTGAGTGTGTCTGAAGGTAGCTCAGCATGCGTCCGAACATAGGTGACTGATAGTAGGCCTTGTTAGTGTCATCAACAAAGTAGGTGTACATAACGCCTTGTTTCAGAGCTACCTTTTCTATACCGAGGCGGCGAGCCAGACGGCGCACACGCGGTATGCGAAGCAGCTCGGCAGTGACATGCGGTATCTTTCCGAAGCGATCTTTGAGGCGTGAGGTGAATGCCTGAAGGTCAAGCTCGCGCTCTATGGAGTCAAGCTCCTGATAGAGGGCTATGCGCTCGCTCTCCTGTGGCACGTAATCAGGCGGAAGCAGCAGCTCCATATCGCTTTCTATAACACAGTCGGCCACAAAATCCTCCTGACCTTCGGCGTCGGTAGGTGCCAGTGATGCGTCAAACTCTTCGGTGCGCAGCTCGGTGACGGCCTCCTTGAGTATCTTCTGATATGTTTCATAGCCCAGATCGGCAATGAATCCGCTTTGCTCGGCTCCGAGCAGATTGCCTGCGCCACGTATGTCAAGGTCCTGCATGGCTATGTGTATGCCGCTGCCGAGGTCGCTGAAGCTTTCTATGGCCTGAAGCCTGCGGCGAGCCGTAGGCGACAGCGGTATGTGGGCCGGTACGGTAAGATAACAGAAGGCCTTGCGGGAGCTGCGGCCTACACGCCCGCGCAGCTGATGCAGTTCGCTGAGTCCGAAGTTCTGGGCGTTGTTTATTATGATGGTGTTGACATTGGGCATATCAATGCCGCTCTCTATTATGGTAGTGGCAAGGAGTATGTCATAGTCATGGTTGGCGAAATCTATAATGGCCTGTTCAAGCTTTTCGGGTGGCATCTGTCCGTGAGCCACTATGGTGCGCGCATCCGGGATGAGGCGCTTCACCATGGCTTCAAGTTCGTGGAGCCCTTCAATGCGCGGATTTACTATGAAGACCTGCCCGTTACGTGACATTTCAAAGTTTACGGCTTCAGCCATTATGTCATCGGTCAAAGCGCTTACGGTGGTTACTATAGGGTATCTGTTGGCCGGAGGTGTGGTGATGGCCGATAGATCACGTGCCCCCATGAGCGAGAACTGTAGTGTGCGCGGTATGGGAGTGGCGCTCATGGTGAGCGTATCCACGTTGGTCTTCATCTGCTTGAGCTTTTCCTTTACGGCTACTCCGAATTTCTGCTCTTCATCCACTATCAGTAGCCCCAGATCCTTGAACTTTACCGTCTTGCCTATAAGTTTGTGGGTGCCTATAAGTATGTCTATGCGGCCTTCGGCCAGATCGGCAAGTATTTGCTTTACCTGCTTGGGGGTGCGGGCACGTGATATGTAGTCAACTCTTACGGGCAAGTCTTTCAGCCGTTTGCTGAACGTCTGATAGTGCTGATAGGCCAGTACGGTGGTGGGAACGAGTACAGCGGTCTGTTTGCCGTCAACTGCGGCCTTGACTGCCGCACGTATGGCCACCTCGGTCTTTCCGAAGCCTACATCACCGCATATAAGGCGATCCATGGGACGGTCGCTCTCCATGTCAGCTTTCACGGCTTGTGTGGCCGTGAGCTGGTCAGGTGTGTCCTCATATATGAACGATGCCTCAAGCTCCTGCTGTAGATATGAGTCAGGGGAGAAGGCGAAGCCTTTCTCCTGTCGGCGAGCGGCATACAGTTTTATAAGGTCACGGGCTATATCCTTGAGTTTGCTCTTTGTGCGTTCCTTCACACGGTTCCACGCACCGGAGCCGAGCTTGTTCACTTTAGGAGGCACCCCTTCCTTGCCGCGATATTTGGCAAGCTTGTGCAGGGCGTGGATGGACACGAATATTATGTCATCGTTGGCATACGTGAGCTTTATCATTTCCTGTGTGCGCCCGTTGACATTGGTGCGCAGCAGTCCGGCAAAGCGGCCTACCCCATGATCCACGTGTACTATGAAGTCGCCTGGCTCTATGGCGCTAAGCTCCTTCAGTGACATGGCCAGCTTGCCGGAGCGTGCCCGGTCACTTTTCAGGTTATACTTGTGGAAACGGTCAAAAATCTGATGGTCAGTAAACACGCATCGGTGTAGCGTATGGTCCACAAATCCTTCGTGAACCGTGGTGATGACCGGAGTGAACTGTATGCTGTCAGCCCGGTCCTCAAATATGGCGTGCAGGCGTTCTATCTGCTTGTCGCTGTCAGAGAGTATGTAGATTTTGTACCCGTCAGCTATGAATCGGGTGAACGATTCGCTTATCAGATCAAAATTCTTATGATACACCCCTTGGGGGGAGCAGTTGAAGTCAATGGCGGCTCCGGCTTCGGCATCGGGAGTGGCTGCTGCCGAAAAACGTATCTGGCGGAACTCTCCGAACTTATGTCGGAACGCATCGGGATTGACCACGTGCTTCATGGCATCGGGGTCGCACTCGCCTGCGGTAAGTGCGCTCGCCGAAAACTCCTCGGCGGCTATGGCCTCTATCCGTTCCAATGTATATGAAGCGTCACGTACGGCTATAAGGGTGTCGGCGCTTATGAAGTCCAGCAGGCTTCCGGCGCCGGCAGATTCTGGGCCCGATACATTGGCCGTTATGGATATCCTGTCCAACTGCTGTTCGGAGAGCTGGGTCTCGATGTTGAAGGTGCGCATGGAGTCAATCTCATCGCCGAAAAAGTCAAGTCGATAAGGCAGCTCATTGCTGTAGCCGAATATGTCAAGTATAGAGCCTCGCAGAGCAAACTGACCGGGCTCGTATACATAATCCACTTCTGTAAATCCGTTGGTCCGTAGCCATTTGATGGTTTCGGTAAGGTCAGCATCAGTGTCCTTGGCCAAACGGAGAGTACGGGTGTCAATGGTGTTTTTTGACGCTACCTTCTCCGCAAGCGCCTCAGGGTAGGTGACTACGGTACGCAGCCCTGTGGATGAATGCCATGCGCCGAGTGCTTCGGTGCGGAGTATCTGTGATGGCGGATCCGGCTGGCCGTATTTTATGGCACGCTTGTATCCGCTGGGAAACATCAGCACGGCGTCCTCGCCCAATATACGGCTCAGGTCATGGTATAGATACCCGGCGTCATCAAGAGAGTCGCCCACCACCAGTATCGGAGCATCGCTGCCTGACTTTAATGATGATATCATCATAGCAGCCGAGGAGCCGGACAAGTTGTAGGCGCTTATCACATGGGCACTGCTATCAATGGCAGAGGCCAGAGCGTTAGCCCTGGCCGGAGAGAGAAATGATTCGGACAGTTCCTTAAGTGTCATTTCTTTTCAGGTTTGAATCCGGGCGACAGTATGGCCCTGTATTCATCAGCACTGTTAAGCAGTTTTGTGGCTTCGGCCAGTGCCGGGTCATCGCGCAGTATTGCCTCTACTTCGCCACGGCGGAAATAATAACGGTCGGCCAACTCGCGGCGTAGATACGGCTCAATGGCTTTGCGGTGTGTGTCAAGGTCCTTGTCCAGCGGATGCTTCATCATGCCTTCCATTACGTCAAACTGCTGTGCGAGGCTATCGGTCATATATCCCTCCAATTTGGCTGCCTCACGCAGACGGTCCAGCATGGTCAGGCATACTTTGTCATAGTTGAATTTGGCGGGGTCAATCATGGCCTTGAAGTCAGCATACATGGAGTCCGTTATCTCTATTTTGCCGGGTGCCGCTATGGTGGGGTGTGTGGCGGCATAGCGGTTAGCGAAGTCAAAGGCCCAGTTGTCAGTAACCACATTGTATGTAATGCGGCTGAGCTCAGGGTATGTTACAGCCACATCGGGTGTTATACCCCCTCCGTCACGTACCTTTCGGCCTCGGGCGGTGGTAAATTCATTGGTCAGGCTGTCAGGTATGCGAGCTACCGTGCCGTCAGCATTGCGGTGAGAGTAGTCAATGGCCTGGATGAGGCGTCCGCTCGGAATATAGTACTTGGCCACGGTGACTTTGAGCATGCCGTCATAGGGAAGGCCTACAGGTACTTGAACCAGTCCCTTACCGAATGAGCGTGAACCCATTATCACGGCCCTATCCAGATCCTGAAGCGCACCTGCGGTAATCTCTGAGGCTGAGGCAGTGCCACCGTCAGTGAGCACTATCAGAGGTACGTCAGGCATTATGGGCTTGCCGGATGTCTTGTACACCTTCTCTTCAAGGATACCCTTGCCTCGGGTGCGCAGTACTTCGGTGCCTTTGGGCAGGAAATATCCAAGTATCTTTACGGCACTTTCAAGGTAGCCTCCGCCATTGTCACGCAGGTCCAGTACTACTCCTTTCAGCTCCGGATGCTCCTTGAAAGAGTCAAGTGCTTCCTTGACCTCTTCGGGCGACTTGTCAGTAAACGAGGTGAGCATTATATAGCCTACACCGTCGTTGACCACGCCGTAGAACGGTACGGAAGGTATCTGGATCTTCTCGCGTGTCATTTCCACTTCTATTACCGAATCCTGTACGTAGGGGCGTATCACCTTGACGCGCACTTTGGTACCCGGTGTGCCTTTGAGGCGTTCCGTGACCTTGGTGTAGGGAGTGTTGAGCATGGTGTCGCCGTCAACGGTGAGTATCATATCGCCCGCCCGGAGCCCGGCTTTGTGGGCCGGACCGCCTTCATGAGGCCCGGAGATGTACACATTGCCGTTACGCTGCATTATGTATGAGCCTATACCGGCATATTCGCCCGAGGTGCTTGAGCGGAAGTCGGCCTGTTCACTCTGCGGTATATACTCAGTGTAGGGGTCCAGCCGGTCAAGCATGGCATCGATAGCCGTGCGCACTGACTTTTCTGCATCAAATGAATCCACGTACAGGGTCTGTACCTGTTTCATGACGGCATTGAATATGTCTACCCCACGGGCCACATCCGACTTCTTGCTGCGTGTGGCGGCTCCGGCAAGTACAGTGACTGACAGCAAAATTGCTGCTGTGTATATTAGTTTTTTCATAAAATCAGGATTGGGCGGACAAAATTAGTGAAAAATTATCTTTATAACGGTTTGCCCCGGTGATTTTGTTCCGGAAACACCTATGGTTTATCAAGAAAAGCTTTCAGCGAGTCAAGAACTTGGGTGCAGGCTTCCCTGCCAAGTGCATATACATGGCGCATCTTTTCAGGGTTCATCTCCACCCTGCCTATGGGGAGCGGTTGGTCAGGTGCTATTACAAAGGTATCGCCGGCGGCTATATGGGCGGCTACGTAGTCAAGCTGGGCATTGTACATGATATGCCGCCGAGCCATTGCCTCCGATATGGCCGGAAGTCCCGGCAGGAGCAGGCGGAACAGCCATGCCGGAGCCGCTTTCTTGCGGTAGTCGCGTGGCTGTGTCAGCACTACCACGTTTCGGTCATATCCTTGTCCGTGGAAGTAGCGTAGCGGAATAGAGTCAGTTATACCTCCGTCAAGCATACGTCGGCCATCGGATACGCGCACCGGGCGTGTCACCACCGGCATGGATGCCGATGCCCGGAGCCACTCTAAGGAGGAGTGCGTAACGGAATCCATTATGTAGTATGCGGGGCGGCCGGTGTCAACGTCAGTGCACACTACATGAAACGCCACCGGGTTACGCACGAACGCCTCGGCGTCAAATATGTCAAGTTCAAGCGGGAGCTTGTGATAGGCAAATTCGGCACCCACCAAGTTGCCCTCGGTGAGGAGTGGGCGCAGGCCTATGTATCGTGAGTCCTTGCAGTACCGGAGGTTATAGCGGAGTACGCGTCCGGGCTGGCGCGACTTGTAGTTGCATCCGAAGCTTGAACCGGCCGATACGCCTACTATGCCGTCATATTCTATACCGGCTTCCATCATTACGTCAATAACTCCGGCGGTAAACATTCCGCGCATGGCGCCTCCTTCAAGTACAAGTCCTTTCATGTGTAGTGCGGATGATGTGAAAATGTACAAATTTATTAATTTTTTCGCGTTCGGTATTGCATAATTAGAATAAAGAGCGTAATTTTGCATCGCAAATGCCGGAGAGCCGTGCATTGACACTGCTTCAGTAGCTCAGTTGGTTAGAGCACCTGACTGTTAATCAGGGGGTCGTT
>JAMPBB010000001.1:363809-392933 GCA_023666885.1 Muribaculaceae bacterium | reverse complement strand
GACCCCACTTTCGAGCAGCTTGAAAAGGCTGACATGGAGCTTATGGTAGGCGCTACCTACGATAACATCATGATGGTGGAGGGCGAAATGAACGAGGTGTCCGAGCAGGATCTGCTGGCCGCCCTCAAGGCCGCCCACGATGCCATAAAGGTGCAGTGCAAGGCTCAGCTCGAGCTGGCCGAGGCTGTAGGCGCAGTGAAGCGCGAATACTGCCATGAGGTGAACGATGACGAGCTCCGTGCCGACGTTCACGCCAAGTGCTATGACAAGGCTTATGCCGTAGCCAAGGCCGGATGCGCCGACAAGCACTGGCGTGCTGACAGCTTTGATGCCATATGCGATGAGTATATCGAAAGCCTCCCCGAGGAGGAGCGCGAGGAGAAGACCCCGTTCGTTAAGCGTTATTACCACGATGTGGAGAAGGAGGCTGTGCGCCGCTGCATACTTGATGAGGGCATACGCCTTGACGGCCGCAAGACCACTGATATACGCCCCATATGGTGCGAGGTGGACTATCTGCCGGGACCTCACGGATCGGCTGTGTTCACACGTGGCGAGACACAGAGCCTCTCCACCGTAACCCTCGGCACCAAGCTTGATGAGAAGATAGTGGACGATGTTATAAATCAGGGACGCGAGCGCTTCCTGCTTCACTATAACTTCCCGCCCTTCAGCACAGGCGAGGCCCGTCCGGTGCGCAGCGTAGGCCGCCGCGAGATAGGCCACGGCAATCTGGCCCACCGTGCCCTCAAGCGCATGTTCCCCGATGATTTCCCCTATGTATGCCGCATAGTGAGCGACATTCTGGAAAGTAACGGTTCATCATCCATGGCCACAGTATGCGCCGGTACCTTGGCGCTGCTCGATGCCGGTGTGAAGATGAAGAAGCCCGTGAGCGGTATAGCCATGGGTCTTATCACTGACACCGCCACCGGAAAGTACGCCGTGCTCTCTGACATACTTGGCGATGAGGATCACCTCGGCGACATGGACTTCAAGGTGACCGGTACCTGCGACGGTATCACCGCCACCCAGATGGACATAAAGTGTGACGGCCTCAGCTATGAGATCCTTGAGCGCGCACTGCTTCAGGCTCGTGAAGGCCGCCTGCATATACTTGATATAATCAGCCAGACCATACCCGCTCCACGCGAGGACTACAAGCCTCACGTGCCGCGCATAGTGACCATGCTCATACCTAAGGAGCTTATAGGCGCTGTGATAGGCCCGGGCGGAAAGGTTATCCAGGGCATTCAGGAGGAGAGCGGTGCCACCGTATCCATCGATGAGATAGATGAGGGCGGCTACATAGAAGTGGCTGCATCCAACAAGGCCTCCATTGACAAGGCTCTGTCCATGATTAACGCCATTGTGGAGCTGCCTGAGGAAGGCAAAGTATATCGCGGCAAAGTACGCTCCATACTTGAGTTCGGCGCTTTCGTAGAGTTCATGCCTAACCGTGACGGTCTGCTCCATATAAGCGAAATCTCATGGGAGCGCATTGATAATATGGAAGCTTCCGGCATAAAGGAAGGCGATGAGCTTGAGGTGAAGCTGATAGAGATAGACAAGAAGACCGGCAAGTACCGTCTGTCAATGCGTGCTCTTCAGCCCAAGCCCGAAGGCTACGTGGAGCGAGAACGTGCACCCCGTGCCGATCGTGGTTCTCGCCGCGACCGTGGCGACCGCAATGACCGTGGCCCGCGTCGTGACCGTAACGACCGTGGAGGCGATCGCGGACCTCGCCGTGAGCCCCGCGAACCCCGCGACTGATCCCGGCCATAACACCTATATATAATATATAATGTGTACCCGGCGCCCCCTCATCCCTGAGGAGGCGCCTTCCTCTTATATGGGTAGTCACACCATTCCATTCTTAGAAGCAGTGTCACTAAAGGGATTCCTGCGTTATGTTATAGGAGCTTTCTCAGATCTTCTATGTCGGGCAGAGCATCGCGCAGTTTCTCCGGCATATCTGAATTCATTCGGTAGGTGGCCACGCCCATTGGCTTGTCATAGTCCTGAATTACATACTCCACAAAATCTTTATCGGCAGTCTTGCAGAGTACAATGCCGATAGAAGGGTTTTCATGGGGTTTCTTCACCTTGTCATCAAGTATTCGGAGATAGGTCATGAGTTGAGAAAGATAACCAACCTTGAAATCTCCTGTTTTGAGTTCCACTACTACGAGGCAATTCAACTCGCGGTTAAAGAAAAGCAAGTCAGGGAAGAATTCATGCGAATAGGCTTCAAGATGATACTGATTACCGATGAAGGCAAAATCATGGCCGAAAGTCAAGATGAATTTCTTAATGTTGTGGACAATCTCTTTTTCCACCACCCGTTCATCAATGTCCTGAATGTCCCGGATACCTATTTCTTCGGTGTTGATGAAATCAAGCAGGTATTCATCTTTGAACATATTGAGGGCTTTGATTGCATCGCGGCTATCCCTGATTGTCACTCCGAAATTGGATGGCATGATACCATAGTGGTCGGCAACGTTCTCTTTGATTTGCTCCATTAAAAAGCGCTTATTCCATTTGTTCTCTGTAGCAAGTCTAATATATTTCCACCGTTTCCCGGTATCTTTCTCACCATTCAGTATAATCATGTGATGACTGAAACTCAGATTGAGAAAAGTTTCCATATCGTCAGCCGTGGTTGGCGATTTGGCCGGGAGTAGTGATGTCGTATCAATTTTGTCAGCCGTGGCTGACGATTTAACAGCCGAGCCGGTTGAAGTCATGAAGGCCGTAGACCACTCCTCGTAAAATATTCTCATATATTTGAGGTTTGTTTCTGAAAATCCCTTCAACCCGGGTAATTCCTTTCGTAGCCGTTTGGAGATAGTTTTGATGGCACCGGTGCCCCAGAATCCCTTACGGAGTTGGCAGAGATGTATCGCCCGATGCCGTAATAGAGCGAAAGCATTTCGCGATTGATCATCTTGGCTGCCTGATATTGGCTGTGCAGGATGGCTTCCTTTATGGTATTTACCGCAGCACTATAATCAGCTGTCGGTTTCGATGAGAATTTGTCTATATTCATGGTGATTGCAAATTTACTGATAAGTTTTGGATTGCAGGTACTATGGCTGCTATCTCTGCGGGACTAAATGGATTGTTGCTTCAGAATCAATAAAAATGTGTGGACAGGGAGTGACGGATTGTTACGATGTGGTTACGAATGAATTACGATGCAGTGAAAATACACTTTAACATAGTTAAAACGTGAAAAAACTTAAAATGGGGGGGGGTAAATGTAAAAAATTTTTACTTTATTTGCAGAACAGTTGTATCCAATCAATACCAATCGAATATCACATTACAAACATTTCCAGATTTTTCAATGAGAAAGACTTTCTATCCAGCTATGCTGCTTATGGTCGCCTCAGCGATGTATTCTCCTGAAATAAAGGCGAATACTTCAACGGGGGGGGGTAGTATTAGCTCAGAAGCTCCGGCCGCAGAGACCGGCGCTTGCTCGGGAACAGTAGTGGATGACGAAGGCGAACCGTTGATAGGTGCTTCCATCCAGGTGGTGGGTACCAAACTCGGCGCTTCCACTAACATTGACGGTAAGTTCACCATTCCAAATGTGAAGACCGGCTCCACTATCAAAATTTCCTATGTGGGATGTAATCCTGTTACCGTGGTGTGGACAGGCGCACCGCTGTCAGTTAAGCTCGAGTCTAATGCCAGCGCCCTTGATGAGGTAGTGGTAGTGGGCTTCGGCGTACAGAAGAAATCGGACCTTACCGGTTCTGTATCGCAGGTGAAGATGGACGACGTGCTTGGCGACCGCCCGGTTATCAACGCCGCCGCCGCTCTTCAGGGTGCCATACCCGGCCTTATGGTAAGCGGTGCTTCAAGCCCCGGTCAGGCCAAGAGCCTTAACATCCGCGGTGACCTGTCGCTCAACGGTGGCAGCCCGCTCATTCTTATAGACAACGTTGAAGGTGACATAGCCCAGCTCAACCCTGATGACATTGAATCGGTAACCGTGCTTAAGGACGCCGCTTCATCAGCCATATACGGTGCGCGCGCTGCCGGCGGTGTGGTACTCATCACCACCAAGCGCCCCAAGAGCGATGCTCACTTCAATATCACTTACGGATTTAATCAGGGCTGGGAGCGTTCGCTCAACCGCCCCGAACAGGCTCCGCTGCTCACCTACATCGACGCTTATCGTGAAGCAGGTTACACCACCCAGTTCTGGGCCGGCGACGGCAACCTTGACACATGGGTGGACCTCATAGGCCAGTATCGTGCAGGCCAGCTTGAGGGCGTGACCGAAAACGGTATCTACAAGCACTCTGACGGCAAGATCTACTACCTGAAGGAAAGCAACGTACAGGGCGCCATACTCGGCACCGGTGCGCTGAGTAACCACAACATATCAATGTCAGGCGGTACTGACCGTATACGCTTCCGTATGTCGGCTAACTACAGCCGTGAAAACGGCCCGCTTGTTACTGACAAGGACAAGTTCGTACGCAAGGCTATCAGCTCGTTCATTTCAGCCGACGTTACCAAGTGGTTCACTCAGGAGCTGTCCATGTTCTACACTCACCGTGACCGCAGCCAGCTGTCGGGCAACATCCGCGACCCCTATGCTCTGCGCCTCGTATCATGGTATCCTGTAAGTGGTTACATGCCTGCTGATTACCTGACCAACAGCGATGAGGATCTGATCATTGACTCACCCTACAATTCATACATGGTATCGCCCACATCGAAAAATACTTATTCGGTGCCCCGTATACAGGTGAAGTCGATACTCAAGCCCCTCAAGAACTGGACTATAACCGGTGAGTACACTTATAACCAGACCAATTATGACTATAAGAACTATACCGGTGTAATCACCTTTGCTGACGTACAGTTGGCCAAGAAGACATATCCTACGGATCCTACCAAGGACAGCTACCAGATTCAGAAACAGCTCACCAAGTACAATGCCCTGAACCTGTACACCAACTATCTCCTTGACTTAGGCAAGCACCACTTCACCGCTATGCTCGGTTTCAACCAGGAAAGCTCTAACTACTCTATGCTCAACGGTTCTATACTTGGCCAGGCTGTGATTACCGTGCCTTCATTCGGTGGCGGTACCGGCGACAAGACCGTATCGGAGAGCTACTCTGAGTACACCATCCGCGGCGGATTCGGCCGTATCACCTATAACTTTGATGAGCGCTATCTGCTGTCAGTCAGCGGACGTTATGACGGTTCTTCAAAGTTCCCCAAGAACAACCGCTTCGGCTTCTTCCCCTCGGTATCAGCCGCATGGCGCATAACTCAGGAAAAATTCATGGAAGGTACCCGTGGATGGCTTGATGAACTTAAGCCCCGCGTATCGTACGGTTCTATCGGTAACCAGGCCATCAGCCCCTACGGATTCGTAGCCAATATGTCCATAGGTCAGAGCACCACATGGCTTGACAATAACGACAAGGTTACGCTGATAAGCGTGCCCGGCCTTGTACGTGCCAACTATACTTGGGAAACCGTCAAGACTCTTAATATAGGTGTTGACTTCCGTCTGTTCCAGAGCCGCCTGCAGGGTAGCTTCGAATGGTACCGCCGCAGCACTGAGGGCATGCTCTCAGCAGGTATGGAGCTTCCTTCTATAGTAGGTGCTTCCGCTCCGCTGCAGAACGTGGCCGACATGCGCACTGACGGTATAGAGCTGTCCATCAACTGGCAGGATCGTATAGGCGACTGGAGCTACCGCGTAGGCTTCAACTTGTATGACCACATGTCGAAGATAACCAAGTATGACAATAAGACCGGTAACCTCAGCGACTGGTACAACGGTCGTGAAATCAATCAGATATGGGGTTACATATCTGACGGCTACTATGAGCTGTCTGACTTTGACTACGATAAGGCTCTTGTAGGCACATGGGAACTCAAGGAAGGCGTTACCTCGATACAGGGATACAATGTACGCCCCGGTGACATGAAGTTCCTTGACCTGAACGGTGACGGTGTTATCACCTCCGGTGCAAACACCGTGGATGATCCCGGCGACCGCAAGGTGATAGGCAACTCTACCTCACGTTTCCAGTTCGGTGCCAATGCCGGTGTAAGCTGGAAGGGTATTGACCTTGACATCATGCTTCAGGGCGTGGGTAAGCGCGACTACTGGCTTGGCGGTTCAGCTCTGTTCCCCTTCGGAGCCGGTGGTGCTGACGGTGTGTTCTGGCCCATATATTACAATCAGACTGACTACTGGCGCGCCAAGAGCTACGATCCTGCCGATCCTGACTACATGATACCTGAAAATCCGGATGCCGAACTGTTCCGCATATACGGTATGGAAGGTAACATAGGCTCCAACACCCGTACCAGCGACAAGTATCTGCAGAACGCATCTTATCTGCGCATCAAGAACGTAACTCTGGGCTACACCTTCCCCTCCAAGTGGATGAAGAAACTGTCAGTAAATCAGTTCCGTGTGTTCGGTAGCGTAGAGAATCTGCACACCTTCACCTCGCTTCCCAAGGGCTTTGACCCTGAAAGCCTCTCTTGGACCTATCCTTTCTACCGTACATGGTCCATAGGTGCCACCATAACTTTCTAAAATCAGATTAACGACATGAAACTCAAAAATATAGCACTTCCTGTTATAGGTCTGGCCTTGGGGGCGTCAATGATGACCTCATGTAACGATGACTTTCTGGAAAAGTATCCGCAGACCTCGCTTACAGAGCAGAATGCATTCCAGACCTATGAGAACTTCAGGGCCTATATGTATAACTGCTACGGGCTCTTCACTAACACCGCCATATGGACTAACCACTCCGGTACCTATTATTATGACACCCAGTGGAGCAGCGACTTCTACTCAGGCTTGATGACCAACCGTGAGAACAGCTACAACCCCTATGCATGGCAGAACATAACCACTGTCACTTCTTCTGGCAACTGGGGCTTCGGACCTATCCGTACCGTCAACATCATGCTCAGTCATCTTGATGAAAGCAGCATGAACGACATCGAGAAGCGCCACTGGCGTTCGGTAGGTTACTTCTTCCACTCATGGTGGTACATGGAGCTGGTAAACAAGTACGGTGATATACCTTACTGCACACAGGTGCTCACCGATGAAAGCCCCGAGGCTTACGGCCCGCGCACCCCGCGTAAAGAGGTGGCTGACTCTATCATAGCCCGCCTTGAATACGCTATAGCCAATATAGGCGACTGCTCCAACGATGGCGACAACCCCGTTACTGCCGACGCTTGCCGCGCAGCTCTGAGCCGCTTCCTGCTCCGTGAGGGCACATGGGCCAAGTATCATGGTCTTGATGAGCCTTATCAGCAGTATTTGGAGAAGTGTCTGACCGTATCGCAGGAGCTCATGAACAAGTATCCTACTCTTTACACCGGTAAGGGCACCAACAAATATCCCGGTGCCGGCTATGATGAGATCATGACCACAGAGGATCTTACCGGCGTACCCGGCGTGATAATGTTCAAGCAGTACAATGACCTGCTCAAGCACCGCTTCAGTGACCTCATACACGTAGAGGCTCACCGCTGCGACGCTCCTCAGCATACAGTAGATATGTTCCTTATGGCCAACGGTAAGCCTATCAACAATGCTAACTCAGGCTTTGAGGGCGGCGAAGGAAAGGACCTGTATGACTACTTCCATAATCGTGACCCGCGCCTGCTCATCAACTTCCAGCCGCCTCACATGGTCAAGCTCCAGAACTTCTCTAACCCTGACAATGTGAACACCTTCAAGAAATGGCGTTTCTACAACGAAGGTGAGAAGATAGGCAACTTCACCGTTACGGCTGAATATGCCGACAAGCTCAAATGGTACATCAACTATTTAGGAGCCAATACGTTCTGCGAAAACGGTACCGGCGATGAAAACATAGGCTGTAAGCGTCTGCCCGGACACAATTGGGGCGGCTCCATGTCATCCGCGTCACCTAACATATCTAACTGGAGCCAGACTGAGAACTATATGCGCTGCTGGACCGGCTACTACTTCTGGAAACACTTCACCATGTGGGAAGTAGGGTCTAATGACTACTATCAGACATCGGACAAGCCCATCTTCACCATTGAGGAGGTGCTCCTGAACTATGCTGAGGCAGCATTCGAACTCAATCGCTTCAACCAGAGCGTGGCTGACCAGACCATCAACAAGCTCCGTGACCGGGTATCGGTAGGCCGTATGCAGGTAGCCGAGATAGGTCCTGACTTTGACCCGGATCGTGACAAGGGTACCGCTCCCTGGACCCGCGGCTACGATGCCAAGACCAACTATGAGGTGGATCCCGTGCTTTGGGAAATACGCCGTGAGCGTATGATAGAGCTGTTCGGTCAGGGCTTCGCATTCTACGATATCCGTCGTTGGCACAAAGCTCCTTACTACGTGAACCGACAGCCGTGCGGTGCATGGGTCGACGCATCCAATGCATGCTTCGGCAATGGACGATTCACCGGCTCATTCGTTGACTACAACGAAATTAATGCCAACGGCTACGCAGCCACAAAGGGTGCTACCCCCGGCAAGGGCTGGATATACACATATCCCGGACCGCTTTCTACAGGCAAGGGTTGGCTGGATACCTACTATCTCTGGATGGTACCCACCTATGAAATAACCATGAACCCCGAACTGACACAGAACCCGGGTTATGAAGAGCTCTTCGGTAAAGTGGGAGCTGATGAAACAGAAGAATAATGATTTAAGGTAATTTAACAATGGCGCGGTGCCCGTGAGGGTACCGCGCTAATTTTTTATCCCACCCCACGTGATCCCCACCTATGCGCACTTCGTTCTTGTAGCAGCTACGCAGCTCAAATTCGTTTATACCTCGTTTACCACAGCTGCGGGCGTCTACGCCGCCCTTGCAATGGCCTATTATATTATGGCCGCTACACGGCCCAACAAATTGACTGCATGTCCGGGAGGACATGCAGTCCTGCATAGCCCGTGACATGCGCAGAATGTCACGGGTGTACATGGAGCCCGATAAAAATGGCGTCCGTAGGATGTCGATTTACACCATCTGTTATGTTACGCCACCTTGCGGGATGAAAATGTGGGGGATTGCGCAGCAATCATTCATGTATAGCCCGGGGCCGAAGCGAAGCGTAGACCCCGGGAAAAGGAATCCAAAGAAGTTGATTCTGAAAGAATCATTAACGAGTCTTTCAGATTCGGAATGTGGCTGTGACGCATACCGTGGGTCTGTGCTTGTCGGCTGCGGCCACGGCTACCCATGGAATGATTGCTTCGCAATCGCTTGAAGGTTCGGGAATGGGCACGGTGGAATAAATATTCCGCATAGATGTGGTATAAAAATGATTAAGGGAACTTTTATATAAAAATATTTAAAATAGTATTGATGTGGCTTGTATATATGTGAATATATACATAATTTAGTGGCGTGATATTCAGCAAATATGGGATATGCCATAAGAAAAATATTATGCCGTAGCTATTCATTAACCCTAAATAAATATTTATGAGAAAACTTTACACATTATGTGCACTTGCAGCCGCTATGCTGTCCGCTCCGGCTGCCAACGCCTTCACCATCGATGAAATTTGCGGAGAGTATACATGTAATACCACCGTCAGGAATGGATGGTACGATTTCTTGGGGAAAGGTTATAATTGTGATTTGACTTTTACCACGGGAACAATGACTATAGAAAAAGGTGACGAGGAAGGGTATGTTATAATCAAGAACTTCTTGGATGTGGCTGGCGTAAATGATCTGACTGCAATTTATGATGAGGCTACCGGTACGCTGGAATTCCCTTACAGCACAGTAAACGTATTATATAATTGGAGAAGTGGCGCCTATACCTATCCGTTGTATTTCCTTACCGGTACGTATGCTGAGGATGGTGGTTATCCTTTCATAGACAATGTAACAGATGTGACCGGGACATTTGATGAAAATAAGGTGCTAACCGTTAATAACTGGGCTGCTCAGTATTTTGACTCACAATATACAGATGCATACCTATACAATGGTAATTCTGTATTTACTCCTAAAGAGGGTTCATCAGAAGAACCGGAAGAGCCCGCCCAGACATATACCCTTGAAGAGATTTTAGGCACATATTCATGCAACACCACCGTTACGGATGGTTACGTAGGTATTCTTAATGGAGAGTGGACAACCTCAACTATTACCACCGGAACTATGACTATAGAGAAGGGCGCTGAAGAGGGTACGGTAGTGATAAAGAATTTCATTGATATGGAGGGCGTAAATGACCTTACTGCCACATATGATGAAGCTACCGGCACTCTGACATTCCCTTACGCTAATAATGTCCTGTACACGTATAAAAATGGATCGTATTCATATCCGCTGAATTTCGTTACTGGTACTTATGCTGAGGATAACGGCTTTCCTTTTATGGACAATGCCACTGACGTGATCGGAACATTCGGCCCAAACAAGGTACTCACCGTTAAGAACTGGGCTGCACAGTATTTTGACTCAGAATATAGCGATGCATATCTTTACAATGGCAACTCTGTGTTTACTCCTAAAGAGGGTTCATCAGAAGAACCGGAGGAACCGGAAGAACCCGCTCAGACATTTACCCTTGATGAAATATGCGGCAACTACTCCAGAAACATATCTGTTAATGATGGCGTGTACCAGATTTTGGGCGGTTCAATGTACGAACAGCACACATATACTACGGGCACTCTTACTATAGAGGCTAAAGATGGAAATGCTATATCTATAAGCGGATTCTTCCCTGATGGAATAGCCACTGCCGTTAACGGCACATATGATGAGGCTACAGGTACGGTTACCATTGACTTTGCAGCAATCGCCATACGTTATAACTATGGAGGCACTGTTTACACGAGCGATATGTACCTTTTGCAGGGTACTCCAGTAGATTTGAGTTCATATCCGTATTATAGCACTTATGAAACTCTGACAGGTAAATTTGATGCAAACAAAGTGTTGACCTTTAAAAACTGGGGTCTGCAGCTCTTCTCTGATTATGATGATGCATACCTTTACAATGGCAACTCTACCTTCACGCCGGTGGATGATTCAGCCATAGAAGGTGTGGCCGCCGATGATGAGAATGCTCCCGTAGAGTACTATAACCTTCAGGGCATTCGCGTGAACGGTGACAATCTTGGCACAGGCATCTACGTGCGCCGTCAGGGCTCTAAGGCTACCAAGATCCGCGTGACCAAATAAAACATAAATACATACACGTAAAGCGTAAGCGCGTCACCGCCGGAGGCGGAGGCGCGTTTATCATATTTGTGCAATCGTATGAGGGTTCGCTAATGGATACGGTGCAAGGTCTGCGACCTATCGTATACATGGCATCGTGTGATCCCCACCTATGCTCACTCCGTTCGCTATTAAGGTGGGGTTGCTAACGTATATGGCCCTCGGCCAATCCTCCGTCGTGGTATTATTGTCGGACTTCTCCGAAGCCCTGATTTGTGTGTGCGTTAGGGTGTACCCCACACCATCGCACTGCGTGCATGATGCGGGGCTTCCGGTGATGCGTTCCTTCGGAACTCGCGCCATACTATTATGTTCGGTGGGCATGTCCGGGAGGACATGTTTTTTTGCATAGCCCGTGACATGCGCAGAATGTCACGGGTACAGGGGCGCAATCACAAAATGGCGTCCGGAGGATGCCGATTTACGCTATTCGGTTATGTCACGCGACCCGTGAGATGAAAATGTGGGGGGATTGCGCAGCAATCATTCATATTTAGCCGGGGGCCGAAGCGATAGCGAAGACCCCCGGGGATAGATTCAACAGATATGATTCTGAAAGAATCATTTAAAACACGTATATTTGTGCATGAGTTTCACCCAGTTATTCTATCACATAGTCTTCGCTACGAAGAACCGTGCCAATACCATTATTGCCGAAAGGGAGCGTGACGTATACCGCATGATCTATCATATATCCAAACGGCATGGAGCCGAAATAATACGTATCGGTGGTATGCCTGACCATATACATATACTTACCATTGTCCCGCCCACAATATCAGTCGGTGACTATGTGAAGTCCGTGAAACGTGAATCATCACTGATGATAGGTATGGGCCATGTGTTGCCTGTATGGGACGGGTGGCAGAACGGTTACGGATGCTTTACGTATTCCAATAAGGATATCCCGACTGTACGTAAATATATTGTGAACCAAAAGGAGCATCACCGAAACCGGACATTCGCTGAAGAATACCGCGCAATACTTCTTGAGGCCGGTGTATCGGAAGATGGACCTTATTTCCCGAAATGATTCTTTCAGAATCAAATTATTAATTCCGATAATCCCTGGGGTCTACGCATACGCTTCGGCTCCGGGCTAAGCATAAATGATTGCTACGCAATCCCACCAATAATGTTTCCAATCGACATCGCCTTCGGCGCTGTGACTCATTGATGCTACTTTACCATGGCTGCGCACCGCATACGCGGCGCTTGCCATGGCCTATTATTCTTACCGCGCCTGACGGCGCCGATGCTTTGGCTGATGCGGCGAGGACCCCCGGGGAAGGATCCGACAGAGATGATTCTGAAAGAATCTTTTGGAAAATTAGATATTTTTTTGCAAGTTTGCGTTGTAAGTATAATGGATAAGGCCAATGATACACGCCCGTGCCTGCCGGTAAGGATAGTGCGCTTCTATGCCGACGGCTTTCGCGCCATGACCGTGGGGCGGAAGCTTTGGGCGCTCATCATCATAAAGGTGGTGATACTGATGTGCGTGTTCAAGCTGTGGCTTATGCCTGACGTACTGAAAACCCGCTACGACAATGACGCTGACCGTGCCCGGGCGGTACGGAGCGCCCTCATAGACCAAACTGAAAAACATTGACAACTTATGAATGACTTGATGAGCGTAGTCGACTGGTCACGGTGGCAGTTTGCCCTTACAGCCATGTATCACTGGCTGTTTGTACCGCTGACCCTCGGCATTTCAGTGATAGTGGCCATAATGGAAACTATCTATTTCCGCACACGCAGCGAGCGGTGGCTGGCTGTGACCAAATTCTGGATGCTGCTTTTCGGCATCAATTTTGCCGTAGGTGTGGCCACGGGCATAATCCTTGAGTTCGAGTTCGGGGCCAACTGGTCGAACTACAGCTGGTTTGTGGGCGACATATTCGGGGCTCCGCTGGCCATAGAGGGGCTGCTGGCGTTCTTTATGGAGGCCACGTTTATAGCGGTGATGTTTTTCGGGTGGAAGAAGGTGAGCCCGCGCTTCCATCTGGCCGCCACCTGGCTTACGGCCATAGGGGCTTCGCTGTCAGCGCTGTGGATACTTATAGCCAATGCGTGGATGCAGTATCCCGTGGGCATGGAGTTTGACCCGGCGCAGATGCGCAATGTCATGGACGATTTTTGGGCCGTGGTGCTCTCGCCGGTGGCCATACACAAGTTCTTCCACTCGGTGTTCAGCGGCTGGACGCTTGCGGGCGTGTTCGTTATGGGCGTGAGCTGCTACTTCCTGCTGCGCGGGCGCAACCGCGACTTTGCGCTGCGCTCCATAAAGGTGAGCGGCTGGGTAGGCCTGGCAGGCATACTGTTTACGCTGTGGAGCGGCGACTGCTCGGCCGTGGACGTGGCACGTGTGCAGCCCATGAAGCTTGCAGCCATGGAAGGCCTGTACCGAGGCAAGTGTGCCCAGGATATAGTGGCCTTCGGTATTCTCAATCCCCGGAAGACAGCCGAAAATGATGAGGATCCGTACCTGTTTGACATATCGGTGCCTTACGGACTGTCGTTTCTGGCCACGCATGACCCCCATGCATTCGTGCCGGGCATCAATGACCTCATTGACGGCATAGAACTGACGGCCTCCGGCGATACCATACACACCACCTCGTATGCCGAACGCATAGCTATAGGGCGCAAGGCTCACGAGGCGCTCCGTGCCTTTGACACGGCTACAGCCGTCGGCAATTTGGATGCAGCCGACAGTGCTGCCGTGGAGCTGAAGAAGTCATACCAATATTTCGGTTACGGGTACCTTGACTCGCCATACGAGGCCGTGCCACCGGTGGGCGTGACGTTCTATTCATTCAGAATAATGGTGATTACGGGCGGCTACCTGCTGCTGCTGTTCATAGTGTCGCTCCTGCTCGTGTACCGCCGCCCGGGGGTATTCAGGCACAAATGGCTGCAGTGGGTAGGCATGCTTAGCATACCCGTGGTGTGGGTGTGCAGCGAGGCCGGCTGGGTCACCGCCGAGGTAGGACGTCAGCCCTGGATAATACAGGATCTTATGCCGTGCCGTGCGGCGGTGTCGGCAGTGTCGGCCGGATCCGTGCAGCTTACGTTCTGGCTCTTTGCGCTGGTATTTACGGCATTCCTTGCCGCTGAGATATGTATAATGCTCAAGGCCATAGAGCGTGGCTCGAAGCAGGATTATGAATCGCTTAATGACTGATGATTATGGAGAGTTTACAGCTTTACTGGTGGCTGCTCATATCGGTGCTGGGTGCGGCACTGGTGTTTCTGTTATTCGTTCAGGGCGGACAGTCAATGCTGCTGCACCGTCTGAGCCCGCAGCACCGTGCGGTGATGATAGAGGCCTTGGGGCATAAGTGGGAGCTTTCGTTTACCACGCTTGTGGTGTTTGGCGGAGCGTTTTTCGCATCGTTCCCCCTGTTCTACTCCACGAGCTTCGGGGGAGCCTATTGGCTGTGGATGCTGATACTGTTCAGCTTCATCCTTCAGGCAGTGAGCTATGAATTCCGCTCCAAGCCGGGCAATATATTCGGCGAGCGCACCTACGATGTGTTTCTGTTCATAAACGGATGCGTGGGGTGCGTGCTGCTTGGCGTGGCCGTGGGCATGATGTTTTTCGGAGCGGAATTTACCGTAACGAAGAGCAATCTGCTTGACAATTCAGCGCCTGTGATATCCACTTGGGCACCCACACACGGTCTTGAGGCTATAGCCGACTGGCGCAATCTGCTGCTGGGCATAGCCGTGCTGTTCTTGGCCCGCACGCAGGCCTCGCTCTACTTCATAAACTGCACTGACGGGTACGACGCGCGGTTTGATGCCGCCCAGCGCCGCTCGGTGCTGATAAACGGGGTGATATTCGTGGTGTTCTTCCTCGGGTTCCATGCCGTGCTTCTGACATCGCGCGGACAGCAGGGTATGCTCGGAGGCGATCTGAACGACTTCGAGTGGATTGATTACAAGTACCTGCACAATTTCCTTGACATGCCGGGCGTGATAGTGGCCTTCCTCATAGGGGTGCTGATGGTGCTTGGCGGCATAGTCGGCACTCTGGTATGGCCATACTGGCGCGGCGGCATATGGTACACCGGGCTCGGTACGGTGTTCGTGGTAATCAGTCTGTTCTTTGTGGCCGGGCTGTGCAACACTCCCTACTATCCCTCGCTTCAGGACACGGAGTCATCGCTCAGCATATTCAACAGTTCCAGCTCCGAGTTTACGCTCACGTGCATGAGCTGGGTGTCAGTGATAGTGCCGTTCGTGATTGGATACATAGTGTATGTGTGGCGCGCCATGGACCGCCACTGATACGCTGCGGGGCTACTTATCAGGCGTATAGAACAGGATGAGGCGCTCGAGGGCAGCCTCACAGGCGGGGCAGAAGGTGGGATACTCATTGTTGCGCATGCGGCACTCGTCGGCCGGGCGATATATGCCCTTCCATGAATATCCGCCTCCCTCGTACACTCCTACGGGATACTTGTCCTTCTTATCTACAGGTGTGGGTATGGGAGTACCCTTGCGTAGTAGTGGGCGCCACTTGCTGTCAAAGTCAACAAGCGTGGTGATGTTAGGTTCCCACGGCTCGATGTCAAAGGGGTATGAATCCTCCATGACATCACCCGTATAGAAATATTCATCGGCCAAGCCTCCGAAACTGTGGCCGAATTCGTGTACCACCACCGGCTTGAACTTTGGGGTGAGGGCCGACGTGAGCAGGTAGCTGTTGTATATGCCACCGCCACCGTACTGCGGAGTGTTGGCTAAGATAATGATGTGTTCGTAGGGTATGCCACGGAGAGCATCATGCACGGCCTTGACGTGCGGGGTGGTCAGGTAGCGGTCCGAATGGAAGGTGCTGAAGTGCGAGCCAAAAGCGGTGTCGGGCCAGCGCTGTTCAAGCGGAATGATGACTCCGCTTTCAGCCGATGGCGATGCCACGGCCACGAAGTTGAAGCGATCGGCATAGCGGCGGTAAGGCTCATAGCTCAGAATCTCATCGACAGCCGTCTGCGCATGGCGGTAGAAGCTGTCCATCTCTTCCGGGCGGTACCCTTCGGCCAGAATGGCCACATCAATGGCCTCAAGCGCAGTGGCCCGGTGCAGATAGCGGTGAGGCAGCGGTGCGGGAGCCTGTCGGCCCGTAAGCTCATCGGAGGGGTCGTAGATGTGGGCGGTGTGCGCTATTGTATCGCGGCGGAAATCGAATAGCGTAAGCTCTATACGGGCCGGAGCCTTGGGCAGCGGAACGAGAAATACATTTTCAAACGCGCGCGGAGTGGTACGCGCTTCATCGGTGGCGAGCCATTCCTGAAAGAGAGAGGAAAATGACGTGCGGTACAGAGTGTCGGACGTGGCGCTGTCTATTACGGTAAGGTGGCCGTTGCCGTGATATGGCAGTTCCGCCATGCGCGAGTGGCGTCCGGCCCATCCCGCCTGTCGGCTTTGGGCATCGAGCAGAGCAGTGGCGTTGCCTGCGGTGCCACCGAATATGTAGTCAAGCCGCAGCGTGGAGTCGGCGAAATGGTCATTAAACCCTGCGGCATTGGCCGTCAGGGCGGAGGCGGCAAGGAGTATTGCGGCCCATATGTGATGATAAACGTGCTTCATGATACTGCAAAAGTACAAATTATGGCAATATAGTAGAACGCTGTGCGTTGATAAAAATGGAATGAAACGTTTTTTCCTGTCGCGACGGCGCGGCACCGTGTTGTTTTTAGGCATTTCGGTAGTGGTAGTGGCCGCTTTTCTGTATGTGTCGAGTCTGCTGGTCGATGATCTGTCGCATCAGGAGCGCGCACGTATGCAGATATGGGCCGATGCCACCAAGGAGATAGCCGATATGGGGAGCGAGGACTATGATGAAGGCTCCGGCATAGACTTCCTGCTGCGTATAATAGAGGGCAATACCAACATCCCCGTGCTGCTTACGGATGACGGGGGCAATATACTCATGCACCGTAATTTCCGGCTCCCGGAGCCGGTAGATTCCATGGCTCCGCTTGTAATATCGCCGGCCAACAAGGAGTATCTCCGGCATAAGCTTGAGAAGATGCGGCGCACAAGCAATGTTATAGACATAAATATCGGGGCCGATGCGGTGCAGCATCTGTACTATGAGGACTCTACGCTGCTGCGTAACCTGAGCCTCTTCCCTTACATACAGCTCGGTGTCATGGCCGCCTTTGTGGTGGTGGTGTATTTTGCCGTAACCTCATCGAAACGCGCCGAGCAGAACAAGGTATGGGTAGGACTGTCAAAAGAAACCGCCCATCAGCTTGGCACCCCTATATCATCGCTCATGGCATGGCTTCAGCTCCTTGAGGCCGAAGGCGTGGACGCGGAAACGGTGCGCGAGATGGACAAGGACGTAAAGCGGCTTGAAACCATAGCGAGCCGATTCTCCAAGATAGGGTCGCGCCCCAAAATGGAGCCGGCTGACCTTAACGCCGTAGTGGAGGGTAGCGCCGGCTACATGGCCACCCGTATAAGCCACAATGTAAAGCTCCGCACGCATATACATCCCGGTGCGATAGAAGTAAACATGTCGGCGCCGCTCGTGGAGTGGGTCATGGAGAACTTGATAAAAAATGCCGTGGATGCCATGGAGGGCCGAGGCGACCTTACCATAACCACTGACTGTGCTGACGGTATAGCTTCAGTGGAGGTGACGGACACAGGCCGCGGAATGGCCCGGAAGGATTTCGATACGGTGTTCCGCCCGGGATATACCACCAAGAAGCGAGGCTGGGGTCTGGGGCTTACGCTGGCTCGCCGTATAGTGGAGCAGTATCATGGAGGCAAGATATTCGTTAAAAGCTCGGAGCCGGGCAGAGGCACCACATTCCGCATGGAATTTCACCGTAACGTATGAATGGACGTGAACTTTTCATAACTGACCTTGACGGTACGCTGCTTGACAGCGACAGCCGTGTGCCGGCGGAGTCGGCACGGATATTGCGCTCGCTCTCGGAGGACGGCGCTATGATAGGCGTGGCTACAGCCCGCACTCCGGCTACAGTGGTGCCTTTGCTGCACGACTGCGGACTGCGTCTGCCGGTAATAGTGTTTACCGGAGCGGCCATGTGGGACATGGCGCATAACCGCTATGTGAGTATGGAACTGCTGGCCGCTGACAGTGTGCGCATGGTGAGCGAAGCATGCATGCGCCATGGGGTAGGGGCGCTGCGTTACACCATAGCGCCTGACGGGGTGATGATACATGCCTACTACAACGGTCCGGGCGGAGCGGCACCGTCGGCCAAGGAGCAGCAATTTATTGATGAACGGCGCGGGCTGGCTCTGAAACGCTTCCACATAAATGTACCTGACGGGCTCACATGCGCACAGGACAGAACCATAATGGTGTTTGGAATTGGAGCCACGGAGGCCGTGAAGCGGGTGGCGGCTGAATTGACCGCTACGGGGTGCTATTCCGTATCGTGCTATCCTGATATATTTGACAGCTCCACATCTATGATAGAAGTGTTTGCCCCCGGGGTGTCAAAGGCGGCGGCTGTAAAAAGACTGGCGGCCATGACCGGTGCCGAGCGTGTGACCGTGTTCGGTGATAATCTTAATGATCTGCCCATGATGGAAGTGGCTGATACGGCTGTGGCCGTGAGCAACGCCATGGAGGCTGTGCGCCTTCGGGCTGATGTGGTGATTGGCCCAAACACGGACAATGCCGTGGCACGATATATTCAGAACAGGGTGCGGAGTATGTCCGTGGAGTGAAGCCGCTCAAGCGTGGCGTAATGCAGGGTGTAATAGTGCAGAATGGCATCAAGCAGGCGTGAACGCTCCGAGCGGGTGAGCGCAAACCTGTGCATATTGGCATAGGATATGCGCACTATGCGTGCGGCGGCTTCGGCATCAGGGCCGCTGAGAAAATCAGTGTGAGCCGGGGCCGAGCTGCGGAAGCGGCCATCAATCATGTCAAACACTCTGCCGGAGGAATATCCGCTTACGTCAGGCTCTATGCCCAGCATGGCCCCGAGGCGCACAAGGAAGCATATGTGAAAATTGGCCGTCAGTCGGTCAGGCAGAGCATCAAGCATGGCTATGGAACGTTCTATGAAGTGCCATACCCCGGCATCGGGCTGCATTTCCCTCAGCAATATGCCGAGCGCTTCTGTAAGAAACATTATGATGGTACCTTTTATGGGGCTGGTGCGCAAGCTGTGCATGGACGCGAGCAGCCGGGGTGATGACATCGGGTATATGTCGCGCCCGGGACGTAAATCGGCGGAACATTCCACAAGACTGAGAGGCATCAGCAATGCGCGGCGGCGTGACGCCTCGCGCCCGCTGCCCGCCGGCAGCAAGAAGCTTACCGGTCCGCGCTCGAGCGAAAACGCCGACAGTATGGCGTGGCGATCAGAATAGTTGACTGTGCGCAGGGCTATTATATGTAGTGTTTCCTTCATGCCGTATGTCCGCTTTTTGAAAAAAATAACGATAAATTGGCGCAAAGTATTGTGTAGTCTAAAAAAACTCTCTATATTTGCACTCGCTTTTGCGCCTCGGTGCTTAAGTATGGCCCATTCGTCTATCGGCTAGGACGCAAGATTTTCATTCTTGAAAGAGGAGTTCGATTCTCCTATGGGCTACCAAAATCAAAGAAAACAGAAAATATTAATTATAGCAATGGCTAATCATAAATCATCGCTCAAAAGAATTCGTCAGACCGAATCGCGCCGACTCCGTAACCGCTATTATGCAAAGACCGCACGTAACGCCGTGCGTAAGCTCCGCAAAATGACAGACAAAACAGAGGCTGCTGCCACTTATGTCAAAGTTACGGCCATGCTTGACCGTCTGGCAGCCAAGAAGACCATATCAAAGAACAAGGCTTCGAACCTCAAGAGCAAACTCGCCCGTCACATCAACAAGCTCGGTTAATAAACCGGCTCGGTAGAGGGTGCTGTAAAGCTCCTGATATATTGTAGGGCCCATTCGTCTATCGGCTAGGACGCAAGATTTTCATTCTTGAAAGAGGAGTTCGATTCTCCTATGGGCTACACTGCATAAGCGCATGCATCGACCCCTCTTCGGGCCGGTGCATGACGTTTTTTTTATATACATTGTGTAATGAAACAGATAACTGATGACATATGGCAGCTTCTGGAAAGCGAAGCGCTCCGCATTAACTCGCCGGCTTTCATCGGGGCTGACCCGGTGCAGTTTCCCCGTAGGTACACTGCGCTACAGGACATAGAGATAGCATCGCTGCTGTGTGCCACTATAGCATGGGGCAACCGCAAGATGATATGCCGTGACTGTGACCGTATGCTTGCGCTCATGGGGCATGACCCATACCGATATGTCATGGACGGGGCCTATGAAGAGCTGCCTGACGGAAATGTGCACCGGACCTTCTTTACCCGTAATCTGCGGCATTTCCTGCGTGGACTGCACCGTGTGTACCGGGAATTTGACTCTATAGCTGACTTTGCCAAGGCCCGCGGTGTGGCCCGTGCTGAGGCGCCTGCTTGGGAGCTTGCAGCTCTGCTTAATGAAGAGCTTGCTGCGGCCAATTCCGGGGCTGCCGACTCAAGATGCCTGCCGGTAAATCTGCGCAATACGGCGCTGAAGCGTCTGAATATGGCTCTCAGGTGGCTTGTGCGCGATGACGGCATAGTGGATATGGGCGTATGGAAGGGTGTACTTAAGCCCTCGCAGCTATACATACCCATGGATGTGCACGTAAACAATACGGCACGTGAACTCGGGCTCATAGAAAGGAAGTCGGCTGATAGGCGTGCCGTTACCGAACTGACCGAACTGCTGGCCACACGGCGCCCTGCTGACCCGGTGTGGTTTGACTATGCCCTGTTTGGCATAGGTATAGGTGTGGATACGGAGCAAAACAATTTTATGGATTAGGGTATTTAAAGAGAAATTATTACCTTTGGAATATGAAAAGAGCTGTATTTATTTCCGTGCTTATGCTGATGATATCCCTTACGGCTGCTTCCGCAGGGAAAGCCTCAATCAGTTTCGTGTCAGATAGCTATGATTTTGACAACATCAAAGCTTCAGGCGGCGATGTCACTGCCGTGTACCAGTTCAAAAACGTAGGCGATGCGCCTCTGATCATAACCAGCGTGAGCAACGGTGGCTGTGGGTGCACCAAACCTGAATATCCCAAGGAACCTATCAAGCCGGGCTTGACAGGGGTAATAAAGATACACTTCAATCCGGCCGGTAGGCGAGGGGAGCTTAACCGTACGGTGAAGGTTAAGACTAACGGTACGCCCTCAAAGGTGCTGCTCACGTTTAAGGGCGTAATAATACCTTGACCATGAGCAGGATTGTAGCCTTTATGACGGCGTGGCTCCTTGCGGCGGGAGGCTGTATGGCAGCTCCTTCGGTGGTGTGGCTTGACGATGCTCATGATTTCGGTGCTTTCAGCGAGGATCTCGGCACGGTGAAATGCACTTTCCGTGGTGTGAATGTGGGCGATAAGCCGGTAGTGGTATTGTCGGCACGAGCCAACTGTGGATGCACCGTACCTTCATATCCCAAGCAAGCCGTGGCACCCGGCGACACTATAAACATATCCGTGGTGTATAATGCCGTGGGCCGTCCCGGTCGGTTCAGTAAAAAAGTGTTTGTAGATACGGATGATGGAGGTAAGGCACAGTTTACCGTGCGCGGTACGGTGGTGGGCAATTCCGCTACGCTGGCCAGCCGTTTTCCCGTGGCTGTGGGCCGTACACGCGTCGGGAGTACCGTGGTACCTTTCGGACAGACGCGCAAGGGGCGCGTGCTGAGCGGTGCAGTCAATGTGTATAATTCTACCGATCATCCCATAACCCCTGCGGTAAGCGGGCTGCCTGATTACATCAAGGCCAAGATGCATCCTGATACGGTGAATGTGGGCGAACAGGGCACGCTGTCGCTCACGGCTCTGACTGATGTGACTCCGGAGTATGGCACCGTAACATCATCATTCCTCCTTACTCCGGATGCTGCATCGCCTTCTGATACCGTGCGCGTAAGCACAGTAATGATACTTGATGAGGACTTCTCGGCACTCACTGCGGAACAGCGTGCCAAGGCCGCTCGTATAGAATTGAGCAATAATAAAATAGACTTTGACCGATATAACCCCATACAGGCTTCCGAGCAAAAACTTACGATAAAGAATACAGGGCGGCAGACGCTGATAATACGGCGCGTGGACACAGCATCGCACCGCATAAAAGTGGATGTGGATGCTGAACGCATAAAGCCCGGCAAAAGCGCCACGCTCAGCGTAGCCGTGATACCTGATGCTGACTCCTCAAGCCCGTTGGATGAACGTATATTGCTGCGTGTCAATGACCCAGACTCACCCCTAACCACCATACGTGTGGTAGGTATACCCGAAAAACTCTGACCAATCATGGATAACCATCATCACCACCATCATCCCGAGAATGATGAACAGTATACCGGACTGACCGTGAACAGCGGTGTCAGCCAGCCACCCGTAGTGAACCCGTACATGAAGCGGCGCCCACGGCGCAGACTGCCATCGGCAGCTGAGCTTGTGGAAGGCATACTCCGTGGCGATGTGACTATGCTGAGCCGTGGGGTGACGCTTATAGAGAGCGTTTCGCCCGAGCATCAATCCGTGGCTCAGGAAGTGATAGAGAAGTGTCTGCCACATTCAGGCCGGTCACGCCGCATAGGTATAACGGGAGTGCCGGGTGCCGGAAAGAGTACTTCGATAGACGTGTTCGGACTTCATGTGCTCAAACGCGGAGGCAAGTTGGCAGTACTGGCCATTGACCCCTCAAGCGAGCGCACCAAGGGCAGTATACTCGGTGACAAAACGCGTATGGAGCGCCTCTCGCAGCATCCGTCGGCATTCATACGTCCAAGCCCGTCAGCAGGGTCGCTCGGAGGCGTGGCACGCAAGACACGTGAAACCATCGTGCTCTGTGAAGCCGCCGGGTACAACAATATTTTTGTCGAGACCGTGGGCGTAGGCCAAAGCGAAACGGCTGTACATTCCATGGTGGATTTCTTCCTGCTGATACAGCTTGCCGGCACCGGCGATGAGCTTCAGGGCATAAAGCGCGGTATAATGGAGATGGCCGATGGCATAGTGATAAACAAGGCTGACGGCGACAATATAGGCCCCGCACAGCTGGCACAAGCTCAATTCCGGAGCGCTCTGCATCTGTTCCCGCCTACAGATTCGGGCTGGCAGCCTGAAGTGCTCACCTATTCAGGGTATTATGAATTAGCCATACCGGAGGTATGGGATATGGTGGACCGGTACTTTGCATTTGTGGATGCCAATGGCTATTTCGAGCGGCGCCGTCTGAAACAGGCCCGCTACTGGATGCGTGAAAGCATTGATGAGCACCTGCGTGCCCATTTCTACAATAATCCTGACATAGCCGCCATGCTTGAAGAGAAAGAGGCGCGTGTGCTTGCCAACCGTCAGAGCTCGTTTACGGCTGCGCGTGAGGTGCTTGATTATTACTTCAAGGAAAAGATATGAACCTTGACTTCAAGCCGCTTACACGTGCCGATATACCTCGGCTGCGTCCCATGCTTACGGCACATCCGTTCCGTTCATGCGATTTCAGCATAGGCGGGATATTTCTGTGGGCCGATTATTTTCATTACAGTGCCTGTATAGTAAAGGATACGCTGTTTATAAAAGGTGTCACGGTAAATCATAGCGATGTGCCGGCATTTTCTTTGCCGCTCGGGGCCATGCCGTTGGAGGAATCGCTGCATATGCTTGCCGAGTATTGTGCGGCCGAGGGTGTGGAGTTCAGGCTGTCATCGGTGCCTGAGGAGGCATTGCCGCTGCTCATTGATGAAGGAGCGCTGCATATAGAGGCTCTTAATGACTGGGCTGATTATATTTATGACCCGGTGGCACTCTCCACACTTGCCGGAAAGAAGCTGTCAAAGAAGCGTAACCATGCCAACCGCTTTGCGGCCGATCATCCTGATGCCGTTTATAGTGCGGTGACAGAGGCTGATTATCCGGCATTGGAGCAGTTCTATACCCGGCTTGCACTTCCTGATGATAAGCCCGAAATAGCTGAGTATGACCGGCGCATGACGCTTGATGTGCTGCATAATCCTGATGCATACGGATTTGAAGGAGGTGTGCTTACCGTGCCCGGCCTTGGTGTGGTGGCTTTCAGTTTCGGTGAGGTGATAGGTGACACGCTGCATGTTCATATAGAGAAGATGGATCATGAAGTGGCCGGTTCGGGCGAAACCATATGCCGTGACTTTACAGCCATGATGCTTGAGCGCCACCCTGGAATAGCTTACGTGAACCGTCAGGATGATTCAGGCGATATGGGTCTGCGCCGTGCTAAACTTGCTCTTCACCCCATGTACCTGCTGCATAAGTACAATGTAGGGTTCTGAGGCAGGAGAGTACAGCGTTAATAATAATTAATAAACATGAGGGTATTACAATATGATTGTTGTATCTTTGTGTGATAACCGAACAAGTATGAAATCATTTGAAGAACTTGGCGTGAGGGATGACCTGCGCCGCGCTGTTGAAGAGCTCGGGTTTGAGACCCCAATGCCTGTACAAGAAAAAGTAATACCACACCTGCTTGACGATACAAGCGGCGATGTGGTGGCATTGGCCCAGACCGGAACAGGCAAGACTGCCGCATTCGGACTGCCCTTGCTTCAGCGGATAGATCCGGACTATCGCCATCCGCAGGCTCTTATCCTGTCGCCTACGCGTGAATTATGCCTCCAGATAGGTAGTGACCTTGCTGACTTCTCTAAATATATGCCGGCTGTTAAAGTTCTTCCCGTATATGGCGGATCAAGCATAGAAAGCCAGATACGTGCACTGCGTGAAGGTGTGCAGATAATAGTGGCTACGCCCGGACGTCTGATAGACCTTATCAACCGTAAGGTGGTGGATCTTAGCTCAGTTCACACTGTGGTGCTTGATGAGGCCGATGAAATGCTTAATATGGGTTTCCTCGATTCCATCAATGACATATTGGCACATGTGCCTGAGAAGCGTAAGATGCTGATGTTCTCAGCCACTATGCCTAAGGAGATAGCACGGATAGCCCAGAAGTACATGCATGATCCGCAGGAGTTTGTGATAGGCAACAGAAACGAAGGCGCTGCCAATGTACGCCATATCTACTATATGGTCAACGCCAAGGACAAGTACTTGGCGCTTAAGCGTATTGCCGATAATTCGCCCAACATATACGCCATAATATTCTGCCGCACGCGCCGTGACACGCAGGAGATAGCTGACAAGCTTATAGCTGACGGATACAATGCCGATGCTCTGCACGGCGACCTCTCGCAGCAGCAGCGTGACATGGTGATGCGCAAGTTCCGTGACCGTGTGATACGTCTGCTTGTGGCCACGGATGTGGCTGCCCGCGGTCTGGATGTGGATGACCTTACGCATGTGATAAATTACGGACTCCCTGATGATACCGCCGTATATACCCACCGCTCGGGCCGTACCGGCCGTGCCGGCAAGACGGGTGTGTCCATAGCCATAATACACTCACGTGAAAAGGGCAAGCTGCGTGAAATAGAGAAGAAGATAGGCAAGACCTTTGAGCGCAAGGAAGTACCCACTCCTGAACATATTATAGAAAAGCAGCTGTATAATCTGGCTGATCGTATAGAGCGTGTAAAGGTGGATGAGGGTGAGATAGGCAAGTACCTGCCCGGTGTGCTTAGAAAGCTTGAATGGCTTTCGGGCGAGGATCTGCTCAAGCGAGTGCTGTCGCTTGAATTCCAGAGGTTGCTTGACTATTATCGTGATGCTCCTAATATTGATTTTATCGATGAGAAGCCACGCAAAGATAAGAAGGAGCGGAAAGAACCACGTTCGGAGAAGGATAAGGATCGCCGTACCGCCGAGAAGGGAATGGCCCGAATCTACATAAATGCGGGTAAGAACGACGGATTCTATGCAGGCAATCTCATAGATATGCTCAACCATAATATCAATGGCAAGCGAGTGGATGTGGGGCGTATAGATCTTATGCCCGCCTACTCGCTGTTTGATGTGCCTTCAGGTGAGGCCCGGCGTGTGATAGACGGCCTTACGGGGGCTGATTTTATGGGCAAGCGCGTGTACTGTGAGGTAGCTGAGCCGGATAAGAATTATGCCCAAGCATCTGCCCGAAAGAAGAGAAAAGAGAACCGTGCCGAGCGTGAGGAAACCACTTATGAGTATTTCCTGAAAAAGAATCGTGGCGGCTCCAAGAAAACATCAAAAAAGAAGAAAGGCAACAAATGATACGTAAATTAGCTACACTGTGCTGCGTGGCGATAATGGCGTTTTGCCATGCTGATCGGACATATGCACTCACCCCGCGTGATGCATTTTTGGATGCTCCGTCAAAGATCATACCGCTGCTCAATCATAATACCCGGTTAGATATGCTGGATTATTTCAATTCCGGCATGGCTACCAGTTCTACTAACATAATGCAGGGCCAGTCAAGGATAGTATCATCGGATGATGCATCCATGAAGGTGAAGCTTACTGAGGCATCGGAGATAGACATAGCCATAATACCTGCGGCGGCCGGCGATACGCTCGTGGCGCTGATAAGCACTGTGGCTACCCCGGCTCCTGACAGTAAGCTGAGCGTGTATTCGGCTGACTGGACGCGCGATGTAACGCCTGCGGTGTTTACCCGTCCGCTGCTTAAGGACTGGCTCACGGCTGACGGACGGAAGAATACCGGCGATGTTGAAAGCCTTGTGCCTTTCCTGCTTATAAGCTATGTGTATGAACCGGCATCAGGTACGCTTACGCTCACTAACAATACGGAGCAGTTCATGTCACCTGATGTGTACTCTATAGTGGAGGCCTATCTTCTGCCAAAGCTTGTGTATAAGTGGGACGGGCGTAAATTTGCCCGTCAGAAATGAATATGCCGTACCCCTCTGACCGTACTGCTCCGGAGGCATTGACTCTTAGCCAGCTGAATGCCCGAGTGGCAAGGCTGCTTGCTGTGCCGCAGCTACAGAACGTATGGATAGTGGCTGAACTTAGCGATATGCGCACAAGCGGCGGTCACTGCTACATGGAGCTGCTGGACAAGAGTGCCGATACCGGTACGGTAAAGGCGCGCATGAGGGGTATAATATGGGCCGGCGTATTCGCCCGGCTTTCGGCTCGATTCGTGGCTGATACCGGACAGAGGCTTGCCACCGGACTAAAGGTGATGGTGTGCGGCACGGTCAATTTCCACCCGTCATTTGGCATGTCGTTCGTAATACAGGATATCAATCCTTCATACACCATGGGGGAGATAGAACGGCGTCGCCGCGAGATTCTGGCTCGGTTAAGTGCCGAGGGAGTGTTGGAACTGAACAGGCAGCTTGAATGGACTGATGTGCCGCTTAGAGTGGCAGTGATTTCAGCGGCCGGTGCCGCCGGATATGGCGATTTTATAAACCAACTATACCATAATGAAGCGCGTCTGCGCTTCATTGTACGGCTCTTTCCTGCCGTGCTTCAGGGCGAGCGTACGGCTCCTACCGTAATTGCGGCTCTTGATGCCATAGCCTCGGAGAGTGAAAATTGGGATTGCGTAGTGATAATACGTGGCGGCGGTGCCACGAGTGACCTTACGGCATTCGATGATTATGATCTGGCCAACAATGTGGCTCAGTTCCCGCTCCCGGTGATAGTGGGTATAGGACACGAACGGGATGTAACGGTGCTTGACTTTGTGGCCAATATGCGGGTGAAGACGCCTACGGCTGCCGCCCAATGGCTGATTCAGCGCGGAGAGGAAGCGCTTGAGCGTGTGCGGCTCTTAGGTGCTGATATAATACATGCCGCTTCCGAAATGATTTCCGGGGCGCGGACAAGGCTTGCCTACATTGACGGCCAGCTACCGGCTGCTCCCGGAGCGGCCATTGACCGCGCTGCCTCACGACTTGACCGCGCATCGGTTACACTGTGTGCTGCGGGGAGCACGTGTATAGCACCTGCACGAACCATGCTTGACTCCAAGGTGCATATGCTTGGCTCCGTGGCTGCAAATGCGTTGACGCGGCATATGGTGCGTATAGACAATGCCGGAAAACTTGCTGAGGTATTATCGCCCATGGCCACGCTCCGACGCGGATATAGTATAACGCGTGTTGACGGCCATGCCGTCAGCAGTATTAAAGATATACCAGAGGGGGCACGCATAGAGAGTATTCTTCCTGACGGCTCCATTTTCTCCATAACAGAACAGAATCATGACTGAACAGACTCAAAAATTTGCACCGGTTGACACGCTGACATACAATCAGGCTGTGACCGAACTTGAAAATATTCTGCGGCATATGCAGAGTGACGCTTGCGATATTGACAAGCTGACCATGCTTACACGCCGTGCTGCCGAACTGATTACCGAGTGTCGGCGCCGCCTTACGGCCACAGATGAGGAGCTTAAAAGCATCCTTGCCACTCTTCAGGAGCAATAGCCCGGTTCTGCAACACAAACGTACGAATGCCCTAATGCCTCACATACGCGTCAGGGTATTTTTGTGTATATAAAGGAGAAGGGCGGCGCGTCATCACCGACGAGCCGCCCTTCAGGGAGTTTGGGATTGAATATAAAGATGATTACTATGGTTTCTTTTTATTCAGCGGGCACTGTTACGTTGCCACCGTTGTCATTGATTTCATCGGCGGTGTCATACAATCCTTCTATGTCATCCTTGCCTGTTACCACTATGCGGTCATAGTCACGCAGACCGGTACCGGCGGGGATGAGGTGTCCGCATATCACATTTTCCTTCATGCCTTCCAGAGTGTCAGTCTTGCCGTTGATAGCGGCTTCGTTGAGCACCTTGGTAGTCTCCTGGAAGGAAGCTGCCGACATGAAGCTTG
>JAMPBB010000001.1:251981-363709 GCA_023666885.1 Muribaculaceae bacterium | reverse complement strand
GACCCGGGTAAGGGCATTATACGGTTATTTAATTTCTAAATGAAAGAGCCGTGAGAGACCCCGCTCCTTAATCTCTCACGAGCACACCGGTTTAATGTCCGGTACCGTGTGGGTGTGGAGGTAGGATGCATGTACTATGCAATCTTTTGGGAGGGGATGAATGGATTTGCACTTTTTAATCTCTTTTAGTGCGGTGGGTTCTCACTTTGAGGGGTGGCGGTTGTTTTATTAGTGAGGCTAAGGAAAAGCAAGGGCATGTAAGCCCTTTGACGTGATGACAGAAGCGTACAATGTTAAAGATTGACAGGCTTTTTTATCAAACATCCCTCGTCCTTGATGCCGGGTAGTGATACCAAGTATCAGGGCTCTCATAAATAAATAGTTGAAACGGCGAGGAGGAGCTGCCTTTTTAGGCGGCTCCTCCTTTGTGTGCGCGTATGGGTAGGGATGTGTGGTTCAGACGTTGAAGAGGAAGTGCATGATGTCACCGTCCTGTACGGTGTATTCCTTGCCTTCCACGTTCATTTTGCCGGCGGCCTTTACGGCGGCTTCGCTGCCGAGGGTCACGTAGTCATCGTACTTTATGACCTCGGCACGGATGAATCCCTTTTCAAAGTCAGTGTGTATTATGCCGGCGCATTTGGGGGCTTTGCTTCCGCGCAGGAATGTCCAGGCGCGTACTTCATCGGGCCCGGCGGTGAAGTATGTCTGAAGGTCAAGCAGCGAGTAGGCGGCGCGTATGAGGCGTGACACGCCTGACTCCTCAAGGCCTATCTCGTTGAGAAATTCCACGCGGTCCTCGTACGAGTCAAGTTCGGCAATCTCGGCCTCAGTCTGTGCGGCCACGATGAGCATTCCGGCGCCTTCGCCCTCTATGGCTTTGCGCACTGCCTCCACATAGGCATTGCCCGTGGCGGCCGATGCGTCATCGACATTGCACACATACAGCACCGGCTTGGAGGTGAGCAGGAACAGGTCACGGGCAAAGTGCTGCTCATCGACGGTGTCGAATGTCACTGACCGGGCGGGCTTGCCCTGATCAAGCGCCTCCTTGAAGCGGCACAGGACTTCGTACTGCATCTTGGCCGTCTTGTCGCCGCCCGTCTGAGCCTGCTTCTGTGTGCGGGCCATGCGGCTCTCCACCGTCTCAAGGTCCTTTATGAGCAGTTCGTAGTCTATGATCTCCTTGTCACGTACCGGATCTACGGTGCCGTCCACGTGTGTTATGTTGTCATCATCAAAGCATCGGAGCACATGTATTATAGCGTCCGTTTCGCGTATGTTGGCCAGGAATTTGTTGCCAAGACCTTCGCCTTTGCTGGCGCCCTTCACCAGGCCGGCTATGTCCACTATCTCCACGGTGGCGGGTACCACGCTACGGGGATTGCACATCTCCACTAATTTGTTGAGGCGCTCATCGGGCACGGTGATCACGCCTACGTTAGGCTCTATGGTGCAGAAAGGGAAGTTGGCCGACTGCGCCTTGGCGTTTGACAGACAGTTGAAAAGTGTGGATTTGCCCACGTTGGGCAGCCCCACTATACCGCATTGTAATGCCATATTCTTATATCGTTATACTTTTTTGCAAAGGTACTAAATAATTATGAAATGCTGTTTTTCACTATGCGCTCTATGCTGTAACGGAGGTCGCTCATCATGGACATTACGGGCGTGATTATGGGCACGAACGGGCGGTCCTCTTCAGGCACGTATATCTTCAGTCCGTGCTTGTGGCAGCGTATGTCGAGCTTGCGCCCCATCCACATGGGCTCGCCGTCAATGTGTACCGGTCCGGCCTCGGAGCGCTCTATGAGCGCATGGTCAGTGCGCAGGGTGTGTATGAGCATGTTGCGCTCTATGAATCCGCTGAGCAGGTCTATGCCCACGAGCGCGGTGGTGAGCAGGTTGCCGTAATGTATTATGGTCAGATCCAGCAGGCCGTCGGTGATGGAGGCATGGGGGGCTATGTAGGCGTTGTTGCCATACTGGGAGGCGTTGCAGGCCGCCACGAGAAATGCCCTCTGTGTGAGCACGTGGCCGTCAGCACTGATTACATATTCAGCGGGGCGGTAGCTGATGTATTCGCGGAAAGTGTTCTTTATGTATGTCATACGGCCCCGATGCTTGTCAGATGCGAATTTCTCGCTTACAGTGGCATCGAACCCTGACCCGAAGGTACAGAAAAATGGCCGTCCGTTGACCGAGCCGTAATCGCACTCCTCGGCGCGTCCGTTCTCTATTATGCCTACGGCGCCTTCTATGTCGAGCGGTATGCCTATGTGGCGCGCAAGGCCGTTGCCGGATCCGCAGGGTATAATGCCCAGACATACGCCCGTGCGGCACAGGGCGGCGGCGGTTTCGTTGATGGTGCCGTCGCCACCGGCGGCTATCACCGAGCCGTATCCGGCCTTGACAGCTTCCGTGGCCAGACGGGTGGCATCGCCGCTTCCGGCTGTCCATGCTGTGTCAACGTTGATTCCTCGTATGCCTAACCGGCTCTTGACAAAACGATCCAGGCCGTCCTTGTCGGCTGTGCCTGATATGGGGTTAATTATCAAAAGTGCGCGTTGCGAGTCCATAGGGCGCAAAGATACTCTATTTTTTTGAGTTTTTATGCGTATATTTGCATTATCTATATGCATCATGTTATGAATCACCGCGCTGACTCCATATGGCCTCGTGTGGCCGTGTTACTCCTCGTATTGCTTACGTTTTTGCCGTGGCTCGGGCTTACGCCGTTCAACACCAAGGGTGAGCCGCGTGAAGCCATAGTGGCTGTGTCCATGCTTGAGAGCGGCAACTGGATCTTGCCGGAGAGCATGGGTGCCGACATTCCGTACAAGCCGCCTTTCTTGGCGTGGTGCATAGCGCTGCTGTCGGTTCCGTGGGGCGAGGTGACGGAATATACCTCACGGCTGCCGAGTGCGCTTGCCGTTTCGGCTATGGCCATGATGATGTTCTGCTTTGTGCGCCGCCGCTTGGGGGGATTCCGGGCCGGAGCGCTGACGGCGCTCGTTACTGTAACTAATATAGAGGTGTGGCGTGCCGGCATGGCGTGCCGGGTGGATATGGTGCTTACGGCATTTATGACAGGAGCCATGATAGCCCTGTATCGATACAGGGAGCGTGGATACAGGGGCATGCCATGGGTGGCCGTGCTGTGTATGTCCTGTGCCGTTCTTACCAAGGGCCCGGTAGGGATGCTGCTGCCGTGTATGGTAGCGGGGTTATACGGGCTGCTCCGGGGTGACAGGTTATGGCCTCTGTTCGCACGCATGGCGTGTGCCGGGTTGGCATCGCTGATACTGCCTGCGTTGTGGTACTACGCCGCGTGGCTTCAGGGCGGCGATGCGTTCTACGGCTTGGCTATGGAGGAAAATTTCGGGCGCATGACGGGCACCATGTCATACGAATCGCATGTCAAGCCGCTGTGGTACAATTTTATGACCGTGTCCGTAGGTATGCTGCCATATACGTTAGCGGCATTAGGCGCTCTTTTTGTGGCGCGATGGAAGGGTGTGCCGCCGTTTTTCCGCGCGTGGCGCACATGGCTTGACTCAGTGCGCCGGGCTGATGCGGCCAAGGTGTTTGCAGCGGTGGCTATAATAGTGGTTTTTGCGTTCTACTGTGTGCCCAAAAGCAAGCGCAGTGTTTACTTGCTGCCCATATATCCGTTCGTGGCCTACTATGTAGTGCTCTTGATGGAGTGGCTGTGCCGTAAGGCGCCTTCATTGATAAGGGCGTGGTGCGGTACGGTGGCCTTTGCCGTTACGCTGTGCGGTGTAAGCGTGATGTTGATGCTTGCCGGCGCACTGCCGCAGATGTCGGTACCTGTTTCGGCCGTGCCGTGTGTGTGGCTTGCCTGGATGCTTGCCATAGCGGCCATAGGTATGGGGCTGTATTCGGGATGGACGCTGTGGACCCGCCGGGCGTCGTGGTGTGCAGGCTCTGCTGTCCTTGCCTTGATGACGGGACTGTGGCTTATGTCCGGGGCTATACTGCCGGCTGTGCTGTCGGCCAAGTCCGATAAGGGTGTGGCCATGGAGGTGAATGCTATAGTGCCGGACGGCCCGGTATATGGATTTGTGGATGACCCCATGCTCCGCTTCTATACGGTAAACTATTATCTTGATGACCGTATGAGGGTGTATGACAGGGAACTGCCTCTTGAGGGCTATCTGCTTACAGGCGAGCCTGACTTTGAGGAGTGGACAAGGCTGTACGGTGACACGTACGTGATGCATACGGTACGGCGGTTCGGGCATAAGAGCTGCGACCGTGGGCAGGAAATGATACTTGTGCGGTTCGGTGTGCGGCCTGAGCTGCTTGCTGACTGAAAAGAAACAAAGGATGCTCTCTCGAGCATCCTTTGTCACTTACACATAGTACTTAACGTCAGTGGATTTTTTATTTGATGTCTAATTGGCACGTTATGAAAAAGCATTTTTAAGTAGCTCCGATATTTCATCAGAACTGATACAAAGGTACTCGACATTTCATAACCTTGCAAGAGCGGCTCCTGAGGCGCGTTTTGTGGTTTGTGATACCCTCTTGGCTGTCATGGCTTGATAAGGAAGCCCTATTGGCGAGGCGATGGTTTACGAGTGAAAGCATCATGGATGTAAAGGTTTCAAAATGTCACACCGCTAAAAAAAGTTAAAACTAAAAATGACTAATATAGTACACGAGTTGATTCTACATGAATAAGCACGGTCATTGAAATTTTTTCTTAATTTTGTAATTTGTAGGCCGGTTCAAGTCAGAATAAAACATTTATGAAAGCGCAAGAAATACAAGAACTATTCAACAGCTTAGAATCCATAGCTATTGAATACGAGGGAGTAGAGTGTTGGAGTGCCAGGGATTTCGCTCCAGTCATGGGATATGTACAGTGGCGTAACTTTCAGGCAATAATAGAAAAAGCAAAAGAGTCGGTAGCGAATGCAGGTGAAAATGCTACAGATCATTTTGCTGACGTCAGCAAAACGATATCAATGCCTAAAGGAGCCCATAGGCAGATAGATGACGTGATGCTTACTCGCTATGCCTGTTATCTTATAGCCCAAAATGGCGATCCTCGGAAACCGGAGATAGCTTTTGCCCAAAATTATTTCGCTGTACAGACACGAAGGGCGGAGCTTGTGCATCAGCGAATTCTTGATTATGAACGAGTTCAGGCTCGTGCCAAGCTTGCTGAAACGGAACATACCCTTTCGGGAGTGCTTTATGAACGCGGCGTTGATTCCAAGGGATTTGCAATTATACGCGCCAAAGGTGATCGGGCTTTATTCGGTATTGATACTGCTCTGATGAAGCGTAGAGTCGGTGCTCCCGAAAAACGTCCGTTGGCTGACTTCTTATCCACCATTGCTATCAAAGCCAAGGATCTTGCCGCAGAGATGACTTCGGTGAATGTTCAGCAAAAAGACCTTCGTGGTCAAGCCGGTATAGAGCGTGAACACATTGATAATAATTCAGCGGTTCGAGGTATGCTCCTTGACCGTGGAATCCGCCCTGAAGCTCTTCCTCCTGCCGAGGATGTAAAGAAGGTGGAGCGCCGTCTGAAGTCTGAGGAAAAGAAAATACTACCTAAGAAAAAGAAATAATACGTTACCACGTACTCTTGGCGCTGACAAAAAATGTGAATTGAGGAGTTTCATCCACAGGTGATATTTTGTTTTGCAATATTGCAGTTTATTGTTACTTTTGCAGCCGTAAAGCCCGAAGGGCTGTCAAAAAGGAGATATGGAAGAAATTCTGTTCACAAAGATGCATGGCATCGGCAATGACTATATTTATATAAATTGCCTGTGCGGCACCCCTTCCCGCCTCCCTGAACTGGCCGTAGAGATGAGTAGCCGTCACACCGGAGTAGGTGCTGACGGCATTATACTTATTATGCCCTCGGAAGTGGCCGACTTCCGTATGCGCATGTTCAACGCTGACGGATCGGAAGGCCGCATGTGCGGCAATGCAAGCCGCTGCATAGGGAAATATGTGCATGACAAGGGGCTTACTGACAAGGATACTGTTACGCTTGAAACCCTTGCAGGGATACGCACGCTTCAGCTGCATATGGATGCTGACGGAACCGTAGGCACTGTAACGGTGGATATGGGTGAGCCTATATTGGACTGCAAGGAAGTGCCTGTGGAGTACAGCGAAGAGCGTATGATAGATGTACCTGTGCCAACATCGGCGGGTACATTCCGCATTACGGCTGTTTCGATGGGCAATCCTCACGGAGTCATTTTCATAGATACGGATCCTATGGATGTGGATGTGCACGGCATAGGGCGTGAGTTGGAGGTGCACCCCATGTGGCCTGACCGTGCCAACATAGAGTTTGCCCGGGTTATGTCCGATACGGATATAAGCATGAGAGTGTGGGAGCGCGGAAGCGGCGAAACCATGGCCTGCGGCACCGGGGCGTGTGCTACGGCAGTGGCCGCCCACCTGTGCGGCCTGACGGGGCGGAAAGTCACCGTCCACCTGCGCGGGGGCCGACTGACAATAGACTGGGACAAAAATACCGGACATGTTTATATGACCGGCCCCGCCACCGCCGTGATGGAAGGCCGGTACTTTAGGAAAAACTGATATGATAAAGATTAACGATAACTTCACCCTGCTTGCAGCATCTTACCTTTTCTCGGAGGTGGCACGCAGGGTGACCGCGTTTAAGGAGGCTCATCCGCAGGGTGAGCGTGTGATAAGCATGGGTATAGGCGATGTTACGCGGCCCATATGTGACGCTGCTGTCCGTGGTATGCTCGATGCGGTGGAGCATCTGGCGCACGAGGACAGCTTCCACGGTTATGGCCCGGAGCAGGGATATGCATTCCTGCGCAGCCGCATAGCCGAGTATGATTATCAGCGGCGCGGTATATACATAGGCATAGATGAGATATTTGTAAGCGACGGTGCCAAGAGCGATACCGGCAATATCGGCGACATCCTTTCTGCCTCATGCCGCGTGGCGGTGACGGATCCGGTGTATCCGGTATATGTGGACACGAATGTTATGGCGGGCCGCGCGGGGACGCTTACCCCTGACGGGCACTGGAGCCGCATAGAGTACCTGCCCTGCACTGCGGCAAATGCATATGTGCCTGCGCTGCCCACAGAGGCTCCGGATGTGATATATCTATGCTATCCTAACAATCCTACCGGCACCACGCTTACGCGCGAGCAGCTGAAGGAGTGGGTAGACTATGCATTGGAGCATAAAGCGCTTATACTGTTCGATTCTGCATATGAAGCGTATATATCAAGGCCTGAGGTGCCGCACAGCATATATGAAATAGAGGGCGCCAAGCGGTGTGCCATAGAGTTCAGAAGCTTTTCCAAGACGGCCGGATTTACCGGCGTGCGCTGCGGGTATACAGTGGTGCCTAAGGAGCTTATGGGGGTTGATTCCCATGGTGATGAGGTGAGCCTCAATAAGCTGTGGAACCGCCGTCAGTGCACCAAGTTCAATGGCGCTTCATATGTGGCCCAGCGTGCTGCCGAGGCTCTGTATACTCCGCAGGGGCGTGAGCAGGTGGTGCGTACGGTGGATTACTATATGCATAATGCGGCGCTGCTGCGCAGCGGTCTGTCAGAGGCCGGTGTAGCCTGCGTGGGCGGAGTGGACGCCCCATATATATGGCTTACCACCCCTGAGGGTATGACATCATGGGACTTCTTCTCGCTGCTGCTTGAAAAGTGCCGTGTGGTAGGTACCCCGGGTGTGGGATTCGGTCCTGCCGGCGAAGGATGCTTCCGCCTTACGGCCTTTGGAAGCCGCGAGGATACTATGGAAGCCGTGGAGCGCCTGTCACGATTGTCATTTTAAAGCTTATTATAATAAAAATAGAATTTACGTGTATGTCTGAGTTGAGATTTAAGGTGGTTGATGAGGCCTTCAACCGTAAAGCCGAGCCGGTAGAAATACCTGTGGAGCGCCCTGAAAAGTATTATGCCAAGTTTGTGTTCAACCGTCAGAAGATGTTTGAATACCTGCCGGCCAATACTTATCAGGCTCTCATAAACGCTATTGACAACAAGGAACCGCTTCCGCGTGATGTGGCCGACAGTGTGGCTGAAGGCATGAAGAAGTGGGCCATAGACAACGGCGCCCGCCACTATACCCACTGGTTCCAGCCGCTTACCGAAACCACCGCCGAGAAGCATGACAGTTTTGTGGAGCATGACGGTAAGGGCGGAGTGCTTGAAAAGTTTACCGGGAAGCTGCTCGTGCAGCAGGAACCTGATGCATCGAGCTTTCCCAACGGAGGTATCCGCAATACGTTCGAGGCCCGCGGATATTCAGCATGGGATATATCGTCGCCCGCATTCATATTAGGCAACACCCTTTGCATACCTACCATATTCATAAGCTATACGGGTGAATCGCTTGACTATAAGACCCCACTGCTACGAGCCCTCAACAGTGTGGACCGCGCGGCTACGGCTGTGGCTCAGTACTTTGACCCTGAAGTGAAGCATGTCAAGTCATATCTGGGCTGGGAACAGGAATATTTCCTTGTGGATGAGGCACTGTACTCAGCCCGTCCGGATCTGATGCTTACCGGACGTACACTCATGGGGCATGAGAGCGCCAAGAATCAGCAGCTTGAGGATCATTATTTCGGTGCCATACCATCGCGTGTGGAAGCGTTCATGCTTGACCTTGAAATAGAGTGCCACAAGTTGGGCATCCCGGCAAAGACCCGCCATAATGAAGTGGCTCCCAATCAGTTTGAGCTGGCACCGGTGTATGAAGAAACCAATTTGGCCAATGACCATAACCTGCTGCTCATGTCGCTTATGGGCGAGGTGGCACGCCGCCACCACTTCCGGGTGCTGCTGCATGAAAAGCCGTTTGCCGGCATAAACGGGTCGGGCAAGCATAACAACTGGAGCCTGGGCACTGACAAGGGAGTGCTGCTTTTCAGCCCCGGACGCACTCCGCGTGAGAACCTTCAGTTCATAACCTTTGTGGCCAACGTAATGGCCGCCGTGCACCGCCATAACGGGCTGCTGAAAGCTTCCATAGCATCGGCCACAAATGCACACCGTCTTGGAGCCAATGAGGCTCCTCCGGCCATAATATCCATATTTACCGGTTCGCTGCTCGCTGACATCCTTGACCGTGTGGAGCACAGCACCAACGATGAATTGATAGACCTCTCGGACCGCGAGGGTATGCGCCTTGACGTGTCGCAGATTCCGGAAATAATGGTCGATGCCACTGACCGTAACCGTACATCGCCCTTCGCCTTCAATGGTAACCGTTTTGAATTCCGCGCCATAGGCTCGAGTGCCAACTGTGCCGCTGCCATGCTGGCGCTGAACTCGGCGGTGGCTGTACAGCTTATGGAGTTCCGTGAAAAGGTGGATACACGTGTGGCTGCCGGTGAGGAGCTGCGCCATGCGCTTCTTGAAGAGATACGGGAGCTGATACGGCAGTCAAAACCTGTGCATTTCGACGGCAACGGATACAGCGACGAGTGGAAGGAAGAGGCCAAACGCCGCGGCCTTGACTGCGAAGCCAGTGTGCCGGTGATATATGACTCTTATCTTACCCCCGAGTCCATAGAGATGTTCCGCAAGGCGGGCGTGTTCAGCAAGCTTGAGCTTGAGGCACGTAACGAGGTGAAGTGGGAAATGTACACCAAAAAGGTGCAGATAGAGGCTCGTGTACTCGGCGATCTGGCCATAAATCATGTGCTCCCGGTGGCCACGCGCTACCAGTCAGTGCTGCTTGACAATGTATCGAAGGTCAAGGCTCTGTTCCCGGCGGAAAAGGCTGACCGGATATCCGGTGCGGATATGGACACCATAGAGAAGATAGCCGAACACTCCCATATAATAAAGGAGGAAACGGATGCCATGGTAGAGGCGCGCCGTGTGGCCAACCGTATAGAGTCAGAGCGTGAAAAGGCCATAGCATACCATGATACGGTGATTCCGCACATGGAAAAGATTCGCTACCATATAGATAAGTTAGAGCTGATGGTGGACAATGAGATGTGGCCGCTGCCCAAGTACCGTGAGCTGCTCTTTATCCGTTAAGCCGGTTAATGATACACTGATACCACGGCCCGTCAGTTATGGCGGGCCGTTATTCTGCCCTCAGGTGTGAGAAATACCTCGCCGCTGTCCATAAGGAGGCGTATGGCGGAAATCACGGCACTTTTCTTTAAGCCGAGCTGACGGGCTATGTATTCAGGAGTGTGTCCCCCGGGCTGTGAAGCCAGATATAATATGCCGGAGTGCAGGTGGGCATGGTCCGTGTGTGTAGGGGTATGAGTGCGTGAACTGCGGCATACATCGCACATGCCGCAGGCGGGTGCATCCTTCTCTCCGAAGTAGCGTAGCATCCCCTTGACGCGGCACATGTCAGTGCCGAATACGAATTGCTTCATGACATCGATTCTGCGCTCCATGCGTGTGCGCATCTCCTCGTATACCATACGTGGCAGCACCACATGCTTGGGCAGCTCGCGCGAGGTGGTGTAATATATATATGGTGTAGACTTGCGCGGCACGTAATGCAGCACATGCAGCCGTCCAAGCTTGAGCAGCGAGTGGTATACGCGCTCTTCGGTTATGTCCAGCATACGCGCTATGCGGCCTTCCGATATGTACACATAGTCAGCGAAGAGTCCCGTATAGCTGCGCAGCAGCAGCTGGAGCACGGCATCGGTAGTGTCATCGAGCTCGAGGGAGTACATTTCTTGCCGCTGCATTACCACCATTACGCGTGAGCGTGTGGCTATCTCATCCACATACTCTATATAGCCGGCGCGTGTGAGCAGCAGCAACGCATTGCGGGTGGGTACCGGCTGCAGTCCGAAACGGTCGCAGAACAGGGTGAAATTGAATTCATACACCATATTGTAGCCCGAGCCTACGGCCACATCAAGGAAGTTGCCTGCCAGTTCGTACACGCGGCGTATGAAATCCTTGTCAGGGAAGCTTTCTTTTATGCGGCGCGTAAGGGTAGCCTTGTCATATCTCGAGGCTATCACCACGGCATAGGAGGGAAGTCCGTCACGTCCGGCGCGTCCGGCTTCCTGATAATACTCTTCAAGCGATGACGGCAGATCCGTGTGCGCCACTACGCGAACATCGGGTTTGTCTATGCCCATGCCGAAGGCGTTTGTGGCCACCATTACACGTACTTGTCCTGATTTCCACAGCTCCTGCTTCTGATTCTTCTCCTCGGCTGAGAGTCCGGCGTGGTAGAAATCAGCGCTTATACCGTGGCGTGCGAGCTCTTGGGCGGTTTCGCGTGTGCGCTTCCGCGAGCGTACATACACTATGGCGCTTCCCCGGGTGCCGGAAAGCACGCGCAGCAGCATGCCGGTCTTGTCATCAGTGTGCCTTACTATGTACGATATGTTATTGCGGGCAAAGCTCTTGGTGAATATGTTGGGGCTTTTGAAGCATAGCTGCCCCATGATGTCGGCTGCCACTTCGGGCGTGGCCGATGCCGTCAGAGCCAGGACAGGGACGTGGGGAAACATGTGGCGCAGCGCTGATATGCGCAGGTAGGATGGACGGAAGTCATAGCCCCACTGTGATATGCAGTGAGCCTCATCGACCGTTATGAGGCTGAGCTGCATGGTGCGCAGACGGTCAATGAATGATTTCGACTGCAACTTTTCCGGCGACAAATACAGAAGCTTGATTTTGCCTAAAGCGGCTCTGTCCAAAGCCAGATTGTGCTCACGCCTGCTCAATCCGGAATGTATGGCGGCTGCACGTATGCCGTGAGCGGTCAGATTGTCCACCTGATCCTTCATGAGCGATATCAGGGGAGTGACCACGAGCGTGAGGTGCGGCAATATCAGTGCCGGTACCTGGAATGTAAGCGATTTGCCGCCGCCGGTAGGCAGCAGTCCTAATGTGTCGTTGCCCGCCAGTACAGAGTCTATAATTTCTCTCTGCAATGGGCGGAACTCGCTGTAGCCCCAGTGCTTGCGCAGTATGGTTTCGGGCATTCCGGTAGTCACACCACAGGGTGTATGGCTTTTATCAGAAGCTGGAAGGCGCCTGAATTACTCTGGTGCTTATTGTCCTCTATGGTGTAGCATATGTCAAAAGGCTTGCGGGCATGGATATGCTTGAAGTGCTCAGCCATATTGAAGGCTATGCCGTTGAACACCTTACCGGAAGTGTCATCCACCAGCTCTAATTTTATGTGCTCGAGATTGCGACCAACGAGCTTGCTTGTGCCGAAGTCCATAACGCGGCGGGTGCAGAATACAGGCTTCTGGTTGCCCGGTCCGTAGGGATTGAACTGCCGGAGGGTGCTTATGAAGTCCGATGTTATGTCACTGAACGTTATGTTGGCGTCAATGTCAAGCTGCGGTGTGAGCTGTGTGGGCAGTATGTTGGCCGCCACATACTCCTCGAAGCGGCGAGTGAATTCGGGTATGTTCTCTTCCTTGAGTGAGAGTCCTACGGCATATGCGTGACCGCCGAAGTTTTCCAGCAGGTCACGTGATGCCTCTACGGCCTTGTATATGTCAAATCCCTGAACGGAGCGGCTTGAGCCGGTGGCCAGACCGTTGGAGCGTGTCAGCACTACCGATGGCTTGTAGTACAGCTCGGTGAGCCGGGATGCTACGATGCCTATTATGCCCTTGTGCCAGTCCTTGTTGTATATCACTATCGACTTCTTGTCCGAAGCTGATTCATCGCGGCCTTCAAGAATGGCGTTGGCCTCTTCGGTTATGCGCTTGTCCAGCTCCTTGCGGTCCTTGTTGTACTGGTCTATGGCCTTGCCTTTCTCGTAGGCATCGGCCACATCGCGGGCCACGAGCAGCTCCACGGCCTCGCGTCCGCTCTGCATGCGTCCTGATGCATTGATTCGCGGGCCTATCTTGAATATCACATCGGATATGGTTATCTCCTTGCCGGTAAGGCCGCAAATGCGTATTATGGCACGCAGCCCCATGTTAGGGTTGGAGTTGAGGCGGCGCAGCCCATGATATGCCATAATGCGGTTCTCGCCTACCATGGGCACAATGTCGGCGGCTATGCTTACGGCCACGAGGTCCAGCATGCTTTCAAGGTCGGCTGTGCCTATGCCGTTGCTTATGGCAAATGCCTGCATAAACTTGAAGCCCACGCCGCATCCTGACAGGTGCGGGCAGGGGTATGTGCTCCCTTCCATCTTAGGGTTCAGTATGGCTACCGCTTCCGGGAGCTCATCGTCAGGCACGTGGTGGTCACAGATTATGAAGTCTATACCCAATGTGCGTGCGTACCGTATCTCCTCTATGGCCTTAATGCCGCAGTCCAAGATTATTATAAGCTTCACACCCTGCTCGGCGGCGTAGTCGATGCTGCGCTTCGATATGCCGTAGCCTTCATCGTAGCGTGTAGGGATATAGTACTCTATGTTCGAATAGTAATTGAGCAGATACTTGTACACGAGCGCCACAGCCGTGGTGCCGTCCACGTCGTAGTCACCGTATACCATTATGCGCTCTTTGGCCCCCATGGCCTGGTTGAGACGCGCCACGGCACTGTCCATGCCGGGCATCAGAAACGGATCGTGCAGATCCGCCAGTGAGGGGTGGAAGAATTTCCGGGCCTCATCCGCTGTCCTTATGCCGCGCTGCGCCAGCAGTTCGCTTACCGGCGGTATGGCGGCATAGAGTTTAGCTAACTCCGTTTCCGCTTTTTTCTCTTCTGAAGTAAGGGGCAGATAATTCCATTTACTTGTCATTTATATAGTTTTTTTTTCTTTTTCTCAGTCACAGGGCGCATGTATGCACTTATGGTGGGGGAGAGGGTGTGCAAGCATGCGGTCGCGGTAGGAGGGGTCACGTCCGTGTGCCATATGGCTTTAGTGCTCCGTCCGCCCGAAGTAGGCGGGACATTGCCTGAAAAAGTGCAACTCGCGGTAGCAAGTAAATCGCTGCAAGAGGTGAGTGGTATGGATGGATTACTTTGACGGTCAACGCTTTAAGCTGCGGCAAGCCCCTAATATGCTAACTTCATGCAAAATTAGCAATTTTATTCGTATATATGCGTTGAATAATGTTAATTTTCTTGAGCGGGAAGATGCACGTCCAACTGAGGGAAGGGGAATGTGAGGCCGTGGGTGGGAAGCTCGTTGTAAAACCGCTCGTTGAACTCGTAATATACACCCCAATAGTCGCGCGAGCGCACCCATGCGCGTATGGTCAGGTTTATACTCGAGTCAGCAAGCTCGCCGAGGGTTACTGTGGGGCGGCGATCCACATCGGGCGTGAAGGCCTTGATTTTGGTTTCCTCTTCTATGCGCATTGCTTCAAGCCGTGTCTGTAGGTCAGCATGGCGCCGATGGAACAGGCGGTAGAGCCAAGACCGGTGCCGGAGCTCTTCCGGCTCGGTGGCTTGGGCGGTGGCGGCAGCGGTGGCTTCTTCGGCCTGTTCGCGCTCGCGGCGGTCGTTCTCAATGGATTCTCTCACTATGCGGGAATCCGATGCAAACATGCCGAGTATGGCCTGACGGGCGGTGCTCACACTGTCGCCGTAACTTATGGCCACGGTCCACTCCACACGGCGGTAGTCCTCGCGGCTCCAGTTGTTGATGCTTCCGGTAGAGAGGCCACCGTTAGGTATTATTATCGATTTATTGTCAGGCGTGCATATGATGGTGTGAAATATCTGTATCTCCGTCACAGTGCCCGCGAAACCCTGAGCCTCTATGTAGTCACCTATCTTGTAGGGTTTGAGCAGCAGTATCAGCACTCCACCGGCAAAGTTCTGGAGAGTACCGCTCAGAGCCATACCTATAGCCACGCCTGCGGAGGCAAACAGGGCTATGAAGGAGCTGGTGTTTATGCCGAGTATCCCTATTACGGTCACTATCAGTATGAAGTATAGCACTATACGTATCAGGCTGAGCACGAATGTGCTGAGCGAACGATCCACATTGCGCCGTATCATTATGCCGGCCACCAGCGAGTAAAGCTTGCGTATTATGAACTTCCCTACGTAGAATACCAGTATGGCCACTGCCAGCGATACGGCAAAGTGCACCATGTTCTTGACCATGGAGTCCATCAGTTCATCAAACGGCAGGGTGCGGAGCATCTGTAGCTCCTGCTTTACGGAGGGTATGGAGTCAGTGGCTGTAATGAGTTCCTCGGATACGGGTATCATTTTTCAGTTGGAGTGGTTGTATTGGTTACGTTGGGGTGGTATGATGCCACATCGCGGTACCAGTCAAGGACGGTATATCCCCAACTGCTGTTGCGCAGTCCGGCATCATTGATCATGTTTATGCCGAGTCCGGTGTGCTTGGTCATGTCCAGATTGTAGCTCTTCTTGGTGGCGTAGGCGGCTTTTACCGTGGCGGCAAATGCCTTGTCCCATTCCGCGAGGAGTTGTGCCGGTACGTCAAGGGCGCGGATATAGTCGGCCATGTCATAGGCTCCGGCAGGTACTACTGAGCGGCGGAAGTATGGCACGGGGTCATAGTCGGCTGACGGTATGGCGCCGGTACTCATTATGGCACGTGTGGCTGAGGCAAGTGCTGGAAGCCTGGCGGTGTTTATCACGGCTATGGTGCAGGAGTTGGTGGATGCAGCCGGGGTACAGTAGTAGCTGTAAGTGTTGTAGGCGGCCTGAACCAAGTCAGCTTCCTCGCTGAAGAAGAACGGTACGTTGGCATCGTATGGCATACCTTCCAGCGGCAGTTCGGTACCTGAGGCCACTATGACATCGGCAGCGTTGCGCAGCTGGTACATTATTTCCACCGTGCCCATGAGGCAGCAGTCGAAGTATATGAAGTCAAGGTTCTGCCCGTTGAGGGCCTGTCCGAGGTCAGGGATGCTCATCTTCACGTCATCACGGTCCCAGCCGAACGACTGCGGCTGCACCGTAGCGCTTTCGGCGGCATTGCTGCCATCGTCGAGCCATCCGGTACCGTGGCTCCACATTACCATGCCGTACGAGTCGGCCGGCGCATGGCTGCGCATCATGTCAAGCACCGTGCGCATGCGCGACACTGACACGGAGTATTCGCCTTGGCCGTCAGTGAACGTTTCCAGAATCTTCTCGGTGCCGTCGGCCATGATTTCCTTGAGCTGCGGGCTGCCGTAGTAGGGCGCGTGGTATATGAGCAGACGGCTTTTGGTGCCGTATGAATCCATCAATGCTATGCCGCGCTTCATTTCCTCGATGTCCTTGCTGTCATAGCCTCGGCTGCCCAGATTGTTGGTGGCCACCATGTATACCAATACGGTGCGGCTCGTTTCGGGTGGGTAGTATGGAGGGCTGTCCTCAGAACCCGAACACGCTGCAAGGATTACTGATGCGCACAGCGCTATCAGTATATGTGTAAATGCTATAAGTCTTTTCATAATCAGTGCAAAATTACGCATTTCCGTCTGTATCCGCAACGCTGTAGGCGCTTGCCGATACGGCTTCAAGCCATTTTTAACATTACTTGATATAAAAATGAAGAAAATGCGCCGTTTGTATGGCATTTTATTTTATCTTTGCGCTATAAATTCAATAACATACTCTAAATCTATCACCTACAATGATTAACTCAAAGCCTTACGTTATCGGTATCGACATGGGCGGTACCAACACTGTTTTTGGCATAGTGGACGCACGCGGTGTGGTTCTGGCCAGCAATTCTATCAAAACCCGCAAACACTCCAAGATAGAAGATTATATCGATGAACTCTACACCGAAACACTCCGGCTCATGAAGCAGCTTGACGTAGAGGACAAGATATTCGGCATAGGCGTGGGCGCCCCTAACGCCAACTACTTTACCGGTATGATTGAGGACGGTGTGAACCTGCCTTGGCCCACTCCGGTACCTTTCGCACAGATGCTGAGTGACAAGTTCGGTATACCGGTGGCCATAACCAACGACGCCAACGCTGCCGCTATAGGCGAGATGACTTACGGCGCGGCTCGCGGCCTGAAGGACTTCATAATGATAACCCTGGGCACAGGCGTGGGCAGCGGTATCATTATCAACGGTCAGCTTGTATACGGACATGACGGTTTTGCCGGCGAGCTCGGACACGTTATAGTGAAGCGTAACAATGGCCGCCTCTGCGGCTGCGGACGCACCGGCTGCCTTGAAACCTACTGCTCGGCTACCGGCGTGGCCCGCACGGCCCGCGAGTTCCTTGAACTCAGCGATGAAGAGTCGCTGCTGCGCGAAATACCCGTAGATGAAATCACATCGAAGGATGTGTACGATGCGGCTATGAAGGGCGACAAGCTTGCTAACCGGATATTCGAATATACCGGTACCATACTTGGTGAGGCTTTGGCTGACTTCACCGCATTCTCCTCGCCCGAAGCTTTCGTGCTGTTCGGTGGTCTGGCCAAGTCAGGAGAGCTTCTGCTCCACCCGCTGCGTGAGGCCATGGAGAAGAATATGCTCAGCATATACAAGGGTAAGGTAAAGGTGCTCCTTAGCGAGCTTAAGGAAGCCGATGCCGCAGTGCTCGGCGCAAGCGCTCTCGGATGGGAAGCCAAGCCTCTTACTGCCACTATGGCTATGCCCGCATCGGCAGCTCCTGCCGCTCCACAGGCATAAAGCACGTAGCGTATACGTATTATCAGATAGCCCGGTGCAAATCCATGTGCCGGGCTATCAGGCTTTATACCACATGGCGCTGGGGTGACTGAAAAATTTGATAACTCCGTGAATTTACGTTACCTTTGCAGCGCTTTTACAAACTTTACACAGACATCTGATTATGGAACGCAAAGTAAGAGTGAGATTCGCTCCTTCGCCCACCGGGCCTCTTCATATAGGCGGAGTACGCACCGCCCTCTATAATTACCTCTTTGCCCGCCGCAACGGCGGTGATATGATACTGCGTATAGAGGACACTGACTCCCAGCGGTTCGTGCCCGGGGCTGAGGAGTATATCAACGAGTCACTTGCATGGCTCGGTATAAAGATAGACGAGGGTGTGCGCGAAGGCGGTGCTTACGGGCCGTACAAACAGAGCGAGCGCCGTGACATATACCGTACGCATGTGCGTATGCTTCTTGACGCGGGGAAGGCTTATATAGCATTTGATACTCCGGAGGAGCTTGAGGCCGCCCGTGCTGCTACGCCTAACTTCCAATATGATGCGTCAACACGCATGAATATGCGCAACTCGCTTTCGCTTCCTGCCGAAGAAGTGACGGCTCTCATAGAATCAGGTGCCAAGTATGTGGTGCGCTTCCTTATAGAACCGGGCCGTGACGTTACGGTCGATGACATGCTGCGCGGTCCCGTAACCATAAACTCACGCGTGCTTGATGACAAGGTGCTGTACAAGAGTGCCGATGACCTTCCTACCTATCACTTGGCCAACATAGTGGATGACCACCTTATGGAAGTGACCCATGTGATACGCGGTGAGGAATGGCTGCCGTCGGCACCGCTGCACGTGCTTCTGTACGAGGCCTTCGGCTGGGCTGATACCATGCCGAGGTTCGTGCATCTGCCCCTGCTGCTGAAGCCTGACGGAAAGGGCAAGCTCAGTAAGCGCGACGGTGACAGGCTTGGCTTCCCCGTGTTCCCTCTCGAATGGCATGATCCCAAGAGCGGTGCTGCATCCACCGGTTACCGCGAGAGCGGCTATCTGCCTGAGGCCGTGATTAACTTCCTGGCTCTTCTGGGCTGGAATCCCGGTGATGACACGGAGATTATGTCAATGGAGGAGCTGATAGAGCGTTTCTCCTTTGACCACTGTTCGCGTTCGGGTGCGCGGTTTGATTACGAAAAAGGCAAGTGGTTCAATCATAAGTACATCCAGGAAATACCCGATGACAAGCTGGCTCAGATGTTCAAGCCTGTCATGAAGGAAAACGGGTGTGATCCTGCCGCGTTTGCCGATGAATATATAGCCCGTGCCGTGGGCCTGGTTAAGAGCCGTGTCAATTTTGTGCGCGAGCTATGGGATCAGTGCTGCTTCTTCTTCGTTGAGCCTGAATCATATGATGCCAAGGCCGTCAAGAAGCGTTGGAGCGCTGACATGCCTCGCATAATGGCCGAGCTGATTGAAGTGCTTGAGGGGCTTGATGATTTTTCATCGGCTGCTGCCGAGCCTGTGGTGCTGGAATGGATAGCCTCAAAAGGCTATCATTTGGGCAACGTGATGAACGCATTCCGCCTTACGGTGGTGGGCGAATGTAAGGGCCCGCACATGTTTGACATAACCGAACTTCTCGGCTGTGAGGAAACGGTGCGTAGGATACGCAGAGGCATAGAGCGCATAACACTCCCTGAATGAATCCGCTTTATAATCTGGGCATCAGGGCGTTTAGCCTCGGTGCCCGAGTGGCGGCTGCGAAAGGAGGCAAGGCTGCCAAGCTTGTGGCCGGGCAGAAGGGCATATTTGACACTCTTGGTAGAGCCATAGACCCGTCAGGCCGATACATATGGATACACGCCGCATCGCTCGGTGAGTTTGAGCAGGGGCGCCCTCTGATAGAGAAAATAAGGCGTGAGCGCCCTGACGCCAAGATCCTGCTTACGTTCTTCTCCCCCTCAGGATATGAGGTGCGCAAGAATTATGAGGGAGCCGATATAGTGGTGTATCTGCCATTTGATACGCCAGGCAATGTGTCACGCTGGCTGAATACGGTGCCGCTTGAAGCTGCCATATTTGTAAAGTATGAATTTTGGGGCAATTACCTTACACAGCTGCGCAAACGTGGTGTGCCTACCTATCTCATATCGGCCATATTCCGCCGCGGACAGATATTTTTCCGGCCGTGGGGCGGTATGTTCCGCCGCATGCTTCGCTGCTACACGTGGATATTTGTTCAGGATGAGGGCTCGCGCGAGCTTCTTGCCGATATAGGAGTGAGGAATGTAACTGTGGCCGGCGATACCCGCTTTGACCGCGTGACTGAGATAATGACCCGGGCACGTGAAATTCCGGTGATTGAGGACTTTGTGAGCCATGCTGAGATGACCTTGGTGGTAGGCAGCAGCTGGGAGCCGGATGAGGATGTATATATCCCTTGGCTCAATGCGCATTCCGGTGTTAAGGCCATAGTGGCACCTCACGAGTATGATGCCGTGCGATTGGAGCGCCTGCGTGAGCGGCTCGGCAAGGGTACGATGCTGCTGTCGGAGCTCAACGAGCACCCACAGCGCGCCTGTGATGCACGGCACGTGATAATTGACTGCTTCGGGCTGCTGTCAAGCCTGTACCGTTATGGCGATGTAGCTTATGTGGGCGGAGGGTTCGGCGCCGGCATACATAATATAAATGAGGCCGCCGTGTACGGCATACCGGTAATATTCGGGCCTAACCACAGTAAGTTTCGTGAAGCTGCCGGATTGGTGCAGTGTGGTGGTGGAGTGGCCATCACTGATGCCAAGACGGGGGCTGATGCCCTTGACTCATGCCTTGCCGATGAATCATACAGGCGCAAGTCCGGAGAGGCGGCGGCGCGTTATATAAAGGAAAATATTGGTGCCACGGACACCATATATGACGCTATATTTGCTCCACGTAAAGCTGAGCGCCGCTGAAACGTGTCACCCTTACCTGCGTATCGGCATCAATGAATCCGTGCTCAGCCACGGCATCGAACGTGCCTTCACCATCTATACGTATTTTACCTGACGGATGCAGATCCGTAACGGTTACGGCTGTGGTGCCTACATGGCGCAAAGCCGACATGTCCACGCCTATATATCCTTTGTCTATTTCCTGACTGTGTGACAGCTCGGAGCCTCGGCGTATGAACTTCGGGCCGAAACGCGAGGTGAGCAGCGCTATGGCTCCTACTGCCAATGCCGCTCCGGCCAGTAGCGTGAGTATGGAGTAAGCCACTGAATGCATGTCTATGAAGCGGAAGCTCTCAGAGGAGTCGGGCGCAAAGTTTTCCAACAAGCCCATGAATACCGCCACAGTCATGGCCGCTATGCCGCCTATGCCCGTTATGCCGAATCCGGGCACAACGAATATCTCCAGAAGCAGCAATATGAGTCCTATCACAAAGAGTATTACCACCCATGTGCTGATTATTCCGCCTATGCATAGCGGCAGGAAGTAGAGCACGGCGGCGATCAGTGCTGCGGCAGAGGGGAATCCCATGCCAGGCGTTTGCAGTTCAAAGTATATGCCCCCTATCATCACCATGATAAGCACCGCCTGGAATGCCGGATTGGTCAGGAATCCAAGCAGCTTATCCTCCCACGACGGTTCAAACGAGGTCATGCGGTAATCCGTTATGCCGAGCTGCCGGAGAACATCATCGGTGGTTTCGGCTTTTCCTTCAGCATAGCCCCATTGTATGGCTTCATCAGGAGTGAAGGTGAGCACTTTGGTGGAGTCGATAAGTCCGGGTACTTCTATGCGGCTGTCCACCATGGCTTCGGCTATAGCCGGATTGCGGCGGCGTATGCCTGCGGAATCCACGCCATGACTCTCGGCGGTGGCCCGCATCATGGCCCGCATGTATGACTGATACTTGTCAGGCATGGCCGCTCCGTCAGAACCGTTCACCACCGTAGCTGCGCCCATCGAGGCATCGGGGCGCATGTATACAGAGTCACATGCCAATGCTATCAGCGCACCGGCCGAAGCGGCGTTATTGTCCACAAATGCCACTACGGGGCCATCGTAATGGAGCAGTGCCGTGCGTATGGAGTCAGCGTGTACCACTGAGCCGCCATATGTGTTCAGATGTACCAGCAGCAGCGGACTGCCCATGGAGCGGGCTTGGTTCAGCGCCTGACGGGTATAGCGCCATGTGGTGGAGCCTATCTCATCATCTATCTTGAGCTTATATACGGGAGTGGAGCCGTGGGCGGCTGTCCCGAGGCATGCTATGACTGCTATGAGCAGTGATATGATCCGGTTCATTTCCTATGTGATTTTTTGCTGTTTCTGAGCCATGACGGGAGTATTATAGCCCCTATGGCCAAATATATGTAGTAAGTTATTATACGCCAAAATACCGCTATGACCAGTGCCAGTGACACATCACCTATCAGGTCACCGTAATAGGTGGTGAACAGCCACTCGCTTACACCGCTTCCGCCAGGTGTGGGGCTGACGGTGAGCAGTGTCCACACCACGAATTGGCGCCCGAACACCACGGCTTGCGATGCTGTGGCTACTATACCCCAGAACAGGGCGTTGACCACTAAGTAGCGGCTCACCCAAGTCATTACGGTGGCTCCCCCTGCCTCAAGCCACCATGACATAGGGCGGCTTTTTATGTCACGACCCGTGTCAACCATGGCCACGCGCAGCTCCTCGGCATCTTTGCGCCACTTCTTGAGCCAGCGCAGGGATGTGACCCACATGAACAGGCGCCCCACGGCGCCGGGCGATACGAATATGCCTATGTACAGCAGCACTGTCACGAGGCATATGCCGCCGTACACTATCCAGAAGGCCGTGCGTATGCCGGCGCCTACCGTGCCGGGAGCAAAGCCGAATATTTCATTGCCGGGTATGAGCAGAAACATTAGCGGGCAGGCTACTACATAGAACAGCTCATCAAGAAACAGTGTGCTCATGGTAAGTGTAGTGCCTCGGCCATACGCTATGCCTTCACGCTTCATGAATACCATGCTCACTGCGCTGCCTCCGGCTGTGGTGGGCGTGACGGCTGAGGTAAACTCGCACAGCATGGTCACTTTCAGGGCCTGACGCCATGACAGCTGCCTGTCAGTAAGTACACGGAAGCGCCATGCCAATCCGGCCTCTCTGCCTGCCATGGCCACCCATGCCAGCGCTATGCCCGCCACTGTGCGCACGTTCCAGCGAATAAGCGAGAGGGTGTCAATGTCAAACTCGCGTGCGAATAGCCACACCACTACCCCCAGACCGATAGCTACCGGTATGAATATCTTGGCTATCAGTCCGGAGTCGGTTTTCATTCGGAGTCAGTTGTTGATTGTTCAAACGTTTCAGGGCTATCCGTATGCGTAGGTTCATCCGTTTTCTTTTCGGGTACCTCTGCAGGAGTATCATGTTCATGAGGCGTAGAAGCGTGCTCGGTGGAGTCCGTCTTTTCGGGTACAGGCTCTTTCTTGGCGCTCTCCTCCTGCAGCGTGGTTTCCTTTTTGGACGATTTGCCTAATTCTAGCATCACTATATCACATTCTTCTTCCTTGTTCACCTCATTGTCCTTAGGCCCGGGATTCACTATTATGGGCATACCCTTTTGGGCATATTTAACGAGGTCGAGGATATTGGCGTTAGTAAGGCGTATGCATCCGTGGCTTGCACGGCGCCCCATGGAGCCGGGTGCGTTGGTGCCGTGCAGCCCTACCATGGGCGCGAGCCTTATGAAGCGCGGGCCGTACACGCCTTTGGCCGGTGAGGTGTAGCCATCGTCATCGGTGTATTTCCATTCCCTTGAGTCAAAAACTCCCTTGGCATAGAAAAAGCCTTCAGGGGTGCGGTTGTCGCGGTACTTGTGCTTGTGTCCGTAGTTGCGTGAACAGGCCATGCGGTACCATTTCTGCTCTACGCCGTAGCGGTTGTAAAGAATTACCCTCATGGAGCCTTTGTCCACTATTACAAAGTAAGGGTAGCGGCTTTGGAGTAGCTTTTCGGCATATGTAAGGCTCTGCTCGGCTATGCGCGGTATTATCCCCTCCATGTACTCATCGCTGTGGTCTGACTGCCTCATCCATTCCATGGCCTCCTCCGGTGAGTGCAGTTTCGTGCTCAGTGTATCAGGTTTTGATCCGGCGGGCGCGTGCTCAAATGATGCGGCGGCTTCATCCACCAGATCCATAAGTGTTATGGTGTCCTGGGGTATGGTGTCAAGGTCGGCGGCCGATGTGTCGCCGTGGCCTGAGCCACAGGCTGTAGCGGCCATGAGTATTAGAAGCGAATAAAGATATGATAGTTTCATTGACAGCCTATGCGGGTAAGAGTTATGGCGAATAAAATATTATAAGTTGCAAATATACATTTTTATTGCATATCATCCTATACCCTATGTGCTGATATTACCGCAGGAAGCGGGGGGCGGGGATGTAGAATCCTAAAGAGATGCCGAAATTCCAGCGGCCCGCTTGTGTGTCGGTGTAGCGTCCGTAGGCGCTTACGCTGGCAAACGGCAGCGTGACCACAGCGGCTAACTCGCCGGTAAATATCGGAGTGTTAAGCCATTTGCCGTAGCGGGCAGCGCCTTGAGGCGTGCGCTCTATGCGGTGCAAGGGCATAAATCCGCTCGCCGTAGCACGTACCTGCACCATGTCACTGAGTTTCCACACGGGTACTAATCCGGCGGCTATAAAGTTGTAGGCTCTGAGGGCGGGATCGAATACGGTGTAGCTTGCCACGGTGGGATGATAGGCCGGGGCGTCCACTATCGAGGCATAGTAGCCCGACAGCAGTGAGCGCGATGACACCAATATGTCGCTTTCCAATCCTATAGCTATATGGCGCCCCGCGCTCCAGTAGTTGGCCGACTTGAATTCGGCCTGTACAAATGTACGATGCGTACGGCTCTTATCGCCGGTGCGAGCATTGAGCAGCGTGTGGGTGCCGGTCACGCCATAGGCTTCAAGGCTGTATTTGGCACCACCGGTGGGATACTGTAAGTCGTTAAGCGAGCTGGCCGACAGCTTGGCAAATACCTGACCCATGTTCTGTGTGGAGCGGTCGCGGTGGCGTGTGCCCATCTCAGTGTCAAGGTCTGTATAATATTTGTCGGTGATATGTCCGTAGCCCACTCCGGCCGATGCCTTGCCGCGCCGGCCTATGGCGGTGGATAGCCCGAGGCGGGCAAACATCTCATCGGTCTGTACGAATGCCGGTTCATCATCGCTGAAGAAGAGTTTCTCGGTTTCGAAAAACTTCTGCCGTGAGCCTACCGCTTGCAGCTCCAATGCCAACGGTACGCGCGATTCTATCGACAGCCTTGCAGCCACTTCACCGGCCATATAGCTCTGGCCTATCCATGCCTTGAGCCTTGCACTTACCGAGCGGTAGCTGAATGTGCGGTAACTGCCCGAAAAGTACAGCATGCTTGACGTAGAGGAGCTTATGTAGCCTCCGAGAGCCACGTCATATTTGTTTTTCACGTCGGCGGTCAGATCCAGTGTAAACAGTCCGGTGGTGTCATTGTACCAGGCCACGGGTGTGAAGTTTTTCATCATGCCCGGTGTCACGGCCCGGTAATAGGCATCGCGCACAGTGAGTATGCCCATAGTATCCTCATGATGGCGGGGCCTGAACATTGACGCTATGTATCTGTTCTGCGCCGGAGTGGCACCGCTCACATGTACGGAGTCGAAACGCAGTGCCGGGGTGCGGCTTTTGAACACCATGCGCTTAAGTGTGCGCGTTTCGGAGGGTATGCGCGCTGTTACGCGCCCCTTTATGGAGTCCATCATGGCCATGGCATGATCATACCCTATCTTATATATGGTGCGTGCGGCTCCGAAGTCGAGCAGCCCGAATTCGTTCAGATCTATGCGAAGCCCTATGCCGTCCTCCGGCGGCATGGCGTGGCTGCTATGCTGTATTATAAGATCTTCGAGTTGGTCAATGATGTCGTTGCTGTTCGACTTTTCATCCACTGACACGTCAACACCTATCATTATGGACGGGGCGAAGTCCCGGCGCATGGTGGCCACGGGGTAATTTTCGTATATGCCGCCGTCATACAGCAGCTGTCCGTCCTTCTTTATGGGATGGAACACTATGGGGAAGTTCATTGAGGCGCGTATGGCCTCGCCCAACTGACCGGAGGAGCACACCATCTTATGCTTGGCCGTAACGTTCGATGTTATGCATCGGTAGGGCACGAATAGGCGGTCGAAATTACCGCCGCACTGGGCTGTGTAGGCCGAAAACAGTTCCATCACCCCGAAATTCATGGGTATGGGGTTGATTATGCTTGCCGGGAGCACGGAGCCGTTTCCGCTGCTGCTTTTGCTGCCGTCGCCTAAGTTCAGTGTCATAAGCGCGGGCGTAGGTTCGTTTTCCCAAAAGTAGTAGGTGAGGCGCTTGTCCACCTGTCCGGTGGACCAGTAGGAGAATTCCCTTGATTCAATAAGCCTGAGCATCTCCTCCGGGGTGTAGCCGCACGCGTACAGGCCGCCTATTATGGCGCCCATGGATGTGCCCGTAATGTAATCGATGGGTATGTCATTGTCCTCCAGCGCCTGTATCACGCCTATATGGGCTATGCCCTTGGCTCCGCCGCCGCTAAGCACCAGTCCTACAGACTGCCGGGTGCTGTCGCTACTGTGCGCCGGAACGGCTCCGGCGCTTAAGGCCATGGTTATGGCTGTAAGGAGTGCGGTAATGCGGTTCATCATATCAAGGGTTGAGTTGAAACGGTGTGCAAATTTAACGATTCTGTGTCAGTATTTGTTTTGATGTTTGAAATTTCAGTCATTATTAATATTTTTGCGTCAAATTTTAGATATTTCACCATGCCTCATTTACAATTTGATACTCTTGACCGAAACATCCTGCATCTGCTTGCCGAAAATGCACGCAAGCCTTTCCTTGAAATAGCCCGTGAATGTGGAGTGTCAGGGGCTGCCGTTCATCAGCGTATACAGAAGCTTACAGCATCAGGTGTGATTAAGGGATTCGAATCGCTCATATCGCCCGCAGCCGTGGGCTATGATACCTGTGCTTATGTAGGGTGCCTCCTTGCGGGATCCACGGATGTGGAGCAGGTGGTGGCTCGCCTTAAGGAAGTGCCTGAGGTGGTGGAGTGCCACTGTACCACCGGCAAGTATGACCTCATGCTCAAGATCTATGCCCGCAACAATGAGCACCTGCTCCGCATCATATCATCGCGTGTGCAGCGCATAGTGCCCGGACGTACCGAAACGCTCATATCTTTCCGCGAGGAGTTTAAGCGACAGGCTCCCATACTTGAGGAAAACTTTTGACCGCTCGTAGCGGTTATCCAAGTATGGACACCACTTACATTGACTCGCTGCTTCTCGAGACCCTCAGCTGGGCACGCGAAGCCGGTGCCGTACATATGCGGTATTTCCGCACCTACGGCCTTGACATACAGAAGAAATACGGTGAAAGCGACATCGTCACCGTGGCCGACCGTGAATCCGAGCGACTGCTGCTGGCTGCAATACGCTGCGCCCACCCTGACCATGCCATACTCTCGGAGGAGTCCGGCGCATCCGGTGGGGATGAGGCTGATTACCGCTGGGTGATAGACCCTCTTGACGGCACCACTAATTTCAATGAAGGGCTGCCCATATTTGCCGTGTCCATAGGGTTAGAGTACCGTGGCACTACGGTGGCCGGAGTGGTATTTGCGCCCTATCTTGACGAGCTGTTCCATGCGCGGCTCGGTGGCGGGGCTTATCTTAACGGCCACCCGCTTTCTACGCGGCCTAACCTCATGCTGTCACGGGCCGTGATATCCACCGGCTTCCCTGTGGACAAGGACGTGAATCCTGACAATAACCTTGCCAACCTTGCCGCCGTGCTGCCCCATGTGCGCGATGTGCGCCGTCTCGGGTCGGCAGCCATGGATCTCTGCTACGTGGCTGCCGGGTATCTCGACGGCTATTGGGAGCTGGGCCTGCATCCGTGGGATGTAAGCGCCGGGCTGCTCATTCTCAGCGAGGCCGGAGGGCGCCATGAGCTCCTTGCCTCCCACCGCCCCATATCCATAGTGGCCGCCTCCGAGCCCATCTTCCCCCAGCTCCGCCCCCTCCTACGCTGATTTTAATGTGATTTTGAAACTATTGCTGCGTATGCTTGTTTTTGTAGTACAAATGATTTAAATTTGCACACAAAAGATGTCATTATGGATATTGCAGTCAATAAAAAAGCCCAGAGTTTCCGTTTACCGGTAGAGCTTATTGAACGTTTGAAAAAGATGGCTCGCAAACAGAATCGAAGCCTGAATAACTTTGTGGAGTGTGCACTGATTGAATTAGCATATTCCGAGCCTAACGAAGATACCCTGGCTGCGATTGACGAAGCGAAGTCCGGAAAGTTGCAGGGACCACTTGATGTGTCAAGCGTAGAAGCCATGTATAAATCTATGGGCTTATGAAGAGCAGAATCAGATTGGTGTGTTGCGTCTTGGCTCTCATTCGGAGCTTTCTGGGTAAGGGTTTCTCTGTTACGCATTTGCTTGATGCGGGGCTTCCGTTGGCACGTTCCTTCGGGACTTATACTACGCGAATCGGGGCATTCTCATTAGGGAAAACCCGCGTCAGGCCGCTACACGGCCCAGTAAATTGACTGCATGTCCGGGAGGACATGGATTTCTGCGTAGCCCGTGACATGCGTAGAATGTCACGGGTACACGCGATGTTTGGTGAAACGTGTCCGAAGGACGCGGATTTACGCTAATCGCTTTTCCCTGTGATATTAATTTCCCCCTGTAATGTTAATATGGTCTGATTGCGGAGCAATCATTTATGCATAGCCGTGGGCCGGAGCCTTTAGGCGCAGACCCACGGTAAGTATGGATGCAAACATGATTCTGAAGTAATCATTAAACGCGATTTTGCTATGCTACGGATAAAAAAATGTTAGATGGTGTACCAAATTGGATACCATTTGTTATATTTGCAGAAGAATATTAAGATTATGCAGGTAATATCAGCACGAGAGTTTAGAGCTAATCAGACAAAGATCCTTAGCGCAGCACGCGCCGGACAGACTATTATGCTTACATCAAGGGTGGGCAATTTTAAGATTGTGCCTGTTTCCGACACTGACCGTATCGTTGAGTCCGACATCCGCGCCGCACTTTCAGAGGTAAAAGCTCATTTGCATTCCGGCAAGGAGCTTCCATTGGCTAAAAATGTGGAATTTTGATGGAAGTCATTGCTACGGAAGCATTCATCAGAAGTGCCAAGCCCATAGCCAAGAAATATAGAAGCTTCAATCAGGATTACAAGGAGCTCGTAAGAAATTTGGAAGAAAATCCTCGTATGGGAGTGGATTTAGACAATGGGTATCGTAAGGTTAGGATGGCTATTGCGTCCAAAGGCAAAGGGAAGTCCGGCGGATGCCGTGTTATTACCCTTGATATGGTTGAACGAAACGGCCGTCTGTATCTACTGTATGCTTATGATAAGTCGGACTACGACAACATAGTGCTCTCAGCGATTAAATCCATCGCTGCCGACTTGGGATTATGATACCTTGCTGACACCTCCGGTGAGTAGCTGGGCATGGATTTACGTTAATAGCTTTCTCTGGATATAATATGGTCGGATTGCGGAGCAATCATTTATGCATAGCCGTGGGCCGGAGCCGTTAGGCGCAGACCCACGGTAGCGTTGTGCTCGGAAACGATTCTGAACGGAATCATAAATGAATCTTTCAGATTCAATTATGTTGTTATCCAATACCACGGGTCTACGCCTAACGGCTTCGGCTCGTGGCTAAAAATGTAATGTTTGTTTCACAATCAGTGAACCATGTGTCGCAGCTACGCAGCTCAATTTCATTACATCCCCTATACCGCAGCCGCACATTGCTGGAGCGCTGCTTACTGTGGCCTATTATATTGGGGCTCCTGCGAGGCCCTGCGGCGGGGCGTTTAGATATTTTTATGTTAAAAATACGTAATGGAAAATGTTAAAAGTGTTAATTAGGGGGGGGGTAAAATTTAAATTTTTATTTACATTTGGGCTCGGAATTTGAAATATGTGCTATATCTGAGTATCACAGACCTTAAATCTACTTAAAATCACTTCTTGGATACACATCATCATTTTCTTCTTTTTAGTTAAGAATTACGAATTAACACCTATTTATTAACCAAACTGTAAATATAGTAACATGAAAAGAAGACTTTTGTTGTTTCTGACATGTTTGTCGCTTATGGCAGGAGTATCTATGGCACGCACTGTGCGTGGTACCGTCATTGAAGCGGCAACTGACGACCCCATTGTGGGCGCTACCGTCAAGTGCAAGGGCAATCCTTCTATTGGTGTTTCCACCAATATTGACGGTGAATTTACTCTCAATGTTCCTGACAAAGAAAAGACCCTTGTAGTTTCCTACATAGGTATGGTGCCTCAGGAAGTGGCTATAACCGGCTCTGACCTTGTTGTCAAGCTCGTAGAGCAGTCCATGAAGCTTGATGAAGTAGTGGTGGTAGGTTACGGTACAACCTCCAAGCGTAAAACCACCTCGTCCGTGTCAGTTATCAAGGCCAACGAAATCGAAAAGGTTCCCGTGCCTAACATCTCACAGGCTCTCGCCGGTCGTGCTGCCGGTCTTATCGTGCAGCAGTCAGGTGGCGGTCTTGACGTAGGCTCATCCATCTCTATCCGTGGTGGTGGCGAACCCCTCTTCGTTATTGACAACATCATCAGCGAAAAGCGTGAATTCGACAACCTGAACCCCGCCGACATTGAATCTATGTCAGTGCTTAAGGATGCTTCAGCCACCGCTATATATGGTGCCCGTGCTGCTAACGGTATCATCATAGTTACCACCAAGCGCGGTGAAGCCGGTAAGGTATCAGTTGACTATCAGTTCAACTACACCCTCAGCCAGCCCGCTGACCTACCCAAGAAGGTTGACGCTTATACCGCCGCTGTGTATCAGAATCGCGGTTATCAGTATGACGGTATGCAGGCTCCGTGGTCCGATGCCGAGCTTCAGCTGTTCCTTGACGGAACCGATCCCGAAGGTCACCCCAATACTGACTGGCAGAAGGAAACCATGCGTAATGCAGCTCCAGAAATGCGTCACCTCCTCACTATAACCGGTGGCTCGGAAGTGGTTAAGGCTTATACGGCCCTCAGCTACTATGATCAGGAGTCAATCTACCGCACCAACTCCAACACTTATAAGCGTTACAACGCCCGTACCAACATTGAAGTTAACCTGAAGAGCATAGGTCTGCGTGTAAACACCGGTCTTGAGGCTTATCTTACCGACCGCCGCGACCCCTCTTCAAGCTACTACTATGTATGGTCACACATCCAGAACAAGAAGCCTTTCGAAGTGGCTCGTAACCCCTTCGGCCAGCCCTACAGCGGAACTACCGACAACCCCCTTATAGATATTTCCAGCGAAGGCGGCTATGTTAAGGCTAACAATACCAACGTTCGCGGTACCATCAATGCACAGTGGGATCTTCCCTGGGTCAAGGGCCTCCGCATTTCAGGCGTGGCTTCATATGCAGTGCTGAGCACCCGCTCAAAGTCATGGAATATGCAGGCTCATGCTTACAACTGGGAGGGTGAACCCAACACCATACCCATGCCCAGCTTGAGCAAGACTGCTAACTTCTATAACTACTACAACACTCAGCTGCTGGCCAACTATAACCGCACCTTCGGTGAACACACCGTTGAGGCTACTCTCGGTATAGAAGCATCAGGCTCAGGTTATGACAATAACTCACTTGCCCGCTCGCAGTATGTGCTTGACGTAGATCAGATCGGTGCAGGCCCCGTAGGTACTGCTACCAACAGTGCTGAGGACGGTGTACAGTGGCGCCGCGCTTCTGTAGTGTTCCGCGCTCACTATGACTATGCTGCCCGCTACATGGCTGAATTCTCACTCCGTCATGACGGTACTGACAATCTGCCTAAGAATCGCCGCTGGGGTACCTTCTATTCAGGTTCACTCGGTTGGGCTGTTTCTGAGGAGGCATTCTGGAAGGAAAGCAAGCTCTATGACTACGTGAACATGTTCAAGATCCGTGGATCATACGGTGAAATAGGTCTTGACAATGTATCACGCTATGCATACCTCACCTCTTACAGTCTTAACAATACCGGTGCTTACATAGGCCAGAAGTGGTATCAAACCTTCTCGGAAGGCGCACTTCCCAGCCCCGACCTCTGCTGGTACACTCAGCATGACTTCAACATAGGTTTTGACTTCGCAGCTTTCAACAGCGCATTCTCAGGATCGTTCGATTACTTCTACAAGAGCACCAAGGGTTACCTTGCATCGCCCTCTAACGTAGGTTACACCGCTCCTCTCGGTCTGTCACTGCCTATGGTTAAGTCCGATGGCGAAAGCCGCCGCCGCGGTTTCGACTTCACCCTTCAGTACAACGGTCGCATAGGCGAAGTTTCCTATCAGATAGGTGGCAACTTCACCCTGTATGATGACCGTTGGAACATCAACCCCAACGAATCAGAAACCTCGCTCAAGAACCCCTACAAGCGTTCCACTCAGGCCCACGATTATTACAGCAACCTGTACAAGAACCTTGGCTACTACACCTCATATGAGGATGTGCTCAACTCACCTAAGCGCAATGACTCACGTAACATCATGGCAGGTGACCTGAAGTACTATGACTTCAACGGTGACGGTAAGATTGACGGCGATGACCAGTACCGTATGGGTCGTGGCACATCGCCTAACGCCAACTATGGTATCACAGCCGATGTACGCTGGCGTGGTTTCGGCCTGAGCATGCTTTGGCAGGGCGCTACCTCTTATGACATGTACCTGGACGGCATCCTCATGGGCGGTAACTCTAACTATCTCCCCGTTATCTATGACTTCCAGACCGATATCTGGGCTCCTGACAATACCGATGCCCTCTATCCCCGTCAGCACTATGCTCCCGGTGCTACCAGCAGCAACAACTTCGTAGGTACTGACTTCTGGTTGGTTGACGCCAAGTACATCCGTCTGAAGAACCTTACTGTAGGCTATGACTTCAAGCACAAGCTGCTGCGCAACACCAAGTGGCTCTCAAAGTGCTATCTCAGCCTCTCAGGCTACAACCTGCTCACTTTCAGCCCCGCCAAGAAGTGGGGTCTTGACCCTGAATCAGGTTCGGCCAACGGTTACACATATCCCGTATCACGAGTTTACACCGTAAGCCTCAATATCGGCTTCTAATATTAAGGAATTTATCAACATGAAAGCAAAATATCTTATACCTCTCGCGTTAGGCTTAGGCATTTCAATGCAGAGCTGCGGCGACTTCCTTGACACCAAGCCCGCCGCCATCTACAGCGAGGACCTCGTATGGGGTAGTGCGGCCAATGTGGAAGCATTCGTGCTCGGTAAATACAATACCGTCATGAGCTACTACACTGACAATACATGGACTGACCGCAACTTCACCGCCAATATGGTTAACTGCCGTGCTTCCTGTCCCGGCAACTGCCTCGGTATCATCACTAACAGTAACTTTGATATAGGTCTGAACAGTCGTTTCAGCATAATCCGTGACTGTAACATGATTATAGAGCGCTGCAGTGAAAGCACTGTGCTCAATGAGTATGACAAGCGCAAATACGTGGCCATAGGTAAGCTCATGCGCGCTATGGTTTACTATGATTTCGCCCGTAAGACCGGTAAGTTCATTTGGGTGGACAAGGTGCTCACTCCCGAAACTGAGGATTTCAATCTGCCTCTTACCAAGAGCGTTGAAGAGAGCTACAAGCTCGTGCTCACTGACCTTCGTGAAGCTTTGGCTGACCTGCCTAAGGATGAACCCGCAGGTGCTCTGAACCGTGACTTCGGTTATGCATTCACCTCTGAGGTGCTTCTTACCGCTGCCGCTTATACTAACGATGCCGCTTCACTCCAGAACGGTAAGAGCCTCTATCAGGAAGCCATTGACTGTGTAGATGCCATATCAGGTTATTCACTTGACCCCGCATTTACTGACATTTTCAATGAGAATGGTGCGTACACATCGCCTGAGATCATTCTGGCCCGTTACTATGACAAGGACCGCACACAGTGTCAGAATACGTCTATGATTAGCCTCATAGCTAATGTGCTCAACTCTAACCTTGAACTGCGTGGGTGTTCTCCTCTGTGGAAACAGGCTGACATTTTCGAGTGCTGGCTTGACTACACTCCTTCACAGAATCTCGTTGATGCGTATCTCGTGATAGATGAAGCTGACGGTAAGGCCAAGAAATGGTATGAAACCAGCCAGTTCCTGAACAACACTCGCGAAATAGATCAGGCTACCGCATTCTCTAAGATAGAGCATATGGATAATGACAAAGTCTACAAGGCTTATGAAATTACCGGCGGTACAGCTAACATAAGCGAACTCATGTACAATGGCCGTGATGCTCGCTTCGATGCTTCTATACTTCGTGACGGTTCAGAATTCTATGGCGAAACCATAGCTATGATCAACCATGGTAACATGACCCGTTGGTCAGGTACTCCTTACGGTGGTAACCACTTCCCCGTTACCAACTATGCTACCCGTAAGACTATCTACACCAACATGAGCCCGCGTCCTTTCTACAACACTGCCACTGCATGGCATCAGGTAGTATACCGTTATGGCCGTGCTCTGCTCAACAAGGCTGAAGCTCAGCTCCGTCTGAACCGCGTATCTGACGCTGTAGCCACCTACAATCAGACCCGCACTATTCACGGACAGCTCCCCGCTTCTACCACCACAGACCTTGCCACTGCATGGGAAGAGTACAAGACTGAGCGCCAGTGTGAACTCTTCTGGGAATGTGACTACTACTGGAGCCTCCTCCGCTGGGGTAAATACGGCGGCGAAGCTAACCACGGTGTAGCTCCCTCCGGACTTATTCCTGAGCTCATGGAGCCCGCCTACCTCATGGAAATCAACCGTGACCGTAACGCTTGCTTCATTGGTGTGATACCGTTCAATAATGATATGCGTACTTTTGAAGTTCGCCAGTATCTGCTCCCCATTCCTATGAGCCTCATCAACGCCAACAGCGCCATAACTGCTGCTGACCAGAACCCCGGATGGGAATAATGCGATATTTGTATCAAACACTTAAAAACACAGATTAACATTATGATCAAGAATATGAAATGGCTGCTCACGCTGCTCATCCTGCCGTTCTTGGCTGCTTGTGGTTGGGAAGATCTCCCCGCTTACGAGGAAGCTGAAATAACCGGTGTGCAGTTCTACTACCGTTGGGCCAGCTCTACTAAGGACCCCATCACCAACGAACCCGTGGTTATGGAGAAGCGCTTGAACTCAAACGCTAACATTGACAGCGAAGCCGGTACTATCACCGTAACCGTTACCGTGCCTGCCGCTTCAAATACTTTCCCTGCCGATGCCAAGGCCGCCTGCACTCAGAGCAAGCTCTGGGCTCAGGTATCGCTCTCTACCGCCGCACGCCTTACTCCTATCGATGGCTCCGCTCCTCTCGGCACTCCCGATGACTGGACCAAGCCTCATAAGTATAGCGTTATGGCTGCTGATGGCACCACTAAAGTTTGGACTATCACCGTTACAAGCTTTACCAACAATTAATATCATTAAGGTTATAGGATTCAACTAATAACACTAAGGCAACACTAATTAAAAAGCCTGAGGAGGCTCCCGGCCGTGAGGTCAGGAGCCTTCTTTTGTGTTAAGGCGTTAAATTAACCTAAACGGATGCTTATGTGATGTTAAAAGCCTTATCTTTGCGTGTGATAATGCCATACGAATTGTTTCAACTTATATAACTACAATTAAATAGCCTTATGAAATCACATCTGTTCATTGTCCTTGCCGCTGCCGCAGCCGTTGCGCTCACGGGATGTACATCAAACAAGAAGTTTGCTGAATTGCAGACACGTAATGATGCTCTTCAGAAAGAGCTTAATGACACTAAACTGGCTCTGACCGAGAGCAATGCCAATAACCGCAGCCTTGAAACAATGCTGGCCGGTGCCAAGAAGAACAACGAGGAGCTCAAGCGCGCCTATGCCGATCTGAAAGGCTCGTTGGACCAGAGCATACAGCAGTCGGCTCAGGGGAGCATCAACATTTCGAAGCTTGTGGATGAGATTAACGCCTCCAACCGCTACATCAAGCAGCTCGTGGATGCCAAGAGCAAGAGTGACTCGCTCAACATAGCACTTACCAACAAGCTCACCCGCTCACTGTCAAACGATGAGCTTAAGGAAGTGGATGTGAAGGTACTGAAAGGCGTAGTGTACATATCGCTCGCTGACAATATGCTGTTCAAGTCAGGCAGCTATGAGGTGAACGAACGCGCCATGGAAACTCTGAGCAAGATAGCCAAGATAATAAAGGACTACGGTGACTATGACGTGCTGGTAGAAGGCAATACTGACAATGTGCCTATATCACGTACCAATATCCGCAATAACTGGGACCTGTCCACACTGCGCGCTTCATCAGTGGTGCAGGTGCTTCAAAACCAGTTTGGCGTGAATCCGCAGCGTCTTACCGCCGCCGGCCGTGGCGAATTTAACCCCATTTCGGACAACGGTTCCGATCTCGGACGCCAGCGTAACCGCCGTACCGAAATCATAATCACTCCCAAGCTTGACCAGTTCCTGGAGCTGATAGATGAGGCTCCCGAATCATCCGAGCAGTAATAGCACAATCCATATTCATAACACAGGCGCCGTCCCCACCACGGGATAGGCGCCTGCATGTTATTGACCGCACCATAGCCGTATGCGGATTGATGCATCGGCGATTGTGAAACAATCATTGTATCCGATACCACGGGTCTACGCCTAACGGCTCCGGCCCGTGGCTAAAAATGTAATGATTGCTTCGCAATCGCATCGTATTGTGGACATGCCAAGGTGAGCGTAGTGGCGTGCCATGGTGCATCAGGCCGTGTAGCGGCCATGATATAATAGGCCACTGCGGGCAGAGCGGTAGCGATGCGTAGCTGTGGTATAGAGGGTGCCTGTAAGATATAGCTGCGTAGCCGCTGCGATGGAGGGATAGCTTCGCCGCCCTCGCAGTGGCCTATTATATTGGCGCTCCTACGGAGCTAATGTCCGGCCAACTTCTGGGGTTGCATTAGAGAGGAGGAAATAAAAAAGGGTAAGCTTACTACATCGCACCGCTCAACCCGGTACCGCTGCTTCGGTCAAGATCTGACGGAGTTCCCGGGGAGCTGGTCGTGTAGGACTTACCCGGCACAAAGGTAGTGATTTTTCATCTTCCCGCAAAATTATCTCCGAAAAAGCACGAAAAAAGTCTGATCAAAAGTCGGTCAGAAGGAATTCCCTGAGGTGCATATATTTGATTCCCGGATAATCGCTTCGATCTTCAGCGAGGGGATCCATGGAAACGACAAATTTTGGGAAATTATCTTTTATCAGCATAAGATTGCCGAATTCGCGTTTCACTGTGTTTTCGTTTTCAAGCACATAAGTAGCCTGAATGTATAGAGTCTTATCTCTTTTAGTGGCGACAAAATCAATATCTCCAGCCCGAAGAGCTCCAAGTTTAACCTTATAGCCGCAGGTTATAAGATGGTGCCAGATTGCATTTTCAATGATTTTTTCTATATGATTGCCCAACTTAAACCCGGCAAGGTAGTTGCACAGTCCCATGTCTTGGAAATAATAGGTTGCCGTTTGCTCCAACAGTTTCTTGCCGTGTATGTCATATCCGTCTATATCCTTTATGATATACGCATTAGTCAGGAACTTCAAATATGAGCTTACAGTAGTAGGTGAGGCATCTGATTTTTCGTTCTCCACATATCGGGAGATATTTCGTGTAGATATTTTTTTGCCAATGTTGTCAGCCACAAATGCAATGAGTTTTTCAAGAAATCTAACATTCCTAATCTGTTCACGTGCTATTACATCCTTCAGCACAATGGCATTATATACATTCTCCAAATAATCGCCTACTTCTTCCTCCTGTGAAAGACCAATCTTCCTTAGGCCGGGAAGTCCACCGTACGTAAGATAGGCTCTGAGCGACTTATCGCTATCATCTAAATTATGGAACAGTAGGAACTCCTTATATGAAAGACTATTGACATTAAGTTCAAAGTATCTTCCCCCAAGGATTGTGCTTAATTCGGAGGATAGAACTTTTGCATTACTGCCGGTAGCAATGATTTGACACAGATTCTCGGCATGAATACTTCTAAGGACATGCTCAAAACCGTCTATGTCCTGTACCTCATCAATAAGAAGGTAGTTATGTTTGTCCTTGTCAATACTGCTCTTTACTTTATTGTATAAACTGATATAGTTGTTGATATCATGATTGCCAAGTTCTTCCTTGTCTATGTATATTACATTGGCATTGGCTGATGTCGTTTCAAGACGCTGCTTAATCTGGAGCAACAGACAGCTCTTCCCCACCCGTCTTTGCCCAGTGATAATCAGCATCATACCTTTGTCCAGAAGGCGTATTGCTTTGTCCAAGTATATTGGGCGCTCAATTATGTCGTTGTATTTCATGCCATAAATGTTAATAAAATCCCCACAAAGATGGTAAAATATAATGGACAAAACAACAAAAATACTATGTTTTGTTCACCATAATGGACATATGGATAAGCTTGACTTGTTGTGTCCAATATGATGGACTGTTTTGTCTAAGCTATTTTTACCTATCAAAGTAACATTATACAGATGCACGCTCGCTTATTTCTTCAATGCATCAATGAGTGCATCTGATGTTCATGCTGAGTGCGGTTAGAGTTATTTACGGCTTAGGGCGTCAAGTATTGAATTTTTATATGTAGTTTCGTTGCGCAGTTCAGGATTACCCACGGCATTGCCTTGACGGTCCACGAGAATATAGTATGGGATACCATCGACATTGAAGCGCTCCCTTATATGGCTCATCTGATCCGATGTGAGGCGATAATGCAGACCCTTTATGCCGGGGAGCATAGGGAAGTAGTTGACATCGGGCGAAGACTCATCGGCTATGTAAATCCACACTATGTCCTCAGAGCTGAGTTCACCGCTCTTGGCGGGTTCGTGAGCCTTAAGCGCATTGCGGCAGGGGCCGCACCATGTGTTCCACAGGTCCACCATCACCACTTTGCCCTTATGCGGGGCTATTATAGCATCAAATATCTCCTCATCAGGCACTTCGGGGGTGGAGAGCATCAGAGAGCGGTCAAGTGAGGCCAGTACCCGTTTCATTTCTGAGTCACGGTGAGCCACTGCCTCAGCGTAGAACGGCATGGCAAGTGTGCGCAGAGTATCTATTTCGGCAGCCGAAGCTTCACCCTTGTCGGCCTTACTGTAGATTTTCTTGAACGTGTTGATATCGCTTATGAGCCTGCTGTCAAGTCCGGGATAGTCCCAGCGCCGGTCAGCGAAATAGGACGGCCCGAAAGGAGCGTTGGCTATTACCAAGCGCGTATCGTTAAGATCCACCATGCGCCCGGCTTTAATGAAGTTTTCTTTATCCATAGGTGTCTTGAGGGCGGGAATGGAATCGGCAGGAGGAGCCTGACCCCAGGCGTTATAGCGGTCCCAATAGTTGTAATAGAGCTGAGCCTGCCACTGATCCATGGCGTAGATAAGGCTTGCATTGGCCGTGAGAATAGCGCTTTCGCGTGCCAATGGGGTAAGTGAGCTGTCGGCAGCTATGTCAGCGATTAGCTTCTTATAGCTATTTATCACCATATCGGTATAGGAATCCGAGCTCATATGATAGTCGGCAAACTTACCGCTGCGCAGCTCGAAGCCTCCGTATTTGCTTTCATTATTGCTGCGGTCAAATGCAGCATAGCGTCCGTTGTGCCATGATTCTACTCTCTGAAGGCCCTCATTCATGTCACGATTTGACATAACCACTCCACCTGAATAATTACAGTCAATGTACATGTCAAGCACCTCGCCGGGGTCCACCGTAGCCTCGCCCATAACACGGATATCGCCTGCTTCCAGCACCAATAGCTTTCCGGGGCCGTTCATAAGGAAGCGTAGAGTGGCCTCGCCGCTGTCCGTTACCGGAGCTTTGAGCCGGTCAACGGTGAGGTAGCCGGTAAGCATCTCAAGCTGCGCACGCACTTCATCGCCCATGTCGGGGCTATAATTGAGCAGGTGGATGCGTACTGTGGTGGAATCACATGCCATACGGGGCTCAGGCACCGATGTATTATAGTCAGGAATAGCCGTGAATTCAGCCGGGAGTCCTGACGGAAGAGTGGCCGGCTCGCCGGTAAGGCTGATGTTCCATGTGCGCCAGCCGGAATTTTCACCTTCCTTGAAATTTATGCTTTGGGTTCCTTCAGGCAGGGAAGGGAAGTAGAGGTCGAATTCCGTCACGCCTGATTCGGGTATTGTGTGATGCTCGCCTAACAGTATGCCGCTTGTTCCTGTAATGTAGTACTGCTTGCCACCAGCCTCTATGAATGATTCAGGCGATATGGTTATCCACCACTTTGGCCGGTAAGTGACCTTAGCGTGAAGAACTGTAGAGGTGTCTGACAGTTCTATGCGGGGAAAGTCAAGATTCAAGGCATTGGTGGCGCCTATGAAAGGAGCCTCCACAACACGCGTGGATGCCACGGCCGTGAGGAGTGCCGCAAGGCCCATGATGCTAAGTAGTAATCGCTTCATATGTATGATTGGTTATATTGCGTATATATATATATATATGACTCGCCGGATAGCGATTCGTGACAAAAATAAATAAAAAAGCGCGCTCTGCTAAAACGGAGCGCGCTAATATGACGTAATTTAACGTTATTTTACTTCCCAGGTTTCGCCGGCCAGAATCATGTCGCGCAGGCAGGTGAATCCTTTTTTGGCCTGAACTTCGCGTACCTGACGGTGAACCTCGTCATTGTATGTAAGAGAATCTACGTCACGTATCACACCTAAAGCCAGCGGCAGTCCATAACCGTCCATCATGGCCAGCTGCTGGTGCAGGAAATTGGAGGGAGTGTGGGCGTCATGTACCAGGACATCATCCATAGTGTAGCCGTCCTCGCCTACGGTGACAGCCTTCAGCAGGAAGCCGTCGCGTACCAGACCCTTCTCCATATTCTTGCCGAAGAGCATCTTCTTGCCATGCTCGAGATGTATGGTGCGTTCGGCGCGGAATTCGCGGTCAGTTATGTAGTTATGTATGCCGTTGTTGTATATCATGCAGTTCTGGAGTATTTCACACACTGAGGTGCCTTTGTGGCGTCCGGCAGCTATGAGCACTTCCTGTGAGATCTTGAGCTCTACGTCGATACTGCGTGCAAAGAAATTGCCACGGGCGCCGAATACAAGCTCAGCCGGTATGAACGGATCCTCGGTGGTGCCGTAAGGCGAGGACTTTGACACGAATCCGCGTGCAGATGTGGGTGAATACTGACCCTTGGTGAGGCCGTAGATCTTGTTATTGAACAGCAGGATATTGATGTCTATATTACGGCGTACGGCGTGTATGAAGTGGTTGCCGCCTATAGCCAGACCATCGCCGTCGCCCGATATCTGCCATACTGACATTTCAGGATTGGCCACCTTGAAGCCCGTGGCTATGGCAGCGGCGCGTCCGTGAATGGTGTGGAAGCCGTAAGTGTTCATGTAGTAAGGCAGACGTGAAGAACATCCTATACCGGATATTACAGCCGTCATGTGCGGGGGCACTCCGAGTTCGGCCATGGCCTTGTGCAGGGAGTTGAGAATGGCGTGGTCGCCGCATCCGGCACACCAGCGTACGGGCTGGTCGCTCTTATAGTTTGCGGGGGTATATTTGATCTCTTCCATAGCTTATTTGTCCATTATTTCGGTTACGGCCTTCACCACTTCCTCCACGAGGAATGGCTGACCCTGCACTTTGTTCACGCGGTAAATGGGGGCGGAGGGGAACTTGCTCTGCAAATAGTCAGCAAACTGACCGGTATTGAGTTCGGCCACTATCACTTTCTTGTAGAGGGCGAGTATCTCGCCGGTATTGGCGGGAAGCGGGTTGATGTAGCGGAAATGCGTAAAGGCCACCTTGTGTCCGGCGGTGTTCAGCTCGTGGGCTGCTGTGCGCAGATGTCCGTATGTGCCGCCCCAGCCTAATAGCAGAGTGTCGGCATCATCCGGGCCTATCACTTCCAGTCCGGGTATGTCACGGGCTATAGCGGCTATCTTCTCGCGGCGTGTGTACACCATCTTTTCATGGTTGGCCGGATCGGTGCTGATGGCTCCGGTGTAGTAGCCCTTTTCAAGACCGCCAAGGCGATGTGTCAATCCCTCGGTGCCGGGAATGGCCCAGTAGCGTACCTTGTTGTCCTCGCGGCGGTCATACGGGCGCCATGAGCCTTCGGCCACCTTGTCGGCGGGTACATAAGGAGGATTGATGGCGGGATAGTCCTTGGCTTCGGGTACGCGCCATGCTGACGAACCGTTGCCTATAAAGGCATCGGACAGCAATATTACCGGGGTCATGTGCTCTATGGCTATGCGTGAGGCCTCGAATGCCATGTCAAAGCAGTCTGTGGGTGATGTGGGAGCCACTACGGCCACAGGGCTTTCACCGTTGCGGCCATAAAGCGCCTGCATCAGGTCAGTCTGTTCCGTCTTGGTGGGCAGGCCGGTGGAGGGGCCGCCGCGCTGTACGTCAATTACCACAAGCGGAAGCTCGGCTATCACGGCCAGACCTATAGCCTCGCCTTTCAGAGCCAAACCGGGGCCTGACGTGGAGGTTACGGCCAGATGCCCGGCAAATGAAGCGCCTATGGCGGAGCATACACCGGCTATCTCATCCTCCATCTGAAGGGCTTTAACGCCCAGATCCTTGCGCTTGGCCAGTTCGTGGAGTATGTCAGTGGCAGGGGTTATGGGGTAGCTGCCCAAGAAAAGCGGACGTCCGCTCTTTTCCGAGGCCATTATCAGACCCCAGGCTGTGGCGGTGTTGCCGTTTATGTCAGTGTATACGCCCGGACATGCGGCGGGCGATTCTATGCGGTAAGTGGATACACTGGCATGTATGTTGTGCCCGTAATTGAATCCGGCGTCAAGCACCTTGGCATTGGCCTCGTAGATGGCCGGCTTCTTGGCAAACTTGTTGCGCAGGAAGTTGAGCACGCTTTCAAGCGGGCGGTCAAACAGCCAGCATACCATGCCCAGCGCAAAGAAGTTGCGGCACTTGAGTACGGCCTTGTTGTCAAGACCGGAATCGGCCAGCGCGGCCTTGGTCATGGATGTGATGGGTACCTCAAGGATCTGAGCCTTTATGTCAAGCTCCGTGAACGGATCCATGGTCTTGAACAGTGCCTTCTTGAGGTCAGCTTCCTTAAAGGAGTCTATGTCCACTATTATCACGCCGCCGTGCTTCACGTGCTTCACGTTCTGCTTTAGGGCGGCGGGGTTCATGGCTATGAGTACGTCACATTTGTCGCCGGGGGTGTGCACGTTGGTGCCTACACTTACCTGGAATCCTGATACACCGCCGAGCGAACCCTGCGGAGCGCGGATTTCAGCCGGATAGTCGGGAAATGTGGATACCTGGTTGCCCAGTCCCGCGCTGACATTGGTGAAAATGTTTCCTACGAGCTGCATACCGTCACCGGAGTCGCCCGAGAAACGCACCACTACCTTGTCAAGGGTCCTGACATTCGTTTCTTCTAACATATTTACTATATTTATACAGCTATTATTGTGTTTATGGTATCTATGGTATCAGTGTCACGTTTGCAGATAGTTATGGCTCTGCAGCGCGGCAAAGTTATCTAATATTTATGATTCTGCAATGATGTGGAGTTAAAAAATATTGTGAATATGCAGTATTATTTATGCATAAACCTAAGGCTCTTGCCCCTTACGGTGGAGAAGAGTACGCCGTGCCGATAGGCTTGCCGGCCGTTGACCCATGTTATGTCCACGCGGTTATTAATGCTCAGTCCGCTGAAGGGTGTCCACCCGCATCGGCTTATGGCCCAGGCGTCGGTTATGGTGTATGGCTCGCAGTCGTCATCTACCAGCACAAGGTCCGCATAGTAGCCGGGGCGTATAAATCCGCGGCGGTCAATGCCGAACAGTGTGGCAGGATTATGGCAGTAGGCCTCTACCACTTTCGTGGCGGTGAAAGTACCTTCGTTTACCAGCTCCATCATTACGGGGAGGGCAAACTGTATCAGAGGCATCCCTGACACGGCGGTAAACGCGGTGCCGCGTTTCTGAGCCAGCAGGTGAGGGGCATGATCGGTGGCAAGCGTGTCGATTACGCCCTCACGGAGGGCTTCGCGGAGGGCATCGCGGTCGGCCGGGCGCTTTATGGCGGGATTACACTTTATTCGGGCGCCGAGCATGGCGTACTGTTCATCGGAGAATACCAGATACTGCGGGCACGTTTCACATGTTATGCGCTTGCCGCTCACCGGGCCGGCGCTGAAGTATTGCAGCTCATCGGCGGTGGACAGATGCAGCACATGCAGGCGCGCATTATGCCGCCGCGCCAGCTCTACGGCTCGGGCAGTGGCTCTGCGGCACACTTCATGATTGCGTATCACGGGATGAAACTCTATCTCAAGTTCCTTGCCGTAGCGTTCGGTCACTGCCGTGCGGCGCTCGGCTATGAGGGCTTCATCCTCGGCATGTACGGCTATCAGTGCGGGCACTTCGGCAAATATCCTGTCAATGATGGAGGTGTTGTCCACAAGCATGTTTCCGGTAGAGGAGCCCATGAACAGTTTAACTCCGGCCACGCGGCTATAGTCGGCGAACAGGAGTTCATCAATGTTGGAGTTGGTGGCGCCTATGAAGAATGCATAGTTGGCCATGCTCACTTCAGCGGCCCGCTTCATCTTGTCCTCTACGGCGGCGCATGTCACCGTGGGGGGGATGGTATTGGGCATGTCAATGAACGATGTCACTCCTCCGGCTACGGCTGCGCGGCTCTCGGTGCTCATGTCGGCCTTTTCTGTCAGACCCGGGTCGCGGAAATGCACATGCTCATCTATGCATCCGGGCATAAGCAGCCGCTCACGGGCATCGATTACGGTAGTAGTAGCGGCTATAAGTTCTTCGGGGGCATCACCTTCAGCCACTTCGGCTATAAGCTCGCCCTCTATGAGCACGTAGCCCATGAATATACGCCCTTCGTTCACTATCCGGGCGTTGTGTATTAGCTGGCGTTCAGGACTTGCTGCTGTCATAGTGCGGAAATTTCTTGAACCAGCTTGACACTTTCAGGCGTATCACTCCGAATACGGCCTCGCTGAATATGCCGCTTGACATCTTACTGGTGCCGAGTACGCGATTCACGAACACTATGGGCACTTCCTTGATACGGAAGCCGCACATATAGGTGGTGAATTTCATCTCTATCTGGAAGGCATAGCCCTTGAAGCGTATCTCATCGAGCGGCAGCGTAGCCAGTACACGGCGACGGTAGCATACGAACCCCGCAGTGGTGTCGCGTACAGGCATGCGTGTGATAATGCGCACATAGGCCGATGCGTAATATGACATGAGCACACGTCCCATAGGCCAGTTCACCACATTGACCCCCGTAAGGTACCGTGATCCTATGGACATATCGGCGCCTTCTTCGGCACATGCCCGGTACAGAGCCATAAGGTCGTTGGGGTTATGTGAGAAGTCGGCATCCATCTCGAAGATGTATTCGTAGTGCTTTCTGTCAAGAGCCCACTTGAATCCGGTTATGTAAGCCGTGCCGAGCCCGAGCTTGCCTGCTCGCTCCACAAGGTGGACTCGTGAGGGGTATTCCTTGATCTTTTCCCTCACTATGTCAGCAGTGCCGTCGGGCGAACCGTCGTCGATGATAAGCACATCGAATCGGCGCGGAAGATTCATAACGGCGTCTATTATGGCCGCTACATTCTCCTTCTCATTGTAGGTGGGTATTATTACTACGCTGTCAGTCAATTCCATTTGATAGTTTTCGGATTCAGAATTTATAAGTGGCGCCCACAAGTCCGGTTATGCCTCTTGCCGGCACATCGCCTATGAGCAGGTAGTGGCTGTTGAGCAGATTAGTGGCATTGCCGAATGCACTCCACTGTGAGTTTATGCGGTACAGGAGTCCGAGGTCGAGCATGCGTGAGTTGCCCAGGTCATGCGATACATAGTAGTCCCTTATGGCCGGGTCAGAGCTGCGGTGATAGTCAATCATGGCCCGGCCGGTGCGGAGCGTATACGTGAGGGTAACGTCAAGCGGGGCTATAGGGTTTACTTTCAGTTTGGCCGATGACACGCTTTTTGCCCGGTCACGCCACAGATAGTAGCCCTTGTCATATTTCTGTGGGGCACCTTCGTAGGTCAGCTCCAATGATGCTATGTTGCGGTAAGAGTAACCTGCTGCCACGCGCCAGTGGAATCCCTTTATGTTTACCGGACTGAATATGGTCATCTTGTGGTACGCCGGAGTGTATGCCCCATCGGTTATGCTGAAGCTTTCATAGGCGTTGATTACCGGCATAAGCCAGTCATTAGCCCGGGCATATCCTGCACCGAGCTCCAGATACATGCCCTTCCATGTGCCTATGGTCAGTCCCGCATCTAAGGTGAGGGGTATATGTGAATTGGAGTAGGCCATCATGGACTGTGCATACGGGGTGGCGTCAAACAGCGAGCTGAGGGTGTTCTGATGCTCTCCGCCTCCGGCCTTGGCGTAAATGGCAAATATCTGTCCGGGTTTCCATGTGGCCTGTATGTCAGGTGCTATATGGAATACCTTGCCGGAATTGAATGTGAAGTCCACACGAGCCCCTACGTCAAGCCTGAAGTCACGAACGCTGAATCGGTAGTGAGGTTTCAGTGTAAGCAGTGCGTGGGTATATGAGCCGGCATCGAACAGATAGTAAGTGGATTCGCTCTGTGAGAAGTCGGCCACGCTGCGGCGCCCGTATGACAGCAGGCTGAAGTCGCCGTCAATGCCTACGGACGATGTTGCGTCCATGTCCATACGCATGAATCCGTTGAGCTTAAAGGCGTTTTCGCGGGCCGGCTCGTAGACATTGCGCGGGGTAAGATTGTTAAGTATGGTGTTTCCGTATCCGAAATGGCTGTAGGCCAGTCCGGCACGATACACAAACTTCTGCGTGGATGAGTTGAAGGCTGCAGAAATGTCGGCCCGGTGCATGTTCTGAGGCAGGAAGTGTGCACCGTCAGGCATGCTGTAACGGGCTACGGTGAGGTCAGCCCCGGCATCAATGAATGAGCGCTTGCCTATTGCCTGATGCAGCGTCACGTCAAGCGTAAGGGCATTGTTGCGTATCAAGCGGTCATCAGCACCTGTTATACGTTCGTAGTCAGGGTACGGGCCGTGGTAAGCCGAACCGTTGTACTGCATGAACGCGTTGAGGCGCGTGTGGTCATTGTCAATGAACTTATAGCCTGCAGCCGCCCCTATATTGACAAGAGGGAAGTAGCCCAAGGCGGCATATCCGCGATAGGGCGATGTATATAAGGTGTCAGCAAACGCGGCCGGCTCGAGAGTGGTTATTGAGCCGGGCACGGCTATGTTTATAGGACGTGAGCTGTATGCGAGATGTTTCTGTGTGATGGAAGGCAGTGTTATGGCCGGCGTGAAGTACGGGCGGCTCACTTCACGGTGTTCGGGAATCACTTCGTGGTCCACGGTAATCTCCTGCTCAAGTGTCTGGGCTCCGGCCCCTGAGGCTGCCGCAAGTGAAATTGCGGCCCATATATAGCGTATTTTCATCATGCGGTTTTTATTTGGTAAGACGCTGGTCTATCATCTGGAATATTTCATTTTCTGTACCCGGATAGTTGGCACGCAGGCTGCGCAGGTATTCATTGGCTTCAAACTCCTTGCCCTGCTTACGGAGCACATCGCTGAGCACTATGAATCCGCGTGCCAGCCAATACTGGTGAGGCGTATTGGCGTTGATGAACGTGTTTATGCTTCGTGAGGCTTCATCCGTGTGCCCGTCATCGAGCAGGCTCTGTGCTAAGTATACGGCGCTCTTGGCACCGAACTGGTTTGTCACATCTGAAGCAATGCTCTTCCACACGGCTCTGGCCTCACCGCCACGACCCAAGCGCTGGAGCGCAAGGCCTTCGCTGAATGTTATTTCAGGCATGTCAGTGCTTCCGGCAGCCGATGAAGCTTTAAGCTTGTCGGTGGCCACGAGGGCTTCGTTGTAGCGGCCCAGCTCGAGCGCCGTGCGCATTATGCCCATGCGGGCATCGGTTATGATGCGGCTTCCTGAGGCACGGCTCTCAAGGATGCGGTACGATTCGAGTGCCAGCTCGCCCTTTCCGGCGGCGGCTTCAGCATCGGCTTTTATGAGCATGGCATCCTCGGCCACTTCCGAGTCAGGGTGATTTTTCAGCACATCCGAGGCGTATTCTATGGCGCGGGTATAGTTCCCGTTTTCGGCAGCCGATTCGGCCAGATAGAATTTGGCCTGCGGCTCGTAGGCTCCATTGGGATACTGGCGCAGATACTCGTTGAGGGCTGTTTCGCTTCCGCTGTTCACGTATTGGTTTTCGGCGCTCTGGAATGCAGCTTCATCAAGCTCTGAGGCATCGAGCTGAGGCGCCTTAGGTATGGATGCGAGGAATGAGCTGAACTCTGACAGGCGTCCGTCATCGGCATAAATGCGTTTCAGATCATCCACCGCTATGCGTGCTTCATCGCTGGTGGGGTAGGTGGTTATCACCTTCTTGTATGTGTCTATGGCTCCTTCGCGATCACCTCCGTTCAGATACGTTATGGCCAGCTGCAGATAACCTTGGCGCCCATAGGGGCTGCTCTCATATTTGCGTACAAGCTCGCGGTAGGTGTCTACGGCTTTCTCCGTATCGCCAAGAGCTGCATATGCCTCGGCCTTGTCAAGCATGGCAGCAGGCACAAGAGCCGATGACGGGAAGCGGGATATCATATCGTCGAGGCCTTTCACCTTGTCGGTGTGACGGCCCTGCAGCCCGTACATGACTGCGGTCTGGTACAGTGCGTAGTCGCCTGACTCGGGATCGGCTTCATAAGCCTGCTTGTAAGCGGCTGCCGCTCCGGTAAAGTCACGTAGCTGGTACATGCAGTCGGCTGCGCGGTTATAGGCATCGGTGAGCATAGGCTTTGCCGGACGTGCATCGATTACACGGTTGAAATCAGTAAGTGCATCGGCATACCGGCCCTGATTGTATCGGGCGTAGCCAAGGTTGAAGTAGGCGAGTGTACGGTTGGGATCCGATTCCGGAATGGAGTTGGCATAGGCCAGATACTGTTCGGCAGCCGTGGAGTAGTTGCCGAGTCGGTAGTTGCAGTCGGCGCTCCATAACTGAGCCTGACGTGATATCGATGCATTGTCGCCGGTGCGTGCCTCCTTGAAGTAGGATAGGGCGGCTTCGGTGCGTCCGGCGGCAAACTCGCGAGTGCCGAGCTCGAAGAGCACGCGCTGTTTAGCCTTCAGTACGGCGGCTGAGGGTGCCGACATGCGGTTTATGCTGGCTAATGCGGCTTCAAAGTCATTGTCCGTCATGTAGCCGTTTATTAGGCTTTCCTGAATTTCGGCGGCATATTTCGATTTCGGGAATCGGCGCAGGAAGTCCTCAAGCATACTTACTGTATTGCCGAAAGGTATGCGCCCGCCATCCATACGGGCCACTATGTAGTTATAGAATGCCGCTTCGGTTATGGCCGGGTCGTCATTGAGCTTATATGCTTTTTCAAACGAGAGCAGCGCGCCGTCATGATTGCCGGTTTTGACATAGGCCTGGCCTAAATATAGATAAGCGCTCTGAGCCAGCTTCTCATCGCCGGTAACGGCTCGCTGCAGGAGCTTTATGGCTTCATGCCAGTTGCCGGAATTGAATTCGTTTACGCCGAGTATGTAGAAGGCCGACGGCTGCGGATCCTGCGTTTCGGCGGCATATCGCCACAGGTAGGGGAGTGCCTCGTCCATGCGTCCGAGGTTGTAGAGGCTCTCGCCCGCTATGCGGTTGGCCTCGGGAGCAAACTGGGGCACTTCATCGGAGGCCATCGTATTCTTGGCCATGGTCAGCGCCTGATCATAGTCCTCATACAGAAAGTAGATCTGGCTCATATAGTACTCGGCTGTGGTGCCGGGCTCGCGTGAGGTGTCCACGGTCTTGAACATACTCAGTGCCGATGCGTAGTCACGATCGCTGTATGACATGTAGGCCAGATAGAAGCGGGCCGCATTGGCGTACCGGCGTGTGCGCATGAGCTTGGTGAATAGGGGGCGTGCCTTAAGATTCTCGCCGAGCAGCATATACGAATAAGCCTGACGGTACAGCAGATCCTCGCTGCGGTCATCGGTGAGGGCGTCAGGGCTTATGCCGGAGTAGATTTTAAGAGCTTCGGCATAGTTGCCTCGGGTAAAATGATAGTCTGCAATGCTCATGGTCACATCCTGATAGAGCCTTGAAGCGGGGAAGCGCTCAAGAAATTCGTTCAGCAAGTCCAGAGCTTCATCATCGCCGCTGTGCAGGGTGGCCATAGCCAGATAGTAGCAGGCCTGTTCGCTTTGCGAGGCGGTGAGCTGCATGTGACGCAGCTGAAGCAGCTCATCGATACAACCGTTATAGTTGCAGTCCTGATACATACCTATGCCACGCGCAAAGTATCCGTCGGCATCGGGCGAGTTTATCTGGGCGTGGGCGCCTTGGGCTGTCAGCAGCATACCTGCTGCGGCAAGCGATATGATAAGAGGTCTTTTCATCATGCGATTTTCCAAAGTATGGATTAGAGTACAAAGATAGGTTAAATAACCGTTTGGCATAGATGCGATGATTGAAAAAAACTGCATCTGATCATATTTTTTTCTAAAAAGGACTAAATAATTCCATATTTCGAGCAGTTAAAGTAACTTTGCGGCAATATGAGTATCTTTACCGTATCCGGAACCATGCGCATTGTGGCAGGAGCCGTGGTGGGGCTGTGCCTTGCCGCCTGTGCCAGTATGGGGCGTCCCGACGGGGGTGCCCGTGATGTGGAGCCTCCTGTGTTTGTGCGCTCCAACCCTGCCATGGGTGAGCTGAACGTAAAGCGTAACCGAATATCCATAGAGTTCAACGAAAACGTGCAGGTCAAGGATGCCATGAGCAAGATTGTGGTGTCGCCGGCCCAGATTACGCCGCCGCAGGTCATGGCCGTAGGGCGCAGGGTCAACTTTACGTTGCGCGACTCGCTGCTTCCCAACACCACCTACACCATAGACTGCTCCGATGCCATAAGTGACCTCAACGAGGGCAATGAAGTGGACGGTTTTTCATTTGCATTTTCCACCGGACCCACCATTGACACCCTTCAGATTTCAGGCATGGTGTTCGAAGCTGCCAATCTTGAGCCTGCCCAAGGTATTGTGGTAGGCGTGTACAGTAACTTGAGCGATACGGCTATAACCACATTACCGCTTGAACGAATCACCAAGACCAATCAGCTGGGTCAGTTTACTATCCGAAACCTTAAGGAGGGTACCTACCGCATATTTGCACTCAATGACATTAACCGCGATTATAAATGGGACCGCTCCGAGGATGTGGCCTTTTATGACATGACCATAACACCCACTGCCGAGCGCGTCACCGTGACCGATACGCTTAAGAGCGCTAACGGCATGGACTCGTTGGTTATACATGATGTGACACGCTTCCTGCCTAATGATATACTGCTCACATGGTTCAACGAGGGCTATCGCGCCCAGTATTTACAGAAGTACGAGCGAACCAAACGCGAGGCCATTGACTTCATATTCGGCGCTCCGGCCGATACCCTGCCGCAAATCACACTGCTCAATCCCCCGCGTGGCGAACGCTATGACATAAGGCGCTGGAGTGTGCTACAGGCATCGCGCACACTTGACACCCTGAAGTATTGGATATCAGATCCGGAGATTCTGAATCAGGACACTCTGCTGCTTGAGGCTCGCTACATGCGCACCGACTCGCTTGAGCAGCTCAGCCTTGTCACGGATACGCTGCGCCTTACCATGCGCGGTACCAAAAAGAAAGAGGAAAAGAAGGATAAGAAGAAGGACAATGACTCTACCAAAGTGGAAAAGACGCCGCTCATGTCCGTGACAGTAGGTGCATCCAATCCGCAGGAAGTGAATCTGCCGCTGATATTGAAGTCGCAGACGCCCATTGTCAACTTTGACCAGCGAGGGGTGCATATGACCATGCTGGTCGATACCGTGTGGGAGCCAGTGGCGGCTCCGCGATTCGTTATGCCTGACTCTCTGAACCCCACTTTTATGGTGGCTGAGTATGTGTGGGAGCCCAAGAGTAAATACACGCTTACCATTGACTCCTTAGCCATGACCGATGTGGGCGGACTGCATAACGGACCGGTCAGACAAGAGCTCACTACACGTGCACTCGAGGACTATTCATCCATTACATTCTCACTCCCGGGTATTGACAATGGTGCTGTGGCCGAACTGCTCAGCTCGCAGGATGCCCCGGTGGCACGTGCCGAGGTTAAGGCCGGACGAGCCGAATTCACTTTCTTGCAGCCCGGCACATATTATGCCCGCCTGTTCCTTGACAGAAATGGAAATGGTAAGTACGATACCGGAAACCTGCTTGACTCTATCCAGCCGGAGGAGGTGTTCTACTATCCTAAGAAAATCACCCTTAAGAAGAACTGGGACGTAGCAGATCAGGTGTGGAACATATATGAAACGCCGGTTGACAAGCAAAAGCCGTCGGAAATAAAGAAGAACAAGCCCAAGCGTAAGGCGGGTGAAATACCTGAGGATGATCAGATGGATGAGGAGGATGATGACGGATTTGATGTAGATGATCCGTTCGGCAATCGTCGCAGTAATAACCGAAGCAATAACCGCAATACTAACCGTGGCAACTCTATAGGGCGCGGACGCACATTTGACCGCGGCTCATCCAATATGCGCAGCATAATGCCATAAAGTATCATGATGACGCCATGACTGAAGCAGAAAAGAATATATCACGTGAACTGCCGCCGGAGCCTACACTCAGGCGTCTGCCGTGGTATCTGGCATATGTAAGCACCCTCAGACAGCAGGGGGTGGAATATGTGTCGTCCACAGCCATATCCAAGGCCATAGATGTGGATTCGGCGCAGATAGCCAAGGATTTGTCGGTGCTCGGCCTGCGAGGCAAGACACGAATAGGCTACGAAGTGGCCGCGCTTGAACGGGCTCTTGACAGCTTTCTCGGGTTCAGCACCGAGCATCGTGCGGTTATAGTGGGCGTAGGGTCGCTTGGGGCTGCTTTGATAGCCGATAGCGGACTTGCCCGCTACGGGCTCAAGATAGTGGCCGGATTCGATATCGATCCTGCCGTGACCGGACGGAGCATACGTGATGTGCCTGTGCTGGATGCTTCGCGCCTTGATGATATCAAGAGCGTGTACCGCGCTGAGATAGGTATAATAACCGTACCGGTGGAGAGCGCTCAGGATGTGGCTGACCGGCTTGTGGCCGCCGGTGTGAGGACGCTATGGAATTTTACCCCCGTTAGGCTCCGCACGGCTGCTGACGTAGTGGTGAAAAACACATCGCTGTATGCGCATCTTGCCGTGATGTATAATAGGATGAAGGCAAGTGAAAGCCGTAATATTTGACATAAATGCTCCTGTAAGTGCTGAAGTGCCGGCTGTGACTCTCGTGGCCGATTCTGCTCTGGTAATGCCCGGACGCCCCATATTTCTGCCCGATTTCCGCTCATCGTGGCGTGCATGCCTGTATGTAGTGGTACGCGTGTCGCGCCTCGGCAAGGGTGTGGGAGCCAAGTTTGCTTACCGATATTATGATGCCTTGGGATTAGGGCTGCATATAGTGCCGGATGATACTGTAGAAGCCCTCAGCCGTGACGGATACTCGGCGGGGCTGAAAGGCTTGTTTGACGGAGCGCTTGCTCTCGGACCAATGATACCGGCCGGTGAGCTGACATATCCCATAACCGCCGCATGTGAAGGCCAGAGCTTTGAAGTAGATGAGTCGGTGGTCAACAATGCCGTGTCATTAGTCAGTTCGTATGCTACTCTTAAGACGGGCGACCTGATACTGCCTTCAGGTATAATGCTTTCGCAGCCCCCTGACATAGGCTCCATAGTGGAGGCTCAGCTGTGCGGCCGCCCGGTTTTGCGGGTTAAAATAAAGTGACCATGCAATAAAATGTATGTCAGTTCAGTTATATAATCGTATGAAAAAGATTATATCCCTGACACTCCTCATAATAGCCGTTATGGCCGTAGGCTCACAGTCGGCTATGGCGCAGAAGGAGGATTTCAACCCTATACAGACCGGCGTAACCTCGCTCGGCATAGCCCCTGACGCACGTGGTGCATCGTTGGGCGATATAGGTGCGGCCACTGACCCCGATGTCAATTCACAGTTCTGGAATCCGTCGAAATATGCGTTTGCATACAGCCGTGGCGGTGTGTCGCTGAGCTATACACCGTGGCTGCGTAACATAGTGAATGACATATTCCTGGCTAATCTGTCAGGATATTGGAAGTTGGGTGCCTCTGACAATCAGGCTCTCAGCGCATCGCTGCGATACTTCTCGCTCGGTGAGGTCACGGACAAATATCCCGAATCGTCAGGCGCCACGCAGACGCTCAACCCTTACGAAATGTCATTTGACATAGGCTACTCCCGCAAGCTTTCCGAGAAGTTTTCTATGGGCGTGGTGTTCCGTTACATTTATTCTGACTTGGGCTTCTCCGACAGCTATGCCGGCGATCAGAGTACCGGTGCATCGGCCTTCTCTGCCGACATTTCCGGCTACTATACCACTTACCCTATAATAGGACGCAACGAGTGCCAGTTCTCATGGGGCTGGGACATATCCAACATTGGCTCCAAGGTGGCATATAACCATGGCGAGGATCCGGCATTTCTTCCCACCAATCTGCGATTGGGCACATCGTTCATGTTCCCGTTGGCTGACTATCATAACCTTGCCGTGTCAGTTGACGCCAACAAGCTGCTCGTGCCGACCAAGCCGCGTGAAAAGGACTATGACATGAGCACCACAGAGGGTCAGCGTGAGTACAATGACGCTCTTGAAAATTGGGAAAACATGTCGCCTATCACCGGTATATTCAAGTCGTTCAGCGATGCTCCCGGCGGATTCGGTGAGGAGCTTAAGGAGATTTCGCTGTCATTAGGCGCCGAGTACAGCTATAATGACCAGTTCTTCCTCCGTGCGGGCTACTACTATGAGAACGCCATGAAGGGCAATAGAAAGTATTTTTCCGTGGGTGCCGGATTTTCCCTTAATGTGGTGAAGCTTGATGCGGCTTATATGATGACTACGGCTCAGTCTTCGCCGCTGGACCAGACGCTGCGTTTCACGCTGTCGTTTGATATGGACGGCCTCCGTGACATATTCGGTAAGAAATAACCTCACTTATATATGATACCTGACATACGTACCGGACTCGGATATGACGTGCACCGTCTGGTGCCCGATCGCCGCCTTGTGCTGTGTGGCGTGGAGATTCCATATGAATTAGGGCTCTTGGGGCACAGTGATGCCGATGTGGCGCTCCATGCGCTGTGCGATGCTCTGCTTGGAGCAGCCGCCACGCGTGACATAGGCTATCATTTCCCCGACAATGATCCGTCATATGCGGGTGCCGACTCGCGTGTGCTTCTGCGTAAGGTGGTGGAGATGGTGGCTGCCAAGGGCTATGCGGTGTCAAATGTGGATGTTACCATCATTGCGCAGGCTCCTAAACTGGCTCCCTACATACAGAGTATGATAGAATGTGTGGCCGCCGATATGGGTGTGGCTGCGGACAGGGTGTCGGTAAAGGCCACTACCACTGAGCGTCTCGGCTTTACAGGACGTGGCGAAGGCATAGCGGCTATGGCTACGGTACTTATATATAAGTCATAGAAATTTTGCGGCTTCGGCGCCTAATCCGCGACGGCGGATATAGTCGGCCCGCTGACGGTCATCTATCTTGCCTACTATGAAATATCGGGCGGATGGGTGGCCGAAAATGAATCCGCTTACGGTGGCCGACGGTGCCATGGCTCCGTTTTCTGTAAGGGTGATGCCGAGGTCGCTGTAATGCAGTATGCTGTCAGCCGTGAACACCAGCGACTGATCCGGCAGCGAAGGGTATCCTATGGCAGGACGTATGCCTTGGTATTCGGCGCGCAGAAGTCGGCGCGGAGAGTCCGGTTCATCGGGGCTGAATCCCCACAGGCGGGTGCGCACCTCGTAATGCATTCTTTCCGCGCCGGCCTCTACAAGCCTGTGTGCCAACGCTTCGGCAAGCATACGGCTGTACATGTCGTCATCGGCGGGCAGTGCGTCAATGAATGTGCGCATTGCCTGGCTTATGGTTACGGCAAATACTCCTATGCTGTCATTGCCTGACGGGTCAATGAAGTCGGCCAAAGCCGGGCAGCGTCCGCCATCATCAGTCTGTCGGCGCAGGGTAGGCAGCCGGTATTCTTCGGTCGGTATGTCAGGATGTGAATAGATTATGTCATTGCCTTCGGAGCGTGCGCAGCATAGAGCCACGCGATATGTCACCCCTACATCCTTTATGCGGCTCATGCGGTCAAGCATCCTGCCGGCTTCTTTCCATAGCTGCATGGCGCGGGAGCCTTTGAGGCGACGTTCCTGGGGCAGTGCGGCGAGCCACTGGGCGCGGCAGTGGTCGCATCCCTCTATGTCGGTTACTGTGGCAAGGGAGCCGTCAAAGCCCCATGCCTTGAAGAATGCACGCACATTTATGCCGTCACGCAGCTCCGAAACGGTGAAAAAACCGTCATGGGTGCCCGGCTGTACGGGTGGTGCCGGTTTGAGCGAGAAATCAATGGCGGGCTTGCGGGCTGTAGCGGCCTCAAGTGTTAGGAGCGGTGCCGATTCGGCGTAGCGGCTGCGTATCGAATCCTGTTCGGCTCTTAGCTCCTCTGATGCGGTCAGTGCAGTGTCAGGGTGGGTGAGCTTTCGTAAGGCCGAAGGCAGTGATGCGGCCTCGTGCGTATATATCACAGGCCCGGAATAAGTGGTGGAGATCCTTACGGCGGTATGTTCTCTCGATGCGGCGGCACCCCCTACGGCAAGCGGTATTTTCAGCCCTTTCGCCTCCATGAGGGCAGCCACATTGCACATTTCGGATAGCGATGGGGTGATTAGGCCGCTTAGTCCTATGGCGGCTGCTCCGTGCTCTATGGCTGTGCGCACTATCTTTTCGCTCTCGGCCATCACTCCGAGGTCCAGCACTTTGAAGCCGTTGCACTGAAGGATCACGCTCACTATGTTCTTGCCTATGTCATGGACATCGCCTTTCACAGTGGCGAGCACTACGGTGGGAGAGGACGCTTTGGACACATCCACAGCGGTGACGCTTTCACGCTCTATGAGCGGTGTCATGCGTGCCACGGCTATCTTCATGGTCTGTGCGCTCTTCACCACTTGCGGCAGGAACATTTCACCCCGGCTGAACATCTGACCTATACGGTTCATGCCTTCCATAAGTGCATCGTTGATCACGGCCATTGCTGATCCGACTTGCCCCACCGCAGCATCTACTGCGGTATCAATCCCCTCTGTGGCACCGCGTATCACCATCTGCATCAGGTGCTCCATGGCCGATTGTCCCTGTCCGGACTTTTGTGCAGGCGGTTCTTTGTCCGGAGCTGTGGCAGTCTTTGCCGCAAGTTCTTCAGCTTTTATGCGGCCGGCTATGGCTGTAAGTGTGTCGGTAGCATCATCTGTCCGGTTTAGGAGCACATCATTGATGGCTTCGGCAAGCTCGGGCTCAATATCGGTGGGCGATAGAAGTGCTGACGGATTTACTATGGCCATATCCATGCCGGCTTTGCGGGCATGGGTCAGGAACAGGGCGTGCATGGCTTCGCGCACCTTGTTGTTGCCTCGGAATGCAAACGACAGATTGCTTATGCCGCCGCTCACACGTGCGCCTGTCAAATGCTCCTTTATCCACTCCGTGGCCAGGATGAAGTCAAGGGCATAAGTGCGGTGCTCGGCCATGCCTGTGGCCACGGTGAGTATGTTGGGGTCGAATATTATGTCGGCAGGATTATAGCCGGCCTTTTCTGTGAGAAGCCGGTAGGCGCGTTGGCATATCTCGATGCGTCGCGCCATAGTGTCAGCCTGACCCGTTTCATCAAAGGCCATGACTATCACCGCCGCTCCCATTTCGCGTATGTGGGATGCTTTATTCAGAAATGCCTCCTCGCCTTCCTTGAGGCTTATGGAGTTGACTACCGGACGCCCTTGCACATGTTTGAGCGCCTGAGTTATCACGTCCCAGTCCGATGAGTCTATCATCAGTGGCTTGGACGCTATGGACGGCTCGGTGCCTATGCGGTCTATGAAGCGGCACATTTCGTGGGCTGCCGGGAGCATGGCATCGTCCATATTGAGGTCTATGATATCCGCTCCCGCACGGATCTGTGCTCCGGCTATGGCAAGTGCCTGCTCCATGTCGCCTTCTTTTATAAGGCGCAGAAACTTGCGGCTGCCCGCCACATTGCATCGCTCGCCTACCTTTATGAATTCGTGTCCGGAAATGATGTCAAGGGTGTCCAATCCGGCCAGATGCAGTACATGGCTGTCGGCACCCGGTACGATTCGGGGCTTAAGCCCGCGTGCCGTATCAGAGAGCGCACGTATATGCTCGGGTGTGGTGCCGCAGCATCCGCCCACTACGTTCAGCATGCCACGCTGCATCAGTGGCTTGAGCAGTGCGTTCATTAGCTCAGGCGTCTGGTCATATTGGCCCAATGCGTTAGGCAACCCGGCGTTGGGGTATGCACCTATGGCGTAGGGGTAATGCTGTATGCGCTCTATGAAAGGTACCATCTGTTCGGCTCCGAAGCCGCAGTTGAATCCTATCCATAGTGGCCGTGCATGGCTTATGGTATTAATGAAGGCTTCCACTGACTGGCCGGATAGCGTGCGGCCGCTCTCGGTGAGCGTGACTGAAATGGCTATGGGAATCTCCTGACCGCACTCGCGCATCACCCGGTAGGCGGCGAAAATGGCCGCTTTGGCGTTAAGGGCGTCAAACACCGTTTCTATCAGCAGCATGTCGGCACCTCCCTCCATTAGCCCTTGTATCTGCTCGGTGTAAGCCTCGGTGAGCGAATCGAATGTTACGCTGTCATCGCCCAAGGCTGATGCCATGGAGAGTGACTTGCCTGTGGGGCCTATGCTTCCTGCTACCCATACAGGTTCCGGTGCAGCCTCGGCGGCGCGGCGAGCTGTGGCAGCGGCCTCGAGGGCTATGCGCCGGGCCATATGGCTCATGCCGTAGTCGGCGAGTGATATGGCGTTGGAGTTAAATGAGTTCGTTTCTATTATTCGGGCTCCGGCCTCTATGTATTGTTTGTGTATGGATTCTATGACCTCAGGGCGCGTAATGCACAGTATGTCATTGCACCCTTCAAGTACACGGCTACCTGAATCAGGGGTTACGCCGGGCTTGTGGAAGTCAGCTTCGATAAGGTTCCAGCTCTGAATCATGGTGCCCATGGCTCCGTCAAGAATCAGTATCTCTGACTGCATGGCTGCAATCAGGGCGCGTGAACGGTCAGATAGCGGTGGTAGGCGGTGTGGGGTCATAGGAACGTATATTTGATATAAAAAAGAATGAGTAACGTAAACCGAAGTTTAACAATTACTCATTCTCCTCTCTCCTCTGCGGTATGGACGGGACTCGAACCCGCGACCCCCTGCGTGACAGGCAGGTATTCTAACCAGCTGAACTACCACACCATTTTTTGAGGTGCAATGGTTATTACCGTTTTGCGAGTGCAAAGATAGGGCGGCTTTTTCATTCCTGCAAATATTTCGGCAAATTTTTTCAAAAAAAAATATCGCCACCCTTTATGCAACAATAAGTGTATGCGGTATGTTGTATATCTGCAATCCTAATTATTAACTTTTTATAACCACAATGAATACTATGAAGCTGCATTACGCTTTTTTGCCGGCTCTGCTGGTGGCTGCCGCTCTGACAAGCTGTAGCGACGATGATGATACGCCTGACTATGTTCCGGCCGTCACAACTGATATTACTGAAAACATAAATGTACAGTTTGCGCAGGCACTTGAGGATAATGGTGTGGTGCGTAATGCCGATATGATAACGTATGGCGATGTCAGAAACGTGAAGATGCTTAAGCTGTCAGGCAATCCGCTCACATCGGACGGCAAGCTGACCTCTCTGCAAGGCATAGAGTACTTTACCTCATTGGAGATATTGGAGGTGGACAATAATGCTCTTACCAGTGTTGATTTGCGCTATAATCACGAGCTTGAGACCCTCAAGATACAGAACAATGCCTTGATGGCGCTTGACCTGGGCGGATGCCCTGACTTGGAGTACTTATATTGCGGACGTAATAATATAGGTACGCTCGACCTTAGCCGGTGTGATGACCTTATATATGTGGATTGCAGCTATAATGCCCTGACGTCCATAAATCTGCGCGGATGCGATAACATTTCTTCGCTGTATGTCAACTCTAACATGCTCACATCCGTTGACATTACCCCGTGCCGTGTCATTACGGCCTTCGGGTGCGATGCCAATCCCGGTGCCGGAGGAGTGCTGAAAGTTCATACATCGTATACAGCCCAGTCGCTGCCGGCGGGCTTCACCACCGGTAGCTGGACATATCAAGGCAATAATGTGACGGTAGACTATATCAGATAGCGCAACACTATTGTGCGCATCACATCGGGCGTCCACTCACCGAGTGGGCGCCCGATGTTTGTGTATCACGGCGGAATATTGTATCTTTACCGTCATTATGATGAAAGCAGTTATTTCCGTAGCAGTGCTTGGCGTGTTGCTATTGACGGGCTGTGGCGGTAGTGAGGCTGAGCAGAAGCGCGAGGCCGCAGCCGTGCGGCTTGTGCATCTGGATATGCGTCCTGACTCTGCTGACCGTTATGACACATGTCTTCAGGCCATGCCGGGAGGGTGCATAAAGCTTGTCACCAAACCGGTGGGGCGTCTTGATGAGGTGTTCAATGACAGTAATTATGTGCATTGGGCCGCCGCCGAGAAGATAGGGCTTAAGCCGCTGTCGGATATACGGTCGCACTGGAACCTGTCAAGGCCGGTGGTGCGTATAGCCTCATGTGAGGATTTCTTCCTTGAGCCGCTTACGCATTCAAGCCCGTATCTGGTGCCTGAGGCCGCTCAGACGGTGCATGAGATAGGCCGACGCTTCCGCGATACGCTACAAGCGCGTGGTGGCGGCGACTACCGCATACGCATCACCAGCGTGCTGCGTACGCCAGAAAGCATACGGCGGCTTAAACGGCGCAACAGTAATGCCATTGACTCCTCGGTACACCAGCTGGGCACCACGGTGGACATAAGCTACAATGTATTTGCCGCCGACAGCTATGAGGTGCCTCGCTCGGCGGTTGATTTGAAGGCCGTGCTCGCCGAGGTGCTGTATGCCATGCGTGCCGAGGGAAAACTGCTTGTGAAGTATGAAAAAAAGCAGCCGTGCTTTCACGTTACGGCTTGTAAAACTTCTGAATGATGTCTGATACCGACACGAGTGACAACAAGACCGTACAGCGTGCTCCGGCTCGGCGCAGGCGGAGCGCATGGTGGGTGCGCGTGCTTAAGTGGATATTCGGCTCGGCTGCCGTGATTTTGGCTCTGCTGCTGGCCGCTGTGGGTGTGGCCGTATGGATTCTTACGCCTGACAGGCTCACACCGTTAGTGTGCAAATACGGTTCGGAGTATCTTGACGCCGAAGTGAAAGCGGCGAGGGTGGAGCTTACGTTCTGGTCCACTTTCCCGCGTCTTACGGTGGAGGCCGATAGCTTCCTGATTATAAGCCACTCGCTTCATGGCGCATCGGCTGAGGTACGCTCCGCATTGCCTTCCGATGCCGATTCGCTGCTCAGCGTGAACCGGTTCAGCGGCGGTATCAACTTGGCATCGTTATTAGCCGGACATATCCACATTTACGATGTAAGCATTGACCGTCCGGCGGTGAATCTTGTGCAAGCTGATTCCGTATGGACTAATTATAATATAGTGCCCCCCTCGGAGCCTGACACCGCAAAAACGGCTTTTGAGCTGCCGCTCATATCCTTTGACCGTTTTGCCATAAAGGGCGCAATGCCCATACGATACCGTTCGCTTGCTGACACCATGGATGTCAGCGCCGTCATTGATACCGTTGGCATCAGTGGTAAGGAAAATTCCGTGTACCGCCTCACTGTCAGTGGCAATGCCGGTGCCAAGCTCCCTACGCTGTTGGTGGAACCGATACTCTTCGGGCTTGACGGAAAGGTGGAGTGGAGTCCGCACAGGGCAGATTATCTGCGCCTTAATGATTTTACTATACGCCTTGATGAGGTGGAGGTATGTATGGATGCCCATATGCAGTTTGCCGACTCCCTTAAAGTTCATGAACTTAAGTTGTGGGCCAAGGATGTGCGCCTGAAGCGGCTTATAGAGCTTGTGCCCGATACCTATCGCGGCGAGCTTGGCAAGATTTCCACTGATCTTACACTTACGCTTGGAGTAGAGCTGCTAAAACCGTACACTGTAGGTGGCGGTGGTATGCCGTCGGCCAAGGTGGATATTGACATACCTAAGGGCACATTCAAGTACGGCAGGCTTGATCTGGCCCGGTTTGAGCTGAGCGCTGTGGCCATGATTGACGGTATGCGTCCTGATGCATCGGTGGTTACTTTGCGGCGTTTCGGTGCCACAGGCCGTGCCATTGACTTTACGCTTAAGGGCGAGGCACGTAAGCTTCTGTCGGATCCCACTATTGATGGCGAGTTTAACGGCTCGCTAAATATGTCAATGCTCCCTGCCGAACTGCTGTCAAAGCTCCCCGTAACACTGCGCGGTACACTTACCGGACACGCCGATGTGCATATGAGGCAGAGTTGGCTCACTCCGCGCCGGTTTCATCGCATACGCCTCAATGGCAATCTGGAGCTTACCGATTTCCATATGGCGGCTCGTGACAGCTCGCTGACCCTCTTCACGCGTCATGCTGCGTTTAAGCTCGGCACCGGCTCCAAGATAAAGGTCAACGGCCAGACTGTAGACTCTCTGCTCACGGCCTCACTGACAGTAGACACCGTAGCGTTCGGCATACCCGGTATGTGGGTAACGGCCGGCGATATGAGCATGGGGCTCGGCTCGCGCAACGTAGCCCAGTCGGCTGACACATCAAAGATTAATCCTATGGGAGCCAGCATCAGGGCGGCTGTGATAAACATGCGCTCTGACAGTGACTCCATGCGTGTGCGTATGCGCGATGCCTTTGTACGGGCCACATTGCAGCGCTACAACAGTGCGGCCCGCAGTCCGCTGCTCAAGCTTGAGGCCTCGCTGGGGGCACTCCGTTTTGCCGACCGCTACAATCGCCTCTCGCTCCGCGAGGCCGATGTCACCGCACAGCTTCATCCCAAGACACGTCCGGCCATGTCGGCTCGTGTGCAGGCGGCTTACGATTCCATAGCGGCCCTGCATCCTGCGCTGTCATCGGACAGCATCATGAACCTGACGCGCCGACACATGAGGGCGCATCGCGCAGCTCCGGTAGCATCCGACGGGCGTGAGAATATTGATTTTCAGCTTGACAACAGTATGCGGTCATGGCTGCGGCTATGGCAGGCCTCCGGTACGATAAAAGCTCGCAGTGCACGCATGTTTACCCCCTACTTCCCTGTGCGCAACAGTATTTCTGACGTTGATGTGGCATTTTCCACTGACAGTATAAACATCCATGATGCCTATGTGCGCATGGGGCAGAGCGATTTCCGCTTGCGCGGTGCGCTTTCCAACATATCACGCGCCCTGACATCGCGCCGAGGGGCTCCACTGCGATTGGAACTTGACGTGGAGTCCGATACGCTGAATATCAATGATATTACCGCCGCCCTGATGCGCGGAGCCGTATTTTCGGAAAAGCTTAGGGCCGGGACGGTGCGCATAGCTGACTCTGACAATGATGAGGTGATAAACGCCTCGCTTGCCGCGCAGGTAGATACCACTGAGCGGGCGGCATTCGTTGTGCCATCCAACATAGTGGCCGACATACATGTAGGTGCCGGAACGGTAAAGTATGGCGACATCCTGTTCCAGCGCTTCCGTGGCGATGTGTCGGCAGCCGACGGTGCCATACAGCTTAACCGCCTGGGCGCGTTTACCCCTATGGGCAGCATGTCGCTCACCGCACTGTACTCGGCGCCTGAAAAGACCGATGTGCGCTTTGCTGCCGGCATGGTGGTACGCAAGCTTGACCTGCATGAATTTCTCCACATGATACCGGCCATTGACTCCGTGCTGCCTATGCTTGACGGCATGGAGGGCATCATAGACGTGGAGTGTGCCCTTACCACGGAGCTTGACTCGCTTATGAACTTCAAGTTCCATACCATAGATATGGCCATGAAGCTGTCAGGCGACTCGCTTGTGCTTCTTGACGGCGAAACGTTCCGCACGGTATCAAAGTGGCTGATGTTTAAGAATAAGAAGCGTAACATGATTGACAGCATGTCAGTGGAGATGATGATACGTGACTCGCATCTGCTCATATATCCGTTTATGGTCAACATTGACCGGTATCGCTTCGGCATAAGCGGCTCCAATGACATGGCTATGAACCTTGACTATCATATAGCGGTGCTGAAGTCGCCCATACCGTTCAAGTTTGGTGTCAATATAAAGGGCACCCCCGAGCATCTTAAGATTCGCTTGGGAGGTGCGCACTTTGATGAAAAGCAGGTGGCGTCATCGCGTCAGCTTACGGACACCGTGCGCATCAACCTTATCAGGGAGATACAGAGCGTGTTCAAATTCGGCGTCAAGAATGGCCGCTATGTGCAGCTCACCATGTCGGAGCCCAAGCCTACACCGGCTGAATATACCGTAGGCGATACCATATCGGCCTCCGATTCGCTCTTCTTCATACGTCAGGGTGTGATAGCGGCTCCTCCCGGATGGGTGGATCCTGACAGCGTGCCTGCCACAGGTGTGAAACAAAAAAAGAAAAGAAAATAGAATGTACGAAAACGAGATACAGCACTTCCTCAAGCGCCATGGCTACATATGCGTGGAGCCTAAGGCCGCCCTCGTGGACATGGACGGCACGCTTTATGACTCCATGCCGCGCCATGCTGATGCCTGGGTAACCATGATGGCCGAGCAGGGCATAACGGTGGCCCGCGATGAGTTTTTCCGCTTTGAGGGGCGTACCGGAGCTTCTACCATCAACATATTGTTCAACCGTGCCTTTGGGCGCGATGCCACGCCTGAGGAGGTGGAGCGCCTGTACAGGCGCAAATCCGAACTTTTTGCCGCTATGCCGCAGGAGGGGCCTATGCCCGGGGCTCTTGATATGCTTGCGTTTCTGCGCAGCATAGGGGTGGAGTGTGTGCTCGTGACAGGATCCGGACAGCGCACGCTCATTGACCGCATAGGGCGTGACTTTCCGGGTGTGTTTGCTCCCGATGCCATGATTACGTCACGTGACGTTAAGCACGGTAAGCCTGATCCCGAACCGTACTTCAAGGGCATGGAGCTTGTAGGCAAGCGCCCCGATGAGTGTATAGTCGTTGAGAATGCTCCGCTTGGCGTTCAGGCCGGCGATGCCGCCGGAGCTTTCACCATAGGCGTCAGCACGGGACCTATCCCGGCATCGGAGCTTTACGATGCCGGAGCAGCTATAGTGTTCAGTTCCATGCCGGAGCTTTCAGCGGCCATTCCGGCTCTGATATACGGACTTCTTACCACCCGGCGTAACCTCAACTGATGCAGAATATAATATTTACCTCCTTACCGGGGCGTGAGCTTGACAGGCTCGTGGCCGATATGGCACCCTCGGGTGTGTTTATTCTTGTCGACTCCAATACGCGCAGGCTTGTATTGCCGCAGCTGTGTGCCCGGAGCAGTGTGGCTGCCGCTGCGCGGATCGTAGAGATACCGCCCGGCGAGGAGCATAAGACTCTTGATACCGTCAGCTCGGTGTGGGGGCAGCTACAGGGCGGGGGCGCCACGCGGCATTCGCTTATGGTGAATCTGGGTGGAGGACTCGTAACCGATCTCGGTGGGTATGCCGCTGCATGTTTCAAGCGCGGTATGCGGTTCATAAATATCCCCACCACTCTGCTCGGGGCTGTTGATGCTGCCGTGGGAGGTAAGACGGGTGTTAACTTCGGCGGATTGAAAAACGAGATAGGTGTGTTCCGCGAAGCTGATGCCGTGATAGTGTCCACATGCTATTTCGGTACGCTGCCTGTTTCGGAACTTCTGTCGGGCTATGCCGAGATGATTAAGCACGCGCTGCTCCGTGGCGGTGATACCCTTCACCGTATCCTGGAATATGACATATCCCGTCCGGATGCCGACATGGATGCACTTCTGCCCCTTCTTGAGGAGAGTGTGGAGGTAAAGCGCGGCATTGTAGCCGCTGACCCCACGGAGAAAGGATTGCGCAAGGCTCTTAACCTTGGGCATACCGCCGGACACGCCTTTGAAGCTATGGCCATAGAGCGCGGCTATCATCTGCCTCACGGCCATGCCGTGGCCGCCGGACTGATAGTGGCTCTTGTGTTGTCACATATGAAATCAGGGCTTGACACGGCGCCGCTTTACGCGCTTGCCGAGTATTTGCGTTCGCGTTACATAATGCCCCGGCTCAGCTGCGATGACTATCCGCGTATCATGGAATTTATGCGCCATGACAAGAAAAACCACCGTATAGGCGACCTCCGTTTCACCCTCCTTGATGCCCCCGGCAGCCCGCAGATAGATGTACCGGTTACGGAGGCCGACATTACCGCAGCCCTTGACATTACCCGCGATCTCCTCCACCTCCCCATGACCGCCATCTGACGGTCATGGGGCTTCTCACGGACATCGCCTCCGGCGCTGAAATAGTCCGTGGGTCTTCGCTTGCGCTCCGGCCCACGGCTATGCAAGAATGATTGCTTCGCAATCCGCCGTAACTCTGCACATATCATCTGCACTGAAGGCGGGTCAAGGGGTTCCAAACATACATCGCCTCCGGTGCTGTGGTGTCACGCGACCGCGCTCGCCGCGGGTCTACGCCAGGCTGCACAAATGTGCGGATTATCCACTTTGCGGGGAGATTGCTGTGCTATATTTGCAGCCTTAAAGCGGACATTGACATTATGGCAAAAAACAGGTACCTGCCGGTGCGGACAAATACCTGTGTGGGGGATGACAGTGTGATATGTCAGATGATGGAGTTGCGCTTGGTCCACTCCACTATTTCCGGGATGTATCCGAAGGCAAGGCCGGTGACGGTGTCGGCGCATCCGTAATATACGGCCAGACGGCCGGTGGCGGGGTCGTGCAGCGCTGCGCATGGGAAGGTTACGTTGGGCACATCGCCCGTTAGCTCGTAGATTTCACGGGGAGATATGAGGTACGGGCCGCTGCGGGCTGTTACTTTCCATGGCTGCTTGAGGTCAAGGAGCGCTGACCCGAAAGCGTAGACATAGCCGTTGCATGAGCGGAGCACGCCATGATAGAGCAGGAGCCAACCTTCGGAGGTTTCAATGGGTATGGGGCCGGCGCCTATCTTCATGCATTGCCAGGCGCTTAGTTCAAAGGGCGCGGGCGACATTACGTGGCGGTGGTGTCCCCAAAATTCCATGTCGGGCGACTCGCTGTAGAATATATCGCCGAAAGCGGTATGTCCGGTGTCGCTCGGACGCGATAGCATGGCATACCGCCCGTCTATTTTGCGGGGGAACATCACGCCGTTGCGGTTATAAGGGAGGAAGGCGTTTTCCATCTGGTGGAATGTGCGGAAGTCAGTGGTCCATGCCACGCCTATTGTGGGGCCGTGGTAGCCGTTGCACCACGTTACTATGTAGCGGTCATCTATCTTGGCCACGCGAGGATCATAACCGTACACCCACTCAGCCACTTCGGCATCGGTACCTGTGAGGCGGATATCTTCCTCGCATATGTCCCATTTGAAACCGTCTACTGAAAATCCGGCATGGAGCCTCATGCGGCGGTTGGTGTCATCGCAGCGGAACACTCCTGCAAAGCGATACTTGCCGTCATTGAACGGCACTACGGCACTGTTGAATATACTGTTGGATGTGCTGAGCGCATCGCGCGGTATTACGGGGTTGGCGCTGTAGCGCCACATCACGTCACGGCATCCTGCGGGACGCTCTTCCCATGGCATGTGGGGCAGCGGCTGTCCTTCGATTCTGAGTTTAGTCATAAGCTATTGTAATGTGGAGTCCTCCTCGGCTTCTACGGCCGATGCGAGTACCTCCTTTTCGGTTTCATCCTTGTCAGGGTGGCTGAACGGTACTATCCATGCCAGTACGAACGAGGGCACTGATACGGCCAGTGCTATTATGAAGAACAACTCGTAGCCTGTAACTTCGCATAGCCATCCGCTCACCATGCCGGGAAGCATTACGCCGAGGTTCATTATGGCCGAGGCAAATGCGTAGTGAGCCATGGAGTGGCGTCCGGGAGCCACCTGCTGCATCATAAACAGCGTGAGGCCCACGAATCCGAATCCGTAGCAGAAGTATTCGGTTACAAGCCCTGACCCTATTATCCATAGATTCTCCGGCTGATACACCGCAAAGAAGCAGTATATAGCAAAGGGTATGTTAAAGATGGCCACAAGCGACAAAAGCACCCTTCGCAGCCCGAAACGGGCTATATAATAGCCGCCGAGTATGGAGCCTACTATGAAGGCTATGGTGGCAAAGGTGCCGTAAATGGTGCCTATAGCCTCGTTGCTTAAGCCCAGACCGCCATCGGCGCGGGCGGCTTTAAGAAATATGGGCACTATCTTTATGGCCAGGCCTTCGGTGAGGCGGTAGCAGAGTATGAACAGGATGTAGAGCAGTATGTGGGGCTTGCGGAAGAAGTCGAGCAGCACGTGCCACATCGACTGCATGGCCCGGCTGAATCCTTCAGGGGCATCGGCTGCCTTTGGGGTGCGCGGCAGGGCGAAGTAATGGTACACGGCCATAACTATGAGCAGCACGCCTAATATGCCCATTATTATCATCCATGCGTAGAACGGTGCGCGCTCCGGATGGCTCTGCTTGAAGTGATTTATGAGCATTCCGGCCAGCCATACGAGGCCACCGTTAGCCAGGACCTTGGCCAGATTGTAGAACGCGCCTTGCCATCCTATGTAGGTGGACTGTGTCTTCTTGTCGAGCGCGGCAAGGTATATGCCGTCAGTGGCTATGTCATGCGTGGCGCCTGACAGGGCTATTACGCCCATCATGGCTATGGTGAATGAGAAGAATGAGGGTAGCGGAAGCAGGAAGGCTATTATGCCGAAACAGAAGCCTGATATGGCCTGCGTGGCTACAACAAAGTTGCGCTTGGTCCAGTATATTTCCAGAAGCGGGCTCCAGATGAATTTAAGGGTGTAGGGGAGTGTGAGCAGTGAGGTCCAGAAAGTGATGAGCTTTTTGTCAACGCCCAGGTCGTCAAACATTATCACGGCCACAAGATTGAGGGCTATAAACGGAAGCCCCATGGCGAAATACACTGACGGAACCCAGCTTAACGGTGATTTACGGCGCGTTGGTGCACTGTCTGCGCGTAGTGAAGGCATATAGAATCAAGGTATGTTGGTACCCCGGAGCAGAATCGAACTGCTATCAAAAGTTTAGGAAACTTCTATTCTATCCGTTGAACTACCGGGGCTTTCTTCGGCAATGCAAAAGTAGACAAAATACCTCATACACACAATACCGCTGACATAAAAAAGAAAGTACCCGCCGTAGAGTGGTGGCGGGTACTTTGAGTATGATGTATACGGCTAAATTACTTGCCTGAGAGCTGCTGCTTGAGAGCTGCCAGTGCCTCAAGGTCGCCGAGTGTGGTCTTTTCGAGGGGCTGGTTGAGCATAGCGGGCTCTTCAGCACGCTTGGCGCGGGCTTCGTTGCGCTTGGCTTTGCGGGCTTCGTTGCGTTCAGCCTTGTTGGCATCCTCAAATATGCGGCTGTGGCTGAGGATTATGCGCTTGCTGTCCTTGTTGAATTCTATTACCTTGAAGTTCAGCTTCTCATCCAGGCGGGCCTGAGTGCCATCCTCTTTAACGAGGTGCTTGGGAGTGGCGAATCCTTCTACGCCGTAGGGAAGTGCTATTACAGCGCCCTTGTCTACCATTTCAATGATAGTGCCTTCGTGGATGCTGCCTACGGTGAATATGGTTTCGAATACATCCCAGGGATTTTCCTCGAGCTGCTTGTGGCCGAGGCTCAGACGACGGTTGTCCTTGTCTATCTCCAGGACCTGAACGTCAATGTTGGCGCCTATCTGGGTAAATTCGCTGGGGTGCTTGATCTTCTTGGTCCATGAGAGGTCGCTGATGTGGATAAGTCCGTCAACGCCTTCCTCTATCTCAACGAATACACCGAAGTTGGTGAAGTTACGCACACGGGCGGTGTGCTTGCTTCCTACGGGATATTTGGTTTCGATATTTTCCCAAGGATCGTTCTTGAGCTGCTTGATGCCGAGGCTCATCTTGCGGTCCTCGCGGTCGAGGGTAAGTATTACGGCTTCTATCTCGTCGCCTACCTTCATGAAGTCCTGAGCTGAGCGCAGGTGCTGGCTCCATGACATTTCGCTTACGTGTATCAGACCTTCTACGCCGGGAGCTATTTCAATGAATGCGCCGTAGTCAGCCATTACCACTACGCGGCCTTTAACCTTGTCGCCAACCTTGATTTCGGGGTCAAGAGCGTCCCATGGATGGGGCTGGAGCTGCTTGAGGCCGAGGGCTATGCGCTTCTTCTCATCATCGAAGTCAAGGATAACCACGTTGAGCTTCTGGTCAAGCTGTACCACTTCTTCGGGATGGCTTACGCGGCCCCAAGAGAGGTCAGTGATGTGTATAAGGCCGTCGACGCCACCGAGGTCAATGAACACACCGTAAGTGGTGATGTTCTTGACGGTGCCTTCAAGTACCTGGCCTTTTTCGAGTTTGGCAATGATTTCGCGCTTCTGCTGCTCAAGTTCTGCCTCAATGAGAGCCTTGTGCGATACCACCACGTTCTTGTATTCCTGATTGATTTTGACCACCTTGAATTCCATGGTCTTGCCTACGAATACATCGTAGTCGCGGATGGGGCGTACGTCTATCTGTGAGCCGGGGAGGAATGCCTCGATTCCGAATACGTCCACGATCATGCCGCCTTTGGTACGGCACTTGATGTAGCCCTTGATGATTTCATCGTTTTCAAGAGCCTGATTGATGCGCTCCCATGAACGGGCTGCGCGGGCCTTGCGGTGTGAGAGGATAAGCTGGCCTTTCTTGTCCTCCTGGTTTTCTATGAACACTTCCACTGTGTCGCCTACCTTGATGTCAGGGTTGTAGCGGAATTCGTTCATGGGGATGATACCGTCGCTCTTGTAGCCGATGTTAACCACTGCTTCACGCTTGTTGAGCGCAATGATGGTACCTTCGATTACTTCTTTGTCCTTAACGGTGTTAAGTGACTCGTCGTAGGTCTGAGTCAGCTCTTCGCGAGTCTTGGCGCCTTGGGTATCACCGTTTTCATAGGCTTCCCAGTCGAAATCTTCGATGGGCGAATTTTTTAATTCTTCAGTCATTTAATTAAGTTAGTAAATAGGGTTAGTTAAGCAAATTAATAAGTTAGACATTATATTGGTTCACTTATTGAGTGTGCAAAGATACGTATAATTTTCTAACTCACAAAAAAATGACTAAATTTGCACCACCATGAGCAAATACAATTTCGACACAGTAATAGAGCGTCGCGGCACCGGTGCCGTGAAGTATGAATCGCTGGCCGAGCTTTTCGGCCGCACGGATGTGACCCCCATGTGGATAGCGGATATGGAATTCGCCGTATGCCCGGACATAGTCAAGGCCATGCGTGAGCGTATTGACCATCCGGTCTACGGATATTCGGTGGCTCCTGACAGCTATTGGACTTCAATATGTGACTGGTTGGAACGCCGCCACGGCTTCCGCCCCGAGCGTGAGCATCTGGCCTTCGTGCCCGGTGTGGTGCGCGGTATAGCCTATGCGCTCAACTTCTTTACCCGCCCCGGCGACAAGGTGGTGATACAGCCTCCGGTATATCATCCCTTCCGCGCCGTGACTGAGGGTAATGACCGTGTGGTGGTCGAGAATCCGCTGCGCCACACTGATACCGGCATACACTATGAGATGGATCTGGAGCATTTGGAGCATGTGTTTGCCACGGAGCATCCGCGCATGATGATTCTGTGCAATCCTCACAACCCTGTGGGCATACAGTGGGATGCCGATACGCTGCGCACTGTGGCCTCGCTGGCCAAGAAGTACGGCGTGATAGTGCTTAGCGATGAAATACACGGCGACCTCATGCTTTGGGGGCGCCCGCACATACCCTTTGCCTGTGTCAGCCCTGAGGCCGCCGAGGTGTCAGTTTCGTTCGGGGCACCGTCAAAGACGTTCAATATAGCCGGGCTGGTCAGCTCATGGATGATAGTGAGGAATCCCGCACTGCGTGAGCCGTTCTACCGCTGGATGACGGCCAATGAATTTTCATCGCCTTTCTTTTCGGCTACTATAGCCACTGAAGTCGCTTACCGATGTGGCGAGCAGTGGCTTGATGAGATGCTGCGTTATTTGGAAGGCAATGTTGAGGCGGTGGAGAGGTATGTCCGTGATAACATAGAGGGCGTGAGTGTGATACGCCCTCAGGCATCGTTCCTTATATGGCTTGACTGCCGCAGTCTGGGCCTCAGCCAGCCTGAACTGGTGGACATGTTTGTCAATCAGGCTCACCTGGCGCTTAATGACGGCGCTATGTTCGGGCGGCAGGGGCAGGGATATATGCGCCTAAACATAGGCATGCCGCGCCGTCAACTGCTTGAGGCCATGGCACAGCTCAAGGAGGCTGTGGCTGAGCTTGCTTCGGTACAGTGCTGAAGTACTACCCCTGTACTTGATGATACAAAATACGGGCGCGCTTCCACAGGAGGGAGCGCGCCCGCAGTATGTTGTGGTCACGTGGGTCAGATCAGGGTCACTACCATGTATATGGCATGAGCTGCAATGGCGGCTACGAGTCCGCCTATGGTATGCGCCAGGATGGCCTTGGGGGTGAGCTGACGGTAGCCCATGGAGTCGAGCATGGCGGTGTGCGTGCTCAGGTAGCCGCTCCAGCACATGCCTATGGCGGTGAATACGCATATGGCGTTGCCGTCGATCCAGCCTTGGCTCATGAAGTTGGGTACAAGGCTCAGCGCTGCTCCTACGGCTCCGAGTGCGGTTATGGGGAAGGCCACAAGGTGCGGGTCAGTGAAGCCGAACAGCCATTCAAACACCACATTTACCTTCTGGGCCAGCCAGGGCAGAAGCTCCACGCCTTCATAGGCTGCACCGGTATATTCACCGGTGGCCGATGCGCCGAATGTGAGCACCATTACAAGGGTGGATATGATGAGCACGCCGGGTATAATGGCTATGCCCACATCCACACCCGTGCGTCCGCCGTCAAGGAGTGAGTTGAGCACGCGGATGAATACTGACTGCGTTTTGTCCTCCTCTACGTCATCGTCATCAACGGCTATGTCGCTGACATTTTCATTGGCAAATTCAGGATAGGCCTTTATGACAAAGCGTTGCATGAGGCGCGTGGACACTATGCAGCCGCAGAATGCGCCTACAAGTCCTATGAGCGGCTCTATGAAGAATCCCTGGCCTATCATGAACACCATTACCAGAAGGCCCATGCCGAAGGCGGTGCCGAAATTGGTGAGTGATATGTACTGGAATTTCTTGAAGTAGCGGCAGAAGCGTTTGTCCTGCGACAGCGATATTATGGCAGGGTTGTCACTGAGGAATGTCATTACGGCCCCGAGCGCTGCCACGCCGGGCAGGCCGAACAGCGGGCGCATAAGCGGACGCAGTATGCGCTCTATCAGTTTCACTACGCCGAACTCCACGAACAGGCGTCCGATGGCTCCGGTCACCACGCATATGCCCATAAGGTAGAACACGGTGTTGAGCAGCAGGTCATGGGCGGTGTGCATCACGGTGTTGAGCATATTGGCCATGCCCATTATGTGCCCTAAATACCAGAAGAGTGCTATAACGCATACCAAACATGGTACACCCTGCGGTATGATGCGTGACAGTGTCGACTTCCGTTTTATCTCGGCGCTTTGAGCTGTGCTCGCGGCAGCCTCTTTTTCTATTGATTGCATTATCTTGATCCTTTCTTTATTTATGCTTTAGTGAGAATATATCCATGTGCCATTTTATGCCTACGTCCACCATGAGCGACTTGTTCTGCATCACATCGGCGGTGTTGGTGTTCTTGCCCCATGAGTAGTAGCAGTTGGCGTGCAGCCGCAGTGACTGGTTGTGCTTCACCAGAGGGTAGTATTCTATGCCAGCGCCGGCCATGGTCAGTTCGGTGCCGTTAAGTACGGTGAGGTCAGCAGCCGTACCGGAGTGGTTTACGTCATAAGTGGCTTTGGCGTGGAGCGCCACATGGGCCGACGGCCTGTATTTCAACTCGCCCATTACGGAGCAGTCCTTCAGCAGGAACGCCTGATGCGATGATGCACGGTTCATCACATCCAGCTCAAGCGAAACGCGGTCCACGGTAAAGCGGTTGCCTAACGCTATGTATGATATGTAGCGTCCTTCGGCATACTCCATAAGGTTGGCTGACCAGAGGGAGGAGTATATGCCGGCTTTCCCCTGCCAGAACAGATTGTAGCCGTACATGTCACGATTGCTCTTGGTAAAGAACGGGCTCTGCGTCACTTGAAATTTCAGCGAGTGTTCGGGGGTGATGGAGTAAGCGGCCGATGCGCCTAACTGATAACAGGGAATATTGTTCCAGAACACTGAACAGCTGTAGAGGTCAATAGGGGCGCGGTCATATTCCCAGCCGCCTATGCTTACCACCTGCTTACCGGCTGAAAACGCCCAGCGATCCACTCCATAGGTAAGATACACCCAGTCAGTGGCATCGAAAAAGGTGCGGTCATCATGGTTCTTGTTGAGGCGCTGACGCCATGAATAGGATAGCTCGGGGGTGATGTTGCCGTCAAGCTGAAGGTTCAGAAACTTGCCTTCAAATCCGGTGTTGTCTTTCACGGTCTTGCCGTCAAGATAATCACGCTGGTAGTCCAGACGCACCTCTGCACTTACTTTTACTAAATCGGTGGCAGGTTCTTGAGCTGCTGCCGACAATCCTGCTGCGGCTAAAGCCAAAGCCGCAATATGTACTCTCATGGATATTGTTATGATTGGTTTTTGCAGTGCAAATATACACTAATTATTTGGACGGTATGCAATAAAATTTCATTATGAATTATTTTACCCAAAATATACTCCGGCTATTAACATAATTGCTACTTTTGCGGTAGATTATGAAATATGTTATTCTTGCGGCCGGATTAGGCTCGCGTTTTGCAAAGGAAGGAGAACAGAACCCCAAGCCGTTGGTGAACATAATGGGGCGTCCAATGATAGGGCGTCTGATTGACGTACTCATGTCATGCGGCGGTGAGGAAATATATATAGTGGCCAACAGCCGAATGCCGCAGCTCGTGGAGTATCTTGAGCGTCTAAAGGCCGAAAAGGGGCTGCCTCTTGTGGTGCGCCCCATAGTGTCGGACAATTCCTATTACAGCCTCAGCGAGGCATGCCGTGGCGTGACGGGCCGGTTTATAGCCATGACTGTAGATGCCATTTTCCCTATAAATGAATTCCGCAGCTATGTGAGTGCCGTAGAGGCAATGCCACAGGGCGAGGTGTTGATGGGGCTCACGCGGTTTGTAGATGATGAAAGCCCGCTGTATGCTCATATCGGCGCTGACGATACGGTGATAGATTATCGTTATGGTGGTGAACCGTTCGGCACTGACGTAATAGTGTCGGCCGGCCTGTATGGCCTTACCGATGAGGCTATGGCAGTGGTAGCTCGGCGTGAGGGCTATCCTGAGTCATTGAGCGATTTCCAGCGCATACTTGCCGCCGAAACGGATATACAGGTGCGTCCCTATCTGTTTACCAAGGCTCTTGACGTGGACTGTGGCCATGACCGCGAGGTGGCCGAGGCTTTCCTGCGCGAGGTCAACGGCGAGGATTACTGCTCCGGGGAGGGGAAGAGCCGGTATGTTTGATAAGATAAGGGCTGAATACCGGGCTTCGCTGAAGTCGGCTGATACTGAGGAGCACATTGACTTGGCGTTCTATCGCCCTATAGGCTTTGCGTGGGCGTGTCTGTTCCGTAGCCTCCACGTTACGCCCAATGCCGTCACCATAATGTCCATATTTATAGGCATAGCCGCCGGTGTGTGTTTTTATTACACGGATATGTGGGTCAATGTGGCAGGGATGCTGCTGCTTATGTGGGCCAATTCATATGACAGTGCCGACGGTCAGCTGGCCCGCCTTACCGGGCAGCACTCGGCTTTGGGTCGTATACTTGACGGAGTGGCAGGCGACTTTTGGTTTGCCTCCATATACATAGCCATATGCTTGCGTACCAATATGACTGTAGGATTCTTTGCCGGCCATACGTGGATCATATGGACTGTGGCGGTACTGGCGGGCATATGCCATGCCAAGCAGGCGGCTGTGGCCGACTGCTACAGGCAGTTTCATCTCTATGCCGTAAAAGGCCGCGCAGGGAGTGAGCTTGATTCATCAGTGGAACTAAAGAAGAAGTATGATGCTATGTCGTGGGGAAAAGACTTCTTCCGTAAGCTCATACAGGGCGTGTACTACTGCTATACGTTGAACCAGGAGAAGACTACCCCGGCCATGCAGCAGCTCAGACTGATGCTGCGCAGTCGCTATCCTGACGGCGTGCTGCCTGAGAATGTGGCGGCATATCTGCGCAAGCTGAGCTTTCCGCTGTGCAAATGGGAGAATTTCATGACTTTCAACTGGCGCACCATATTCCTCTTTGCATCCATCTTTGCCGGGATGCCGTGGCTTTACTTCGTGGCCGAACTCACGGTGTTCAACGCCGTGCTTGTCTACACCATCTGCCGCCATGAATCCCTCTGCCGCACCATGATGCACTATCTCCGGACACATCCCTAACCTTCCGTGCCGACATTCAAAATGTTGCTACCATACCTATGCCAATACTATGGCTTGATATGTTGTAGCTTGGCATTGCCGTAATTGTTGTGGATTTGTTCCAATGAAGCCATTTTTGGTATAGAGGTAACATCCAATATCCTATTCTTGCAGACAATATGCCGAATCCAGCACCGGCTATGACATCATTCAGCCAGTGACGGTCATTATATATCCTTAAGAAAGCCACTCCTGTAGCAATGGCATAGGCCCCAATAGAAATTCCAAGACCATATTCTTGTCTTATCAACTCAGCTCCCATAAAAACAGTCGCGGTATGACCTGAAGGAAATGAATTGCGAGCATCCGAATCGGGTCTTTTTTCCCTTATTGCATATTTTGTTGCGTTGACCATTATGCCCATTGCCAAATATGCCGTTGCCCCTGCTGCAAATCGTTCTTTAAAACTATGCTTACAATTAACGCCCAGTGCGCCAAGTCCAAGATATGATATTACAGGCAGATACTGAATATGGTCATCAGCTCTGAAATAATGACCATTTCTGAGATTTGCCACACCATCTCGTATGGAGTTATTCAAGTTGTGAAACGCCCCATTACATACACCAAACGAACCTACTGCAACAAGAGTAGCAGGTAATATTAATTGTTTGGGTTGAAATTTTGGAGTTTCTCTAATTTCTGACTTTACGTGAAAGACGCTATCGTCAGATATTTCCTGATTTTGAGCATTTACATTCAGAGATGCGAATATGACCGCGATAATTATGCACGGACATATTTTGCTTGATGATTTATGTGTCATTGGCATTCAGTTTGTGCGAATGCCAATGTTCATAATACAATAATCCAACGGATACAAAGCATGAGCGAAACTGCCCAGAATGCACCCGTCGGATTGGTGTTATGAACGGCAAGTTACGCCCATGCAAAGCAGGACGCTTACAACTTGTTCCCGTTCATAAAAATGAAGTTTCCGACGTTTCATTCTGTATGGAACAAATAGCAAACTCTATTAATGATTTAATAATTTGTGGCCACCTCTGTGACCATATGTCTTTTGTTCTGCGAAATTAATAAATTTTCTGCACAGATACAAACTAAACTTCACGACATCAATGGCTGAAACAGCGCGGCTGCGTCAGAGTGGGGGAGGGTGACGCAGCCGTTGGGTATGGGAATTAGGGGTTGATCAGTCGTTTTCGGGGCGGAGGCGGCGCACGGTGGCTGCGGCGCGCCACATTTCGCTTTCGCGCATCTGGCGCAGCTCTTCGTTGAGCTTCTCGCGGTAGTCAGGCTGAGAGTTGGAGTCAATGCTCTTCTGAGCTTCCTCGCCTGAGGCCACTGCGGTGTACAGGCGTTCCATGACAGGCTTTATGGCATCGTGGAAGGGGTTTTTCCAGTCAAGCGCACCGCGCTGGGCGGTAGTGGAGCAGTTGGCATACATCCAGTCCATGCCCTTGTCGGCAAACAGGGGCATAAGGCTCTGGGTGAGCTCTTCGACGGTTTCGTTGAAAGCTTCCGAGGGGGTGTGGCCATGTTCGCGAAGCACCTCGTACTGGGCCTGGAACAGTCCTTCGATAGCACCCATCAGTGCACCGCGCTCGCCGGTGAGGTCAGATATGGCCTCGCGGTGGAAAGTGGTTTCAAACAGGTATCCTGAACCTATGCCTATGCCTAAGGCCAGAGTGCGGTCAAGTGCGCGGCCTGTAGCGTCCTGCTCTACAGCGTAGCTGGAGTTCACGCCACGGCCCTCAAGGAACATGGAGCGCAGTGACGACCCTGAACCTTTTGGAGCTACCATTATCACATCGACATCAGCGGGCGGTACCACACCGGTGCGGTCAGGCCATATTATGGCAAAACCGTGTGAGAAGTAAAGTGCCTTGCCGGGAGTGAGGTGTTTTTTTATGACGGGCCACTGCTCTATTACGGCTGCATCACTGAGCAGGCACATGATGATGGTGGCACGCTCACAGGCCTCCTCTATGGAGAAAAGAGTCTGTCCGGGAACCCATCCCTGTTCTACGGCCTTGTCATATGTACGGCCGGGACGCTGGCCTACTATCACATCAAAGCCGTTGTCCTTAAGGTTGAGGCTCTGGCCGGGTCCCTGGACTCCGTAGCCGAGTACTGCTATCTTCTCGCCCTTGAGCACTTCGCGGGCTTTTTCAAGAGGAAATTCCTCACGTGTAACGACGTTTTCCATTACGCCGCCGAAATCTAATTTTGCCATTGGTTATTTGGTTAGTATTTTGTTTTCGCGTGGTGCCATACGGGAGCGGGCCAGACATTTTACGGTGCCGTCTACGGATATGGATGTCACAAGCGCATCATCCGCGAATCCTGATGCCACACAGGCCTTGTCGCCATAATGGCTTTCATGATGGTATATTATCTCGAATCGGGCCAGACGGTAGGCATCGAATGTGTCAAGATCCATCTGATTGAGCACAAGCTCCACGTATCGGGCCGAGTTGACGTGACGGTTGAAGTCAATGTCGCTTACCTGAAAGGAGTAATCGTTAATTATCTGAGGAGAGGCCGAGGGGCGTATCTTGGACGGAGGGTCGATGGGACACGGACGGTCCACCACAGTGGAGGCTATGTCCGATATCGCGCCAAGATCAGCCGGGCGGCGGGTGTTCATGTCTATGGCCACCCATATGGTGCGGGCATATCCCAACACCTCGCCTTCGGGTGTCACTATGTCAAAGTTTCGCTGCGAGAAGTGGCGGTTGAAATCCTCTATCCACGTGCTGAGTATATAGGGCTCGAGCACTCCGGGGTAGCGGTGCATTTCAAAAGCTATGCGCGAGAGCACCCACAGGCATCCGCCTTGACTAAGACGGCGGAATCCTACGCCGAGCAGGTCGGCGTGTTCAGTGGCCACTTCTATGATCTGCTGTACGAGCATGGAGGGCGACAGCTCAAGCTGCGCATTGCACTGCGCTGCCGTGAGCATGAAGTTATGTGAATATACGTCAGGAAGTCCGTTCATGATTCTTGGTTTGATGGATTGAGAGCCTCGCGGTCCTGCAGAAATTTGTCAACCGGTTCCACCGGGCTCTTTGTTATGGCTACACGTCCGCTTCGGGTAAACTGCTTGACGCCTAACGGCTTCAGTTCCTCAAAAAGGAGCATGGTTTCATCGCTGTGCCCTGTCTTTTCAAGTACTGTGTATTCAGGGGTGAGCTGAAGTATGCGGGCACCGTGGCGGCGTATTATCTTTTCATGGTCACGCTCGGCCATGAGCTTGTCCGTGGCCACCTTGTATAGGGCCACTTCCTGATATATCAGGTCATCGTCCGTGTACAGGAAGGCCTTTATCACGTCAATGCGCTTTTCTATCTGGCGTATCACCTTGTCCATCATTTCGCTGTTGGAGCGGCACGTTATGGTGATCTTGTGCACGTCAGGACGCGAGGACAGGCTTGCGCTTATGCTCTCTATGTTGAGGCACCGGCGGGTGAATATTATGGACAGCTGATTGAGCAGGCCCACATGGTGCTCCGAGTAAATTACTATGGTGTATAGCGTGTTAGTGGAAGTGTCGGTCATAGTTGCTGCGCTTTAGGACTGTAACGGCGTGATGCGTCAAGGAATATGAGGTCAACCGGTTCGCCGGCGGGTGTCATGGGGAATACCATGTCATCCTCGCGAATGTTCACGTTGAGCATATACGGGCCGTCATGCTTCATCATCCTGTCAATGGCTGCATCGGCATCGGCACGGCGGCTCACATCCTCGGCCGGAATGCCGTAAGCCTTGGCTATGGTCACGAAGTCAGGGTTGAGCATGGGGGTCTGCGAGAAGCGGCTGTCATAGAACAGTGCCTGCCACTGGCGTACGTTGCCCAGAAAATTGTTGTTTAGTATCACTATCTTTACGGCGGTACCGTACTGCATTATGGTGCCTAATTCCTGTATGGTCATCTGTATACCGCCATCGCCGCAGAACAGGCATACCTGACGCTCAGGTGCGCCCATCTTGGCACCTATGGCGGCGGGAAGGCCGAAGCCCATGGTGCCGAGTCCGCCCGATGTTATTATGGATCGGGCGCCGGAGTAGCGGAAGTAGCGAGCCGAGAGCAGCTGATTCTGTCCTACATCCGTTACCAGGATAGGAGCCTCACCGGCGGCTTCGCTCACCTTGCGTGCCATTTCGCCCATGCGCATCGGTTCATCGGGAGCTGTGGGGTAGGCAGCGCTCTCCATTACCTCCTCGCGCTCCACTTTCTGATGCTCGCGGAACGATGCTATCCATTCATCGTGAGCTCGCGGCTCTATCAGCGGCAGGAGCATGTCAAGCACCTCGGAGGCATCACCGTGGACTGTGGCATTGACGCGTATATTCTTGTTGAATTCTGACTCGTCGATATCAATGTGCACTATCTGTGCCTGACGCGCGTAGCTGTCTACATCGCCGGTCACGCGGTCATCGAACCTCATGCCTATGGCTATTATCAGGTCAGCGCGGTTAGTGTTGACGTTGGGGGCAATGTTGCCGTGCATGCCGAGCATACCCATGTTGAGCGGGTGGCCCGAGGGGAGTGCTGACAGTCCGAGCATGGTGAATGCCACTGGGATGGATGCTTTTTCGGCCAGGGCGCGGAGCCGGTCCTCGGCTTCAGATATGGTTATGCCCTGTCCGGCCAGAATCATGGGGCGGCGAGCCGAATTGATAAGATCGGCCACGCGCTTTACGTGCGCACGGTTTATGGCCGGATAGGGAGTGTAGGAGCGGATAAAGCGGCACTTCTCATACACGGAATCGGTGAGCCCGGTCTGGGCATCGCGTGTGAGGTCAATCACTACCGGTCCGGGGCGTCCGGTAGATGCTATATGGAATGCGCGGGCCAGCACGGGGCCTACGTTGAAGGCCTCACGTACCTGACATGACCATTTGGTTACGGGCTGAGTTATGCCTATCACGTCAGTTTCCTGAAACGCATCGGTGCCGAGCATGTGGCTCGGAGCCTGTCCGGTTATTACCACTAATGGCGTGCTGTCCATCATGGCATCGCTCAGGCCGGTTATGAGATTGGTGGCGGCCGGGCCGGAGGTCACTATCACCACTCCGGTACGGTGCGAGGCGCGTGCATATCCCTGCGCGGCATGAATGGCTCCCTGCTCGTGGCGGGTAAGCACGTGTGTTATGCGGTCAGCGTAGTCATACAGGCGGTCATATACCGGTATGATGAAGCCGCCCGGATAGCCGAACACGCGGTCTACGCCCTCGGCTACCAGCCCTCGCATCAATGCTTCAGCTCCTGTTATGGTTTCGTTCATAGAGATGTGTCAGTTAACGTTGTGTCAAATCATGCGTACGCCGCCCTTGTCAGCCGAGCTCACTGCGGCAGCATATGCTCTGAGTGCTTTGGATACCTTGCGGTCACGCCCGGCGGGGGTGAAGGCCTCGGCGCCTCGTGACAGCTCCTCGCGGCGCCGGCTTTCAAGCTCCTCGGCGGAGAGGCGCACATTGATGGAACGGGAAGGTATGTCTATGTCTATTATATCGCCGTCACGCACCAAGCCTATGGCACCCCCGGCGGCAGCTTCGGGTGAAATGTGGCCTATGGATAGTCCGGATGTGCCGCCCGAGAAACGCCCGTCGGTAATCAGGGCACACTCCTTGCCTAAATGGCGGCTCTTGAGATAGCTCGTGGGGTAGAGCATCTCCTGCATACCGGGGCCACCCTTGGGACCCTCGTATATAATCACGGCTACATCACCGCTGCGCACTTGGCCTCCGAGAATGCCGTCAACGGCCTCCTCCTGCGAGCGGAACACACGGGCAGGACCGCTGAAGCGGAATATGGATTCATCCACACCGGCCGTCTTTACCACGCATCCGTCAAGGGCTATATTGCCTTTGAGCACGGCCAGGCCGCCGTCACGTACATAGGCGTGCTCCACATCACGTATGCATCCGCCGGTGCGGTCAGTGTCAAGCGTGGAGTAGTAGGCCATCTGCGAGCCGGCCTTGGTGGTGCGTTTATGTCCCGGGGCGCTGCGCCACAGTTCATCGGCACGGTCAGTGTAGTCCTTCCCGCCTATGGCCCAGCGGTCAATGGCCTGACGGAGCGTGAGGCCGTCAACGCGCTTCACCGAAGTGTCCACCAATCCGGCATCGGCCAGTACTTTCATTATCGACAGTATGCCGCCGGCGCGGTTCACGTCCTCTATATGATACCGGGAATTGGGCGCCACCTTGCACAGTACCGGAGTGCGGCGTGACAGAGCGTCGATATCGGCCATGGTGAAGTCGGCCCCGGCTTCGGCAGCTATGGCCAGCAGGTGAAGCACCGTATTGGTGGATCCGCCCATGGCTATGTCAAGGGTCATGGCGTTGAGCATGGCCTGACGCGAGGCTATGTTACGCGGCAGTACCGATTCATCTCCGTCACGGTAGTAGCTCAGAGTGTTGGCCACTATACGGCGTGCGGCTTCGCGGAACAGGAGCAGCCGGTTAGCGTGTGTGGCCACGACGGTGCCGTTGCCGGGCAGGGCCAGGCCTATCGCTTCGTTGAGCGAGTTCATGGAATTGGCGGTAAACATGCCGGAGCATGAGCCGCAGGTGGGGCATCCGTGAAGCTCAAGCTGCTCCACACGGGAGTCGGGCACCGATTCATCGGCGCTTTCCACCATAATGTCCACAAGGTCCACGGCGCGGTCAGCCACGCGGCCCGCCTCCATTGGCCCGCCGCTCACGAATATGGTGGGTATGTTGAGCCTCATGGCCGCCATGAGCATACCGGGCGTAACCTTGTCACAGTTGGATATGCACACTAAGGCATCGGCCTTGTGGGCGTTTACCATGTACTCCACGGAGTCAGCTATGAGGTCACGTGACGGGAGCGAGTACAGCATGCCGTCATGGCCCATGGCTATACCGTCGTCAATGGCTATGGTATTGAATTCGGCGGCGAAGCATCCGGCCTTTTCTATCTCCTCCTTGACAAGCTGTCCTACTTCATGCAGATGCGTGTGCCCGGGCACAAACTGGGTGAAAGAGTTGGCTATAGCTATTATTGGCTTGCCTAACTGTTCGGGTTTCATGCCGTTGGCACGCCACAGGGCGCGCGCTCCGGCCATACGGCGGCCTTCGGTGCTCTGTGCGCTGCGGTAAGGATGGGCTTGCTGTGTCATGTTTGTAGGATGTGTGATGTATGGATCAGTCAGTAAAAACAACGTCACGCCTCCCTGATATGTTCCCTGCCGGAGGGCGTGATGTACTGTGTTTTCGAGAAGAATGGTTACAAAATTATGGGTTTGGCCCTCATTTAACAAATAATTACACAAATAATGGCTGTTTGTGCGTAAATGTGTAATAAAAACGCGGACAGGCACTGAAAACCTGTCCGCGCTGTATCTTGAACGACTTTACGTGTGCGTCAGCGTATGGTTATTTTGCGTGTGGTGCGTCCTGCCGAGGTTACGGCGGTAAGGATATACACACCGGGTGTGAGCGATTCGGTGGACAGCGTGACGCTTCCTGCCGGAGCATTTCGGCGGGCTACTTCCATACCGGCCGTAGTGAAGAGGGCAGCCTCTATAGGGCTTGTGCCGTCAGTGGCGGATATGTCTATGCTTCCGGAGTGTCGGATTACTGACACGGCCATGTCAGCATCGGCCGCTACGGAGCCTATGCCGGCCTTGCGACGCAGGGTTTCGCGCACGGCTTCAAGGGCGTTGACCTTGCCGGCGCCGAAGCGCTCGGGCGAGGCCTGCGTGTAGCTGTCAGTAGTGGCGGTGGCAGCGAGTATGCTGTGAACGTCATCAATGTTCAGCGAGGGATCGGCCTGAAGCATCAGTGCCACCACGCCGGTAACGTAAGGTGTGGCCATGGATGTGCCCTGCATGGCACCCCAATACTGGGTGTTGGAGCCGTCCTTGGCTGAAGCCACCATATCCTCGGCCGAATCATAGGTATAGCCCTTGGCCACGTAGTAGCGGCTGTAGGATGATACTATCACTGACCCGGGAGCGCTGATTTCGGGGAGCCGGCGTCCGTCGGGAGTAGAGCCGTAGCTTGAGAATGAGGTGTAGTCATCCTGTTTCTCCTCATATGACCATGAGCCGGAGAAGTCGCCCCAGTTTGCAGCGGAGGTGTATGCGCCTACTGTAACCACGTTATAGCCGCAGCCCATGCCGTTGATGGACTGGTCAGGCGTTCCGGCCACGAAGCCGGTGAGGGGAGTGCCGCCGGGGCCATTGTAGCTGTCAGTGAATGCGGAATAGCCCTCAAAGTATACATTGGCTTTCTGGCCCTCGGCACCGCTTATGGTGAGTCCAAGCCTATAGCCGGAGGCCATGCGTACTGATGAGCAGTCAATGTTTACGTTGTAGCGGTTATTGGCGGCATCCTTGCCTACCGAAATGCTGAGCGAGCCGCTTGATATGAATTTTGATGAAGAGCCTACATACGATGTACTCTTGACATTGTCACAGTCAATGATGGTGGACTTAACGCCTGACTTGTTCACGGCCTGGACCGTTACGTGCAGGGTGCGGTCATCGGACGACCATATGTCAAGGACTCCGTCAATGGAGGACACATAGCCACTCATATAATAAAGCAGAGTACTGAACTGAGTGTCAGAGGATGTGAAGGTGCGCTCTATGGACATGTCCATGTCACCTTCATTGCCGGCAGCCACACATATTATGCCTTTCTGCCCCAGACGGTCAAGTGCCTGTGAGAAGTCATCGGTGCCGTCATGCGGTCCGCTGTTGGAGCCGAGCGAGAGGTTTACGGCGGCCGGACGTCCGGTGCTCTGGGCGTAGTCAAGTACACAGCCCACGGCAGCGAGGATATTGTTGTCATACAGGTCGCCGCAGCCTAAGGCCAAGGCGGCATCGGGTGCCACTCCTACGTGGGGCAGGGTGCCGGTCTGCTGAGTGCGGTTGTCGCCCGTGGCGGCATCGGCGGTAACATATGTGGCGGTGCCGTAATAGCGGCCACCCATTATGCCGGCCACGTGTGTGGCGTGGCTTTCATCGGAGTCATCAGTCTGGAATGTTGATACGCTTTCGGCGTCGTATTCAGAGGAGCTGCCGTAATAGCCGGTAAAGTTCCATAGGCGCTCCACGCGCGATGTGCCGTCGGCACGGCGGAAAAACGGATGATTGGGGTCAAGCCCGGTATCCATCATGCCCACTATCACTCCCGAGCCGGTAAACTGTGTGGTGCTTCCATTGGCGTCAATCCCGGCGTGCAGAGCGCTTACTCCCGTTGAGGCGTGGCCGTTGGCCAACTTCAGGTGCTTGCGGCCGCCGGCCGATACGTGGTGCACGGCACCAAGTGCGGCAAGCTCTTCAAGGCGGTCAATGGGCACTGAGAGCAGAGCCATGTCGCCAAGATCGGTCGATACGGTAAATCCGGCCTCCTCGAGGGCGCTTATGTCAGCATCGGCTTCAAGAGCCACTATGGCGCCAATGAGCGGTGCGTTTGCATCTGTGGATTTGATCTGTGCATCAGCCTGTTGCATCTGATACCGAGCCACAGCGTTGCGGCCTGTGGCGTTAAGCTTGTATTGCCCCATGGCGCTCATAGCCACGCATGAAGCGAATAATAATGTGATATATCGGTTCATAGTGTATAAAATCAAGGCACAAAGATAATGTTTTATCCATATTTATGAAAAAATTTAGGGCTCTATGCTTCGCGCACCGAGCCCTTGATTAAAAAAACAATATTTTAATTCTACAACACTATTTTCTGTGATGTGCGTCCGGTGGAGCCTTCAGCCACCAGAATGTATATACCGGATGTGAGTCCGTCAGTGCTCAGCACTGCTTCATCCGAGTTAGCCTCGGCGCGGGCGGCCAAAGCCCCGGTGGTGCTGTACAGGCTTACGGTAAGGTGGTTTTCGCCGGCCAGCAGTACGTTGATGGTAGAGCCGGAGCGGGTCACTATGAGGCGCTCGGCATCGTCGGTGCGGAGGTGGCCTATGGCGGCGTCTATTTTAAGCACCTTTTTCATGGCCGACAGGGCATCGAGCTTGCCGGCACCCCACTGCACCTGATTCGTAGCAGAGGTAACCTGCTTATCGCGTATGGCTGTGGTGGTGAGTATGTTGCGTATGTCGTTGACCTTAAGCGTGGGGTCGGCCTCAAGCAGCAGTGCGCATACACCGGCTGCAAAGGGCGATGCCATGCTGGTGCCCGACATTTCCTGCCAGTAGTTGTTGCGTGTGGAGCCGGTGGCGGCAGGGTAGGGTGTCTGTGCCGAGAGGCTGGTGGCGCTGAAGCCTATGGCATTGATGTACGGGGTGCTTACAGATGATATTACAAACTGGCCGGGGGCGCACAGGTCAGGAATGGAGCGTCCGTTGGGCTCCACTCCGTATGAGCTGAATGTGCTTATGCTGCCCACGGGGGTGGAGCCTGTGCCCGTACCGCTTAGCAGGGGTATGCGGTCACGTGTGCAGTATGCGCCTATCACCAGCACGTTTTCGCCGCAAGCCATACCGTTGGCCGAGTTTACGGCCGATCCGTCATGCCAGCCGCTTATACCACGGCCGGTAAAGTTGAGGGCACTCGAGCAGAAGCCGCTTACCTTTACGCCGTCAGGCCCTGACACTATCAGCCCGGGCACGTAGCGCGAGCTTGTGGGCGTGAGATTAGTGTACACGTACACCTGATAGCGGTTATTGTACGTGGCTACATTGGAGCGGAGTATCACGTAGCCTGACATGGCTTCATCAAAGTCAGTGGAGTTGATGTTGTTGCCTGAATAGTTGGGGTTGGCTATTGCCACTTCCGCCCCTTCGGTGTTGCGGTTCAGCTCGTAGGAGTAAGTAATCTTGCTCTCCTGAGTATCATAGATGGCAAACGTAACGCTGAACGTCTTGCTGTCAGCGCTCCAGAAGTCGGCGGCGCCTAAGCGCTGGTTGCCTGAGGTCGAGCCTAAGAAGGTGCAGAACTCGAGAGTGGAGGATGAGAATGTCTGCTCGAACGACATGCGGTCGCCCCCTTCATTGCCGGCCGATATGCATATTACGGCATCCTTGCCCAAGTCGGCAAGGTAGCGGCTGAACGGTTCGGTGCCGTCATGCGGGCCTATGTTGGTGCCGAGCGACAGGTTGAATACCGCAGGCTTGCCTTGGGCCTTGGCGTACTCCGTGAGCAGCTCTCCGCTGCGGAGCACACAAGCATCGGCCAGACTGCCGCAGCCCACTACTATGTCAGCGCCTGTGGCCACGCCATAGTAGGGTATGTTTTTTGTGCCGAGCATGTAGCTGCCTGAGGTGTTGTATGTGCCGTAACGTCCGGCACCGTTATACGCCCCTGACATTATGCCGAGCACGTGTGTGCCGTGGGTCTTGGCTGAATTTTCGGTGGTAAAGCCGGCTATCTTGGTGGGAGTATCGTACGTTATCACTGAGGTGGAAGTGCCTGAGCCCGGATTTATGACCCATACACGGCTTACGCGGCCGGTGAAGTTGATATGGTTAGGATCCAAGCCGGTGTCCTGAAGCCCGGTCACCACTCCGGCGCCTGTGTAGGCGCGGGGCAGTCCGTCAGTGCCATTATGTATGGGCACCACGTATGAGTCGCGCCGGGCATAGTTGAGCGTGGGCTCGGCTTCGGTGCCGAACGATATGCTCCGTACCTGGGGCAGCTCGGCTATGGACTGTGCCTTATCCATGGGCATCTCTACGAGAGCCACTCCGGCTCGCTCGGAAATTACGTTGACTCCCCGGCGCTGCAAGGCGTTGATGCCTTCAGGCGAGTCCACCGTTACCATGGCCATTACCACTGAGGGGATAACGTTTTTGGACACCACTATGGGTTCATGCACCATGGCACGTGAGCCACCTTGTGAGTGCTGTGCTTGATAGTCGTTGAGCATCTGTAAGCCGGCCATGTCAATCTTGTTCTGAGCTGACAGCGCAGCCGGCACTACGAGCGAAAGTGTGAGTAGTTTTAAAGGTTTCATAAGTTGAGAAAAAGATAACTGACGGGCCACCATCAGCGTAAAGTGTGATGGCACCCGTCAGTTTGTGATATGTTAGATTTAAGTGAAATCTAAGGGCTTAGAGCCTCTGACCGGGGCGAGCTTTACGCGACTTAATCCATTCATCGGATGTTATTACGCGGCCACCTATAGTCTTAGCCTTGGCTACTTTCTTGCCCTGCAGAGTGCGTGAGTAAGCCTTGGGAGTGCTCTTTGACTTGGTGCGTATAGCTATAGACTCTTCCTCTTCGCCGCCACCACCGTTAAAGTCAATGCAGAATGCGCCGGAGGCGTTGGCGTAGTAGAAGCCTTCATCGCCTACCCAGAGTATGGGACCTTTCTTGTTCTGAGGCATTGTTATCTTGCCGTCAGCAAATTTGCCACAATATCCGTTGGCTTTCAGTGCGGCAAGTGTTGCGCCCTGCTGTATCATAAGCTCATAACCGTATGATGATATTTCAAGGGCTGCTCCATCCATACTATAGTTCATGGGTGAGCGCTCAATGTATACCCCGTCAGGATCAGCGGCGTTTACTATAAGGTAGTTGTCCTTACCGTTGCTCATATCCTGATAAGCGTCCCAATAAGGCCATGCCTCCTTGTAGGGGTTTACCAGACGGTATACGCCCGGAGTGTCATCGCTTTCCTGTATCTCCACTGGGTAGGTTACCACTTCGGGATATTTGAATACGGATGCCATAATATCCTCGGTGTAATAGACTATGCCTTTGGAGGTCCATCCGGCATTGGGATCCACCTTGACTGATACATAATCGAACGTAACGTAGTCAAATGTACGGTAGGTACCGTTTTCATCCACACCGGCTGCCACGAAGGTGTAAGTAGCGGGGTCGAGTGTCAGGGCTATGTTACCTCCGCCCTTGATAGAAGCAGCATCGGGATCCTCGGCAAGTTCCTGCGCTTTGGCTTCGGCCTCTTCTTCAGAGAGCTTGCCGCTATATATGCCGTACTTGACCTCAGCAATGGTTTCGGTCATGGCTATGCTTATAATCTGAGTTTCGGCACCGGTTTCATCAATGTAATGGCCGTTAAGAGCCACTTCCACTCCGTACTGAGTATAGCCAGGTAGCTGCAAATATTCAAAGCTGTCAGAGAATCCGAGGGTTTGATTTACCTCCAGATAGTATCGCATGTCAATGGTGAACAGACCTGTTTCCTCATTGAACGAGTTGAGGGATGCCAGCTGAGCAAGAGTTGCATTGCCTGCAAACGTGGGATTGACATCCTTACAGTAAGTATATACGTCGCAGCAAAGTATATCAGAGTTCATGTCTTCATATACAGCACCGGTGTTGACTACGGGTACGGTTACGAGTCCGGTAGCTTTATTGTACTCTACTACGTAGTTTACATCAAAATAACCCGGCGCTACACCGCGCTGATCGGCGGCAGGAACACCTGCCATACCGAGGTTGCCGGCCTGATACTGATAGATATTTTTATCTACGAGGCTCTGGCGTACGTAAACCGGTATATTGCTATAGCCGGAAAGGTATGCAGAGAATGTCCAGCGTCCGGCACCCTGCATGAGGGCCCATTCGGTCCAGGGCTCGTAGGAAGCCACTATGTTCTTTACGGGCAGGCCGTAAGGTGTGCCGTCGGCATCGCCTACGCTTACCTGCATGCTGTACTTCTTGTTGGGCTCCACGGAAGCAAAGTCAACGAGCACATTGATGGTGGCCATATCGGCACCGGCGGGGAAGCTGACGGTGGTGGGGAATGTGAAGGGAGCGTCGGCCTCGGACTTGGATGAGGCCACGCTGATGGTGAGAGCGTCGGCGGTCTTCTCACGGTACACGTTGATGTTAAACGAGGTCTGACCGTTTTCCAAAGCCACTGCCTCTGTGGCCGGGGCTGCGAAGTAGACGCCGTCAGAGTTGGCGGCGGGCGATTCGCCGCGCTGCGGCTCGTCATCGGAGCAGGCCGTCATGAAAGCGGCCATAGCTCCGAGAGCCAGCATTGAAAATATCTTGTTGAGTTTCATTTTCTTTTAGCTGATATGGTTATTATTCCTTGAATGTGCCTCCTACGTCAGGATTGTTAAAGCCTTTGCAGCCTAAGTTGAATCGGCCTTCAAGACCGCACATTACGAAGTTGAGCCATCCGGGGCGGCCATTGGTGTTGAAACGTGTGGTTTCAGGCCAGTTGGTGCCGTCATAGTTACGGATTACTGAGTGGTTGAGGCGCTTGAAGTCAAACGTAGTGATACCCTCGCCCCAGAATTCTATGCGCTTCTGGAGCAATATTTCCTCTACTACGTCCTCCTCAGTGGTGGCACTGCAAGCATAAGTGTTGTAACGGTAGGTCTGCATGAAGGTCTCGAGGAGCTGCTTGCCGGCAGCGGGGTTCATATGGGCATTGGCCTCAGCCTCTATGAAGTACATTTCCTCGATACGCATAAGAGGTATATCGGTGGCAAATGCTACATTGTTGTCAGTGAGGTTGCCTGCGCCGGGACGGAACTTGAGCGATGCGTATTCCTGTATGTCGGCACCGGTCTGCGGATTGATGAATACCTCTTCGCCGCTCAGAGCGCTGCCTTCGGGAGCCACCCATGAGAGCTTGCGGAAGTCGCGGTCAGAAATCTGATCGTAGAGTGACTTGTCTATTATCATGGGGTTCTTACAGTAACCGCCGTAGCCCAGCTCATCCTCGCTTGACATGAATGAGGTCCAGTTGGAATAAGACTGTACTGCATCGTCCTCACGGGTCTGTGATATGGCCAGCATCCATGAGGGGACGCTCATATCGTTGAAGCCGCTGGTGGTGGAGAGCCACTGGTCACGGGTAAGGGGCGAGTACTGGCCGGTGCTTATGGCCTTGCGGGCATATTCGGCAGCCTTGGCATAGTTGCCGTCCCACATATACACGCGGGCTTTCAGGCCGTAGACCACGCTGAGGTCAGGGCGTGTCTTGTCCTCACGTGAGTTGTTCTTCGTGAAATAGCCTTCGGCCTCATCAAGGTCAGCAAGAAGGAAAGCGAGCATCTTTTCGTGGGTGGCACGGGGATTGTCGGCCGGATCCACGGGATTACGCGGATCGGTGATGGGTACGGTAAGATTGAGCACGTTATTGCCGGCGCTGTTGATTGATGACTGACCTTCAACGGGAAGATACTCATACATGTTGGCCATGTCAAGGTAAGTGTATGCGCGGTAAGCAAGTGCCTGTCCGAGCATATTTAGCTCAGTGTCATTGGCCGATGCGGGATCTATGGTCTGTATCACACCGTTGGCGGCGTTTACTTGAAGGTTATAGTAGTACCATACTATCTGGTTGAGCAGGTAGTCCTCGTTGATAGCCACCGATATGACCTGGAATGAGTTGAAGTGCTGATAGTTATTGAAGGTCTGTATCATATCCTGGCCCATGACCTCGCGGATAATGATCTGTGAGGGGTAGCCGAAGTCAGATGCCTGAGTGCTCCATACATGATATTTTTTCATGAATGAGCCTATGCCGGCCACCGAGGAGTCAAGAGCCTTTGACGACTCCTGGAGCTGTGACTCGGTAACGCCATTGGTGGGCTCAGTTTCCTCAAGGCAGCTCGTGAGAGTGACGGGAGCTATCAGAGCCAAGGCCACAAGCGGTTTATATATTGCTTTCATAAGTTTGTGTCTGATAAAAGTGGGTGTTTAGAAAGTTACGGTAAGGCCGCCGGAAATGGTGCGGATGGGAGAGTTAAGTGTTGGAGTTGGCACCGTTCATGCTCTGGCGCGGGTCAAGGCCCTGACGCTTCGACCAGAGGTAGAGGTTTTCACCGGCCATGTATATGCGTATCTTCTGAATCTGAAGTTTGCGTGATATTACATTGGGCAGCGTATAGCCGAAGTTCACGTTCTGCAGTGAGAGATATGAGGCGCTGGTAAGGAAACGGTTGCTGGCCTGATTGTCCTCATCGGCGAAGCACCAGCGGGGTATATCGGAATTAGGATTGGCCGGAGTCCATGAGTTGAGTACGTCAGCGTGTACGGCATTGCCGTGAGAACCGGGTGTGGGCGATGTCATGAGGCCCTTGTAGCTTGAGTCCATAACCTTGCCGCCGAGCTGATAAGCGAAGTCTACTGACAGGTCAAAGCCCTTGTAGCTGAACGATGTGCCGAAGCCGCCGTAGACGGGAGCTATAGCTGAGCCGTTGAGATACTGTGTGGGTTTGAGCATAGAGCCGTCCTCCTGCTTTTCACCTGCCAGAGGTATGGCCTTGCGGCCGGTGACTATACGCTCACCATACTGGTCAGTGACGTACGTCTTATTGCCGTCGGCATCAACGGTGGTTTCCTTCGAGAGGATGTCGGCCCAGTAGAGGGCTACACCGGTTTCCTTATCCACACCTGCGTAGTCAAGGCAGTACCATGTGTACATGGGCAGGCCTTCGCCTATATAGTAGCCGCCTGATGATCCGCCCATGTGGCCGCCTACACCCATTGTACGGTTAGTTTCGGGCAGGCTGGTAACGCGGTTCTTGTACCATGTCATGTTCACGTTGATATCCCAAGTGAAGTCACGGGTCTGTATTACGGTGCCGTGGATGTCGAATTCTATACCGGCGTTCATCATGTTACCGTAGTTCATCCATATGTTGGTGTAACCCTGAGTGACGGGGAGTGCGCGCTGATAGAGCATGTCGGTGGTCTTGCGGTAGAAGCCTTCCACGTTACCTGACAGGCGATAGTTGAACAGGTCAAATTCCACACCTACGTTGAAGTTGCCGTTCTTTTCCCAAGTGATGTCAGGATTGCCCTTTACGTTGTCAGGTACCACGGCTGCAAATCCGCCGCCGTTTACTATAGAGTAGTTGTTGGCGTAGATGAAGTTGCTGATATTGTCGTTACCCTGCTCGCCGTACGAAGCCTTGAACTTAAGGGTGTTGACCCAAGGAGCGGTAAACCATTCCTCCTTGTTTATGAGCCATGCACCGCCTATGGACCAGAAGTTGCCCCAGCGATGATCAGGGTAGAAGCGTGAGGAGCCGTCGCGGCGGAACGATACTGAACCGAAGTACTTGGTGTCATAGTCGTACTGTACGCGGCCGAGCCAGCCTTCATTGTTATAGTTGGTGGTGTATGAACCCATGTCGCCGTTTATCACGGCGCCGTTGATTTCATGATTGGTGGGCGAGAACATCTGAGTGCGGTCAGCATACAGGGTGAAGTTCTTCTGCCAGCTGTTTTCGTGGCCTATGAGCACATTCACGTCGTGAAGCCCGAATGTGTGGTTCCAGGTGAGGAGCTGCTGGAAAGAGTAGTCTATGTAGCGGCCATGGCTCTTATATACAGAGCCGTTGGTTTGGGCGCTGTTGCCGAAGAACATGTTGCCTACCGATGTGCCGCGTACTTCCTGTACGTACACGGAATTGTTGGTGGTAAACTTGAAGTCCTTCAGGAAGCGGATGTCGGCATAGCCGTTGGCATTGAAGGTGTTGCCTTCGGTCATGCTTGTGTCGTATATGGCTGCTGACAGGCCGTTGAAGCCGGCGAATGACGGACGGCTCAGTCCGGCGTTCATGCCGTCGCCGTAGTCAAAGCGGATAAGGCCGTCGGTGTTTGTCATGATCCGACCCTGACCGTCGCGCAGATACATAGGATAGATGGGAGCTATGGAAGTGGCGAAAGCCAAAGGATTGACGGTAGATGATGAGCTGCCGTCGCCCGACATGGAGTGGTTGGTGAAGTGTGAGTAAGCCATGTTGCCGCCCACCTTGAGCCAGCTCTTGGCCTGAGTGTCGGCTGCCAAGCGGCCTGATATGCGCTCGAACGATGAGTTGGGTATTATACCTTCGTTCTTCAGATATCCGGCCGATGCGTAGAAGTTGGTCTGCTCGGAGTTGTTGGCCATGCTTACGTTGTATTCCTGACGGAGGCTGCCCTGATAGGTTTCATCGAGCCAGTTGTCGGGCTGCAGGAGGTAGTCCTCGCCGTTGTAGTTCACCACGCGGCCCAGTGTGGCGGCGGGATTGAGCTTGCCGTTGAGGCCTATCAACATCTGGTTTTCGGGCACGTTGTACACATTGTAGCCCAAGCCGTTGGAGCCGCTGATGAGGTTGGCGTTGGCGTTCTGCCATGCGTCTACGGGGCTCATCTGCTTCTCCCAGGTGTAGTAGTTGTTAAGAGCGCTGTAGTACGTTTCGTAGTACAGACCGGGATCCTTGATGGTGTTGTAGTCGCGTGTGGCGCGTGAGTTGGAGCCCCACTTGGCGTCGAGAGTCACAGTGGCGCCCGTGCCCTGACCTTTCTTGGTGGTGATGAGTATCACACCGTTGGCACCGCGCGCACCGTAGAGAGCGTTGGCAGCAGCGTCCTTCAGAATGGTCATCGAGGCAATGTCGTTGGGGTTTATCTGGTTCATGTCGCCGCCGAAGGGAGCGCCGTCAACCACTATGAGAGGTGAGTTGCCTGCATTGAGCGAGGATATACCGCGAATGCGGATTGAAGAAGGACCGCTACCGGGCTGGCCGCTCTGGGTCATGATCTGCACACCGGGTACCTTACCGGTAATGGCGCTCAGGGCGTTGCTGACCTGAGCCTGCTCTATCTCGGAAGCGTCAATCACGGCAGCCGAACCGGTGAAGGCCGATTTCTTGGCCGTACCGTAAGCCACCACCATGACCTCATCAAGCTTATTGTCAGTGTTGGTAAGCACAATGTTAAGCTTCTTGCCGGTGATTTTCACCTCCTGGGTTATCATACCTACGTACGATACACGGAGTTTTGTTACCCGGGTGGGAACCTTGAGCGTAAATTCGCCGTCAGCATTTGTGGCGACACCCGTTCCTCCACCGATAGGCTGAATGGTGGCGCCTGCCAAAGGCTCACCATCGCCGGCGTAGGTGACCTTACCGGTGACCGTCTGCGTCTGCGCGACAGCCACGCTGAATGTAGCCACCATTAAAAGTAGTAAAAACAGCTTTTTCATACTTAATTAATAATTAGACATATTGTTTAATGTGATTGCTATCAATCTTTTTTGATGCGCCCGCTCCCCGCCGGGGCTGCGGCGCGCCTTACCTTAAAAATTGTATCTATCTCTTCTATATTGTACCTAAAAACATGTGCATCTCTTACCGAGAGATACAATATCCCCCGGGAAGAGATAAATGATTCTTTCAGAATCACCACAATTCAATCATGTACCGTGGGTCTGCGCTTTACGGCTCCGGCCCACGGCTAAACAAAAAGAGATTGTTTCACAATCCTCATTAGCGTTGTGTATCAGACCGCATTGTTTCAGGTACATTTAAGGAGATTGCGAAGTAATCATTCATGTTTAGCCTTGACCCGATGCACAGGGACGCCACCGTAAAACGGTTTGCATGAGGTGGATTGCGTAGCAATCATTTATGTATAGCCCGGGGCCGGAGCGCAGCGTAGACCCCGGGAAAAAGATTCAATGAATTTGATTCTGAAAGAATCATTAATGAATTAGACTACGGGGCTGCATAATTTGTGGAATATTTTCCGATTGCTTAATATTTATGCTTTTTGGGTGGCGTTTTGTGAAAAATTCGTTACCAAAATGCGTGAAAAAATTTTAATTTCAATTTTACACCATTAAAGATATAAGCATCAACATTTTATATTCCTTAATATGCGGTTTCCGGAGAGCGCTGAAATGTTAAAGGATGAATTTTTTCGTATAGAAGTGTTGGCGGATAGCTGATTATTGCTACCTTTGCAGAATCTACGTATCTCTCGGTAAGAGATACGGTGATTTTTATAGGTACAATATAGAAGAGACAGATACAATTTTTAAGGTAAGGCGCGCCGCAGCCCCGGTGGGGAGCGGGCGCATCAAAAAAGATTGATAGCAATCACATTAAACAATATGTCTAATTATTAATTAAGTATGAAAAAGCTGTTTTTATTACTTACAGTCATCGTAACCATGGCTCTGAGCGCTGCGGCGCAGACTCAGACGGTGAAGGGTACGGTGCTGAGCGCATCGGATGGCGAACCGCTCATCGGCGCGACAGTTATGCCCATCGGCGGCGGCACGGGTGTGTCAACCGACCTTGACGGCAAGTTCACACTTCGCATTCCCGCTAAGGTGAAAGAAATCAGAGTGACTTATGTAGGCATGAAGACCGTGACGGTTCCCGTAAGTGCCAACATGACTATACGCCTGGAAGTGGCAGGTAAGGAGCTTGAGGGCGTTGTGGTGACCGGTTACGGTTCAGGCAAGAAGCTCGGCTCAGTGGTGGGCTCAGTGGCTGTGGTGGACGACAAGGTGTTTGCCAACACTCCCTCTACCACGTTTGTCGACGCTCTTCAGGGCCAGGTGGCCGGTCTGAATATATATTCTAATTCAGGCGACCCCTCATCGGTAGACAACGAGGTGCTCATACGTGGCGTAAACTCGCTCAATGCAAGCACCACACCTCTTTATATATTAGACGGTGCTCCGGTATCGCAGTCAGTGTTTACCACCCTTAACCCCTCCGATATAGAAAACGTTACCGTGCTCAAGGATGCAGCATCCGTGGCCATATACGGTTCGCGTGCTGCCAACGGTGTTATCGTTATCACATCGAAGAAAGGTAAGTTTGGCGAAAAGGCCAAGGTTTCGATCCGTGCCAACATGGGTTGGGGCACCAAGATGCCTGACAATGTGGAGATGATGACCTCGCAGCAGCTCCTCGACTTCGGCGACCTCATAGGCCAGCCCTTCACTCAGGAAGAGAAGGATCTCGTGGCCAAGTACGGCATTGACACTGACTGGAGCAAGGAAATGTTCCACACCGCAGTGACCTACTCTCTTGAAGCTGCCGTAACTGGCGGTACTGACAAGCTGAGCTACTATCTGTCGCTCAACCACTATGATCAGGACGGTATCATCAACCAGTCAGGCATGCACCGCGAGACGCTGCGCTTCAGCCTTGACTCTAAAGTGAACAACTGGTTCCGTGTAGGCTTCCAGGGCAACCTCGGCTACACCAAGTACCAGACCAACTCGTACTCTAACAACATTTATGACAACAATATCCCTGACGGACCGAGCATTTACACTCCCTCACTGTTCCGCTACTTTGCACGTCCGTGGGATTCGCCCTACTACTACACATTCGATGACCAGGGTCGCATAGTATATGGTGACAAGGCCGAGTATCTGCACTACTCCGGCGCTGTAACCCCTGACTATCTTACCAACCAGTCATCAGTGTACCGCAACCGCGTTACCGTAAATGCCGGTGTGTTCGAGGTGCTGACTCCCATGAAGGGTCTTACACTGCGCGCACAGCAGTCGGTCGACGCTTATGATTACCGCCTTGGCGCTCGCAACTATCCCCGTCTGATACAGGAAACTCCCATGGGCGATATATTCCCCAGCGCCGGATCCGGCCTTGCCGTAGGTGACTACACCACAGGCTCATCACAGCAGAGCTTCTCACGCTACTATGCGTTTACTTACACCAACACTGCCGAGTACCGCTTCTCGCTCCTTGACAAGCACTACTTCGGTATCCTCTTAGGTCAGGAATCTATCATATCGAAGAGCAACGGTTTCGGTGCGTTTACCACCGGCCATACTGACCACCGCAAGATGATGCTCACCCAGGGCGAACAGGTTACGTTAGGCGACCTGAGCGAATCGTCAAGCTCATACACCATGAACTCATACTTTGCCAACTTCAACTATGAGTTTGATGACCGTTACTTCGTGGACGCATCCATACGCCGCGACGGCAGCTCGCGCTTCGCACCCGGCCACCGCTGGGGTACATTCTACGCCGTAGGTGCCAAGTGGAACCTCAAGGGCGAAGATTTCCTCAAGAACGTGACATGGCTCGACGAGCTGGCTATCCGTGGCAACTACGGTACGGTAGGTAACGCCGGTATAGGCAACTTCCTCTATGTAGGCGCACTCGGCACCACCGCCAACTATGGCGACCCCACTCAGGGCTCTACATCAGGTTCAGGCGTGTCATCGCCCGGTAACTCACATCTTACATGGGAGACCACCAAGTCATTTGACATAGCCATGAACTTCAAGGTGTTCAACATCCTCTCGGCCGACATTGACTTCTACAAGAAGAAAACCACTGACATGCTCATGGCCATACCTTGGAGCTACACTACCGGTTTCAGCGCCGACTGGGGCAACGTGGGCGCCATGACCAATACCGGTGTGGAAGTGGATCTCAAGGCTGACATAATCAACAAGCGCGACTGGTACTTTGGACTCCGTGCCAACTTCAGCTATAACAAGAACAAGATAACCGAACTGTTCGACGGCCTGGACGGCTACACCATGCCTAACACCGGTACCCGCTACGAGGTGGGCAAGAACGCCAACGAGTACTTCTATGTACGCTATGCAGGCGTTGACCCCCGCGACGGTATGCAGATGTGGTACACCAAGGACGGCAACCTCACCAAGCGCTTCAACGAAGAGGAGGACGCCGTATTTACCGGTAAGAGCTACATAGCACCGTGGAACGGCGGTTTCGGACTCGATGCCCGCTGGAAAGGCCTGAGTCTGCGCGCCGACTTCAACTGGAGCGCCGAAAAGTACCTGATGAACAATGACCTCCGCTACATAGAGAGCTATGACTTGTTCCTCCAGGGCTGTAACCAGACCACTGACATGCTCACCATATGGACCAAGCCCGGTGACATAACCAACATACCTAAGGCAGGTCAGACACCCGAGTTCGATACTCGCTGGATAGAAAACGCATCGTTCATGCGCCTCAAGAACCTCACGCTGGCTTACACCTTCCCGCGTGCCATACTTGACAAGCTCTATCTGCAGGGCCTCACTCTCCACTTCACCGGCCGTAACCTCTGGACCGTTACCGACTACAAGGGTTACGATCCCGAGCCCGCCATCAACCGCGTGCTGTTCTTCTACCCGAACACCCGCCAGTTCGAGTTCGGATTTGATGTTACATTCTAATAGACCATTACTGAACATATAGATATGAAAAAGATATTTATGGCTCTTATGCTCGCGGGTGGACTGCTCACCTCGTGCGACATGAACAATGAGCCTGATGGAACCATAACTCTGGGCGAGGGCATACAGTCAATGTCAGACGTGCGTGCCGAGCGTAACGGCCTGTACTCTTACCTGCGCTCACGCTCGGGAGGCAGCTACACCACCGTATCTGACCTTCAGACAGACCTCTTCATAGGCACCATGCAGAACGGTAACTCGTACCTGGCATTCACCACCGGCAATATCCTGTCGAACGACGGTGATATAGAAGGCATATGGGCAGCCCTTTACAGCGGCATCATGCAGGTGAACTACTATATAGAAAACGTGGGCGCCTACGGCGAGAATGCCGACCTGTCGGCCACGGATCGCGAGGCATTTGACCGCTATATGGCCGAGGCTTACTTCTGCCGCGGCTATTACAACTACCTGCTCATGTACTACTTCTGTGAGAGCTATGACGCTTCAGCCGCTTCAGCTGCTGCCACAGGTATACCTCTGTGCCTTAAGTATCAGCCTACATCGGACCGCGGTACATATCCCGGCCGCAGCACGCTGGCTGAAACCTACGCACAGATCGAAGAGGACCTTACCAAGGCTTGCACCGGACTTCAGGCATTTGAGGCTACCAATATGTCAGCTCTCGTACCCGGCGGTGGCGGTTATCTCAACTCATATGCAGTGAAGGCTCTCCAGGCCCGCGTAGCCCTGCTCAAGAAGGACTATTCACGCGCTCAGGCTCTGGCCACCGAGATAATACAGAGCGGCCTCTTCCCCCTTACTCAGGCTGCCGACTATGCCGATATGTGGCTCAACGACTCAGGCGATGAGCTGATATTCCAGCCCTACGGAAGCTCTGACCAGAACGGCTCAGTACCTGCCTTCGGCTCGATATTCAATCAGGTATCGCCCACACAGGTGAAGTTTGCTCCCTCAGCTGCGCTGATACAGAGCTATGCCACTACCGACGTGCGCCGTGCCACCTTTATCCGCAACCTTAACATAAGCTACAGCGGAGCCACAATACGTACTCCCAGCTTCAACAAGTTCCCCGGCAATCCCGTGTTTGACTCAGGCAACACTTCAGCCCTGAAGAACCTGCCCAAACCCTTCCGCACCTCAGAGCAGTATCTGATACTGGCCGAGGCTGCCAATGCATTAGGTCAGGATGACGTGGCCAACGAGGCTCTGAACACCCTGCGTGCCGCACGTATCACCAACTATCAGGAGCAGACCTACAACGGCAATGTGCTCCGCGACCAGATACGCCAGGAACGCGTGAAGGAGCTGGTAGGCGAAGGCTTCCGTCTGGGCGACCTGCGCCGCTGGGATCTCGGATTTACCCGCGATGCCGGTTACAGCACCTCTACCTATCCTGCCATGGGCTCATTCATAATAGCTTCAGCCACACAGTGTGTGTACACTTCAGGCGACTACCGTTATGTATGGCCCATACCTTCAGCTGAAATGAATACCAACCCCCAGCTCAAGGGTCAGCAGAACAAAGGCTATAATTAATAACTTAACGCCCTTAAATAGAAATGAAACTTAACAAGATATTAGCTATAGCGCTCATGGGTGTGGCCATGACCGCATGCTCGGACGATGACTCCGACTTCAACACTGCCTCGGGCGTGACCGTGCAGATGGGAAGCTCTGAATACAGTGGCCGCGAAAACGGCAGCATATTCACTCTGCCCATCAATGTTACCGGCGATGCCAACGGCCAGATAATAGTGTACGTGGAAACTGCTCCCGTAGGCGACAATCCCGCCATAGCCGAGCAGAATTACATAGTGACCTCACAGCGCATAATCATACCTGCCGGCACCACTACCGGTTATGTAGAGATAGAACCGCTTGACAATGATGAGGAAAATGACACCCGCTCATTCTCCGTGACCATAACCAAGGCTGAAGGCGCCACCATAGGCGCACAGGCCACCACCGTAGTGGATCTGCGTGACAATGACCAGGATCCGTATGAAAAGATGACCGGAGCATGGAAGTTTACCGCTACCAACACTTCAGGCGCAGAGGTTACATATAATCTGAATATGGTTACTCCTGATCCGGAAGAGGACGCCGAATATTACGGCCACGAACTGTACGGAAACGGCATGAACGGCCACGATGAGATGTTCCTCGGATTCCGTAACTTTGAATTCAATGAAATAACCGGCGAAGGCACCATGGAGCTTGCCGTAGGTGATCCGGCTTCGATGTACATATGGAACTTCAGTGATCCTATAGGACAGGGCCTCATATTCACGGCATCCATTACGCCTAACGGTATGAGCCTCTCGGCCACGTATGAGGTGACCTTCACTTCAGAGTACAATGAGATAGTATTCCCCGATGGATGCGGCGTGGCATTTGCTATAATGTCATATCCCTCACAGCAGTACACCGGTTACATCAACGGCCGCTGGACGAATATCAAGCTTGTTCGCCCCTGATAACGCCACGGCAATAGATAGCTGAATAACTACACAGGATGGCGCGTGTCATACAGAAAAGATACGCGCCATCTTTTCCCGTTTAATACGCTAATAGACTAATCAATGCCAATATGAAATACTTTCTACCTGTAGCTCTTGCCGTACTGGGCGCACAGTGCCTTACGGCGCAGTACAAGATTTCACCTGCCGGAATGCAGATGATAGACAATTACCGTGAGGCTGTGCAGCGTGCACATGAGGGCGGTGATCTGCATGACGGCTTTACCACACAGAGTGCGGTCACGGTTCCGGAAGTGGCCGTGATAGTAAGGCTTACAGACGGTGCCGACGTCACGGCTCTGGAGCAGGCCGGATACCGCATTACCACTGATCTGGGCGATATGGTCATAGTGTCACTGCCGCTTGACAAGGTGGAGCAGCTGGCCGAACTCGAGTGCGTGAAGAGCGTGAGCTTCGGCGAGGTGATGAGCCCCATGCTTGACTTTGCCCGCCCGTCGGGTGCGGTTACTTCGGTGCAGAACGGCTTTACCTTCAATGACGCTACCCGGAGCTTTGACGGCAGCGGTGTGGTGGTAGGCATGATGGACCAGGGTCTTGAGGCCAATCATATCAACTTCCGTGGCGCCGACGGACGCTCGCGCATCAAGCGCCTGTGGTACATGAATTCCACCAACGGCACCTCTATCGAATATACTGATGATGACATATCGGCCTTCCGTTATGACATGAACTCGGAGAGCCATGCCACCCACGTGGCCGGCATACTCGGAGGCAGCTACCGCGGCCCGGCCAAGTATTTCGAGCTCAGCGGCCCCGGCGGTTATTCGGGCCAGTTCTATGACAATGACGGTGCGCTTCCGTATTACGGCGTGGCCACCGGAGCCGATCTGGCTTTCAGCGTGGGCACATTTCAGGATGCCAATGTGGTGATGGGTGTGGATAATATCATAACCTATGCCGAGGAGATGGGCCAGCCTGTGGTTGTAAACCTGTCGCTCGGCTCCAATGTTGGGCCGCATGACGGTACCGATGACTTCACCGCCGCACTGTCAAGGTTAGGCAAGCGCGGTATAGTGTGCGTATCGGCCGGCAATGAAGGTGAGGACAACATATCCATAGAGCGCAAATTCACATCTCTTACCAAGGAGGTGAAGACCGGACTTCAGGATAACAAAGGCTCTGGCTATGTGGATGTATGGGGCAGTGACAACAAGCCCATGACACTTACGTGGTCCATATACAATACGGCTGACCGCTCCACCACTCCTGTAGTAACCATAGATGCCTCAGGGCAGAACAAGGGTACCACGTCAGTTACCGCATTCACGCAGTACTTCAACGGCACTATATCGGCCCGTTCGCTTGTGGATCCTAACAACAATCGTTTCCGCGTGTACAGCACGCTGAACAATGTCAGCGCCAAAAGCTCCACTGGCAATACCCGATACATTATGCTTACCGTGTCGGGCGATGCCGGACAGACCGCCTATATATTCGGCAGCAAGGTGGAATTTGCCCGTAACAACATAACCGGTGCTACAGGCGGCACACCCGCCAACTCCATCAATAATCTGGCTTGCGGCGACGATATGATTTCCGTAGGTTCGTACAACTCCCGCATAACATGGCCTGCGTTCGGGACCAGCGGATCCGGTACGGCTTATCAGTATGCCGGCTCGTTTGAGCTCGATGCCATAAGCCCGTTCTCATCCTATGGCACCACGTTCCAGGGCCGGAAGCTGCCTCTTGTGGCAGCCCCGGGTGCTGCTATAATATCAAGCTACAGCAGCTACTATCTGACAGCCGGATATGAAAGCACCTCAAGCATGAGCGCCAGCGTAGCCGAGGGCAACCGCACCTACTACTGGGGACGCATGCAGGGCACATCCATGTCATGTCCGTTTGTAGCAGGCACTGTGGGACTGTGGCTTCAGGCTGACCCCACCATGAAGTATGCGGACATTATGGAGGTAATCAACGCCACATCGGTCAAGGACATGTACGTGGAGGATGCTCCTGACCGTTTCGGCGCCGGTAAGCTTGACGCTCTTGAAGGTATCAAGTACATACTTACCAACAGTGCCGCTGTGGGCTCGGTGTTTGCCGATGATGACACGCGCCTGATAGTGACACGCAGCGGAAACGTGCTCACGGCCTATGTGGCCGGCGCCACGGGTGTCAGCGCTACGCTGTACACCACGCAGGGCACCATGGCATCCAAGGTAGAGGCCACCGGCGAAGAGGTGACAGCCGACCTGTCGGCGCTCACACCGGGCGTATATGTCCTTACCGTGGATACGGCTGAGGGCCAACGCTACTCGCGTAAGACAGTGATAAGATAATATGACAAACAGGTAATCATTTTTACCGTTTTTTCAATCACGAGGGCTCCGTGCGTGACGCATAGAGCCCTTTTTTTCTTATCTTTGTAGCCCCAAATAAACATATTGAAGAAAAATGGCTAACTGGTTTGAATGCAAAGTAAGATATGACAAGATGATGGAAAACGGTCTTGTCAAGAAAGTGAATGAGCCTTATCTGGTGGATGCTCTGTCGTTTACCGAGGCCGAGGCCCGCATAATAGAGGAGCAGACACCGTTTATATCAGGCGACTTTTCGGTAAGCGCCGTAAAGCGCACCAAGATTTCCGAGATATTCCGTGACGATACGGCCGACAAGTGGTACCTTGTAAAGGTGGCGTTCATCACCATCGATGAGAAGTCAGGAGCCGAAAAGCGGTCCGTAAGCCAGATGCTCACTGCCGGCAGTGACTTCAAGAACGCCTATGATAACTTTATGGAGGGCATGAAGGGCACTATGGCTGACTTTGACATAGTATCTATAGTGGAAACGCCCCTGATGGACGTGTACAATGCCAAGCTGAGCGGCAATTCTGCGCCCAATGAATGACAACATAGCGGCCAATCTGAGGCGCATACGCTCCACACTGCCCGAGGGCGTGGAGCTGACGGCAGTGTCAAAGTTTCATCCCGTGAGTGCGCTCATGCAGGCATACGATGCCGGGCAGCGCGCCTTCGGCGAGAGCCGTGTGCAGGAGCTGCTGGCCAAGATACCGCAGATGCCGGCCGATGTACGGTGGCACTTCATAGGACACTTGCAGACCAACAAGGTGCGTCAGCTCATAGGACACGTAAGCCTTATAGAGAGTATTGACTCCGAGCGCCTGCTCCGGCTCGTGGATGCCGAGAGCGAGCGTGCCGGCGTGGTGACGCGCGTGCTGCTGCAAGTGCATGTGGCCCTGGAGGAAACCAAGTTTGGCTTCTACCCTGATGAGATAGTGGAGTGGATGAGCCGTGGCGGCTACCGCACGCTGCAGGCCACGCATCTGTGCGGCATAATGGGCATGGCATCGAACACTGACGATACCGCCCGTGTGGACGCCGACTTTGCCCTGCTGTCACGTACCATGGACAGGATAAAGGAGGCTTGTGGCAGCGAGCTGTGCGGGTTTGACCGCCTGAGCATGGGCATGAGCCATGACTATATTTCGGCCATAAGGCACGGCAGTAATATGGTGCGTATAGGCACCGATATATTCGGCGAGCGTGAATATTAGAAAAAAATTATGGCTCCGTGAATGGAAATAATATAAAAATAACTAATTTTACGCCAAATTAAAAATATCAATACATAAATTTCCCCAATCTTATTATCATGAGTAACAAATCAAAACAGTGGGGCGCCATCATAGTGATGATAGCCCTGTTTGCGATGATAGCCTTCGTGACCAACCTCTGCTCACCTATGGCCGTCATTGTAAAGAACCAGTTCGGTGCATCGAATCTTGAGGCACAGATAGGTAACTATGGCAACTTCATAGCATACCTCATAATGGGTATACCCTCAGGCATGCTCATAAAGAAATTCGGATATAAGAAGACCGCCCTCATGGCCCTCGTGGTAGGTATAGTGGGTATCTTCGTTCAGTGGATGAGCGGCTGGGAAAGCATGCAGGGTGCAGCTTTCGCCGTATATCTTGTAGGTGCCTTCATAGCAGGCTTCTGCATGTGCATGCTCAACACCGTGGTTAACCCCATGCTCAACATATTGGGCGGCGGCGGCAACAAGGGCAATCAGCTCATACAGATAGGCGGTGTGTTCAACAGCGCTGCAGCTGTGGCCGTATACATCCTTATGGGTGCCCTGATAGGTGACGCTGCCAAGGCTCACGTGGCCGACGCCACTCCCGCCCTGTTCATAGCTGGCGGTATATTCATAGTAGCCTTCATAGTGATACTGTTCACACACATTGAAGAGCCCGCACAGCCCGTGGCCAAGAAGAGCGGCGTGAAGGATCCGCACAGCGCATTCTCATTCCGCCACTTCAACCTCGGCATTCTGGCCATATTCCTTTACATGGGTATAGAAGTAGGCGTGCCCACTTACATACTCCAGTTCCTTACAGGCGAACCCACCGCAGCCACCCCGGGTCTGGGCATGGATGCTACCATAGTAGGTCAGATAGTGGCCGTGTACTGGTTCATGATGCTCATAGGCCGTTTCGTAGGCGGCAGCATAGGCGGCAAGGTTTCATCACGCCAGATGATCACCACCGTGGCTTGCCTCTCCATAGCTCTCACGGCTTTCGGTATGTTTGCCCCCACTACATGGACCGTGAACATACCCGGTGTTGACTGGGCTAACCTGAGCATGATATGGGCCGAAGTACCCGTAGGCATCTTCGCCTTTATCCTCATAGGCCTCTGCACCTCAGTGATGTGGGGCGGTATCTTCAACATGGCCGTGGAAGGTCTGGGCAAGTACACCTCTATAGCTTCGGGTGCCTTCATGACCATGGTATTCGGCTGTGCCGTGATGGTGGCTCTGCAGGGCTGGGTAGCTGACCTGGCCGGTGATTATCTGGTAAGCTACTGGGTAGTGCTCGGATGCGCCGGTTACATCCTGTTCTACGCCCTCATAGGTTCGAAGAACGTGAATACTGACATCAATGTACAGGAAGAAGCCACAGCGCTTCAGGACGCCATCTAAGGCGCATTCCCTTACGCCATACAGGGGAGGGCCGAAATACGGCTCTCCCTTTTTTTGCAATGTGGCCGATAATGCGTACTTTTGCAGCAGAATTACGTTTCCACCCACCAAAGAATATTCTCTATATGGAAAAAAAGATTATGGATTCGGCGGCCAATAACATACGCGTGCTTGCAGCAGCTATGGTAGAACAGGCCAAGTCCGGCCATCCCGGCGGCTCTATGGGGGGCGCTGATTTCATCAATGTTCTCTATTCCCGCTTCCTTGTATCGGATCCTGACGACCCTACATGGTTCTGCCGTGACAGGTTTTTCCTTGATCCGGGACACATGTCGCCAATGCTGTACAGCGCCCTCGCTCTCACGGGCAAGTACACTATGGAGGAGCTCAAGCAGTTCCGCCAGTGGGGGAGCGTAACACCGGGTCACCCTGAGCTGGATCCCTCCAGAGGCGTGGAAAATTCATCCGGACCCCTCGGTCAGGGTCATGCCATGGCCGTAGGCGCCGCCATATCAGCCAAGTTCCTTGAGGCTCGCTTCGGGAAGTGGATGGATCATACCATATATACTTTTATATCTGACGGCGGTATACAGGAAGAAATTTCACAGGGCGCAGGGCGTATAGCCGGTTTCCTCGGGCTTTCAAACCTGGTTATGTTCTTTGACAGTAACCGTGTACAGCTCTCTACCGATGTAGATGCTGTGGATGCTGAGGACTATGCAGCCAAGTACCGTGCATGGGGCTGGCATGTGATAGAGATAGACGGCACCGACCCCGATGCCATAGCCGGCGCCCTTACCGAAGCCAAGGCTGAGGAGAAGCGTCCCACCCTGATAATAGGGCACACCATAATGGGCCGTGGATGCGTCACCGCTACCGGTGAGAACTTTGAGGGGCAGTGCAGCACCCACGGACAGCCCTTGAGCAAGTCAGGTGCCGATTATCTTATGACGGTGCGGAACCTTGGCGGCGACCCGGAGAATCCATGGGTTATCCGTGATGAGGTGAAGGCTCTTTACGCTGCCCGCGCTGAGGAGCTGCGTGGCATAGTGGCCGCTCGCCGTGCCGAGGAAGATGCCTGGGCTGAAGCCAATATGGCCAAGGCCGTGGAGCTTAAGGGCTACATATCCGGAATAATTCCGCCCATTGATTACAAGGCCATAGTGCACAAGGCCGATGTGGCTACACGTACGGCTTCGGCCAACGTCCTTACCGAACTTGGCAAGAAGGTGGGCAATATGATAGTGTCAAGCGCTGACTTGGCCAATTCTGACAAAACTGAGGCATTCCTCAAGCAGACCGGAGCATTGGCACCCGGCGACTTCTCGGGCGCGTTCCTGCATGCCGGTGTGAGCGAGCTCACCATGGCGGCTATTATGAACGGTATAGTGCTTCACGGCGGCATGATGGCAGCCTGCGGCACATTCTTCGTGTTCTCTGACTATATGAAGCCCGCCGTGCGCATGGCGTCGCTCATGGAGCTTCCCGTGAAGTATGTATGGACGCACGATGCATTCCGTGTAGGCGAGGACGGCCCCACACATCAGCCCATAGAACAGGAGGCTCAGATACGGCTCCTTGAGCAGATACGCAACAGCCTCGGCCAGCCCTCGCTGCTGGCTATCCGTCCGGCTGACAGCGCTGAAACCACCGTGGCATGGGAGATGGCTATGGAAAATACCACTTCGCCTACGGCGCTTATACTTAGCCGACAGGATGTTAAAGATCTGCCATCAGCATCGGGCGACCGCTACACTGACGCCTTGGGCACACGCCGTGGCGGATATGTGGTAATGGATGCGGCCAATCCGTCAGTGGTGCTCGTGGGCAATGGCTCTGAGGTATCGCTGCTGTGTGAAGTGGCTGTACTGCTTGATGCCGAGGGCATAAGCGCACGTGTGGTGTCAGTGCCGTCCATAGGTCTGTTCCTTGATCAGGACATGGATTACCGTATGAGCGTAATACCGGGTGCCAAGCCCGTGTTCGGACTTACGGCCGGACTTCCCTCTACTCTGCGCGAAGTGGTAGGCGCACGCGGTATGATATACGGAATGGAGCGATTCGGCGCATCGGCACCGTACAAGGTGCTCGATGAGAAGTTTGGCTTCACAGCGCAAGCCGTACTTGACCGCGTACGCGCCTTCATCGGAGCTTGACCGCATTGATAATATATTTAGGGGCTGCACCGTGAACCACAACTACGGTGCAGCCCTGACTTTATTTGGATGATGCTTCATGCAAATTTGGTCATTTAAAAAATAATAGGTATCTTTGTATTACTAAAAAGTGCAGTAATATTCAAATTTTGGTAATATGGTTATTCCTCGTCCGTCATACCTTGATCAGCTGATAGCCGCAAAAGGTAATCAAATGATAAAGATTGTTACCGGGATACGTCGTTGCGGTAAATCATTCTTACTGTTTAATATTTTTCATGAGTATCTAAATTCTATTGGAGTTAATGATAATCACATAATTGAGGTTGCTCTTGATGACCGTGTCAATGTCAAATACCGTGACCCAGATATGCTGTTGGAATATATAAGGTCCCGGATTGTTGATGAAGAGTCATATTTCGTGCTCCTTGATGAAGTTCAGATGGTTGATGATTTCGTTGGTGTATTAAATAGTCTACTACATCTGCATAATGTTGATGCATATGTTACGGGAAGCAATTCTCGGTTCTTATCTAAAGATGTAGTGACTGAATTCCGAGGCAGAGGACAAGATATCCATATGTATCCCTTATCTTTTTCGGAATATTACAATGCATTGGGGGGCGACCGTTACATTCGATGGCGCGATTATTATACTTATGGGGGGTTGCCACAGATTTTGTTGTTGCCTGATGCTAAATCACGCCGCGACTATCTTGTACATTTGGCTGATACGGTTTTTATTGCAGATGTTGTGGAGCGTCATAAAGTGCGTAACAAGTCTGAACTTGAGGAGCTTTTCAGAATTCTTGCCTCAGCTATTGGCTCTCCGTCTAACCCCACTAAACTGTCAAATACTTTTAGAAGCTTAAAGAATGTTGTTATATCCAATAAGACAATCTCTAATTATTTGTCTTATCTATGTGACGCGTTCTTAGTGGAGAAGGCCTTACGGTACAATATCAAGGGTAAGAAGTATATCAATACACTATCAAAGTATTATTTTACCGATATGGGCTTGCGGAATGCCTTATTGGGATTTCGACAGTTGGAGCAGACGCATCTTATGGAAAATATTATTTTTAATGAGTTGCTGTACAGAGGATATTCAGTAGATGTTGGCTTAGTAGAGGTTCCTACAAAAGATAAAAATGGTAGATTCATCAGAAAGCAGTATGAGGTAGATTTTGTAGCAAATGATTTTGACCAGCGATATTATATCCAATCTGCTTTTGCAATTCCTGATGAAGATAAATTGCGACAGGAAACGGCCTCATTCCGTAATATAAACGATACTTTCAAGCGTGTTGTAATAGTGAAGGAGGATATTTCACCTTATAGAGATGAACAGGGAGATTTATTCATAGGATTATTTGACTTCCTTCTTTACCCTGAAATTCTTATAAAGCGATGATGTTTCATTATACACTGTTTGGCTACGTAGTAATAGGAAGTGGGAATGAAAGTGCCGAGATTAAGGATTAATAAGGAAGATATAGCCATTAACATAAAATATGGATACAGCAGAATCGGCGCCCCTGAATGGGGCGCCGATTCTATTGTGAAAATATGGAAGAGGGTTACCGGTTTATGGCGTCGTAGGTGGCAAACTCTTCAAAATCGTATTGCCACTCCGGGCCTTCGGAAAGCATCATTATGCGTCGGTACAGAATTTCGCGGTGCACAGGATTAAAGGAGCCGGTGTAATCCATATTCATCATACTGTTTTCCTGCGAACGGTAAAGATCCTGCGGATATCGGTAGGCTCCTTTATATATGCCGAGCTGATCCTTATATCTGAGATCGGACAGTAGATGAGCCCAACGGATTTTGTTCGGATCGTTGTTGCAGTCAAGGTTGAGTCCTATACCGGCTGCATGCTGTGATGCAAGCCATACTTCGAAATCCTGTCGGTTATCCTCGGTCACTGTTTCGTTAGCCGTTATGTACTCATCAAGCATTTTGCCGAAAGCATGCCCCATTTCGTGGATGAAGGTGTTGTTTTCCCGGTAGGCGGCCCCTCCGTTGGTCATGTGTATTATGGAGGCATCGCCTTCATTGATATTTGTATATGCCGTGGGGTCCCAACCGGCTCGGTTGGCAATATTTATGATAGTGGCGTTGGCGAGGTCAATTCCCGGAATCCTTGAGGCATATTCCTTGCATTTTGTATCGTTTTCCTGTAAAGCTGCATCGGCAGTACCGGCAGCACCGTCAGACACTACATGGACCATGTATACGTTAAATCTGTTGCGGAAGCTTTTGAACGGCTCGTACATGAATATGTTTTCCATTCCCTCACGCATCATACGGCCATAATTGCCGGTGGTCCATTCGGCTTCTGAACTGAATCCGTCGCCCATGAATATTATGTCTATGCCGCGGCCTTCAGTGGCAGCCTGTAGCTGTATGTAGTGGCCGTCGGTAGATTTGTCTGCCGGTTGGCCGCTATCATCTATGGTTAGCCACTCATGTTCTTGCGGATCACCGAGCAGTTCCTTTAAATAAAGAATCGCCCGCTTCGCCCCCTATACATTTCGGCTTATAAGCCAT
>JAMPBB010000001.1:244070-251881 GCA_023666885.1 Muribaculaceae bacterium | reverse complement strand
TTACGTATGCCGAAGTTGTTCTCCTCTACGCGTTTCTGGGCATTCTCTATGGCCTTGGTCACCATGCGGCTTTCTATCATTTCGCCTTCCTTGAGTCCGAGGGTGTCAAGCATCTTCATTACGCGGTCAGTGGCAAACAGACGCATGAGCTGGTCCTCGAACGATACGTAGAATACGGATGAACCCGGGTCGCCCTGACGGCCTGAACGTCCGCGCAGCTGACGGTCCACGCGGCGGCTCTCATGGCGCTCGGTACCTATTATGGCCAGACCGCCGGCATCCTTCACTCCGTCAGGGAGCTTTATGTCAGTACCACGTCCGGCCATGTTGGTGGCTATGGTCACTGTTCCGGCCTTACCTGCAAGTGCTACTATTTCAGCTTCGCGCTGATGCAGCTTGGCATTAAGTACATTGTGCGGTATATGCTGCATCTGGAGCATACGGCTCAGGAGCTCGGATATTTCCACGGAGGTGGTGCCCACAAGCACGGGGCGTCCCTTCTCTACAAGGCTCTTTATCTCATCGATTACAGCAGCGTATTTTTCTTTCTTGGTCTTGTACACGCGGTCCTCCATGTCTATGCGGGCCACGGGCTTGTTGGTGGGTATGGTTACCACGTCAAGCTTGTATATGTCCCAGAACTCACCGGCTTCGGTTTCAGCCGTACCGGTCATACCGGCCAGCTTGTGGTACATGCGGAAATAGTTCTGAAGAGTGATGGTGGCAAATGTCTGTGTAGCCGCCTCCACTTTTACGCCTTCCTTGGCCTCTATGGCCTGATGCAGTCCGTCGGAATAACGGCGACCCTCCATGATACGGCCGGTCTGCTCATCGACGATCTTGATTTTGTTGTCATCAATCACATATTCCACATCCTTTTCAAAGAGGGTGTAGGCTTTGAGCAGCTGAACTACTGTGTGTACGCGCTCGGCCTTCACGGCATAATCCTGCATGAGCTGATCCTTGCGCAGATTGCGTTCGGCGGGATCCGCTATGGTTTCAGTCTCAGAAAGCTGTGCGGCTATGTCGGGGAGCACGAAGAACCCGGGGTCCGTGCTTGACCCTGTAAGCTCATCTATACCCTTGTCAGTAAGCTCTACGCTGCGGTTCTTTTCATCTATTACAAAGTATAGAGGCTCAGTGGCCTTGGGCATTTCACGAGAATTGTCCTGAAGGTAGTAAGCTTCCGTTTCAAGCAGTATGTTCTTCATGCCTTCCTGACTTAGGAAGCGTATGAGGGCGCTGTTCTTGGGCAGTCCTTTGTAGGCGCGGAACAGTAACAGGGCGCCTTCCTTGCGCACTTCCTTGTCATCGCTCTGGAGCTTGGTCTTGGCATCGCTCAGAAGCTGGTTCACCAGACGGCGCTGTGCGTTTACCACCTTCTCTACGTTGGCCTTATAGTCGTTAAACAGCTGGTCGTCGCCTCGCGGTACAGGACCGGATATGATGAGAGGGGTACGGGCATCATCGATAAGTACGGAGTCTACCTCGTCCACTATGGCGTAGTAGTGCTTGCGCTGCACCATGTCGCCGGGCGTCATGGCCATGTTGTCACGCAGGTAGTCAAAGCCGAATTCGTTGTTTGTACCGAAAGTTATGTCACAGTTGTATGCGGCTCGGCGCTGTGGGGTATTGGGGTCATGCTTGTCTATACAGTCCACTGTGGAGCCGTGGAACATGTACAGCGGGCCCATCCACTCGGAGTCACGTTTCGACAGGTAGTCATTGACTGTCACCACATGCACGCCGCGTCCTGACAGGGAGCGGAGGAATACGGGCAGTGTGGCCACGAGGGTCTTACCCTCACCGGTGGCCATCTCGGCTATCTTGCCCTGATGGAGCACTACGCCGCCTATGAGCTGCACGTCATAGTGCACCATATCCCATGTTATTTCATTGCCACCGGCTGTCCAGTGGTTATGGTATATGGCCTTGTCGCCGTCTATCTCCACAAAGTCCTTGCCTTGAGCGGCCAGGTCGCGGTCAAGCTGGGTGGCTGTGACCTCTACGGTGGGGCTGGCTGCAAATCGGGCTGCGGTTTCGCGCAGGGCAGCGAAGACGGTGGGCAGGTGCTCGTTGAGCTTATCTTCTATTATGTCAAGAATGTTCTTTTCGTGCCGGTCTATCTCATCCCATACCGGCTGACGCTCTTCAAATGGGAGCTCCTCTACTTTGATGCGTTTTTCGGCCATGGCGTCCTCATCGGCCTTGATGGCTGCCTTTATGTCGGCGCGCACATCGGTTATGGCCTGGCGAAGTTCATCGTTTGTGAGTGCCTGCATCTGAGGACCGAGCGCTTTTATGGAGTCTACTATAGGCTGTATTTCCTTGAGGTCGCGCTGCGACTTGTTGCCGAATATTTTACTTAGAAAGCTTGAAAATGACATCTATATGTGTGGTTTTTAATTATTTATGCATGAAAGAGCGCCGGCGTTGATGCCGGAGCCCCGAATTAGAATGCAAAGATAGCGTAAAATGTTGACATTAGCGCTATTTTTGTGCGCCAATTCTACACTCAGCGTGTTATGAGCGATGCGGGCTGTGATGCGCCGTTTGGAGCCCTGAGCCATATGGACCGGGCTATTGACGGCGCCATGACACGTGCATCTACAGGCGAGTCAACAGTCTTTGGCGCTATGCCCGGACCCATTATGAATGCCGGAATGCGGCTTTGCGATTCGCGGCGTATCACCGGCGGGCGTCGGCTGCCATCGTCTGTCACTTCCCAGCCGGGAGCCACACGGATTATTACATCGCCCGAATGCCTTACGGAAGTGTTCCGTTTCAGCGCCTGTGGCTCATCGCCTACACGTGCGGCTATAATGTCATCTATGGTATATACGTCGGCTATGCCGCTCATGCGGTTAAGGAAGTCGGCAGCTTCGGCCCGCACTGTGGTCAGGTCCATGCTCTTGTCCTTTATCAGCTTGCGGTTCAGGAAGAAGTTGTTATTGAAATATCCGGTAATCCAGTTGCCGTTGCCGTGAAGAGCCATCAGGTACATGTTCAGGAGCGATTCGGCCTTTTTCACGGAAAACTGTCCATACGGGATGCGCCACTTAATGTCATCGCGCTTTTCGTGCGACGGCGTTGGCACTCCGGCCAGAAATACAGCCACATTGCCTGCTCCGGCTGACTGTGTGGCGGCATCGATAAGGCGTGCTATATCACGGTCCAGACGTATGTATGCATCAAGTGTCTCAAGCGAGCTGTCAGTGGAATGTCCGTAGCTGAACGGTGCCAGTGTGTACGCTACGTTGAGCATGTCCATTCCTGTGTGCTTGCCGAGTCCCATTTCCTGTATCAGCTCTATAGCCAGTGACGTTATCTCGCGGTTGCCCAAGGCCGATGCCTTGAAGGCTGCCACCCATTCCGGTTTTTTTTTTGAAAATCCGTGTTTGAATGGGCGTATTTTTTTCTGGTCGGATAGTCCCGGCAGCATGTGCGTATCCAATAGTGGAGTCCATACCATAGTGTCGATGCGGCTTGCCAGGGGTGTCTTGTAGTTACGGTCGCTTATGGCGCGAGGCACATCGGTGTAATAGGTAGTAGTGGCCCAATGCCCGTTCTTGTCGTTTAGCCAGAAAGCGCCGTTGGCCGAGTGCCCTGCCGAGAGTATGGCTTGCAGCGGAGTGGCTCCGACGGAGAATACCAGCCCGTCGCCACGGCTGTCTATGCGTATTTCATCGGATATGGTGGACACGGTTATGGCATCGGGCGAGTAGGTTTCGTTAGTGAAATTGCCTATTTTCGAAGGGTCATGCAGTATGTGTATGGGAGCAAGCCGTTCGGTGTCGAATATCTGTCCGGCTGGGATTCCGTTTACCGCCGGTGCCGCACCTGTATATAGCATGGCCGTGGCTGCTGCCGCATCAAGCCCCGGGCCGTAATGGAGATCCTGTACAGCAATGCCCTGCTTCTGAAGCCTCTTGAATCCACCTTGCAGAAACAGGTCATCAAGCAGGCGCAGGTAATCAGTGGAAAGGCCCTCTACGGTGATGCCTATTACTATGGCCGGGCGTTTTGGCTCAGCTCCATAGGCGTGTGTTGAAAAAAGTAGCAGCGCTGCTACAAGTGCTGTTTTAGCGGCGCTGAGTATTGATTGATTCATGCTTGCTTATGAATAGGTATGTTATGGCTCGTAAGGCATCGGCGGCCATGAGCGGGATAAAGGCGTAGTTGCCGCTTTGTATGCCTGACATCCATATGACGGCAAATGCTGCCAGTCCGGCCAGATTGAGCCATTGGAAGACGGTGAGCAGGCATTTGCCCCGGCGTATTATAATGCATACGGGTACAATGAAGCAGAGCGGGTTGACCCATAGCAGCAGATAGTCAGGCGATGTGGCTGCATGTACGGATATGAACACCAGAAAGGCGCTCAGGCACCCGGTGAGTCCTATCAGGGTGTAGAACACGGCATCGAATACGCGGTTTACTTTGTGGCGGCGTATGTCATGTATGCTCACTCCGCATGTGGCTGTCAGCAGGATTATGAATACGGCGATGGGCGTGGCGTACCATGGAGTGGGAGCCAGTGGGCCTCCGTGTCCGGGAGGCACAAGTTCATAAGTGGCGCTTACCAGCGGGCGGTGTGTGCCATAGGGGGTGCGTATTATGGATCCGGCGGCCATTTCTTCAAGGGCTACCGGAGCAAATGCATGTTCTTCAGGAGTAAGTATGTGGTCTATTTCCGGTCCGAGGGCAAGGTCTATGCCGAATTGGTACCAGGGATACGCCTGATGGAAATACCGCATGGCTTGCCGGAACGAGGTGGCATAGCGCGTTTGGGTGGGCGCGCCTATGGTGAGCGAATCGGATGCCAAGGCCAGCTCTATGAGTCGGAGCGGACGGGTGGCACAGTTGTCATGTATATAATTGTATCGGTACACGCGGTTTTCAGGGCGCGCGTTTTCCATCACCATGTCCCATAGCCTGACGCACTGTGCGCTGTCAAGGGCCAACACCTGCTCCGTTACGCCTCGGCCATGTCGGGCATAAGAGTTGAGGAAAAGGGGCGTGGGCATAAGGGCAAGGCTGTAGTCAGTCTGGCCGAGCACAAAACGCCATACAAACCCCGGCGCATCAAAATCAAACATTCCCCAGTTTGCCACAAAGTCATCCTGAGGCGTCCTTATTCGGAGTCCGGTGTGTCCTTCCAGCTCATATATGTCGCTGCCGGGCGAGCATGTCAGAAGGCTTATGGTTACGCCCGGAGCAGAAGTACAATAATCGGCCACGCCCACCGGCCTGCTCTGAGCGAGAGCCGTTATGGACGTGGCTATTATTATAAGTAATGCGTATAGCTTTCGGTTCATTACATTATGCCGCGTTCGCGGAGCTTGCACTGCCAGGCCCATGCCGAGCGCAGGGTATCGCCTACGGGAGTGTCAGCTTTCCATCCGAGTACATTGTTGGCATGTTCGGGGTTGGCCCAAACCTTCTCAATGTCACCTTCGCGGCGGCCTACTATCTTGTGGGGCACTTTTACTCCTGTGGCGCTTTCAAAGGTGTTTATCAGTTCGAGCACTGACAGGCCTACGCCTGTGCCGAGATTGAATATCTCTATAGGAGCCTCGTTCTTGTCAGTGAGCATGCGCTCTACTGCTATTACATGGGCTTTGGCCAGGTCCACTACATTGATATAGTCACGTATGCATGAGCCGTCGGGGGTGTCGTAGTCATCGCCGAACACGCTCAGCTCCTTGCGTATGCCCATAGCGGTCTGGGTCAGATACGGTATGAGGTTCTGAGGCACGCCGTTGGGCAGCTCGCCTATTTCGGCCGACGGATGTGCGCCTATGGGGTTGAAGTAGCGGAGTATCACGCTCTTGAAGGGGGCGCCTGAGCGGATTACGTCAGTTATTATCTCCTCTGAAATCTGCTTGGTGTTGCCGTAAGGCGAAGTGGCCGGTTTGATGGGCGACTGCTCGGTGACGGGGTTAACGTCAGGCTCGCCGTATACGGTGCATGATGATGAGAACACTATGCCCTTCACTCCGTTGGGTCCCATGAGGTCAAGCAGATTCATCAGTGTGTTAAGGTTGTTGCGGTAATACAGTATGGGCTTCTGAACGGACTCGCCCACGGCCTTGCTTGCGGCAAAGTTTATTATACCCTTTATGTCGGGATAGTCAGCAAACAGCTTTTTCAGAGCCTCCATATCGGTGCAGTCGGCCTCCACGAAGTCCGGACGTATGCCCGTAATGCGTTCTATGCCGTCAAGCACCTCAACATTGGAGTTAGAGAGGTTGTCGATTATCACTACCGGATATCCGGCTTGCTGAAGCTCAACTACGGTGTGTGAACCGATGTATCCGGTTCCGCCGGTGACGAGGATTCTGTCTTTTTTCATGATCAATGGTAATAAGATTTACATTTTGCACAAATGTAAGGAAAAATCCTCATATTAGCACCCCCACACCCCAAAAAGATACACTCCTAATCGCAGCATTGCGGTTAAACTGCCGTTCCGGTCACTGACTTGGCATGTCCATTAGGACATGGATTTATGCGTAGCCCGTGACATGCGCAGAATGTCACGGGGCAACACGGGTAAAGAGGTAATGGCGTGCGTAGGTACGCCGATTTACGCAACCTGATTGTGAAACAATCAATATGGTATTCAAAAAACAAAACCGTGGGACGGCACCGCCCCACGGTTTTGTTTAATGCAATATTATACAGATTGTCCGGTTAGTCCTTAGGCTTATTGGGATATGTAAATGACCCCGGTACATAGAATACATGTTCATAAGAAGAAAGATGGTTCAATTTATACTTAAGGTCCATGGATTTGATCTCATCTATTGGAGGCATATTGGTATAGCCGTAACCCTCCTGTTGCTCCCGGATGAGGAAATGCAGCTTGACCAGTTCTACCGTGTCCCGGCGAATTTCGTCAGGTATTATCCCCGAAATCCTGTTGCCTTCTACTACCGGAGCCAGAATGTATCCGCGATAAACTCCTTTTTCATCCATATCCCTGAGGAAGAAAAACACTCTGCGGGCTTTGGTGTTTTCATGCGATATGCCGGTAAGATTATTGCCTCGTAGATCTATTAACAGTTCACGGAGGTCCGGCACATTGCCTTTATATGAATTCTGACTCATGACATAAAGAAAACTATCGAAAGCGTACCTTTTGTCAAGATTCGCCAGAGTGGAGGGGAGCTCCGAATCCAGCCCCTTGTTGCCGGTCACCTCGAAACTCTCTATTCCCGGGCGGAACAGCCCGTCAGGTATGGATGTCAGGGAGGTATTGGTGATATGGAATTCGCGCAGACCTACAGGCTTTGTTATGGCTTCCGTGAGCTCGCCGCTGATACCGCGACCGGATAAGGTGAAGCTTTGTAGGTAGTCAAGGTCGCTTATGCATTCAGGTACCCGATAGGCCCCGTCTACGTCCACATTCAGCTGTATGTCAGTGACACGCAGGCCTGACCCGAGCGAGTCCTTGGTCAGTGTCACGCCGGTCCAAGTGAAGGGGTTGTTCAGTTGCCACTCGGAGTGGCCCGGCACATCCTTAAGCCCCATTTCATTATATATCTGACGTACCACACGGCAGTCATCCTCGTTGAAAGGAGCATCCGGAACGCCGTATGCATCATCACTGCACCCGAATGTCACAAGCCCGAGTGCGGCAGTGGCCGTAACCAAAAGCAGTCTTGTCATCATAATATTCATATCACTTTTAATCATTAACGTTTAAAAGTTTTTGTTTATTATTCAACTCAGCACCATTAGCCAGCCGTCTGCACGGCTCTTTCATTTAAAAATTGTTGGATTTTTCAAACTCGCTGGCATACACT
>JAMPBB010000001.1:206836-243970 GCA_023666885.1 Muribaculaceae bacterium | reverse complement strand
ATTTATCACAAAAACCACCCTTTTTATAAAAATTTTTCAAATTTTCACCCCAAACTCATCTCGCGGCCACGCCCCATCTCGGCATGTCCGGCAGGAACACATAGTTCCGAAGGAACGTGACAATCATAGCCCCGCACCGAGCATGTAAATGCGATGGTGTGGGGTAAAGGATATCCAAGCAAAACCGGGCTTCGGAGAAGTCCATCACACATTCCCCTATCGGACTGATTCATGTCCTACAGGACATGGATTTACTCGTAACCCGTGACATGCGCAGGATGTCACGGGACCACACCGCCCCCCCGCGCATGGCGTCCGCAGGCACGCCGATTTACGCCGCAGACATTGGCGGACTTCTCCGAAGCCCTATCGTACATCGGTACCTCCATCCCCCACACCATCGCATTACATGCTCGGTGCGGGGCTTCCGTTGATGCGTCCCTTCGGGACTATTCGCGCCGGATTGTTTAGCCGATGGTACGTGCCGGAGGCATGGCATTGTTCTTAATCCCAGGCGCTGAACTCATCATCATAGAAGACGCTGTTGGTCTGCGCCTATCGGCTTCGGCCCACGGCTAAACATTAACGATTGCTTCGCAATCTACTCACTGACCACCAACACTTTACACGGATTCATGCAGGGCGTTATATACAAGCGAGGCTTTGGCGGGGCCTATTACGGCGGCTATGTCATCGGCATCGGCTTCGCGGATGCGCTTTAGGCTCTTGAAATGCGTGAGCAGCGCCTCGCGCGTCTTCTCGCCCACGCCTTTTATCGAATCGAGGGCCGACACCGTCTGCCCCTTGCTGCGGCGATTGCGATGGTGGGTTATGCCGAAACGGTGCGCCTCATCGCGCATGTGCTGCACCACGCGCAGTGTTTCGCTATTCTTATCTATATATAAAGGTATGCTGTCGCCCGGGAAATAGATTTCCTCAAGGCGCTTGGCTATGCCCACCACGGCTATGGAGCCGCGTAGCCCCATGTCATCCAGAGCCTCCACGGCGGCGCTCAGCTGCCCCTTGCCACCGTCAACCACCACTAATTGCGGCAACTCCTGCCCTTCATCGCGCAGACGGGTATAGCGGCGGGTGAGCACCTCCTTCATCGAGGCAAAGTCATCAGGCCCTTCAACGGTCTTGATATTGAAATGGCGATAATCCTTTTTTGCCGGCCGACCGTCACGGAACACCACGCACGATGCCACCGGATTAGTGCCCTGAATATTAGAATTGTCAAAACACTCTATATGCGTGGGGAGCTGCGAGAGGCGGAAGTCGGACTGTATGCGTTCAAGCAGCCGACGCGTACGCTGCTCTGGGTCGCGCTTCTCCATATGCTTGAGCATATCCACCTTGTGCTGCCGGGCGTTGCGCTCGGACACCTCCAAAAGTTTGGCCTTGTCGCCCCTCTGCGGCACGGTGAACAGCACTGACGGCATATCCACATCGGGCAGCTCGGCCACCACCACTTCGCGAAACTTCACATCGAGCGTACGCTCCACCTCGGCCATGGCGTAGGCCAAAAGTTCAGGGCGCGACTCATCAAGCCGACGGCGATATTCAAGCGTAAGGCTGCGCACCACCGCCCCACGGCGCACATGCATATAATTGATGAACACTTCGGGCGAGCCGTCATCGTACACGCCGAACACATCCAAGTCATCCACCGTCTGGCTCACTATGGCGCTCTTGGCCGTGTAGCGCTCCAATATGCCCAACTTTTCCTTCACATCCTGCGCCTCCTCAAAGCGGAGTTCGGATGCATACTGCTCCATTTCAGCCCTCAGGTAGGCGGTTAGCTCAGCCAGATCGCCGCGCAGTATCTGCTTCACACGCTCTATCTGCTCGGCATATTCCTCCACGCTCATAAGCCCCTTACACGGGCCGCTGCAGCGGTTCAGATGATAGTCAAGGCAAAGCCTCCCCCGCCCCGAGGCCGCGTACTCCGGCGTGATAAGCGTGCGGCACGAGCGCAAGCGGTAAAGCGTGCGCACCAAGTCAAGCACCACGCGGGCGGCTCCGGCATCGGTGTACGGGCCGTAATATTTAGAGCCATCCTTGATTTTTTGGCGCGTCATAAACACACGCGGGAACGGCTCCTTAGTCACCACTATCCACGGGTACGACTTGTCATCCTTAAGCAGCACGTTGTAGCGGGGCTGATACTCCTTAATCATAGCGTTCTCCAGATTAAGGGCATCGGCCTCAGTGGGCACCACTATGTATTTCATGTCAGCTATGGCGCGCACAAGCAAATTGGTGCGGAGCGAATCGTGCGTGCGGTTGAAGTAGGACGATACGCGGCGCTTCAGGTTCTTGGCTTTGCCCACATATATCACAGTGCCCTCAGAGTCGAAATACATGTACACTCCGGGGGTGGTGGGAAGAATGGATATCTTCTCTTCAAGCTCAGCTGACTTTCGGTGTTTAGGCATAATACGAATCGGGGCAATGAACAAGCATTGCCCCAAATGATGAAACACGCCGGCGGCGCATCAGGTTCAATATGTAATGAGTGAGCTTACCTCGGCCTCGGCAGGCAGGTTGGCGCGGCCATTAAGGGCGCCAAGCTCTATTATGAAGTTGACGTAAATCTTTTTGGGATTCATGCTCTTTACTAATTCATAGCAAGCAGCCATGGTGCCGCCCGTGGCCAGGACGTCATCATGAATCACCACCACATCATCTTCGGTTATGGCATCGCGATGTATCTCTATAGTGTCAAGACCATACTCTTTCTGATACGATGCGCTCACCGTATCAGCCGGGAGCTTACCGGGCTTACGGGCCGGAACGAAACCTGCGCCAAGCTCAAAGGCCAGAATAGAGCCGCCTATGAAACCGCGCGATTCTATACCCACCACCTTGGTGACGCCCTTATCGCGATAGAGCTGTGACAGATCCCAGCCTATTATGTGCAGGGCGCGGGGATCCTTGAACACCGTGGTAAGATCCTTGAATACGATTCCCTTCTGAGGGAAATCCATCACGTCACGGACTTTTGATTTTACATATTCCATTGTAGTATCGTAATAATGTTTTGAAATTTCATTAGTTATATATGTTCCACGTGAAACACACCGTTTGTCATCGCCCAAGCAAAAGCAGGAGGATATTCACATCGGCCGGAGAAATTCCCGGTATGCGCGACGCCTGCCCCACCGTGGCCGGATCTATCTTGATGAGCTTTTGCCGAGCCTCGGTAGATAGAGCCTTTACGGATTCATAGTCTATCTTGCCGCGCAGCTTCACATCCTCAAGCCGGTGGAGCTTCCCGGCATTTAGCCGCTCACGGTCAATGTAGCCTTGGTACTTCATAAGTATCTCAGCGCACTCTATTATCTCGCTTCGCATATCCGGCTCAATGGCATCAAGGCGTGCTTTAAGCCAAGGGAGCCAACCGGCGAGCAATTCAAAACTCATACGCGGGCGCAGCAGCAAGTCATGCAGCCTGATCGCCTGCCGAAGCTCCGACTCATCCATCAGGCGCAACTGAGCATTTACCTCTTCAGGCTTCACAGAATATACCGAGCAGAAATAAACAAGGTCATCAATGGCCGATTTCTTCCGGAGCATACACTCATACCGTTCACGGGTAGCAAGCCCTATCTCATAGGCGCGAGGAGTAAGGCGCATATCGCAGTCATCCTGCCGAAGCAGTATGCGGTACTCGGCACGCGATGTAAACATACGGTAAGGCTCATCGACACCTTTGGTCACGAGGTCATCAATAAGCACTCCTATATAAGCCTCATCGCGTGCAAGAGTAAAGGGCGGCAATCCGCGCACCTTCATGTGAGCATTTATTCCGGCTACGATACCCTGCCCTGCCGCTTCTTCATAACCTGTGGTACCGTTAATCTGTCCGGCAAAGTACAGACCGGACACGAGCTTGGTTTCAAGCGTGTGATGCAGCTGTGTAGGGTCAAAGAAATCGTACTCTATAGCATAGCCGGGGCGGTATATATGCACATCCTTAAGCGCAGGAATAGTAGAAAGAGCTCTTATCTGCACGTCAAGCGGCAGCGAACTGCTGAATCCGTTCAGATAATATTCCTGCGTGGATTCGCCCTCCGGTTCAAGGAACAGCTGATGCGAGTCCTTGTCAGCAAACGTAACTATTTTAGTTTCTATGCTCGGACAGTATCGGGGTCCAATACTCTGAATTTGCCCATTGTAAAGAGGCGATTCCGGCAGCGCTTCATGGAGTATTCGGTGCGTTTCCGCGTTGGTATGCAGGATGTGACACTCCCGCTGCTTGAGTTCGCGATGCACCGAAGGCAGATAGCTGAACTTATGGAAGTCGTCATCGCCGCTTTGGGGCGTTGTCAACTCAAAATGAACGCTGCGCCCGTCAATACGCACAGGCGTGCCCGTCTTCATACGGTCAGCCGTAAAACCTAATTCTATCAACTGCCCGGTAAGCCCTGTGGATGCAAGCTCGGCCACGCGGCCACCCTTAATCTGAACACGGCCTACGTGCATAAGTCCGTTCAGAAAAGTACCGGCGGTGAGAATAACGGCATCAGCCAAGAAGCGGACACCAAAAGCCGTAGTGACGCCCTTAACGGCACCATCCTCTATTATCAGACCAGTGACATCATCCTGCCACATGCGCAGATTGGGCGTGTTCTCCAACGTTTCGCGCCACAGACGGCTGAACACCATGCGGTCAGCCTGCGCACGCGGACTCCACACAGCAGGCCCCTTGGAGCGGTTGAGCATTCGGAACTGTATGGACGCACGGTCAGTGATAATGCCCATCTGCCCACCCAAGGCATCAATCTCACGCACTATCTGACCCTTGGCTATTCCGCCCACGGCAGGGTTACAGCTCATCTGGGCTATCTTGTTCATATCAAGCGTTATGAGCAGGGTAGATGATCCCATGCGAGCAGCTGCCGAAGCAGCCTCACAGCCGGCATGACCGGCACCCACTACTATGACGTCATAGCGAAAATCCATAAAGTATATTATTGACCTACAGATATTTAATTAAGCATGGCAAGAGCTTCATCCTCGTGCCGCTCCATAATTTCACGCTCACCTGGCCCCTTATCGTCAATACCGCACAGGTGGAGCAAGCCGTGAGCTATAACACGCTGCAATTCACGCTCATACGAAGGCGCATACTTGGCGGCATTAGTGGCCACGGTGTCAAGCGATATATATACGTCGCCGCTCACGGTGTCATCACGCGAGTAGTCGAATGTAATTATATCCGTGTAGTAATCATGGCTGATGAATTGGCGGTTGACCTCAAGAATCTTCTCATCATCACAGAATACATAGTTGATGGCGCCCACATTCCTATCATGTGCGGAAGCTACGGCCATGAGCCAACGCTCCATGGCTGCAAAGTCAAGCTCCGGCATCACAGCCGGCTCAAGAACAAACCATTGAATATTATGTCCATTCATTTTTCCGGACACAAAAATAAGAAATATCCGCAAACATAGCAAAATTTCCTTTTCGCCTCAAAATCACGACACGCAAAACAAGCCATTAACGATTATACACCAATCGCTTACACAAATTTTAGGCCGGTGAGATTGGCATAAAAAGCTGCGCACGTAATCACGGACGGAAATATCGGATTCTCACGCCATGAAATACACACGATATTTTTATTATATTTGCATGACCTATGAAAGTATTTTACGACAGCACCATTTTTTCGCGTCAAGCATTCGGAGGCATCTCACGATATTTCGTAGAGCTGATAAACCACATGCCCCCGGAAGTGACAGCCGAAATGGGCGTAAGGGCCTCGGCCAACATATACCTGAAAAATCTCAGGAATCATGGCCGGTACATAAACCTGAGCCGCATACCGGACTATAGGAAACTGAACCGACTGATAAATCACCGGTATGACGCAGCCATAATGCGCTGTGCTGACTATGACGTGATGCACCCCACGGACTACAACACGTTCATGCGTGGGCGCAATCGCCGCCCATACGTAATAACGGTGCATGACCTCATAGCCGAACATATACACCCCAAGGGCACCGAACGGCCACAAAAGCTGCTTGACATGGAGCAGTGCATACGCAGCGCCGATGCCATAATAGCCATAAGCCATGCCACCAAAGCTGACATAGTAAATATGTACGGCATACCGCAGGAACGCATAAGCGTGATACACCACGGCTACTCCCCTGCCCCGACCACACAGAAAGGATCACCGCTCGGCATAGGTCCATACATACTCTACGTGGGCGAAAGGGGCGGCTACAAGAACTTTGCCACGCTGCTGACGGCATTCAAGATATTGGCACAGAAATATCCTGACTTGCGCTTGGTGTGCACAGGCCGTCCATTCAAGCCTCACGAAAAGCAGACGCTGAAGTGCGCCGGGATGGAGCGGAAAGTGATAAACGGACTGTTTGCCACAGAGCAGATGCATGCTGTCTACGCCGGGGCGCAGTGCTTCGTACTCCCCTCCCTTATGGAGGGATTCGGCATGACCATACTTGAGGCATTCGCTGCCGGATGCCCCGTGGCGCTGAGCCATACATCGGTCATGCCTGAAGTAGCAGGTCCGGGGGGCGCCTACTTCAATCCACACGAGCCCGAAGAGATGGCCTCAGTAATTGAACGGGTAATCACTGACTCAGCCTACCGTCAGACCCTGCTCAGCGCCGCCAGCCGGAAACTTGAAGAATACTCGTGGGACAAGTGCGCCGCCCTGACAACCGACGTGTATCGAAAACTGATATGAACGGAGAGAGAATTACAGTGATAACCGTGTGCCGCAACTGTGCAGCACAGCTTGCCCGCACCATGCAGAGCGTGGCCGAACAGACCTATGGCGGCATAGAGTATGTGGTAATAGACGGCGCCTCGACCGATGAATCCGTGGAGCTGATACGGCAATCCGTCCGTGTGGACAAGTGGGTATCGGAGCCTGACCGGGGCATATATGACGCCATGAACAAGGGGGTGAGCATGGCAAGCGGACAATGGATGATATTCATGAACGCCGGCGATACTTTTGCCGCGCCTGACACCGTAGCCCGCATGATGGAAGCCGCCCGGCCTGATGACGATGTGCTTTACGGCGGAGTCATTAAAAAGAACCGCGAGGGGGTGGCCGTGACATATCCGGTGCCACCTGTAAGGGACTCACACCGCATGATATTCTGCCACCAAAGCGTAATGTGCCGCCGGGAATTACTTGAAAGCCATCCGTTCGACATAAACCACCGAATGTCAGCCGACTTCAAATTTTTCAAGATACTCATCCGTGAGCACCGGGCATTTCACCGTGTAGACTTCCCCATAGCCATATTTGACACCGGAGGCGTATCCAACAGACGGCGCTCCCTCGGGCTGGAGGACAATATGAAAGTGATTATGGAAGTGGACGGCCCCCTGCGAGGCGCAAAACACCTGCTACACCTGCTTCCTACATATTTAATGCTCAAAATACGTGGCAAATAAGGAAATTTACATTATATTTGCCATCAGAGTAAACCATCAATAACTATGAGATCCATTACCGCCACCATACTGACCTACAATGAAGAGAACCGCATAGAAGCGTGCCTGAAATCGCTTGCCGGTGTGGCGGATGAAATCATAGTGGTTGATTCTTATTCCACCGACTCAACCGTAGACATATGCCGCCGCTACGGATGCAGGGTGACGCAACGCCAGCTGCGTGGCTACGGCGCACAGCGGCAGTATGCCACATCGCTGGCCACACACAGCTACATACTGGCCTTGGATGCCGATGAAGTGCTGTCGCCCGCATTGGCCCGCTCCATAATGGATCTGAAAAAGACAGGATTTACGCACCGTATCTATGCGTTGTCACGCCTGAACTTTTACTGCGGGCGTCCGGTAAGACACTGCGGATGGTACCCTGACGTACAGATACGCCTCTTTGACAAGCGCTACGCCAACTGGAACCTGCGCGACGTGCAGGAGCGTGTAATATTCCGTGACTCCGTGCGTCCGTCACTGATAGACGGCGACATACTCCACTACCGGTGCGACAGCCCCGTGGAGTATGCACGCACCGAGCGCCGCCATGCCGCGCTGAAAGCCAAAGTGATAGCCGCATCAGGAAAGCGGGTGGGCATATGTGCCCCCATGTACCACGGGCTTAAGGAATTCGTAAAATGCTACTTCGGGAGCCGTGGATTTTCCGACGGGCTTACCGGATTGGCCATAAGCCGTGAACGCTTCACTTGCACACGCTTGGCATGGAAAGCCGCTAAACGTATAAACCGACAGAAATGAACATAATACATATAATATCCAATAAAGAATGGGGCTCAAGCGAGCGGTATGCATTGGACATATGCCGCGCCATGAAAGCGCTCGGCCATAACGTAACCATAGTATGCCGCAACGCCGACAGCATAACTTCGCCGCTTAAGTCGGCCGCCATAAACTATGTAACCGCCCCACTGAAAGGAAGCGTGGATGTGATAAGCCCCGTAAGGGTTTCAAAGCTTCTGCGCGGAAGCTCGGACACACCTACCGTGATACATGTGCATGACTTCCGCGATGCCGTAATAGCCGCACGCGCACGGATGTTGGACAAGAATGCCGCCAAGACGCGCATAATCATAACCCGGCACATAACCTCGCCAGCCAAGAAATCAGTTCCGGCATCAGCCATTTATGCCGATGTGGACGCCATACTGTTCCCTACGCGTCAGTCAATGGAACTGTTCACATCCACCGACCCAGACATTCCACACGAAAAGCTGCACTACATCAAGCCCGTGACATCAAGAATAGACTCGCACAGCGCCGTGCAGCCGGTGCGTGATCCTGACAGCTTCACCCTTCTGTTTGCGGGCGAAATCACCCCCTCAAAAGGTCTTTACACCTTAGTGCGAGCCATGAACTCGCTCAAACACCGCCCTATAAGGCTCATAGTAGCAGGACAAGGCCAAGGCCCCGTAGTGATGCCAGTGATACGTGAGGCCCGCTCTAACGGCATAATTGACCGCATAGACTTCAAAGGCGCAATAACCGTGCCTGACACACTGATAGACAGCGCTGACGCCATAGTGATACCGGACAAGTCAGCGTTGCTGTATGACTGGATGCTCAGCGTGCCTGACGCATTCGGTGTAAGGGTCATAGCATCGGATCTCATAGCTCACCGGAGCATACTTCCGGAGGGCACCTTATACTTCAAGCCGGGCGACCCCCTCAGCTTGGCTCAAGCCATAGAATCAGCATACACTGACAGGACTGACAGCCGATATACCCCTTCGCCTGACATAAACGCATTTGACAGTTATATAGCCTCCATTCAGGCTCTCTATGCTTCAGTACAAGGATGAGCGTACGCTGTGAAATAAACCCTGCATACACCCGGTATGCCGACTTCATACATAGGCTGCCGGATATATTTGACAGCCAGGGAAGCCTTATGTATGAGGCCCGTAACCGGGTGAAACTTTTCACTATGCCTGACGGCACTAAATTAGTGGTGAAAAGCTATCGGCGCCCACGGCTGATACAGCGCATGGCCTACACGTGGCTACGCAAAAGCAAGGCCTGCCGAGCCTACCAATACGCCTCCACTCTCCTAAGCATGGGCATACGCACCCCTGAAGGGGTAGCGTACATTGAGATATATTCCCACGGGCTGCTTACTGACAGCTACTTCATAAGCGTATTCACCCCACTGCCTGCTCTTCGGGGCATTCTGGAGGCCGACTCCCCTGCTCCCGAGCTTATAAAAGCCACAGCCCTATTCATAGCCGAGATGCATGACAAGGGAGTGATACACGGCGACCCCAATCTGAGCAACATACTGGTGGACACATCGGCAAGGCCGTACACATTCGAGGTGATAGACACAAACCGGAGCCGATTCAAAAAACACTTCACAGAAAAAGAAATCATAGCGAACCTGGTGCGCCTTACGCACGTTCATAAATTGTCCGATGCTTTGGCTCGCGAATATGCCACAGCCACCGGACGCGATCCTGAACTGACAGCCGGGGCTGTGGCGCGCGGGCTGAACAGATTCGAGCGGTCACGGCGCATACGCCATGCCCTGAAGGACGCCATACGTATCCATCATTAACACACTACCCCTCATGACCACACTGAAGATATTCTGCACCAATCTGAACCGCTACATTGATGCCCACGGAGGCGACACGCTGCTGGACATATACTTCCGCATATCATCAGAAATACCATTCACGCCCATATGCGCACGCGTCAACAACAAGACCGAGGATCTTAACTTCCCGGTCTACGCTCCTAAAATGGTGGAATTCCTGCCCGTAACCTCATCATCCGGACAGCGGTGCTACATACGGTCGCTCTGTATGGTGCTGTACAAGGCCGTACATGACCTGATGCCACAGGAAAGCCTCAGAATAGAGCACTCCATATCCAACGGCTATTACTGCCGCCTGAAAGGCATGGTGCCCGAGGCGGCCGATGTGGCACGCCTGCGTGACCATATGACATCCATCATCCGGAGTGACCTACCCTTTGTGCGCTGCGAACGCCTCACCAAGGATGTGATAGAGATATTCCGCGAGCAGGGACTGCATGACAAAGTAACTCTTCTGAGCACCCGACATGACCTGTACACGGTATATTACCGATTAGACAATCTGGCCGACAGCTATTATGGCGCCTTGGCACCGTCTACCGGACTGCTCCGTACATTTGACCTCACGCCATACAAGGATGGCTTCCTGCTGTCAGGCTTCGACCCTAAAAATCCGGATGTGCCGCCGCAGCACGTTACGCAAGAGAAGATGTACCATGCATTTACTGATTATCTGGCATTTAACCGCATAGTAGGCGTAAGCGATGTAGGCGAGCTGAATATGGCCGTGGAGGCCGGACACTCGCCCATGCTGATAAACGTGAGCGAAACTCTCCATGACAAACGTATAGCCACCATAGCCGATGCCATAACCGAACGTTTCCGCTCCGGAGGCGCCAAGATAGTGCTCATAGCCGGCCCGTCATCATCAGGTAAAACCACGTTTACCAAGCGGTTAGCCATACATCTTATGACCAATCTGCTTGAGCCGCAGATGATATCGCTCGATGACTACTTTGTGGATAGGGAGCATACTCCGCGCGATGAATCGGGTGATTTTGATTACGAATCGCTCTATGCGCTTGATATAGAACAGTTCAACTCAGACTTGAACACACTTATACACGGCGGCGATGTGGAACTCCCCTATTACAACTTTGCCACCGGAGGCCGTGAATACCGAGGCAACCGCATAAAACTCGGCGACCGCTCCATATTGCTCATAGAAGGCATACACGGGCTGAATCCGGAACTGACATCACATGTACCGGACCATATGAAATACCGTGTGTACATATCGGCACTGACCACCATATCCATTGATGACCACAACTGGATTCCTACTACCGACAACCGCCTGCTGCGCCGCATAATACGTGACGCCAAGTACCGTGGCACAGATGCGGTATCCACCATACGCCGCTGGCCCAGCGTAAGGCGCGGCGAAGAGAAGTGGATATTCCCCTATCAGGAAAATGCCGACTCCACGTTCAACTCCTCGCTGCTATTCGAGCTCGGTGTGATGAAAGAACGCGGCGAGGAGATACTCAAGCGTGTACCTCACGACGTACCTGAATACGCCGAGGCATCGCGCCTGAGCCGATTTTTGAGCTATTTCACTCCTATAAGCGAGGAGTTTGTGCCGTCGACATCACTGCTGCGCGAGTTTTTGGGCGGAAGTTCATTCAAATACTGATGATTTATCATTAATTTTGTAAAATGATAGAGATTCGCGGTATAACCAAAAGTTTTGACGGGCTTCAGGTACTCCGAGGCATAGACTTGGAGATAGGGCGCGGCGAGATAGTGTCGATAGTAGGGCCAAGCGGTGCGGGCAAGACCACACTGCTACAGATAGTAGGCTCACTTGACCGTCCTGACAGCGGCTCCGTACGCTACGATGGTGCGGATCTGTTCAGTATGAATGCCGGCAAGCTTGCACGCTTCCGCAACACCCATATAGGCTTCGTATTCCAGTTTCACCAGCTTCTGCCCGAGTTTACGCTTGAGGAAAACGTAGCTTTACCGGCCATGATAGGCGGCGATACACGTACGGCTGCCTTAGAAAAAGCACGAAAACTTATAGAATACCTCGGACTCACTGCCCGTGCCGGGCACCGCCCTGCTCAGCTATCAGGCGGTGAGCGGCAACGCGCCGCCGTGGCTCGTGCACTGATAAACAATCCGCGTGTAGTGCTGGCCGACGAGCCGTCGGGTAGCTTGGACTCACATAACCGTGAGGAGCTGCACCGCCTGTTCTTTGACTTGCGCCGCGACATGGGTCATACATTTGTCATAGTGACCCACGATGAATCGCTGGCCTGTCAGGCTGACCGCAAGGTAACCATGCGTGACGGAACCATAACCCGAATAGACACACGCCCCAAGCCATGAAACACAAGGTACTGACCATACTCATCTTGGCTCTGTCCATATGCGCCACATCCTGTTCGGACTCTACCGATGAACCGGACAGCATAACGCTGTATCAGGACATAGTGACTTTTACAGGGTGCGATGACACATACTCCTACTTTGAGTTTCAGGTGATAGATGACTCCCCCGTGGTACGCCTCACATCAAAAGGCACCATTGACACCCAAGCCACCCCCCCGGGATCACGCCTGTTCTTTACCTATTCGCCCGATGGGACCTTAGGTTACGGCGAGAGCGGCACAGTCACCACCCACGGATTAAGCCGTATCTATGAAGTGACGCTTGCCCTCAATGGAAGCACCGACACATCCGGATGGGACACCGAGCCCATAGGAGTGACCACACTGTGGCGCTCAGGACAGTATATAAATCTGATAGCACAGGTGACGAACACCGAAAGGCGTTCATTTTACATAATACCTGATGCAGGCACACTCGGCTCCCCTACACCCCGGCTATACATAACCACACAGAGCACAGCGGGGAGCGCGGCCGGATATCAGGTGCGCACAGCAGCGTCATTTGATATATCATCCATATGGGAACAGGCTGATATAGAAGGCGTAGAAGTATGGATTAACAACACTGCAAACCCTAACCGACAGAAATTCACATTCAAGAAATAACATATAAAACATTTTACCACAATGGAAAAACAGAACAAGGAGATAAAAATTGAAATGGCTCCGGAAGTAGCCGGAGGTATATACTCGAACTTCACCGTAATATCACACGGCCCCAATGAATTCTTCCTTGACTTCATAACCATGGCACCGAACATGCCTCAGGCCAAGGTACAGAGCCGTATAATCATGACTCCCGAAAATGCCAAGAACCTCTTGGGAGCGCTGATGGACAATGTAAAGAAGTACGAACAGACATTCGGTGAAATAACACATAAGCAGCCTATAATCCGCCCTAACGGAAACAACGGAGGCGAAATTCCTAACCCCTTCATGACCGGAGGAAAAGCATAATGAAGCCTAATAATTTCACTATATACAATTCGCTCAGCCGCCGCAAGGAGCTGTTCAGACCCATACATGAGGACCGTGTAGGCATGTATGTGTGCGGCCCCACGGTATATGGCGACGGGCATTTAGGACATGCCCGCCCGGCCATAACTTTCGATGTACTCTACCGCTATCTTACACATCTTGGGTACAAGGTGCGCTATGTACGCAATATAACCGATGTAGGGCATCTGGAGCACGATGCGGATGAAGGCGAGGACAAGATAGCCAAGAAGGCACGCCTTGAAAGCCTTGAGCCGATGGAGGTGGTACAGTATTATCTCAACCGCTATCATCGCGCCATGGATGAGCTCAATGTGCTTCCCCCCTCCATAGAGCCGCACGCCTCAGGCCACATAATAGAGCAGATAGAATACATCAAGAAGATTCTGGAAAGCGGATATGCCTATGAGAGCAACGGCTCAGTGTACTTTGATGTGCCGAAATATAACTGTGACCATGACTACGGCAAGCTGTCAGGCCGTAACATAGATGAACTCCTGTCAGCCACACGCACACTTGACGGGCAGCAGGAAAAGCATAATCCGGCCGACTTCGCCCTGTGGAAAAAGGCATCGCCCGAGCACATAATGCGTTGGCCTTCGCCATGGAGCGACGGATTTCCGGGGTGGCATCTCGAATGTTCCACTATGGGCGAGAAGTACCTTGGCGAGACATTTGACATACACGGTGGAGGTATGGACCTGAAATTCCCTCACCATGAATGCGAGATAGCGCAGTCAGTGGCTCATAACGGACATGATACCGTACGCTACTGGATGCACAACAACATGATTACCATCAACGGGCAGAAAATGGGTAAGTCATTAGGCAATTTCATAACGCTTGATGAGTTCTTCAGCGGCTCACATCCGCTTCTTCATCAGGCCTACTCCCCTATGACTATCCGGTTCTTCATACTCCAGGCTCACTATCGTGGCACGGTTGACTTCAGCAATGAAGCTCTGCAAGGCGCCGAGAAAGCACTCCAACGCATGCTTGAAGGATACCGCCGCATAAACACCCTGAAACCATCGGAAGAATCCACCGTAGATGTAGCCTCACTCACAGCCAAATGTTATGAGGCGCTTGACGATGACCTGAACACGCCCATACTGCTCTCGCATCTGTTTGATGCATGCGCCATGGTGAACCGCATAAACGATGGCCACGAAAAGGCCACAGAGGCCGATATAAACGCCCTGCGCGCGCTTTTTGACACCTTCCTGCGCGACATATTAGGCATACGTACCGAGCTTGCCGGCACGGAAGGGGCATCAGCTTCGCTCAAGCCGTTTGAGGACGCCGTTGACCTGCTTCTTCAGATACGTTCCGAAGCCAAGGCTCGTAAGGACTGGGCCACCAGCGACCTGATACGTGACCGCCTTGCCGACATAGGTTTTGCCGTAAAGGACACCAAGGACGGCTTTGAATGGAGCCTGAAATAAGCTGCCAATAGATTACCACACGAAAAACAGTCAGCTATCGGAGATGTTCCGGACAGCTGACTGCTTTTTAATATATCAGCAATACTACTTAAATCTGTATGTTATGGTGCCCACCTGTGTGGCCGGGCCGTCAAGAGCCACTGAGAATTGTGACTTTAGCGCAGCCTGTTCGCAGCTGCGGCGCGCGGCTTGAAGTGAAGCCACAGCTCCTGTGCCTGAGCTATATGAGGCACTTGTAACACGGCCTTCACGATCCACTCGCACTGTAATCACTATAGAGCCTGTAGCCGTGGCCGACGGCTTGGACCAGCGTTCAAGCGTGCGTCCGCCCAACTTACCGGTAGCAGTACCGCCGCGAGCTCCGGTTACGCTCTCCTTACCGGCTTCGGAGGGAGTGCCGTCGCCCTGCCCACCGGCTGCCGGTTTGCCGAAATTCACTCGGTTACTGATGTTCTGAGCCGTTTCTTTTTCACGTTTAGCCTTCTCCTGAGCATCAATTTCAGCCTTAGTGGGGCCGGTCTTTTCCTTGGGCTTTTTCTCAGTCACCTTGATCGGAGCAGGCTGTTTTGACGTAATTACCTCCGGAGCCTCCTTGGCCGGCTCTCCGGCATTTTCCATGTCAGTAGCTTCAGGTGTTGGAGCGCTTTCAGCCACCGGAGCCGGCTCACTCGTAACCTCAGGTGCAGTCACCTCACCTGCCACTACAAACTCATCGGCAAACAAGAGCTCTGATGAGTCCACCGGAGGCCACTCTCTGTTTTCGGCAAGAGCCTGAGGATTGAAATTAAGATGCAGCATAAGCATCCCCACCACAGCCGACGCGGCAATGAGAAGCGTGACGCACAGAGCTAATATTCGAGCCTTGCTTTTCACCTGACACATCAGTTAGCGGGTATGGCCGATGACGGTGCCGGCTTAGTGGCAAGCACCATCTTAAGATTATTACGCGCCCCAAGGTCCAACACCTCTACAAGCTTGCCGTATGTAACCTCCTCATCGGCATATATGGCTATCACACCGGAGCTTACGCCGGTACTGTCAGCCGGAGCCTGCGAGGCTGCAAGTTGCAGATACCCCAGAAGTTCATCGGTAGACTGTACCATGACCGGCTCATCATCAGAACCTGATATGGATACTGCCATATTCATCTGCTTGTCAATGTACACACGCGTGGAGGGTTTGATGGCCGTCTGTTCGGAACTCTGCGGCAGATTGATTTCCAGCGCAGTAGGAAACACGAACGTACTCGTGACCATAAAGAATATAAGGAGCAGGAAAATGACGTCAGTCATGGAAGCCATGGAAAAAATTGACGTCATGTCATATTGTCGTTTCAGCGCCATAACGGTAAGGGTTAAGCTGCGGGTTCGTTAAGCAGATCCATAAACTCCATGGTCTTGCCCTCAAGTGAATTCATCACACCGTTAATCCTGGCCACAAGATAATTGTAAGCAAACAGAGCCACAATACCCACTATAAGGCCGGCCACCGTAGTTACAAGAGCTTCATAGATACCCCCGGCCAGAATGTCGATATTGGCACTGCTCCCCACACTGGCAAGATTGTAGAAAGCCTCCACCATGCCTATGACCGTACCGAGGAAGCCGAGCATGGGAGCACCGGCAGCGGTAGTGGCAAGCCAAGGAAGTCCCTTGCCAAGATTGGCCACCTCAATGTTGCCCACATTCTCTATGGCCACAAGCACATCGTTCATAGGGCGTCCTATACGGCTTATACCTTTCTCTATGAGGCGTGCATACGGGGTGTTGGTCCTGCGGCACATATTGAGCGCCGACTCTATCTCGCCGTCATGGATATAATCCTTGATTCGCTTCATGAAAGTGGAATCTTCACGTGCTGCCGAACGTATCACCACGAACCGCTCTACGAACACGTATATGCTTATGAGCACCAGCACGGCTAATACTATCATTATAAAGCCGCCCTGTACACAAAGATCCCATACTGACATGGATTTGGCCACAGGAGCAGCTGCTGCGGCTACATCGGCTACGGTGGGTGTAAACGTGTCGGCGGCAACTGTAGAAAGAGTGTCGGCCACTTGCCCTGCGGCCGTCTGGATAGCGGAAAGAATCATGGAGGTAATGGTATATGATAAATGAATTATTAGTTAACAAGACACTGTCGGTAGCGGCGTATGGTTTCTTCAATGCCCAGATAAAGGGCATCGGATATAATAGCATGGCCTATGGACACTTCGTTAAGATAGGGGAGTGAGGTATGGAAATACTTCAGATTGTCAAGATTCAAGTCATGGCCGGCATTCACGCCCAGACCGCAGCGGTGGGCGGCATTGCTTGCCTCTACGAATGGAGCCACGGCTGCGGCGGGATCAGTAGGAAACATATCGGCATACGGCTTGGTGTACAGCTCTATACGGTCCACTCCGGTACGGGCGGCTGCACGAATCACATCCACATCAGCCTCTACGAAGATAGATGATCTGATTCCGGCATCACGCAGTCTGTCCACTATATCGGTAAGGAACTGCATGTTGGCCTCCACGTCCCAGCCTCCATGTGAGGTAAGGTCAGTAGGGGAGTCAGGCACCAATGTTACCTGCTCCGGCTTTACTTGCAGCACCAGCTTCATGAACTCATCTGACGGGTATCCCTCAATATTGAATTCAGTCTTTACAAGCGGGCGCAGCGCAAAGACATCAGCGTAACGTATATGCCGCTCATCAGGACGCGGGTGTACGGTGATACCTTGAGCACCCATACGCTCGCAGTCCATGGCAAATTTCTCCACATCCGGACAGTTCTCTCCACGGGCATTGCGCAGTGTGGCTACTTTATTGATATTAACACTCAGGTTAGTCATATTAACACTATAAGTAAACAAGCGCGCTGTCAAGCGCGTTAAAGTATTGAAGGAATGTCAAGAATTATTCCTAAATTTGCAGTTCAAACAAATTTGAACGCAAAAATAGGTAGAAAAAAGGTAAATTTAAAGAGAATTGGCAGCAAAAGATGACATATCAGTTATGGCATACGGCCACATACCATCGGCCACAGCCGTATCACCGCTTCACAGTGAGGAGCTTCTGTTTCCTCACGTGGAGGACAGCTGCGAAATAACCATGGCCTGCTACCGCGCCGACTACAGCGCATCGCGCATAGCCCGTGCCGTGGAGGACTGTGATGCCCATCTGCTTAACCTCAACGTCACCTCACAGCCTTTGGATGGCGGAGAGATGACGGTGATGCTGCGTGTAGGCATGCGCAACCCCATGGCCGTAGCTCGTTCACTCGAACGCTACGGATACCGTGTGGTGGAAATACACTCCGGTACCGAAAACGATGCCGCAGTAGATGTGACACGTGAGCGCTTAGGTGAACTTATGGCCCACATCAATATCTGATATATCCCAATCATAGCACATGATAACCATCTCCTTATACGGTAGCAGGCATCAAGAGCCACACGCCTCTCAGCTGGCCGACTTTCTTGATGCGCTCGCCTCTCACTCAGGCTCCATACGGCTCTTGATAGAACCGCGATTCAACACATACCTTACTGACTGTCTGGGTATAGACCCACATGCTGAACCGATATCTGACACGTCACCTGATGCCGATGTTGCACTGAGTATAGGCGGCGACGGCACATTTCTGCGTGCAAGCCGGTTGATAGCCCAGCACGGCACCCCCATAATGGGCATAAATACCGGTCACCTCGGATACCTGTCGGCAGCCACCCTATCGGACGGCAACGAGGTGATAGCTGACATACTCGCAGGGCGCTTCCGCATAGAACCGCGTTCAGTGCTGTCTGTGCAGTCAGGACATCCGGCCTTAAGATACACAATGTATGCCCTAAACGAAGTGGCCATACTGCGGCGTGACACCGCTTCAATGATTACCGTAGACACTGAGCTTAACGGTGAGCCATTGGCATCGTACCGTGGTGACGGACTTATCATATCCACACCTACGGGCAGCTCAGGCTACAACCTGTCAGTGGGCGGCCCGCTTGTGGAGCCTACGGCACCGTGCTGGATAATAGCCCCCATAGCACCACACTCGCTCAACATGCGCCCGCTGGTGGTGAGCGATGCCTCCACGCTGCGCGTATCGGCACGCGCACGTTCTGAATCGTACCTGCTCAGTGTTGACGGCAAGGCCACCGTACTTCCTATCGACGCCACTCTGCATATAAGCCGCGCACCGTACACCGTAAATGTGGTGCACCGCCAGGGGCAGACGTTCATTGACACTATACGCACAAAACTGTTATGGGGCTCCGACTGAACCCTGCATGCATATACCAGTCGTTCAGATTCTGCCATCCGGATTTAGGTATAGTAAGTGTAACCGTCCGCAGGAACGCACGCCACATTACGGCCCGACTTTCATCGGTCGGCCAAGTGAAGGTATCTGTTCCTCCCGGAGCATCGGTAGCGTCCATTGATGAAATTTTGACTCGCCTTAAAAACCGCACTAAAGAAATCCCGGTAGGGGAGTCAGGCCTCTACAGCCACGGCATGGCGGTGGACTGTGGAGAGTTTCGTTTCATAATAGATCATACCTCACATACGGGCGGTGCGGTAAAATTGGTCACAAAGCACAAGCGCCCTAAAGGCAAAATGACCATACAGGTGGATGCTGACGCTGACATAGACAGCCCTGACGTGCAGGCCGCCATCAGTTCGCTCATGATGCGAGTGGCTGCATATGCCACTCGTATATATCTGATACCATACGCCATGGGCATAGCGTGCGAGCTGGGATGCACCCCCAAAGGCTGGGATGTGGGCTACGGACGCAAGACATTGGGCACATGCAGCTCACGCGGCATAATTCGCTTGTCAGGGGCTGTAATGTTCCTGCCGGAACACTTGAGGCGCTATATTATATGCCACGAGCTGGCTCACCTTACACACATGGATCACTCTGCGCATTTCCACACTCTGTGCAATGTCTTCTGCCACGGCCGTGAAAAAGAACTTGTGGCTGAGCTGAAGCGATTCAAATGGCCAATAATTCGCTGAAAAATGTTAATAACGGTGGCAAATTGTAGATAATACGCTTGGAAAACGCTAAATTTGCAGCCGCCCCGAACTATGCGGTGCAGGAATATCACATTTCCGATCATGAAGAAATATAACATAATCAACAATTCCCTGGGCTGGCTTTGCTTCATTATAGCAGCCGTGAGCTATCTGCTCACCCTCGAGCCCACGGCCAGCTTCTGGGACTGTCCCGAGTTTATATTGCAGGCATTCAAGCTTGAAGTGGGACACCCGCCGGGCAACCCCATATTCATGCTTGCCGGACGTTTCTTCGTAAACTTTGCCGGTGGCGACGTTACGAAAGTGGCTCTTATGGTCAATGCCATGTCCGGACTGCTGAGCGCCGGTACCATCCTGCTGCTGTTCTGGACCATAACACATCTGGTCAAGCGCCTCATAGTGCCCGATGACGCTTCGGATATCAGCCTTACAAAGATGATAGTGATATTCGGCTCCGGAATATGCGGAGCTCTGATGTATGCCTGGAGTGATACGTTCTGGTTCTCAGCCGTTGAAGGCGAAGTTTACGCATTCTCCTCCTTCTGTACGGCACTCGTGTTCTGGCTTATACTCAAATGGGAAAACCGTGCTGACCGGCCCCACAGTGACAAGTATCTGATATTCATAGCCTACATAATAGGCATATCCATAGCCGTACACTTGCTTAACTTGCTGTGTATCCCGGCTATAGTGCTGGTAATATATTACAAGAAGTGGAAAAACACCACTGCCAAGGGCTCGCTCATAGCCCTGGCCATATCTTTTGTAATCGTAGCCCTGATACTATACGGACTCGTGCCTGGATTCATAGAAGTGTCACAATACTTTGAACTGTTCTGCGTAAATGTGCTCGGAATGCCGTTCAACGTAGGCGTACTGATATATGCCGCCATACTTGTGGCTGCACTCATATGGACCATACGCACACTCTACAAGCAGGACAACCCCAACGCCATACGCATATCATTTATGGTAAGCGTGTTCCTGTCAGGCATACCATTCATAGGTGACAATCTGCTGATACCCGTGCTGTTCATGGCAGCGCTCGGAGTGTGGCTGTTCATGGCCAAGAAGCTACCGGTGCGCATACTCAACCTCGTGGCCATAAGCATACTGGTGATATTTGCCGGATATTCATCCTACGCACTGCTGCTCATACGCTCTAGCGCACATACGCCTATGAACCAGAATGCTCCTGACAACGTATTTGCACTCAGCTCGTACCTTAACCGCGAGCAGTACGGTGACCGCCCGCTGTTCTATGGCGAGACGCTGAACTCTTCGCCCGTATACACGGTGAACTCTGACGGCACCACTTCACCTGTGGTAAGCGAGGGACACGCCCTCTATGCCCGCCAAGTGAAGGACTCGCCCGATGAGCCGGACCGCTATATAATGACCGGCCACAAAAAAGAGTACGAGATGATGCCGGAGCTGAACATGGTATTCCCCCGAATTTATTCAAGCGCCCATGCCACCGGCTATTCTGACTGGATAGGCGGGCTGCGCGGCAAGCCCGTGGAAGCCACCCAATACGTAAACCCTGACGGAAGCACGTATCAGCGCACCACACGCATCAAGCCCACCATGAGCGAGAATATAGCCTACTTGGTGACCTATCAGCTCAATCATATGTACTGGCGCTACTTCATGTGGAATTTCGCCGGCCGACAGAATGATATACAAGGTAACGGCGAACCCAATCAGGGCAACTGGATTTCAGGCATACCGTTCATAGACAATCCCCGTCTGGGCGACCAGAGCCTGCTTCCCGATGAATGGGGCAAGGGCAATGCCGGACATAACGTATTCTACATGCTTCCGCTCCTGCTCGGCTTCATAGGACTGCTGTGGCAGGCATTCACATCCAAGCGCGGCATAGAACAGTTCTGGGTAATATTCTTCCTGTTCTTCATGACCGGAATAGCCATAGTGCTGTACCTTAACCAGACTCCTGCACAGCCGCGTGAACGCGACTATGCCTTTGCCGGATCGTTCTACGCATTCGCTATATGGGTAGGTATGGGCGTGGCCGGACTATGGCGAATATTCATATCAGCCACTGCACGCAAGAAGAATGCCGCTGCCACATCGGCTACCGAGCAGGCACCTGAGGCCAAGCAGAACCGCATGAGTCTGGTAGGGGCAGTAATAGCCGCTATAATAGGCATACTGGTACCGATACAGGTAGTGTCACAGACGTGGGATGACCATGACCGCTCAGGCCGCTACACCACACGCGATTTCGGGCAGAACTATCTGAACAGCCTTGATGAAAACGCCATAGTGTTTACTAACGGTGACAATGACACGTTCCCCTTGTGGTATGCACAGGAGGTGGAGGGTACGCGCACTGACGTTAAGGTGGTAAACCTCAGCTACCTTACCACTGACTGGTACGCTGACCAGATACGCCGCGCATCGTATGAGGCTCCCGGTATTGACATGCTTGCCAAGCCGGCCGACTATGCATATGACCGCATGCAGTTCGCATATTTCTATGATCCGGACAGCTCGCGCGTAAGTGTGCTTGAGAGTCTGGCTGACGTGTACAGCGGCAAGAACAACCATATATTCGACGCTCCGCTCATGCAGAAGCTCAACATGTACATACCTGTGGACCGTGACGCAGCCGTGAAGAGCGGCCGTGTTACAGCCGGACAGGGTCCGCTGCTGCCTGACACCATGGATTTGAATCTGCTGGCTGATGAAGAGATAATATCGAAACGCGGACTCCGCCTGAGCTCCCTGCTGGCTCTTGACATGTTGGCCACATCGGCCAAGAACGGATGGAACCGTCCTCTATACTTTGCCATGACCGTACCCAACGAATATTACGTAGGACTGTCACCATACATGCACAACACCGGACTCACCTACGAAGTGACTCCGCTGCGCAATGCCTCGAACTATCCTAACGTAAATACGGACAAGATGTACCGTAACGTAACCGAACGCTTCCGCTGGGGCGGACTTGACAAGGTAACCAAACCGGGTGAAATATATCTTGATGAAACCGTGCGCCGCATGGTCACCACCCATCGATCATCCATGCTTGACCTTGCCACGGCTCTTTACAACGAGGGTATTATGGCACGTGATTCAGCATCGGCAGAGTACTCCGCCGATAGGCTTGCCAAGGCGCTCCACGTACTTGACATGATACGTGAGAAGCTCCCTGAAGCGGCTATGCCATATTCCTATCAGGTAGGCCCCGACATGGGCGACCTGTATGCCCGCATAGGTGCCGCCACAGGCGACAAGAACGCCACCGAAACAGGACTGAAGATAATGCGTGACCAGATACTGCGGTGCTCTGACCTGATACTGTACTTCCAGAGCCTATCACCGCGCCTGTATTCAATGCTGCCGCTCAATCATCGTGCCATAGATTCATACTTCTTCATGGATATGATACAGAACTATCACACTGACGGAGGCGATGCCGCAAAACTCCTTGAAGAGCTACAGCAGCGAGGCGTAAACCTTGACCGCTCACAGAGCCTCTATGAGGCCACTACTCAAAGGCAGTAGCCATGCTTATAGAGCAGCCCCCGCTGGCCTACCGTCTGCTTTTTCCTGAAGCCGTATGGCGCATAAAGCAGCGGGGCCGCAAAGCGGTATACCTGACATTCGATGACGGCCCCATTCCGGAGGTGACGCCTTGGGTGCTGGACACTTTGGAACGCTACGGAGTAAAGGCCACATTCTTCTTGGTAGGGGAGAATGTGCAGAAGCACCCCGAGCTGCTGGAGGAGATACGCCGCCGCGGACACAGCTACGGAAACCATACCATGCACCATATGCAGGGGCGTATAGTGTCCACCATGCGGTACATGCGTGACATAACCGAGGCCGATACACTTATAGACAGCTCTCTGTTCCGGCCGCCTCACGGTCTTATCCGCTGGGGTCAGGCCAAAGCCATAAAGAATCACTATAACATAGTGATGTATGACCTGGTGACGCGTGACTACTCACGCAAGCTATGCGGAGAGCAGGTGCTGAAAAACGTACGCCGATATGCCCGCAACGGCTCCATAATAGTGTTTCACGACTCCCTGAAGGCCGAACGTAATCTACGGTATGCGCTGCCTAAGGCCATAGAATGGCTTTTGGAACAAGGCTATGAATTCTTCACCATTCCCCGCTGACGCACACATGCAGAGCCTGCTGGCGCAGGCCGGAGTGATACGTCTTGGCGTGGCTCACGCCTGTCCGGTAGAGCCGCACGTGCATGAGGTATATCTCCGGCTCCTGTCCAAAGGCCACTACGGCGGCATGGATTACATGGACCGCTACCATGATTTGCGCCGTGACCCTCGCACGCTTTTAGAGGGTGCCCAATCGGTAATAAGCGTGGCCATACCTTACAGACACCCTGACAGCGGACGTAGCCAAGCCAATGCCCGCATAGCATCATACGCACTCGGCAAGGACTATCATAAGGTACTGCGCAAGAAGCTCGGACCGGTAGCCGAGGAAATAGTGCGCCGATACGGAGGATGTACCCGGATATGTATTGACACGGCGCCTATCTACGAACGGTACTGGGCCGTATGCAGCGGTGTGGGGCGAGTGGGGCGTTCAGGCCTGCTGATAGTGCCGGGCGCGGGGTCATACTGCTTCCTTGCTGAAATACTCACCACAGTGCCATTCAATGCTACGCAGCCACTCGGCGGCGATCCATGCGGCACGTGCCGGAAATGTATAGATGCCTGTCCCGGAGGCGCACTCAGGGCGCAGGACGGATTCGATGCCCGGAAATGCATATCGTACCTCACCATAGAGCATCGTGGGCCTGTGCCCGATGGTGTCAGCCTGCACGGGCGGCTGTATGGCTGTGACACATGTGCCGATGTATGTCCGCATAATTCGCACCCGGCCATGACCACATTGGATGAGTTCACACCGAATGCCGCACTGCTTCGGTTGACACCGGAGAAAGTTCTTCAGCTTGATGAAGAAGCCTTTCGCGAAATGTTCAGCGGAAGCCCCATGAAGAGAGCCAAATTAGAAGGGCTGCGCCGAAATGCCGAAAAGCTAATTGATTTTGTGGATTAGCCGAAAAATATGTAATTTAGCGCACAATTTGGTATATTGTGCCAAATAGCTATGTTACAATATCAATACCGCTCAAATGTCAGATAATCGCATAAAGATAGGGATCACTCACGGCGACATCAATGGAATAGGCTATGAGGTTATCCTTAAAGCACTTGACGATAACCGCATACTCGAGCTGTGCACTCCGGTGCTATACGGCTCAGCCAAGATAGCCGCCTTCTACCGGAAAAACTTCGGACTCACGCAGCAGCCCATGAACCAAATATCGCAGGCAGCCGATGCCCGCATAGGCGAATATAACATAATCAACGTAGTGTCCGAGGACACCAAAGTGGAGCCCGGTGTAGCATCACGCGCCGCCGGCGAGGCCGCATTTGAAGCACTTGAACGTGCCGTAGCGGATCTGCGCGAAGGCACTATCGACCTTCTGGTCACCGCTCCCATTGACAAGCACACCATGCAGAGTGAGCGTTTTACATTTCCGGGCCATACGGAATACCTTGAAGCCTCGTTAGGAAGCGAAGGGGAGCACGCCTTGATGATACTCTGCAATCAGGTTATGAGGATAGCTTTGGCCACCACCCATGTCCCCGTTTCAAAGGTATCCGAGTCACTGACCACGGAAGGCATACTTGAAAAGATAGAGAGCTTTGCCCTGTCACTTGAGAAAGACTTCGGCATACCGCATCCGCGCATAGCGGTTCTGGCCCTGAACCCTCATTCAGGCGAGGAAGGGCTGCTCGGCACCGAGGAGAAGGACATAATAATACCGGCCATAGAACAGGCACGTACCAAGAAGATAAACTGCTTCGGTCCGTATCCTGCCGACGGATTTTTCGGCAACGGACTCTTCAGCAAATTTGACGGAGTGCTCGCCATGTACCATGATCAGGGCTTGGCTCCTTTCAAAGCCTTGGCTATGGATGAGGGCGTAAACTTCACGGCCGGTCTTGACTACGTGCGCACATCGCCTGACCACGGTACGGCGTTTGACATAGCCGGCACAGGCAAAGCCAACCCTGACTCCATGCGCAATGCCATATACACGGCCATAGATGTACTGCGTAACCGGCGGCGCTACCACACTGCCACACGCAACCCTCTGCGCAAACAGTATTTCGAGAAAAGCAAGCATGACAATGTAGTGCTTGACCTGACCAAATCATCTGATGAGCAATAGCCATGGCTGAGATAAACATAGCCGGTGTGATGCGTGCCGGAGCCTATTCGCCGAACCATATAGGTAACGATGCCGCAATATTCAACCTCGTAGCCGAGCAGCTGCGCAAGCGTGGGGCTGCCGTAAACGTGTACAGCGAGGAGCAGCTCATGGCCGGACGTGTAAAAGAAAATATAGTGGTAAACATGTGCCGCGAACAGGGCTCTATAGAGCTGTTGCAGCGCATGGAAGATAACGGTGCCTTAGTCATAAACTCGGCCTACGGTATAGAAAACTGCACTCGCGAGCGTATGACACGCATACTTGTAGGCTCCGGAATACCATGCCCTGAAAGCTTGGTGGTGAACACTGATGAGGTGGTACGTGACACACTGGTACGCAGCAAATTCACATCATGCTGGATAAAGCGGGGCGACCGCCACGCCATGCACAAGGAGGATGTGACACGGGCACGCCACCCTGAAGAAGCCCAGGAAGTACTTCAGGAATACTTCATGCGCGGTATAAAACGTGCCGTGATAAGCCGCCATGTATCCGGCACACCGGTAAAATTTTACGGTATCACAGACTCCACTTACTTCCATTGGCTCCTTCCTTATGATATAACTTCTGACAAGCAGCCAATATCACACAAAAAACAGAGCAGCGAACTGCCATTTGACCCGGAACTGCTTAAATCCATATGCCGTAAAGCCGCCGAGGAGCTTGACATAACCATATTCGGAGGCGACTGTATAGTATCGGACACCGACGGCAGCATACAGATAATAGACTTCAAGGACTGGCCGAGTTTTGCGCCTTGCCGAGCCGAAGCTGCACCCCATATAGCACGCCGCATCATGTCCATGATCAAGGAGTATAACGAAAATAGTGCAAGAAAATGAAATCGCGCAGGCCCATACCTATCACTGACAAGCCATTCCCGCTGCTGCCAAAGCTGCTGGCCACGTCCATGGGTGCAGGATTCCTGCCCGTGGCTCCCGGCACATGGGGTGCCCTTGTGGCCATAGTACTGTGGCTCCCGCTCTACCTGTGGTGCTCACAGCCCACCATATTCTGCGTAACGTTAGCCGCCACTGTGATATACACCATAGCAGGCACATGGGCCAGCTCCGAATCCGAGAAATACTGGGGAAAAGATCCCGTGGCCGCGTGCGCCGATGAAACGGTAGGGCAGTGGATATCGCTGCTCCCTCTGTCAGGAATAGGCGTGACTCCGTGGTGGGAAATAATAGTGTCATTGGCTCTGTTCCGCTTCTTTGACATATTCAAACCCTTAGGCATAAGAAGCATGGAACGCCTGCCACGCGGCTACGGCATGATGGCCGATGACATACTGTCAGGAATATACGCGGCAATCATATTGCTGCTTCTCAATAACTTCATACTCTGAACTCTCATGGGAACCATTAAGAAGGTAGGCAATAACTTGATAAAGAGCGACAAGTTCATATACACATTCCTGCGCTCGGCCGTATCATCGCAGACAGCCTCATGGGTGGATCTGGGCACAGCTTTCATACTCTTCGCCTTCGTAGGGCTGACGCCGTGGCTGTCCACAGCCATAGGTGCGGTGATGGGCGGCGTGATAAACTGTATAATCAACTACAAATACACCTTCCACGCACAGGGATGTCCCTGGAAAGCCGTGGCTGTGAAATATGCAATGGTATGGGTAGGCAGTCTGCTGCTCAACTCATTCGGTACACAGGCGCTTTACTACATACTGTGCAAGTGGCACTGGCTCGAGAGCTTGGGCTTCCGCCCTGACGGATATTTCGCCGCTGCGCGTCTGGTGGTGTCACTCCTCGTGTCATGGTTCTGGAACTTCCTGCTGCAACGCTATTTCGTGTACAGCATAACACGCTTCGATTCCATAGCCATAAAATTGGTAGACCTATTAAAGTTCAAACACAACGATACTGAACAATGAAAATAAAAGAATCGGCTATAGAAACCCGCGGATCGCTCCAGCAAGGCATATACCGCATAATAAACCCGTTCGTGTACTTGCTCATAAAGATGGGTGTGACACCTAACATGGTTACCACTATAGGATTCCTTGGCAACCTTGCCGCAGCCGCAGTGCTCGTATGGGCCGGATATGACGGCGCACACACCGGGACGGTAGACTATTCACTGCTCACCATAGCCGGGGCTCTGATAATAGGATTCTCGCTTTTTGACATGCTTGACGGACAGGTGGCCCGTCTGGGCAACATGGCTTCCACCTTCGGCGCCATGTATGATTCGGTGCTCGACCGTTATTGCGAGCTGGCTACACTCGGAGCCATATCATACTATCTGATACAGACGGGTTCCATATTTGGTGCCCTTGTCACATTTTTGGCTCTGGTAGGTTCGATAATGGTCAGTTATGTAAGAGCGCGAGCCGAAGGGCTGGGAATAGAGTGCAAGATAGGATTCCTGCAGCGTCCGGAGCGCGTGGTTATAACAGCACTGGCCACTTTGGCCGCCGGTATATCAGGACAGTGTGGTGCCACTGACGCCCCTGACATAATACTTATAGCAGCCATGGGATTCATAGCCGTGTTTGCCAATATCACGGCGTTTGCACGCGTAAGCCACAGCAAACGTATGCTCAATGCCCGCAAATAAGACGCCCTATGAACCACGCCACCCGTAAATCAGCCACCGTACAAGAAAGCGTGTGGTGCATAGCTGCACTGGCCATATGGCTTACCGTTACAGCCCTGTTCATCGGATTCCGTCCTGAGCACACGGTGATGGCCGTGGTGATATTGGGTATGTTCTTTGCATCGCCCGCTACACGCAAACTCACTGTGGCCTTGGTGCCGTTCTTCCTGTTCGGCATATCATATGACTGGATGAACCTGTGCCCTAACTATATGGTGAATCCAATAGACACCGAAGGGCTTTATAACGCCGAGAAAAACCTCTTCGGCATAAACACAGCCGAGTGGGGACTGCTTACACCTAATGAATTTCTGGCTCACCACACCTGCCGTATAGCCGACTTCATGGCAGGAGTATTCTACCTGTGCTGGGTACCGGTGCCAATACTGTTCGGGCTGTGGATGTATTTCACGCACCGCCGAATGGAGTATCTGCACTTTGCCGTGGTATTTCTGCTGGTTAATTTTATAGGCTTTACCATATATTACATACATCCGGCGGCTCCACCGTGGTATATAGCCGGACACGGATTCGAGGCTGTGACAGGAACTACCGGCGAAGTGGCCGGGCTGGGTGCATTCGGCGATATAACAGGTTGGCATGTGTTTGATGGACTGTATGCCCGTAATTCCAATATATTTGCCGCCCTGCCTTCACTTCACTCAGCATACACTTTAGTGGCCTTGGTATACGCCATACGTTACCGCACAGGAGCCGCTTGGATAACGGCGCTATCTGTGATAACACTTGGCATATGGCTTACAGCCGTGTATACTTCACACCACTATATAATAGACGTGATAGGAGGCATACTGTGTGCCTTAGGTGGATTTGCACTGTTCGAATATGTAATAATGCGCATACCCGCCTTTAACCGTTTTATGAACCGATACACTAAATACATATCCTGATGGCTGAAGAGAATTATGAGATACGTCCTGACGTACTTAACTATGATGATATACGCCGCCTTGTACCTAAACTTGACGGACATGAGAAGCTCGTAAACTGGCTGCTACACTTCCTGTCAGTGGACAAGGTCAATGCCGTACACGCAAAATGCTGTGATACCCCCGGGCCTGAATTTGTAAGACGTCTACTTCTGGAGGAATTTAAGATCAAGCTGCGCATAGACGGTGAGGAGGTGCTTGATCATCTGCCTGAAGGCGCCTTCATAACCATAAGCAATCATCCTTTCGGGGCACTTGACGGTATAGCTTTGATATACCTCATATCATCACGCAGGCCTAAATTCAGAGTGATGGTGAACATGATTCTGAACCAGATTTCAGCCATGCGCCCTAACTTCATAGCCGTTGACGCATGGTCAAGCCAAGACCCCAAGAAGCGTCAGGTATCCGTAAACGGTATCCGTCAGGCACTGCGCATGCTCAAGGAGGGAGAACCCGTGGGATTCTTCCCCGCAGGAGCCATGAGCAAGACCGATTGGCACGGACGCCTTGAGGATCGCCAATGGCAGCCCACCATATTGCAGATAATACAGCGGGCCAAAGTACCGGTGATACCCATATTCTTCCATGGCAGCAACAGCTGGTGGTTCAACTTCTTAGGTCATGCATTCTGGCCCGGGCGCTCTCTGCGTCTGCCGGCCGAAGTGTTCAGAAAGGTAGGCAAGGAAATGCATATAAGCGTAGGGCAGCCCATAAGTCCCGAAGAGCAGGCCGCTCACGGTGCCACACCTGAGGAATTAGGCAAGTATCTGCGTGAGCAGACATACAAATTACGTGATATGTACCGTTAACATACAAAAACATTATAACACGTATAACATACTAAATTTAAACTATATTTACTAATTGATTATATTTTTAATTTAATTTAGTAAAAATAAGCTATTATTAAATTAGAAATAATTTTGCATTTCGAAAATTACAAGTACTTTTACACGCATTTTCACCAATAATGAACGCATCCGATAAATACACCGGATAGCGCACGTGTGAAAAGCCGCTATAAAAACAGAATAATATAGATAACTTTAAAATCATCATGAACAAAACAAACGTTAAACCTGCTGAAGGTAAACTTGGTGTTATGGTAGTAGGCCTCGGAGCCGTTACCACTACATTTATGACCGGCGTACTCATGGCTCGCAAAGGACTTGCCAAGCCTGTAGGCTCCATGACACAATATGACAAAATTCGTGTAGGTAAAGGTGCTGACAAGAAATATCTTAAATATAAAGATATAGTGCCTATAGCAGATCTTAACGACATAGTATTCGCTGCTTGGGACGTATATCCTGCCAATGCATACGAGAGCGCTATCAACGCTGAAGTCCTCAAAGAAAAAGACATCAACCCCGTTAAGGAAGAGCTCGAAAACATCAAGCCCCTTAAGGCTGCTTTTGACCACAACTATGCAAAGCGTCTGGACGGTGACAACATCATGAAGGACAAGACCCGCTGGGAAATGGTGGAACAGCTCCGTGAGGACATACGTAACTTCAAGAAAGAAAACAATCTGGATCGCGTAGTAGTGCTTTGGGCTGCTTCAACTGAAGTATATGTACCGGTTGATGAAAAGATCCACTATACACTCGACGCTCTTGAAGCTGCCATGAAGGCTGATGACAAGGAACACATAGCTCCCTCTATGTGCTACGCTTATGCAGCTCTCAGCGAAGGTGCTCCCTTTATCATGGGTGCCCCCAACACCACCGTTGACATCCCCGCTATGTGGGAGCTCAGCGAAAAGACCGGTATGCCCATAGCCGGTAAGGACTTCAAGACCGGTCAGACTCTGGTTAAGTCAGGCTTCGCTCCCATCATAGGCACACGCTGTCTGGGTCTGAGCGGATGGTTCTCGACCAACATCCTCGGCAACCGTGACGGTCTGGTACTCGACGAGCCCGCCAACTTCCGTACAAAAGAGGTGTCAAAGCTCTCCACACTCGAGTCAATCCTGGTGCCCGAAGAACAGCCCGACCTCTACACTGACTACTACCACAAGGTACGTATCAACTACTACCCCCCGCGCAACGACAACAAGGAAGGCTGGGACAACATAGACATCTTCGGCTGGATGGGATACCCCATGCAGATAAAGATCAACTTCCTCTGCCGCGACTCTATCCTCGCTGCTCCTCTTTGCCTTGACCTCGTACTCCTTAGCGACCTCGCTGCCCGCGCCGGACGCCATGGCATACAGCGCTTCCTGAGCTTCTTCCTCAAGAGCCCGATGCATGACTACACCAAGGGTGAAGTACCTGTAAATCATCTTTTCCAGCAGTATGTAATGCTCAAGAACGCCATACGCGAAATGGGCGGTTACGAAGCTGATGAGGAGATAGACTGATAAATATGATCTATAGCAAATAGAGCGCTAAACCTCCCTTTGCAAAATTCATAACCAAAACCAATGCATCCCGCCCCACAAGAGGCGGGATGTTTTGTAGATATTTAATATATTTGCACGTATGAAACTGAAACGCTACATACTGCTATCCTTTATGGCGCTATGCTCGGCAGTAACATCAATGGGTGCCGTAAGCCTGACAGATGTGTTCAAGGAAGTGTCAGAGCTGAAAGGATTCACTACCGAACCGGTATCGGTGGGCGATTACGGATTTCCATCCGATCTGGGATTTGCCGATATTACCGGCTACGGTAACTCCGAACCTCGTGAAGCTGTACTCAAGATACTTGACAAGCTCCCGCCGGAACTCCTTATAGTGGAGCAGAAAGATGAGGATGACCGCATACAGCGCTACTATTACCAGCCGTCCACAGACACCTCAGAGGCGGCATTGATGTATTTCTTTGTAGGGCATTCAGGTAATGACACCATGCTCATGCTCTTTACCGGAGCCGACAGTGAGGTGTATGCCGATTTTGCCGAACAACTCAAGGAACTTAGCGAAGAAGAATAATTAAACTAAAACAAAATACAATGAACGCATCAACCTCAAGTAATGTCCAACTATATACCGTAGACTTCAAGGCTACACGCGCATGGATATTGGCTGCCTTATTCATAACGGGCAATGTAGCTCTGCCCATGATATGCCACCTCATACCCGGTGGGGGGCCCATGCTTCTGCCCATATATTTCTTCACCTTGGTGGGAGCCTACAAATACGGATGGAAAGTAGGGCTGCTTACAGCACTGCTGTCACCTATAGTAAACTCACTGCTCACAGGTATGCCTGCGGCTGAAGTGTTGCCGGCCATAACAGTAAAAAGCGTTATATTGGCATCAGTGGCAGGATATACAGCCTATAGATTCCGTTCAATAAGCTTGCCGATATTGGCCGCCGTAGTACTGACATCGCAGATAGCGGGCTGTATGGCCGAGTGGGGCATATATGGCAGCTTCTTTACAGCAGTACAGGACTTCCGTATAGGCATAGCCGGTATGGCCATACAGGTAATAGGAGGATACTTCCTTCTGCGCTACATAATGAATAAATAGAAACAGTGCCTTACGGCTTTTTTTCGTACCTTTGCGCAAGCTATGAAATACGATAAAGCCATATGCGTGTACGGAGCCTCTCGTGACAGCATAGACGACATATACAAGGCTGCCGCCCATGAGGTGGGATACCTTACAGCCATACACGGAGCCGCACTAATAAGCGGAGGCGGACGTGGCGGTCTGATGCGCAGTGCCATAGACGGAGCCATAGAGAGCGGGGGCGTCACTATAGGTGTATTGCCCCGGTTCATGACCGAACGTCAATGGCAGCATCCCGGCCTTACCGAGATGATAACCGAGCCTGACATGCACTCACGCAAAGCCACTATGGCTCACCTGAGCACGGCCATCATAGCCATGCCGGGAGGAGTAGGCACGCTTGATGAGCTGATGGAAATAATAACTTGGCGACAGCTCGGACTGTACAAAGGCAACGTGGTGATACTCAACACCTGCGGTTATTATGATCCGCTGCTTGAAATGCTGCAAAGCATAGAACAGAAAGGATTTATGCGTGAAGGCTCGGTAAAGAGGCTATGGCAAGTGGCCGCCACACCGGCCCAAGCCGTGGACATGGCACTGTCATCCAATGAATAATGCCTTCAGCTGACACATTACATACTGATACTCTGAATATGGCGCAGCCTGACACCCTTTTGTCGGCCACGCTGACATTTGACACACCCGGTGTATTTGAGCCTATAGTGTGCCGCGAAGATGAGTCGCCGCAAGTATTACGCCAAGTGGGCAGCATGCATACCGGAAAGGTGGCATTTGCCGAAGGTATTACCCCGGAGCCACGTCCCATGCTTCCCGGATACAATACCGGGGTGATGTGTCTGATAATAGGCATATTTCTGATAATATCATCCAATTTCCGCCACTACTCCACATTTCTAAAGACCTTTGCTCAGGATCTGTGGAAGGTGCGCAGCCGCCAGAACGTATTCAATGACCACACGGTAAGCGAAACGCGTGTACAGGTATCGCTGATAATGCTGCTGTGCATATGTGAAGGCATTATCATATACAGCGCCATAGCACGTTCCATACCGGTGGATCATATATTCATAACCATAGCACTTACAAGCGCATTGGCGGCAGTGTACTATCTGTGGCAGCGGGTGGCATATGCCACGATAGGATACGTATTTGCTACGGAAGAGAGCACCACACAGTGGGTAAAGGGATTCCGTGCATCACAGTGCCTGCTGGCCATAACACTCGTGCTTCCGGCCATGATAGTACTGTTCAATCCCGGCAGTGCAGGAGCCATGATATTCATAGGGCTCACCCTGTATGTAACTGCACGTATCATCTTTATTTTTAAAGGTTTTAGAATTTTTTACGACAATTATTTCTCCCTTGTCTACTTTATTTTGTACCTTTGCACACTCGAAATTGTGCCGCCTGTATTTATATGTAAGGCAGCAATGTACCTAACATTATTATTTGATTAACAATCCTCTTAATTAACATTGAGCGTGAAAGTTAAAAAAGTATTAGTATCTCAGCCCAAACCCTCTTCCGAGAAGTCACCGTACTATGAAATAGCCGATAAATATGGAGTACAGATTGACTTCCGTCCTTTTATAAAAGTAGAAGGACTGTCTGCCAAAGAATTCCGCCAATCAAAAATAAACATATCTGACTTTACAGCTATTATCTTTACCGCACGAACAGCTATAGACCATTTTTTCCGTCTTTGCGAAGAGATGCGCATATCCATTCCGGACACCATGAAATATTTCTGCACCACGGAATCGATAGCACTGTATCTTCAGAAATATATCGTGTACCGCAAGCGCAAGATATTCCATGGCACCACCGGTAAACTCGATGACCTTGTACCTGCCCTTACCAAGCATAACAAGGAGAAGTTCCTGTACTGTGTGAGCGACGTACACAAAGATGATACCAACGTGTTCGACAAGATAAAAATCAACTATACCCGTGCCGTAATGTACCGTACGGTAAGCAATGATTTCGGTCCTGACGAGCCGTTTGACTATGACATGCTGCTTTTCTTCAGCCCTGCCGGAATAGCTTCGCTGCTTAAAAACTTCCCTGAATTCAAGCAGGATGATATAAAGATAGGATGCTTCGGTGCCACCACCGCAAAGGCAGTGAAGGATGCCGGACTGCGTCTGGACATAGAAGCACCGTCAGTAAAATCTCCATCCATGACAGCCGCGCTTGACAACTTCCTGCGTGAGGATGCCGAAAATTAAGAGGGGTTGTCTAATAACTGAATGAAAGGACTGCGACTCTACAAGAAAGAGAAGCTATGTAGCATAAAAGCCATTGACTCGCTTTTCCACCACAGCATGGATGCCGGACGAAGCGGGACAATGGCTTATCCTTGGAGAGCCGTATGGCGTATGCGTGATGATGATACTGATTCGGCCGCAGCTCCTATGGTATCAAGATTCGTTATATCCGTGCCCAAGAAGCGTGTACGCCATGCCGTGGACAGGGTACGTTTACGCAGGCTCTGCCGTGAAGCATACCGTCTGAGCCGTCACATGCTGCCGGAACTTCATCCTGTAGACATAGCATTCGTATATGTGGGCGAGCGTAAGATAGCCGACTATGATACAACACTGCGCTCCATGCATAAAATAATGGAGCGTATAAACCGTTCCGTAACACCACCGCAGCCCATTGATAACCATGATGAGATTTTCTGAAATAATTTCATCAGTACTGATACTGCCTGTAAGATTTTATCAGCTGTGCATATCACCCATGTTGCCCCCTTCGTGCCGCTTCACCCCTTCGTGCAGCCAGTACGCCATAGAGGCTCTGAAGAAGTATGGACCCATAAAAGGGCTATACCTTACGGTGCGCAGGCTTTTACGCTGTCATCCATGGGGAGGCAGCGGATATGACCCCGTACCATGATAATAGATGCACACACCCATACACCTTCACCACAGGCCATATTAAACATATCGCCCGGCGATCCTATACCTCCTGATCAGCCCTTTTCATGCGGAATACACCCATGGAATGCATCCACAGCCACTGAAGCAACATTTGCAGAACTCACAAAGGCGCTTGAGCACCCTATGGCTATAGCTATAGGGGAGTGCGGATTGGATTACAATACGGATATTTACCACAAGGTACAGTCAGATATATTCATGCGCCAGATAAAGCTGAGCGAATGCATGGGCAAGCCCATGATAATACACTGCGTAAAGGCGTGGCAGGAACTTATAAGGATTAGAAGACTGACGGATGCACGCATGCCGTGGATATATCATGGATTCCGGCTCAAACCTGACATAGCGCGCCGTCTTATCAACTCCGGAATTATACTGTCATTCGGACCTAAATTCAATAAACTTTCAGCAGCTGAAGCATATCCTGACAGTATGCTTATTGAAACAGATGAATCATCAGATATATCGCTTACTATTGATACAGTATGTGAATCACTCGGCATAACACAGTCAGAATTGACTGAGCAAGTGGCTTGTAATGTAAAACGCATATTTTACTAAACGAACATGGTGCAAACTCACGCTTGCACCATGTTCATTTTTTACCAATTTTAAACCTAAATCTATAACCTATTATTAACCAATCAATGTAACTATGGAAACTTTACTTGAATTCTTGTTTATGAAGGAGATGCTGTAACCACCATACGGCATCTTACCTGTAGTCAGCGAAGCGGTTCTGGAGCTCCTGAAGGGCAAAGAATATGCGGCTCTTCACCGTGCCGAGGGGAAGGTCCATCTTCTCAGCTATCTCGTTGTACTTGTAGCCTGCCACGTGCATGGAGAACGGCACGCGGTACT